>NZ_BDJA01000010.1:0-190773 GCF_003864275.1 Pseudomonas sp. SCT
AGTGAAACGACGCATCGCCGATGGTAGTGTGGGGTTTCCCCATGTGAGAGTAGGTCATCGTCAAGCTCCTTTCCCAAACCCCCGATCCGCGAAAGCGGGTCGGGGGTTTGCTTTTGGGCTCTGGAAATCACTGTAGGCACTTGGAGTTGGTGCCGCTATTATTCGGGCCTCGTTATGGGGGTGGCATGAATAGGCTGTTGAAGTTACTCCAAGATGGTCGCTTTCATTCTGGTCAGGAGCTGGGTGATGCCATGGGCGTAAGCCGTAGCGCTGTATGGAAGCATGTGCAGCGTCTGCAGGAGGAAACGTCCCTTTCGCTCTACAAGGTTCCAGGTCGCGGCTACCGCCTAGCCGAGCCGCTATCCCTGCTGAACGGCGAAGAGCTTGCGTCACAGCTGGTGCGGTTCGGTTGGACTTTGCATCTTTACGACGCCATAGACTCCACCAATGCCGAGGCTTTGCGCCTATTGCCGCTGGAGCGCACGCCCTTCCTAGTAATGGCTGAGACCCAGACCGCGGGAAGGGGAAGGCGGGGACGCCTCTGGGTTAGTCCCTTTGGGCAAAATTTATACTGCAGTTTGGCGTTCAAGGTTCACGGAGGGGCGCGGCAGCTTTCCGGCATGAGTCTGGCGGTTGGCTTGGCGGTCATGCATGCATTGCGTCTCGCAGGGGTTACGCAGGTAGGTTTGAAATGGCCAAACGACGTATACGCAGACGGCCGAAAAATTGCCGGGATCCTGCTGGAGCTGACTGGTGATCCGGCGGACGTATGCCATGTAGTGGTCGGTATCGGTATCAACGTGAATATGAGCAGTGCCGAGGGGATAGACCAGCGTTGGACGTCAATGAAAGAGCATATCGGTATGGTTGATCGGAACGCTCTGGTGGTTACGTTGGCTGAGGCGCTGAAGCGCTATCTAGAACGGCATGCCAGCATGGGGTTCTCGGCGCTGAAGGACGAATGGGAAGCCAGTCATATCTGGCAGGGACAAAAATGTACGCTCAGTACCGGAGCCCATGACTATTCGGGTGTGGTCGTGGGGGTCGATCAGCAGGGCGGCCTGAAGCTTATGATCGAAGGGAGCGAGCGCGTATTCAATGGTGGGGAGCTTAGCTTGAGGCTGGACCGATGATTCTTGAGCTGGACTGCGGTAACAGCTTGATCAAGTGGCGCGTTTTGCAAGCTGGCTCCGGCGACGTTGCAGCGCAAGGCGCATCAGCATCGGTGGCGGAGTTGCTAGATGTACTTGCTGGCTCCGCTGTCTCCAATATCGCCCGCGCGCGGCTGGTCAGCGTGAGGAGTGATGCCGAGACAGCGGATTTGTGTTCTCGTCTTTCCGGTACCTTACAAATTGATGTGCAGCAGGCGGCCCCTTCGGCCCGGCTTGGCGGCGTGGTAAATGGGTATGTAGATTATTCGCGTCTCGGCCTGGATCGTTGGCTGGCTATTGTTGGCGCCTTTCAAATGAAGCCGGGTGCCATGCTCGTGCTTGATCTTGGAACAGCGATTACCGTTGATTTCGTCGATGGCCATGGCATGCATCTGGGGGGGTATATCTGCCCGGGCGCTTCATTGCTTCGGCAGCAGTTGCATAGCCATACGCGGCGTATCAATTACGAGATGGAGGAGGCTACAGCGGCGCGATGCGCATATGCCCCCGGGCGCAGCACGGTTGAGGCGGTAGAACGGGGTTGCTACTTGATGTTGCGTAGTTTTGTTAGCTCCCAGATTCAGCAAGCCAGCACCTATCTAGGGGCCGACTTTTCTATTTACTCCACGGGCGGGGATGCAGCGTTGATCGACGATATTGCGCGAATCCAATACGTGCCAGACTTGGTATTCCGGGGATTGGCGGTCGCTTGCCCCTAGCGGCATTAGTTAAGGTCGAGTCTGCATGCGTTGGTTATTCTTACTGTTAGTGCTGTTGAACGTTTTCTTTTGGGGGCAACAACAATACCAAGCACCGGTGCGAGTCAAAGAGATCGGCCCGCTTGCCACGTATAGCCGCCCGCAGCAAAACATCACGCTCCTTAGTGAGTCTGCTAGCCCAGAGAGAAGGCAGTCACAGTTAACGCCTGTTGAGCCGGTTGGTGACGCCTGTCTGTTTCTTGGTGGCTTCGATGAGGAGCTACAAGCGCAGTCCCTGGAGCAGCGACTGTTGAGTCTGGACATTCAGTCCGACATGCAGCGCCTAGACGTGGCTGTCGGTGTGGATTATTGGGTATACCTGCCGCCTTTAGCTTCCAGGCAGGCGTCGCTGCGACAGTTGCGCGAATTGCAAAGCCGCAACATAGATAGCTACATCATCACTGTGGGAGATCTCGCTAACGGCATTTCCCTGGGAATCTTCTCTCGGAAAGACTCGGCAGAAGGAGTCGTGGCACGCTTGCGCGAGGTGGATTACTCAGCCTTGGTCAGAGAGTTGCCGAGGATGCACAGCAAATATTGGGTGCGGATTGCCGCTGCTAGTCGGCATCAACTGGATGGTGAAATCTTGGAGGCCCTCAAGAAAGATATGCCGGCATTGCAGCATCGCCAAATGCCCTGCGCAGGCGTTGCATCTTCCGAATAGTTTGCATAGAATGGCGCCCGCTTCGCCGTGGGGGTTGTTTGGTTACTCGGCGAAGCGGCTGTCAATGTAGCTAAGCTCAAGATTTATATGAGAAAAAGCTTGACAGTAGGGTGGCAAGTGATGAAAATGCCGCCTCACTTTGGAGGGGTTCCCGAGCGGCCAAAGGGATCAGACTGTAAATCTGACGTCATAGACTTCGAAGGTTCGAATCCTTCCCCCTCCACCAGATTCAAGCGTAAGCTTCGGCGTTCGCGGGTATAGTTTAGTGGTAGAACCTCAGCCTTCCAAGCTGATGATGCGGGTTCGATTCCCGCTACCCGCTCCAGCTTCGATGGTTACGAAATATGCTTCGCTCATGTAGCTCAGTTGGTAGAGCACACCCTTGGTAAGGGTGAGGTCAGCGGTTCAAATCCGCTCATGAGCTCCAAACCCCAAAGGCAGATATGTAAATATCTGCCTTTGTTTTAATGGTGGCGTGACTAGCTCAATTCAACGATGGGAGACGGTCTCGATGGCTAAAGAAAAGTTCGAACGTAACAAACCGCACGTCAACGTCGGCACCATTGGTCACGTCGACCATGGCAAGACCACTCTGACGGCTGCTCTGACTCGCGTGTGCTCCGAAGTATTCGGTTCCGCTCGTGTCGACTTCGACAAGATCGATAGCGCCCCGGAAGAGAAGGCTCGCGGTATTACCATCAACACCGCTCACGTAGAGTACGACTCCAACATTCGTCACTACGCGCACGTTGATTGCCCGGGTCACGCTGACTATGTGAAGAACATGATCACTGGTGCTGCCCAGATGGACGGCGCGATCCTGGTTTGCTCGGCTGCTGACGGCCCCATGCCGCAGACTCGCGAGCACATCCTGCTGTCCCGTCAGGTAGGTGTTCCGTACATCGTCGTGTTCCTGAACAAGGCCGACATGGTTGACGACGCCGAGCTGCTCGAGCTGGTGGAAATGGAAGTGCGTGATCTGCTCAGCACCTACGATTTCCCGGGCGACGATACTCCGATCATCATCGGCTCTGCGCTGATGGCTCTGAACGGTCAAGACGACAACGAGATGGGCACCACTGCCGTCAAGAAGCTGGTCGAGACTCTGGATACCTACATCCCTGAGCCGGTTCGTGCCATCGACAAGCCGTTCCTGATGCCGATCGAAGACGTGTTCTCCATCTCCGGCCGCGGTACCGTGGTTACCGGTCGTGTAGAGCGCGGCATCGTCAAGATCCAGGAAGAAATCGAGATCGTTGGTCTGCGTGACACCACCAAGACCACCTGTACCGGTGTCGAGATGTTCCGCAAGCTGCTCGACGAAGGTCGTGCGGGTGAGAACTGCGGCGTGCTGCTGCGTGGCACCAAGCGTGATGACGTCGAGCGTGGCCAGGTTCTGGCCAAGCCGGGCACCATCAAGCCGCACACCAAGTTCGAAGCTGAAGTGTACGTTCTGTCCAAGGAAGAAGGTGGTCGTCACACTCCGTTCTTCAAGGGCTACCGTCCGCAGTTCTACTTCCGTACCACTGACGTTACCGGTTCGTGCGAACTGCCGGAAGGCGTTGAGATGGTAATGCCGGGCGACAACGTGAAAATGGTTGTTACCCTGATCAAGCCGATCGCCATGGAAGACGGCCTGCGCTTCGCGATTCGCGAAGGTGGTCGTACCGTTGGTGCTGGCGTGGTTGCCAAGATCGTCGAATAACGATTGATCTGTTTGAAGCAGGTCGGCATAATAGTCGGCCTGACTCTTTCTAGGCCAGTAGCTCAATTGGCAGAGCGGCGGTCTCCAAAACCGCAGGTTGGGGGTTCGATTCCCTCCTGGCCTGCCATTTTCAATAACGAAATTGGCAGTCTTTACAAGGTTCTAGCAGATGAATATCAAAGCTGAAGCCAATGACGCGCGCTTCGATCTGGTGAAGTGGCTTGTTGTGGCTGCTTTGGTGGTGGTTGCCGTTGTCGGTAATCAATACTACTCCGCTGAGCCGATTCTTTATCGTGTCCTTGCGGTTCTGGCAATTGGTGTGGTCGCTGCGTTTGTTGCGTTGCAGACTTCCAAGGGTCGATCTTTCGCGGTGTTGCTGAAAGAGGCGCGCGGCGAGATTCGCAAGGTCGTTTGGCCGACCCGTCAGGAGACTACCCAGACTACGTTGATCGTTGTCGTTGTGGTGCTTGTGATGGCGCTGCTGTTGTGGGGGCTTGATTCCCTCCTCGGCTGGTTGGTTTCCATGGTTGTTGGTTAAGGGTGTCTCGTGGCTAAGCGTTGGTATGTTGTGCATGCTTACTCGGGTTACGAGAAGCACGTCATGCGCTCCCTGGTTGAGCGCGTCAAGCTTGCCGGCATGGAAGATGAGTTCGGTGAGATTCTTGTTCCGACCGAAGAAGTGGTCGAGATGCGTAATGGGCAGAAGCGCAAGAGTGAGCGCAAGTTCTTTCCTGGCTACGTTCTCGTCCAGATGGAAATGAACGAGGGCACTTGGCACCTCGTCAAGGATACGCCTCGTGTAATGGGCTTCATTGGTGGTACGGCGGACAAGCCGGCGCCCATTACCGATAAAGAAGCAGAAGCTATCCTGCGTCGTGTTGCTGACGGAAGTGATAAGCCGAAGCCTAAGACGCTCTTCGAGCCGGGTGAGGTGGTGCGTGTGGCGGATGGTCCGTTCGCAGACTTCAATGGTGTGGTTGAAGAGGTCAATTACGAGAAGAGTCGGATCCAGGTCGCGGTCCTGATCTTCGGCCGCTCTACGCCGGTAGAGTTGGAGTTCAGTCAGGTCGAAAAGGTTTAACTGGACGAAGCATCCCGACCCCGCAGCTAAAGGCTGCGGGGTTTTGTCGTCATCGGGATAAATCAGCAATGGGGAGCCGCAAGGCGTTATAACCCGTAACGGAGTAACTATGGCTAAGAAGATTCAAGCTTACATCAAGCTTCAGGTAAAGGCCGGTCAGGCTAACCCGTCGCCGCCCGTTGGTCCTGCTCTGGGTCAGCATGGCGTGAACATCATGGAATTCTGCAAGGCATTCAATGCTCGGACCCAGGGCCAGGAGCCAGGTCTGCCGACTCCCGTGATCATTACCGTTTACAGTGATCGCAGCTTCACTTTTGAAACCAAGAGTACTCCGGCTGCGGTCCTGCTTAAGAAGGCTGCTGGAATCACCAGCGGCTCCGCTCGTCCCAACACCCAGAAGGTCGGCACCGTTACTCGTGCACAGTTGGAAGAGATCGCCAAAACCAAGCAGGCTGATCTGACTGCTGCCGAAATGGAAGCTGCCGTACGAACCATCGCAGGTTCGGCTCGCAGCATGGGCCTGAATGTGGAGGGTGTGTAATGGCTAAGTTGACCAAGCGCCAGAAGGCTATCGCCGAGAAGATCGAGACCGGCAAGCAGTATGCTTTCGAAGACGCTGCCAAATTGCTGGCGGAAGTCTCTGCAGTCAAGTTCACCGAGTCGTTCGATATCGCGATCAACCTTGGTGTGGATCCGCGCAAATCAGACCAGGTTGTTCGCGGTGCCACCGTTCTGCCGAACGGTACTGGCAAGACTGTTCGCGTTGCCGTGTTCACCCAAGGTCCAGGCGCCGAAGCTGCTCTGGCCGCTGGTGCTGATCGTGTTGGCATGGACGAGCTGGCTGCTGAAATGAAAGGCGGCGATCTGAATTACGACGTAGTGATCGCGTCCCCGGATGCCATGCGCGTGGTCGGTCAGTTGGGTCAGATTCTCGGTCCGCGCGGCCTGATGCCGAACCCGAAGGTCGGTACCGTGACTCCGGACGTTGCTACTGCGGTCAAGAACGCCAAGGCCGGTCAAGTACGTTTCCGTACTGACAAGAACGGCATCATCCACACCTCTGTGGGCAAGGTTGGTTTCGAAGCTGGTCAGCTGAAGCAGAACGTTGAAGCGTTGCTCTCGGATCTGAAGCGTCTGAAGCCTTCCACTTCAAAAGGTATTTACGTCAAGCGCGTGACCCTGAGCACCACTATGGGTCCGGGGCTGGTCATTGATCAGGCTTCCCTGGAAGCGTAAGACAGCAACGCCCCGCTCGCGGGGCGTTTGAAAGATTGGGGTCCCTGCCTGGCGGGGGCTATCCAAGACCGTAGGCGGCGCAAGCCTTAAACCAAAAGCCTACGCAGAGGTGCTCCCGATTCGTACCGAATCAGACACCAAATCCCGTCCGGTTTCGACCGGATGAACCGGTAACATCCAGGAGTGTAACCCGTGGCAATCAAACTCGAAGACAAGAAGGCCATCGTCGCTGAAGTCAACGAGGCTGCCAAAGCTGCCCTGTCCGCTGTCGTGGCTGATGCCCGTGGCGTGACCGTGGGGGCCATGACCGGACTCCGTAAAGAGGCCCGCGAAGCTGGCGTTTACGTGCGCGTTGTACGTAATACCCTGCTGCGCCGCGCTGTTGATGGCACTCAGTTCGAAGTGCTCAACGACGTGTTCAAAGGCCCGACCCTGATTGCATTCTCCAATGAACATCCGGGCGCTGCTGCTCGTATCTTCAAGGAGTTCTCCAAGGGTCAGGACAAGTTCGAGATCAAGGCCGCTGCGTTCGAGGGTCAGTTCCTCGCAGCCAATCAGATCGACGTGCTGGCAACTCTGCCGACCTACGACGAAGCCATTTCTCAGCTGATGAGCGTTATCCAAGGCGCTACCAGCAAGCTGGCTCGTACATTGGCGGCCGTTCGCGACCAGAAAGAAGCTGCTGCTGCTTAAGCGGGCGGCTACTTTCGCAATCACTTTTTGAATTAGATGGCCGCAGGCCGTCACCTAAATACAGGAACTAGAGTCATGGCTCTGACCAACGAAGACATCATCAACGCCGTTTCCGAAATGTCCGTGATGCAGGTTGTTGAACTGATCAAGGCAATGGAAGAGAAGTTCGGCGTTACCGCTGCTGCTGCTACCGTAGCCGCTGCCGGCCCGGCTGCCGCTGCTGTCGAAGAGCAAACCGAGTTCACCATCGTTCTGGCCGAAGCTGGCGAGAAGAAGGTCAACGTGATCAAGGCAGTTCGCGAGCTGACCGGTCTGGGCCTGAAAGAAGCCAAGGCTGTCGTTGACGGCGCCCCGGGCGTGGTCAAGGAAGGCGTTTCGAAGGAAGAAGCCGAAGCTGCCAAGAAGGTTCTGGAAGAAGCAGGCGCCAAAGTCGAGCTCAAGTAAGCGACGACCTTGCGTCTACAGCCCGAGCGACTCGCGAAAGGCTGATGGCTGGTGGCTCTTGCCACCGGCCTTTTTCCGTTATGGAAAGCCAGCCACGCTGGCTGTTCCTCGGAAAGCCACCTCAGGGTGGTGCGAATCAAGGGATTCGCAAGATTTTCTGGCTGCTCCCGTCGGGAGAAGCCAACAAGCAGGTGACCAAGCTGGGGAACGCTGATGGCTTACTCATACACTGAGAAAAAACGTATCCGCAAGGACTTTAGCAAGTTACCGCACGTGATGGACGTGCCGTATCTTTTGGCCATCCAGCTGGATTCGTATCGCGAATTCCTGCAGGCGGGAGCGACCAAAGATCAGTTCCGCGACATTGGCTTGCATGCAGCCTTCAAATCCGTTTTCCCGATCATTAGCTATTCCGGCAATGCAGCGCTGGAATACGTCGGCTATCGCCTTGGTGAGCCGGCTTTCGATGTCAAGGAATGTGTCCTGCGCGGCGTGACATTTGCTGTCCCGCTGCGGGTAAAAGTGCGCCTGATCATTTTCGACAAAGAATCGTCGAACAAGGCCATCAAGGACATCAAGGAACAGGAAGTTTACATGGGGGAGATCCCCCTGATGACCGAGAACGGTACCTTTATCATCAACGGTACCGAGCGCGTCATCGTTTCCCAGCTGCACCGCTCGCCAGGCGTATTCTTCGACCACGACCGCGGCAAGACTCACAGCTCCGGCAAGCTGCTGTACTCGGCGCGCATCATTCCTTACCGTGGCTCCTGGCTGGACTTCGAGTTCGATCCGAAGGACGCCGTCTTCGTTCGTATCGACCGTCGTCGCAAGCTGCCGGCATCGGTGCTTCTGCGCGCGCTGAATTACAGCACCGAAGAGATCCTGGATGCCTTCTACGACACCAATGTCTTCCATGTGAAGGGCGAGACCCTTTCGCTGGAATTGGTGCCGCAGCGTCTGCGTGGTGAAATCGCCAGTTTCGATATCAAGGACGAAAACGGCAAGGTCATCGTCGAACAAGGTCGCCGCATCACCGCTCGCCACATCAATCAGCTCGACAAGTCCGGCATCAAAGAGCTCGAGATGCCGATGGACTACGTACTGGGCCGCACCGTGGCCAAGGCGATCGTGCATCCGGCCACCGGCGAAATCATTGCCGAGTGCAACACCGAGCTGACCGTCGATGTCATGGCGAAGATCGTCAAGGCGCAGGTTGTCCGCTTCGAGACCCTGTACACCAACGACATCGATTGTGGTCCGTTCATTTCCGACACGCTGAAGATCGATTCGACCACCAACCAGCTCGAAGCTCTGGTGGAGATCTACCGGATGATGCGTCCTGGCGAGCCGCCAACCAAGGATGCAGCAGAGACGCTGTTCAACAACCTGTTCTTCGCCTCGGAGCGTTACGACCTGTCTGCCGTCGGTCGGATGAAGTTCAACCGTCGTATCGGTCGCACCGAGATCGAAGGTTCCGGTGTGCTGAGCCGCGAAGACATCGTTGCGGTCCTCAAGACGCTGGTCGATATCCGTAACGGCAAAGGCATTGTCGACGACATCGATCACCTGGGTAACCGCCGTGTCCGTTGTGTCGGCGAGATGGCCGAGAATCAGTTCCGTGTTGGCCTGGTACGTGTTGAACGTGCGGTCAAAGAGCGACTGTCGATGGCCGAAAGCGAAGGCCTGATGCCGCAAGATCTGATCAACGCCAAGCCGGTTGCGGCGGCGGTGAAGGAGTTCTTCGGTTCCAGCCAGCTCTCGCAGTTCATGGACCAGAACAACCCGCTCTCCGAGATCACTCACAAGCGCCGTGTTTCAGCTCTTGGCCCGGGTGGTCTGACCCGTGAGCGTGCCGGCTTCGAGGTTCGTGACGTACACCCGACCCACTACGGCCGCGTGTGCCCGATCGAAACGCCGGAAGGTCCGAATATCGGTCTGATCAACTCGCTGGCCGCTTATGCCCGCACCAACCAGTACGGCTTCCTGGAAAGCCCGTATCGTGTGGTCAAGGAAGGCGAAGTTACCGATGAGATCGTTTTCCTCTCGGCAATCGAGGAAGCTGACCACGTGATCGCCCAGGCCAGCGCCAAGCTGGACGGCCGCAAACTGGTCGACGAACTGGTTGCCGTGCGTCACCTGAATGAGTTCACCGTCAAGGCGCCGGAAGACGTGACCCTGATGGACGTGTCGCCAAAACAGGTCGTCTCTGTCGCTGCCTCGCTGATTCCGTTCCTTGAGCACGACGACGCCAACCGCGCCCTGATGGGTTCGAACATGCAGCGTCAGGCCGTGCCGACCCTGCGTTCGGACAAGCCTCTCGTTGGTACCGGCATGGAGCGCAACGTGGCGCGCGACTCCGGCGTCTGCGTGGTTGCTCGTCGTGGCGGTGTGATCGATTCGGTCGACGCCAGCCGTGTGGTCGTGCGTGTCCATGATGCTGAGGTCGAGACCGGCGAAGCGGGTGTCGACATCTACAACCTGACCAAGTACACCCGTTCCAACCAGAACACCTGCATCAACCAGCGTCCGCTGGTTCGCAAGGGTGACGTGGTGGAGCGCGGCGACATCATGGCTGATGGTCCGTCCACCGATATGGGTGAGCTGGCGCTCGGGCAGAACATGCGCGTCGCGTTCATGCCCTGGAACGGTTACAACTTCGAAGACTCCATCCTCCTCTCGGAGCGTGTGGTTCAGGAAGACCGTTTCACCACTATCCACATCCAAGAGCTGACCTGTGTGTCGCGTGACACCAAGCTTGGCCCAGAGGAAATCACCGCGGACATCCCCAACGTGGGTGAGGCTGCGCTGAACAAGCTGGACGAAGCGGGCATCGTCTACGTCGGTGCCGAAGTCGGCCCGGGCGATATCCTGGTCGGCAAGGTCACCCCGAAAGGTGAGACCCAGCTGACTCCGGAAGAAAAGCTGCTGCGTGTGATCTTTGGTGAGAAGGCGTCCGATGTTAAGGACACCTCGCTGCGC
This sequence comes from Pseudomonas sp. SCT, assembly GCF_003864275.1. Taxonomy (NCBI): domain Bacteria; kingdom Pseudomonadati; phylum Pseudomonadota; class Gammaproteobacteria; order Pseudomonadales; family Pseudomonadaceae; genus Pseudomonas; species Pseudomonas sp. SCT. The sequence continues at coordinate 10,715 of NZ_BDJA01000010.1, forward strand.
GTGCCGACTGGCACCAAGGGCACCGTTATCGACGTGCAGGTGTTCATTCGTGACGGCGTCGAGCGTGACTCTCGTGCGCTGGCGATCGAGAAGATGCAGCTCGACGAGATTCGCAAGGACCTCAACGAAGAGTTCCGCATTGTCGAAGGCGCGACTTTCGAGCGTCTGCGCTCGGCTCTGGTGGGCGCGACTGCTGAGGGCGGTGCTGGTCTGAAGAAAGGCGCGGCAATCACCGACGAGATCCTCGACGGTCTGGAGCATGGGCAGTGGTTCAAGCTGCGCATGGCCGAAGACGCACTGAACGAGCAGTTGGAGAAGGCCCAGGCCTACCTGTCCGACCGCCGTCAGCTGCTTGACGACAAGTTCGAAGACAAGAAGCGCAAGCTGCAGCAAGGCGATGACCTGGCGCCTGGCGTACTGAAGATCGTCAAGGTCTACCTGGCGATCAAGCGTCGCATCCAGCCGGGCGACAAGATGGCCGGTCGTCACGGTAACAAGGGTGTCGTCTCGGTGATCATGCCGGTCGAAGACATGCCGCATGATGCCAACGGTACGCCGGTCGACATCGTGCTCAACCCGCTGGGTGTGCCGTCGCGTATGAACGTCGGTCAGATCCTCGAAACCCACCTGGGCCTTGCGGCCAAGGGTCTGGGTGAGAAGATCAACCTGATGCTGGAAGAGCAGCGCAAGGTTGCCGAGCTGCGCAAGTTCCTGCACGAGATCTATAACGAGATCGGCGGTCGTCAGGAAAGCCTGGACGACCTGAGCGATCAGGAAGTCCTGGACCTGGCGAACAACCTGCGTAAAGGCGTTCCGATGGCTACCCCGGTATTCGACGGAGCCAAGGAGCGCGAGATCAAGGCCATGCTCAAATTGGCCGATCTGCCGGAAAGCGGTCAGATGCAGCTGTTCGACGGGCGCACCGGTAACAAGTTCGAGCGCACCACCACTGTCGGCTACATGTACATGCTCAAGCTGAACCACCTGGTCGACGACAAGATGCACGCGCGTTCCACCGGTTCCTACAGCCTGGTTACCCAGCAGCCGCTGGGTGGTAAGGCGCAGTTCGGTGGCCAGCGCTTCGGGGAGATGGAGGTCTGGGCACTGGAAGCCTATGGCGCCGCGTACACCCTGCAGGAAATGCTCACGGTCAAGTCGGACGACGTGAACGGGCGGACCAAGATGTACAAGAACATCGTGGACGGCGATCACCGCATGGAGGCCGGCATGCCGGAATCCTTCAACGTGTTGATCAAAGAAATCCGCTCGCTCGGTATCGATATCGATCTGGAAACCGAATAACCACGCACCGCCTGCGCGGCATCCGGCACTAGCCGGTTGCCGCAGGTCCGTGAGGAGGAAAGGCCTTGAAAGACTTGCTGAATCTGTTGAAAAACCAGGGTCAAATCGAAGAGTTCGATGCCATCAAGATTGCCCTGGCTTCGCCCGAGATGATCCGTTCCTGGTCCTTCGGTGAAGTAAAGAAGCCGGAAACCATCAACTACCGTACGTTCAAGCCAGAGCGTGACGGCCTGTTCTGCGCCAAGATCTTTGGTCCGGTAAAGGACTACGAGTGCCTGTGCGGCAAGTACAAGCGCCTCAAGCATCGCGGCGTGATCTGCGAGAAGTGTGGTGTAGAAGTCGCACTGGCCAAGGTGCGTCGCGAGCGCATGGCGCACATCGAGCTGGCTTCGCCGGTCGCCCACATTTGGTTCCTGAAATCGCTGCCGTCCCGCATCGGCCTGCTGCTGGACATGACCCTGCGTGACATCGAACGCGTGCTCTATTTCGAGAGCTACGTCGTTATCGATCCGGGCATGACCACCCTGGAAAAGGGTCAGCTGCTGAATGACGAGCAGTACTTCGAGGCGCTGGAAGAGTTCGGTGACGACTTCGACGCCCGCATGGGTGCCGAGGCCGTGCGCGAGCTGCTGATCCAGATCGACCTGGAGCACGAAATCGGTCGTCTGCGCGAGGAAATTCCGCAGACCAACTCCGAAACCAAGATCAAGAAGCTCTCCAAGCGTCTGAAGCTGATGGAAGCCTTCTATGGCTCGGGCAACCTGCCGGAGTGGATGATCCTCACCGTGCTACCGGTACTGCCGCCGGATCTGCGTCCGTTGGTTCCGCTGGATGGCGGTCGTTTCGCGACTTCGGATCTCAACGATCTGTATCGCCGGGTGATCAACCGTAACAACCGTCTGAAGCGCCTGCTCGACCTGTCGGCGCCGGACATCATCGTGCGCAACGAAAAGCGCATGCTGCAAGAGGCAGTCGATGCACTGCTGGATAACGGCCGTCGTGGCCGTGCCATCACCGGCTCGAACAAGCGCCCGCTGAAGTCCCTGGCCGACATGATCAAGGGCAAGCAGGGTCGTTTCCGTCAGAACCTGCTCGGCAAGCGCGTGGACTACTCCGGTCGTTCCGTGATCACCGTGGGCCCGACCCTGCGTCTGCACCAGTGCGGTCTGCCGAAGAAGATGGCCCTCGAGCTGTTCAAGCCGTTCATTTTCGGCAAGCTGGAAATGCGCGGCATGGCCACCACCATCAAGGCGGCCAAGAAGATGGTCGAGCGCGAGTTGCCTGAGGTCTGGGACGTTCTCGCCGAAGTGATTCGCGAACATCCCGTGCTGCTCAACCGCGCGCCGACTCTGCACCGTCTGGGTATCCAGGCATTTGAGCCGGTGCTCATCGAAGGCAAGGCGATTCAGCTGCACCCGCTGGTCTGTGCTGCGTACAACGCCGACTTCGACGGTGACCAGATGGCCGTGCACGTGCCGCTGACGCTGGAAGCCCAGCTGGAAGCGCGCGCGCTGATGATGTCGACCAACAACATCCTGTCGCCAGCCAACGGCGAGCCGATCATTGTGCCGTCGCAGGACGTGGTTCTGGGTCTCTACTACATGACCCGTGAAGCCATCAACGCGAAGGGCGAGGGTCGCGTGTTCGCTGACCTGCAGGAAGTCGACCGCGTATTCCGCGCTGGCGAAGCCTCGCTGCACGCCCGGGTGAAGGTGCGCATCAACGAAGTGATCAAGGATCGCGACGGCAGCATCACCAAGAACACCCGCATCGTCGACACCACCGTTGGCCGCGCGCTGCTGTTCCAGATCGTCCCGGACGGCATGGCCTACGATGTCGTCAACCAGCCGATGAAGAAGAAGGCAATCTCCAAGCTGATCAACCTGTGCTACCGCACTGTTGGTCTGAAGGACACTGTGATCTTCGCCGACCAGCTGATGTACACCGGTTTCGCCTACTCGACTATCTCCGGCGTTTCCATCGGCGTGAATGACTTCGTTATTCCGGATGAAAAGGCACGCATCATCGATGCGGCAACCGAGGAAGTTAAAGAGATCGAAAGCCAGTACGCGTCGGGCCTGGTAACTCAGGGCGAGAAGTACAACAAGGTGATCGACCTCTGGTCCAAGGCCAACGACGAAGTTTCCAAGGCGATGATGGCCAACCTCTCCAAGGAGAAGGTCATCGATCGCGATGGTAAGGAAGCCGAGCAGGATTCGTTCAACTCGATGTACATGATGGCTGACTCTGGTGCGCGGGGTTCCGCTGCGCAGATTCGCCAGCTGGCCGGTATGCGCGGCCTGATGGCCAAGCCGGATGGCTCGATCATCGAAACGCCGATCACCGCGAACTTCCGTGAAGGTCTGAACGTACTCCAGTACTTCATCTCCACGCACGGTGCTCGTAAGGGTCTGGCGGATACCGCACTGAAAACCGCGAACTCCGGTTACCTGACCCGTCGTCTGGTCGACGTCGCGCAGGATCTGGTGGTCACCGAGGTCGATTGCGGCACCGAGCAGGGTCTGTTCATGACCCCGCACATCGAGGGTGGCGACGTGGTCGAGCCCCTGGGTGAGCGCGTCCTCGGCCGCGTGATCGCGCGTGACGTACTCAAGCCTGGCACAGACGATGTGCTCGTGCCTGCCGGTACGCTGGTTGATGAGCAGTGGGTCGACTTCATCGAGCTGAACAGCATCGACGAAGTGGTCGTGCGTTCGCCGATTTCCTGTGAAACCCGCTACGGTATCTGCGCCAAGTGCTACGGCCGTGATCTGGCCCGTGGGCATCAGGTCAACATCGGTGAAGCAGTAGGTGTAATCGCAGCGCAGTCGATCGGTGAGCCGGGTACCCAGCTGACCATGCGTACCTTCCACATTGGTGGTGCGGCGAGCCGGACGTCGGCTGTCGACAACGTCATGGTCAAGAACGGCGGTACCATTCGCCTGCACAACCTGAAGCACGTCGAACGTGCCGATGGCGCGCTGGTCGCGGTTTCACGTTCCGGTGAGCTGGCGGTTGCGGACGATTTCGGTCGTGAGCGCGAGCGCTACAAGCTGCCGTACGGTGCGGTCATTTCCGTGAAGGAAGGCGACAAGGTTGATGCTGGTGCTGTGGTGGCCAAGTGGGATCCGCACACTCACCCGATCGTCACCGAGATGAAGGGTGTCGTGACCTTCGTCGGCATGGAAGAGAACATCACCATCAAGCGCCAGACCGATGAACTCACCGGTCTGACCAACATTGAGGTGATGGATCCTAAGGACCGTCCGGCATCGGGCAAGGACATCCGTCCGGCGATCAAGATGGTCGACGCCAATGGCAAGGAATTGCTGCTGCCGGGCACCGACGTACCGGCCCAGTACTTCCTGCCGGCTAACGCTCTGGTGGGTGTGGCTGACGGTGCCGAGATCAATGTGGGTGACGTTATCGCACGTATCCCGCAGGAAACCTCGAAGACCCGCGACATTACCGGTGGTCTGCCGCGCGTTGCCGACCTGTTCGAGGCGCGTCGTCCGAAGGAGCCATCCATCCTGGCGGAAATCAGCGGTACGATTTCCTTCGGCAAGGAAACCAAGGGCAAGCGTCGTCTCGTCATCACTCCGACCGACGGTAGCGATCCGTACGAAGAGCTGATCCCGAAGTGGCGCCATCTGAACGTTTTCGAAGGCGAGCAGGTAAACAAGGGTGAAGTGATCTCCGACGGTCCGAGCAATCCGCACGATATTCTGCGTCTGCTGGGTGTCAGCGCGCTGGCCAAGTACATCGTCAACGAGATCCAGGACGTGTACCGCCTGCAGGGCGTGAAGATCAACGACAAGCACATCGAGACCATTCTGCGTCAGATGCTGCGCAAGGTTGAAATCACCGAGTCGGGCGATTCCAGCTTCATCAAGGGTGACCAGATGGAGCTGACTCAGGTGCTGGAGGAGAACGAGCGCCTGAGCGAAGAGGACAAGTTTGTCGCCAAGTACGTGCGCGTCCTGCTGGGTATCACCAAGGCTTCGCTGTCGACCGAGTCGTTCATTTCCGCCGCCTCCTTCCAGGAGACCACGCGCGTACTGACCGAGGCGGCCGTGACTGGCAAGCGCGACTACCTGCGTGGCCTGAAGGAGAACGTGGTCGTGGGTCGCCTGATCCCGGCTGGTACTGGCTTGGCCTATCACAGCGAGCGCAAGCGCAAGCGTGATGCTGACAAGCCGGTTCGCGTAAGCGCCGATGAAGTCGAAGCGGCTCTGACCGAGGCGCTGAACTCCAGCGGTAACTAAGTGCGCGACCCCGGCGGCGAGCCGGGGTCCGCCTTGACGGTGGGCGAGAAGCTCTTTAGACTCTCGTACCCCTAATTTGGCGGGGCTTCGTGCCCTGCCATTTTTCGTTTGTGTCGAAAGACAACAGTGGAGCTAGTAGATGGCAACTATCAACCAGCTGGTACGTCAGCCGCGTAAGCGGGTCGTCGAGAAAAGCGACGTCCCTGCGCTGCAAAACTGCCCGCAACGTCGTGGCGTGTGCACTCGTGTGTACACCACCACGCCGAAGAAACCGAACTCTGCACTGCGTAAAGTGTGCCGCGTTCGCCTGACCAACGGCTATGAAGTCGCCTCGTACATCGGCGGTGAAGGCCATAACCTGCAAGAGCACAGCGTAGTGCTGATCCGTGGCGGTCGTGTAAAAGACCTTCCGGGTGTGCGTTACCACACTGTGCGCGGTTCGCTGGATACTTCCGGCGTTAAAGACCGTAAGCAGGGTCGTTCCAAGTACGGCGCCAAGCGCCCGAAATAAGCAGTATTTCTATTTATTTGAGTCGATAAGAGTAAGGTCGGGCGTGACTTGAAAGTTACCGTTCCGAGCTAACCTGAAGACCGTTTGAGGGCTTATCAATGCCAAGACGTCGTGTAGCAGCCAAGCGCGAGATCCTTGACGATCCGAAGTACGGAAGTCTGATCCTGGCCAAGTTCATGAACCACGTGATGGAGAGCGGCAAGAAAGCCGTTGCCGAGCGTATTGTTTATGGCGCACTGGACAAGGTGAAGGAGCGCAAGAACAGCGATCCCCTGGAAATCTTCGAAAAAGCACTCGATGCCATCGCTCCGCTGGTCGAAGTCAAATCCCGCCGTGTTGGCGGTGCTACCTACCAGGTTCCGGTCGAAGTTCGTCCTTCCCGTCGCAATGCCCTGGCCATGCGCTGGCTGGTAGACGCTGCGCGCAAGCGTGGCGAGAAATCCATGGCGCTGCGCCTTGCTGGCGAGCTGATGGATGCTTTTGAAGGTAAAGGCGCTGCAGTCAAGAAGCGTGAAGACGTGCACCGTATGGCTGAAGCCAACAAGGCCTTCTCGCACTACCGCTTCTAAATCAAGCGCAACTTTTACGAGGACCTTATTGTGGCCCGTACTACCCCTATCAACCGCTACCGTAACATCGGTATCTGTGCCCACGTCGACGCGGGCAAGACCACCACGACGGAGCGGATTCTGTTCTACACCGGCCTCAGCCATAAGATGGGTGAAGTGCACGACGGCGCAGCGACTACCGACTGGATGGTTCAGGAGCAGGAGCGTGGTATTACCATTACCTCTGCTGCTGTAACGACCTTCTGGCAGGGCTCGCGCGGTCAGTACGACAACTATCGCGTCAACGTCATCGATACTCCCGGTCACGTTGACTTCACCATTGAAGTGGAGCGTTCGCTCCGCGTTCTCGATGGTGCTGTGGTTGTATTCTGCGGTACTTCCGGCGTTGAGCCGCAGTCCGAGACCGTATGGCGTCAGGCCAACAAGTACGGTGTTCCGCGTATCGTCTACGTGAACAAGATGGACCGCCAGGGAGCCAACTTCCTGCGCGTGGTTGGTCAGATCAAGCAGCGACTGGGTCACACCCCGGTGCCGGTCCAGCTTGCTATCGGCTCCGAAGAGAACTTCGAAGGTCAGATCGATCTGATCAAGATGAAGGCCATCTACTGGAACGATGAAGACAAGGGCACCAGCTACCGCGAGGAAGAGATTCCGGCAGAGCTGATGGATCTGGCTGAAGAGTATCGCTCCAACATGATCGAGGCTGCGGCCGAGGCCAACGAAGAGCTGATGAACAAGTATCTCGAGGGCGGTGAGCTCACCGTTGACGAGATCAAGGCTGGTCTGCGTCAGCGCACCATTGCCTGTGAAATCGTTCCGGCTGTCTGTGGCTCGTCCTTCAAGAACAAGGGCGTGCCCCTGGTTCTCGACGCCGTCATCGACTTCCTGCCTGCGCCGACCGAGATTCCGCCGATTCAGGGCGTCAATCCGGACAATGAAGAGCAGGTCGACGAGCGTCATGCGCGCGACGACGAGCCCTTCTCTGCGCTGGCATTCAAGATCGCCACCGACCCGTTCGTGGGTACGCTGACCTTCACTCGTGTTTATTCGGGCGTTCTGTCTTCCGGTGATTCGGTGATCAACTCGGTCAAGGGCAAGAAAGAGCGCGTGGGTCGGATGGTGCAGATGCACGCCAACCAGCGTGAAGAAATCAAGGAATGTCGCGCGGGTGATATCGCCGCTCTGATCGGCATGAAGGACGTCACCACTGGTGACACCCTGTGCTCGATCGAGAAGCCGATCATTCTCGAGCGTATGGACTTCCCGGAGCCTGTGATTTCGGTTGCTGTGGAGCCGAAAACCAAGGCTGACCAAGAGAAGATGGGTATTGCCCTGGGTAAGTTGGCTCAGGAAGATCCGTCGTTCCGTGTTCAGACCGACGAAGAAACCGGTCAGACCATCATCTCGGGTATGGGCGAGTTGCACCTCGACATTCTTGTCGATCGTATGCGTCGCGAATTCAACGTCGAGGCGAATATTGGCAAGCCGCAGGTTTCCTATCGCGAAACCATCACCAAGGACAACGTCGAGATCGAAGGTAAGTTCGTCCGTCAGTCTGGTGGTCGCGGTCAGTTCGGTCATTGCTGGATTCGTTTCTCCACTCCGGATGTGGACGAGAAGGGCAATATCACCGAAGGTCTGGTATTCACCAACGAGGTGGTCGGTGGTGTGGTTCCGAAGGAATATATCCCGGCGATCCAGAAAGGCATCGAAGAGCAGATGAAGAACGGCGTCGTTGCCGGCTATCCGCTGATCGGCCTGAAGGCTACCGTATTCGATGGTTCCTACCACGACGTCGACTCCAACGAGATGGCGTTCAAGGTAGCGGCTTCCATGGCTACCAAGCAGCTGGCCAGCAAGGGCGGCGGCAAGGTGCTTGAGCCGATCATGAAGGTCGAAGTAGTGACCCCTGAAGACTACATGGGCGACGTGATGGGTGACCTGAACCGTCGTCGCGGTCTGATCCAGGGTATGGAAGACTCGGTATCCGGCAAGGTTATCCGTGCTGAGGTTCCGCTCGGAGAGATGTTCGGTTATGCGACCGACGTCCGTTCCATGTCTCAGGGTCGCGCGAGCTACTCCATGGAATTCTCCAAATACGCTGAGGCTCCGGCGAATATCGTCGAGACACTCGTTAAAAAACAAGGTTGATTCAGCCCTTTAAGTAAGAGGTTTACTGTCGTGGCTAAGGAAAAATTCGAACGTAACAAACCGCACGTCAACGTCGGCACCATTGGTCACGTCGACCATGGCAAGACCACTCTGACGGCTGCTCTGACTCGCGTGTGCTCCGAAGTATTCGGTTCCGCTCGTGTCGACTTCGACAAGATCGATAGCGCCCCGGAAGAGAAGGCTCGCGGTATTACCATCAACACCGCTCACGTAGAGTACGACTCCAACATTCGTCACTACGCGCACGTTGATTGCCCGGGTCACGCTGACTATGTGAAGAACATGATCACTGGTGCTGCCCAGATGGACGGCGCGATCCTGGTTTGCTCGGCTGCTGACGGCCCCATGCCGCAGACTCGCGAGCACATCCTGCTGTCCCGTCAGGTAGGTGTTCCGTACATCGTCGTGTTCCTGAACAAGGCCGACATGGTTGACGACGCCGAGCTGCTCGAGCTGGTGGAAATGGAAGTGCGTGATCTGCTCAGCACCTACGATTTCCCGGGCGACGATACTCCGATCATCATCGGCTCTGCGCTGATGGCTCTGAACGGTCAAGACGACAACGAGATGGGCACCACTGCCGTCAAGAAGCTGGTCGAGACTCTGGATACCTACATCCCTGAGCCGGTTCGTGCCATCGACAAGCCGTTCCTGATGCCGATCGAAGACGTGTTCTCCATCTCCGGCCGCGGTACCGTGGTTACCGGTCGTGTAGAGCGCGGCATCGTCAAGATCCAGGAAGAAATCGAGATCGTTGGTCTGCGTGACACCACCAAGACCACCTGTACCGGTGTCGAGATGTTCCGCAAGCTGCTCGACGAAGGTCGTGCGGGTGAGAACTGCGGCGTGCTGCTGCGTGGCACCAAGCGTGATGACGTCGAGCGTGGCCAGGTTCTGGCCAAGCCGGGCACCATCAAGCCGCACACCAAGTTCGAAGCTGAAGTGTACGTTCTGTCCAAGGAAGAAGGTGGTCGTCACACTCCGTTCTTCAAGGGCTACCGTCCGCAGTTCTACTTCCGTACCACTGACGTTACCGGTTCGTGCGAACTGCCGGAAGGCGTTGAGATGGTAATGCCGGGCGACAACGTGAAAATGGTTGTTACCCTGATCAAGCCGATCGCCATGGAAGACGGCCTGCGCTTCGCGATTCGCGAAGGTGGTCGTACCGTTGGTGCTGGCGTGGTTGCCAAGATCGTCGAGTAATATTTGTCGATGATGAGGAAGGCCCCTTCGGGGGCCTTTTTCTATTGTTGATCATTTATTGACACCCTATGGGCCCATCCGTACAATTGCGCCTCCTTTTACCGGGGGTATTGCGCCTGGTAGGGTGGCTACTTGGAGTCTGAGGTCAAAATGCAAAACCAACAAATCCGTATTCGGTTGAAGGCTTTTGACCATCGCCTGATCGATCAATCAACCCAGGAAATCGTGGAAACCGCGAAACGTACTGGTGCTCAGGTGCGTGGTCCGATTCCGCTGCCAACCCGCAAAGAGCGGTTCACTGTGCTGGTTTCTCCGCACGTCAATAAAGACGCGCGCGATCAGTATGAAATTCGAACCCACAAGCGTGTGCTGGACATCGTTCAGCCGACGGACAAAACCGTCGACGCGCTGATGAAGCTCGATCTTGCGGCTGGTGTGGAAGTGCAGATCAGCCTCGGCTAAAACCTGAGAGTTTTAGTCGTGTAACGCTCTGAAATGGGCGGCCATAGCGGGTGAAAGCCCCGTACACTCAAGAGGTTTCAAAATGACTATTGGTGTAGTCGGTCGCAAATGCGGTATGACCCGCGTTTTCACCGAGGATGGTGTCTCTATTCCGGTTACGGTCATCGAGATCGAGCCGAATCGCGTCACTCAGTTCAAGAATGAAGAGAGCGATGGCTATCGTGCGGTGCAAGTCACTGTCGGCGAGCGTCGCGCGTCCCGTGTTACCAAGGCTCAGGCCGGTCACTTCGCCAAGGCGAATGTAGCTGCAGGTCGTGGCGTCTGGGAATTCCGCCTTGATGGCGAGGAGTTCCAGGTTGGTGACCAGATCAATGCTGAGATTTTCCAGGCTGGGCAGATGGTGGATGTCACCGGTCAGTCCAAGGGTAAAGGCTTTGCCGGTACCATCAAGCGCTGGAATTTCCGTGGTCAGGACAATACCCACGGTAACTCCGTATCCCACCGCGTCCCGGGCTCTATCGGTCAGTGCCAGACTCCAGGTCGTGTATTCAAGGGCAAGAAGATGTCCGGGCACATGGGCGCCGAGCGCGTAACCGTGCAGTCTCTGGAAATCGTGCGTGTCGATGCTGAGCGGAACCTGCTTTTGGTGAAGGGCGCAGTGCCCGGCGCCACTGGTGGTGACGTGCTCGTGCGTCCGGCCGCCAAGGCTCGCGGTTAAGGGGGAGTTCACATGCAATTGAATGTAAATGGCGCACAGGCCATCGAAGTCTCCGATCGCACCTTTGGTGGTGAGTTCAACGAGACGCTGGTGCACCAGGCTGTCGTCGCCTACATGGCTGGCGGTCGTCAGGGTAGCAAGCAGCAGAAAACCCGTTCCGATGTGTCCGGTGGTGGCAAGCGTCCGTGGCGCCAGAAGGGCACCGGTCGCGCTCGTGCTGGTACCAGTCGTGGTCCGATCTGGCGTGGCGGTGGTGTGACTTTTGCCGCTCGTCCGCAGAACCATGAGCAGAAGCTGAACAAGAAGATGTATCGCGCTGCGTTGCGCTCCATTCTTGCTGAGCTGGTTCGCTCCGAGCGTCTGGTAGTCGTAGAAGATTTCGCCGTCGACGCCCCGAAGACCAAGGTGCTTGCTAGCAAGCTTAATGGCATGGGTCTGAACGACGTGCTGATCGTTTCCGATGCTGTAGATCAGAACCTGTACCTCGCTGCGCGCAATCTGCCGCATGTCGATGTACGCGATGTCCAGGGTTCCGATCCGGTCAGCCTGATCGCCTATGACAAGGTGTTGATCACCGTGTCGGCTGTGAAGAAATTCGAGGAGCTGCTGGGATGAACCAGGAACGCGTATTCAAAGTCCTGCTTGGTCCGCACGTCTCTGAGAAGGCTACCGTGCTGGCTGACAGCAAGAAGCAATTCGTTTTCAAGGTTGCGACCGACGCAACCAAGCTGGAAATCAAGAAGGCTGTTGAAAGCCTGTTCGACGTGAAGGTCGCTGCCGTCAACACCCTGAACGTTCAGGGCAAGACCAAGCGTACCGCTCGCGGTTTGGGCAAGCGCAACGACTGGAAGAAGGCGTATATCGCTCTTCAGCCGGGCCAGGATCTCGATTTCTCCGGCAGTGCTGAGTAAGGAAGGGGTGCATCATGGCAATCGTTAAATGCAAACCGACTTCCGCGGGCCGCCGTTTTGTGGTCAAGGTGGTCAATCAGGAGCTGCATAAAGGCGCTCCGTACGCACCGCTGCTCGAGAAGAAGTCGAAGACTGGTGGCCGTAACAACAACGGTCGCATTACCACTCGCCATATCGGTGGTGGTCACAAGCAGCACTATCGTTTGGTCGATTTTCGTCGCAACAAGGATGGCATTCCTGCCATCGTTGAGCGTATCGAATACGACCCGAACCGTACTGCACACATCGCGCTGCTGAAGTATGCCGACGGTGAGCGTCGCTACATCATCGCGCCGAAGGGCGTAAGCGCTGGCGATCAGCTGGTCTCGGGCGTCAATGCTCCGATCAAGGCTGGTAACAGTCTGCCGCTGCGCAACATCCCGCTGGGTTCTACCGTTCACGGTGTCGAGCTTAAGCCGGGCAAGGGTGCTCAGATCGCTCGCTCTGCTGGTGCTTCGGCTCAGCTGGTCGCTCGTGAGGGTTCCTACGTGACGCTGCGTCTGCGCTCCGGCGAGATGCGTAAAGTGCTGGCCGAGTGCCGTGCGACCCTGGGCGAAGTCTCGAACTCCGAGCACAGCCTGCGTTCGCTGGGCAAAGCTGGCGCCAAGCGCTGGAAGGGCATTCGTCCTACCGTTCGTGGTGTCGCGATGAACCCGGTCGATCACCCACACGGTGGTGGTGAAGGTCGTACCTCCGGTGGTCGTCATCCGGTGTCGCCATGGGGCTTCCCGACTAAGGGCGCGAAGACCCGCACTAACAAGCGCACCGATAACATGATCGTCCGTCGTCGCAAGTAACTAGAGGGATACGACAGTGCCGCGTTCTCTGAAAAAAGGTCCTTTTATCGATCTTCACCTACTGAAGAAGGTCGAAGCGGCGGTGGAAAAGAATGATCGCAAGCCGGTTAAAACCTGGTCGCGTCGTTCGATGATCCTGCCGCAAATGGTCGGTCTGACCATCGCTGTACATAACGGTCGTCAGCATGTCCCGGTCCTCGTGTCCGAAGACATGGTCGGCCATAAACTCGGCGAGTTCGCTGCTACCCGCACTTATCGCGGGCATGTGGCGGACAAGAAAGGCAAGCGCTAAGGGGTAAGGAAAGATGGAAGTAGCCGCTAAGTTGTCGGGCGCTCGCATCTCCGCCCAGAAAGCCCGCCTGGTCGCCGACCAGATCCGCGGGAAGAAGGTGGGCGAAGCGCTCAACCTCCTGGCTTTCAGTAGCAAGAAAGCCGCCGAGATCATGAAGAAAGTGCTGGAGTCGGCCGTTGCCAACGCCGAGCACAACGAAGGCGCTGATGTGGACGACCTGAAAGTCTCCACCGTCTTCGTCAACGAGGGGCGTTCGCTTAAGCGCATCATGCCGCGTGCCAAAGGCCGCGCTGATCGCATCGTCAAGCGGTCTTGCCATATCACTGTCAAGGTTGCGGACAAGTAACGGAGTCGATCAGATGGGTCAGAAAGTACATCCCACTGGCATTCGCCTGGGAATCGTCAAGGAGCACACCTCCGTCTGGTACGCAGACGGCCGTACGTATGCAGACTATCTGCTTGCAGATCTGAACGTGCGTGAGTACCTCCAAGACAAACTAAAAAGCGCGTCCGTAAGCCGTATCGATATCCATCGCCCGGCTCAAACCGCACGCATCACCATCCACACCGCTCGTCCCGGCATCGTGATCGGCAAGAAGGGTGAGGATGTTGAGAAGCTGCGTCAGGACCTGACCAAGCAAATGGGTGTGCCGGTGCACATCAACATCGAAGAGATCCGCAAGCCGGAGCTCGACGCCATGCTGGTTGCACAGAGCGTAGCTCAGCAGCTGGAGCGCCGCGTAATGTTCCGTCGTGCCATGAAGCGCGCCGTGCAGAACGCCATGCGTATTGGTGCCAAGGGCATCAAAATCCAGGTCAGTGGTCGTCTGGGTGGGGCTGAAATTGCCCGTACCGAGTGGTATCGCGAAGGTCGTGTGCCTCTGCACACCCTGCGTGCCGATATCGATTACAACACTTACGAAGCGCACACCACTTACGGTGTGATCGGCGTGAAGGTGTGGATCTTCAAAGGCGAAGTGATTGGTGGTCGCCATGAAGAGCTCAAACCTCAAGCGCCTGCTCCTCGTAAAAAAGCTGCTAAGTAAGGGGTACGCCAAATGTTGCAACCCAAGCGTACAAAATTCCGCAAGCAGATGACCGGCCACAACCGTGGTCTGGCTCAGCGCGGTAGCAAGGTCAGCTTCGGCGAGTTCGCGCTGAAGTCTGTTTCCCGTGGTCGTCTGACCGCGCGCCAGATCGAGGCTGCACGTCGTGCGCTCACTCGTCACGTAAAGCGTGGCGGCAAGATCTGGATCCGCGTGTTCCCCGACAAGCCCGTTACCAAGAAGCCCCTCGAAGTTCGTATGGGTAAAGGTAAGGGTAGCGTCGAGTACTGGGTAGCCCAGATTCAGCCGGGCAAGGTGCTCTACGAGATCGAGGGTGTTTCCGAAGAGCTGGCGCGTGAGGCTTTCGCCTTGGCCGCTGCAAAGCTGCCGCTCGCCACCTCCTTTGTTAAGCGGACGGTGATGTGATGAAAGCGAATGAACTTCGTGAAAAATCCGTTGAGCAGCTGAACGAGCAACTGCTCGAGCTGCTGCGGGACCAGTTCAATCTGCGCATGCAGAAGGCGACTGGCCAGTTGGGGCAGTCTCACCTGCTCTCGCAAGTCAAGCGCGACATCGCTCGTGTCAAGACTGTGCTCAACCAGCAGGCAGGTAAGTGATCATGGCTGAAGCTCAGAAAACCGTCCGCACGCTGACCGGCCGCGTCGTCAGCGACAAGATGGACAAGACCATCACCGTTCTGATCGAGCGTCGCGTCAAGCACCCGATCTACGGTAAATACGTGAAGCGTTCGACCAAACTGCACGCCCACGACGAAACCAACCAGTGCCGTATCGGCGACAAGGTCACCATCCGCGAGACTCGTCCGCTGGCAAAGACCAAGTCCTGGATGCTGGTTGACGTCGTTGAACGCGCCGTCGAAGTCTAAGGGCTAGGGGTCGGAGAAATTATATGATTCAGACTCAATCCATGCTCGATGTGGCTGATAACAGTGGCGCTCGTCGCGTCATGTGTATCAAGGTGCTCGGCGGTTCCCACCGCCGTTACGCCGGCATCGGCGACATTATCAAGGTAACCGTGAAGGAAGCGATTCCTCGTGGCAAGGTCAAGAAAGGCCAGGTGATGACCGCTGTTGTGGTTCGCACCCGTCACGGCGTTCGTCGTCCCGATGGTTCCATCATTCGCTTCGATGGCAATGCTGCTGTTCTGCTGAACAACAAGCAGGAGCCTATCGGCACCCGTATCTTTGGGCCAGTGACGCGTGAGCTTCGTACCGAGAAGTTCATGAAGATCGTCTCGCTCGCCCCTGAAGTGCTGTAAGGAGTAGCCGCATGCAAAAGATTCGTCGCAACGACGAGATCATCGTCATCGCCGGCAAAGACAAGGGCAAGCGCGGTAAGGTGCTCAAGGTTCTCGCTGACGACCGTCTGGTCGTGGGCGGGATCAACCTGGTCAAGCGCCATACCAAGCCGAACCCGATGTCCGGCGTTCAGGGCGGTATCGTCGAGAAAGAGGCGCCTTTGCACGTCTCTAACGTCGCCATTTTCAACGGCGAGACCAACAAGGCAGACCGCGTTGGCTTCAAGGTTGAAGAAGGCAAGAAAATTCGTGTCTTCAAGTCGACCCAGAAGCCGGTTGACGCTTGAGACTGCTAGGTAGATAACCATGGCACGACTAAAAGAAGTTTATCGGAAGGAAATCGCGCCGAAGCTGATGGAAGAACTTCAGCTCAAGAACGTGATGGAAGTTCCGCGCATTACCAAGATCACCCTCAACATGGGTATCGGCGAAGCGATCGGTGACAAAAAGATCATCGACAACGCGGTTGCCGATCTGGAAAAGATCACCGGTCAGAAAGTTGTAGTGACCCACGCTCGCAAGTCCATTGCAGGCTTCAAAGTCCGCGAAGGCTGGCCGATTGGCGTCAAGGTCACCCTGCGTAGCGATCGTATGTACGAGTTCCTGGATCGTCTGCTTTCGATCTCCCTGCCGCGCGTGCGTGACTTCCGCGGCCTGAATGCCAAGTCCTTTGATGGTCGCGGCAACTACAGCATGGGTGTCAAAGAGCAGATCATTTTCCCGGAAATCGATTACGACAAGATCGATGCCCTGCGTGGTCTGGATATCACTCTGACCACTACTGCTCGGACGGATGAAGAAGGTCGCGCTCTACTGCGTGCCTTCAACTTCCCGTTCCGTAACTGATTGGAGTAGGCACATGGCTAAGCAAAGCATGAAGAACCGTGAGCTGAAGCGTCAGCAAACGGTTGCCAAGTTCGCCCAGAAGCGTGCTGCACTGAAGGCTATCATCGCCAGCCCGGAATCTACTCCGGAAGCGCGTTGGGAAGCTCAGGTTGCACTGCAGAAGCAGCCCCGTGATGCAAGCGCTTCGCGCCTGCGGAACCGCTGCCGTCTGACCGGTCGTCCGCATGGCGTTTACCGCAAGTTTGGTCTGTCGCGCAACATGCTGCGTCAGGCTGCAATGCGTGGTGACGTACCAGGACTGGTCAAGGCCAGCTGGTAATAAGCTAACAGGACCGTCGGGTCCTGTTTGTTTTTCGATCAAGCCCCATATGGGGCTTGATTCGTTTATGGCAACGCTCTAGAATGCCCGGCTCGCCTGAGCCTCGAATTTTGTAGGCTTGCCCGTTGGCGACACGAGCCGTTTCAGGCTTATTTTTTTGTATTAGGAGCTAAGAGCCCATGAGTATGCAGGACCCGTTAGCGGACATGCTAACTCGTATCCGTAATGCCCAGATGGCCGAAAAGTCCGTCGTAAGCATGCCGTCTTCCACGCTGAAGGTGGCTGTAGCCAACGTTCTTCAAGGTGAAGGCTATATCGCGGGATACCAGGTCAGTGGCGATGCCAAGCCGCAGCTGTCCATCGAGCTGAAGTATTTCGAAGGCCGTCCGGTCATCGAAGAGCTGAAGCGCGTAAGCCGTCCTGGCCTTCGCCAGTACAAATCCGTTGACCAGTTGCCGAAAGTGCGCGGTGGTTTGGGTGTGTCGATCGTCTCCACCAACAAGGGTGTGATGACTGATCGAGCTGCTCGGGCTGCCGGCGTTGGCGGCGAAGTGCTTTGCACTGTGTTCTAAGGGGGGATAAGCATGTCTCGCGTTGCTAAGAACCCCGTCAAGCTGCCTGCTGGCGTCGAAATCAAGATGTCCGGTCAGCAGCTTTCGGTGAAGGGCGCAAAAGGCGCTCTCGAACTGAATGTCCATCCGTCCGTGGAAGTCATCCAGGAATCTGGTGAGCTGCGTTTCGCCGGTCGTAATGGCGATCAGCAGACCCGTGCTATGGCCGGCACCACTCGTGCTCTGGTCAACAACATGGTGATCGGCGTCAGCCAAGGCTTCGAGCGTAAGCTCCAGCTGGTTGGTGTTGGTTACAAGGCGCAAGCCAAAGGTCAAGTGCTGTCCCTGGCTCTCGGTTTCTCGCATCCGGTGGATTATGAACTGCCGCAAGGCGTTACCGCTGAGACCCCCAGCCAGACCGATATCCTGATCAAGGGTGTCGACAAGCAACTGGTCGGTCAGGTGGCTGCTGAGATCCGTGATTTCCGTCGTCCTGAGCCTTACAAGGGCAAAGGCGTGCGGTACTCGGATGAAGTAGTCCGTCGCAAAGAAGCTAAGAAGAAGTAGGGCATAGCAAATGAGCGTAAAGAAAGAAACTCGTCTGCGTCGCGCTCGCAAGGCACGCCTGAAGATGCGCGAGCTGGAAACCGTACGCCTTTGCGTGTACCGCTCTTCCCAGCACATCTACGCCCAGGTCCTTTCGGCCGACGGCGGCAAGGTCCTGGCCAGCGCCTCGACTCTGGACAAAGAACTGCGTGATGCTGCCACCGGCAACGTCGACGCTGCCAAGAAAGTCGGTCAGCTGGTCGCTGAGCGTGCGAAAGCCGCAGGTGTCACTCAGGTGGCATTCGACCGTTCTGGCTTCAAGTACCACGGTCGTGTGAAGGCACTGGCTGATGCTGCTCGTGAAGGCGGGCTGGAGTTCTAAGTTATGGCAAATAACGAGCAAAAGCGCGACGAAGGCTACATCGAGAAGCTGGTTCAAGTTAACCGCGTCGCAAAAACTGTTAAGGGTGGTCGTATCTTCACCTTCACCGCACTGACCGTAGTGGGTGATGGCAAGGGTCGTGTCGGCTTCGGTCGTGGCAAGTCCCGTGAGGTTCCGGCTGCTATTCAGAAGGCCATGGAGGCGGCTCGCCGCAACATGATCCAGGTCGATCTGAATGGTACTACTTTGCAGTACGCCACCAAGGCTGCGCATGGCGCTTCCAAGGTGTACATGCAGCCTGCTTCTGAAGGTACCGGCGTTATCGCTGGTGGTGCCATGCGCGCCATCCTGGAAGTCGCTGGCGTGCATAACGTCCTGGCCAAGTGCTACGGCTCTACCAACCCGGTCAACGTGGTTCACGCCACTTTCAAGGGTTTGAAGGCGATGCAGTCGCCTGAGTCGATTGCTGCCAAGCGCGGCAAGAGCGTCGAGGAGATTTCCTGATCATGGCTAATACCGTCAAGGTTACGCTGATCAAGAGTGTCAGCGGTCGTATCCCCAATCACAAGCTGTGCGTCAAGGGTCTCGGCCTGCGTCGCATTGGTCATACCGTCGAGGTTCAGGACACTCCTGAGAATCGCGGCATGATCAACAAGGCTTATTACATGCTCCGTGTGGAGGGCTAAGCCATGCAACTGAACGATCTGCGTTCTGCGCCGGGTGCCCGTCGCGAAAAGCTGCGTCCTGGTCGTGGTATCGGTAGCGGCCTGGGCAAGACCGGTGGCCGTGGTCACAAGGGTCAGACTTCCCGCTCCGGCGGCAAGATTGCTCCCGGTTTCGAGGGTGGTCAGCAGCCTCTGCACCGTCGTCTGCCGAAGTTCGGCTTCGTTTCGCTGAAAGCTATGGATCGCGCTGAAGTGCGTACATCCGAACTGGCCAAGGTGGAAGGTGACGTTGTTACCGTACAGAGCCTGAAAGATGCCAACGTCATCAACCAGAACGTGCAGCGCGTGAAAATCATGCTGTCGGGCGAGGTTGGTCGCGCGGTTACTCTCAAGGGTATCGCAGCCACCAAGGGTGCGCGTGCGGCTATCGAAGCAGCTGGCGGCAAGTTCGAGGAATAAATGGCTAAGCAAGGTGCTCTCTCCGCGCTGAGTAATGGTGGTCTGTCCGAACTCTGGGCTCGTCTGCGCTTTCTGTTCATGGCGATCATCGTCTATCGGATTGGCGCGCACATCCCGGTTCCCGGGATCAATCCCGATCGGCTGGCTGAGCTGTTTCGTCAGAACGAGGGGACCATCCTTAGCTTGTTCAACATGTTTTCCGGCGGTGCGCTGGAGCGCATGAGCATTTTTGCATTGGGGATCATGCCGTACATTTCGGCCTCGATCATCATGCAGCTCATGACCGCTGTCAGCCCACAGCTGGAGCAGTTGAAGAAGGAAGGTGAGGCCGGGCGGCGCAAGATCAGTCAGTACACGCGTTATGGAACGCTGGTGTTGGCGATCGTGCAGGCTGTCGGGATGTCGGTCGGTCTGGCTGGGCAAGGTGTCGCGTTCAGCAATGATTTCGGCTTCTACTTCGTGGCCATCACTACCTTCGTTTCCGGCGCGATGTTCATGATGTGGCTGGGTGAGCAGATTACCGAGCGTGGGGTTGGCAACGGTATTTCGATGCTGATCTTTGCTGGTATCGTCGCCGGCTTGCCGGGTGCGCTCGGTCAGTCGTTCGAGTCTGCTCGGCAGGGTGACATCAACATTATCGCTTTGCTGGCTGTTGGGCTGCTGGCTGTTGCGATCATTGGTTTCGTGGTTTTCATCGAGCGTGGTCAGCGTCGTATCGCGGTGCACTACGCCAAGCGTCAGCAGGGTCGTAAGGTATTTGCTGCGCAGACTAGCCACTTGCCGTTGAAGGTGAATATGGCGGGTGTGATCCCGGCTATTTTTGCCAGCAGCATCCTGCTGTTCCCTGCCTCTCTAGGGCAGTGGTTCGGCCAGTCGGAGAGCATGGGGTGGTTGGCTGACATATCGCAGGCAATCGCTCCCGGTCAGCCGTTGAACATCTTGCTGTTCAGTGCCGGGATCATTTTCTTCTGCTTCTTCTATACGGCATTGATGTTCAATCCGAAGGACGTGGCGGAGAATCTGAAGAAGTCCGGTGCGTTTATTCCTGGGATTCGTCCGGGCGAGCAGTCGGCGCGCTACATCGATGGTGTGCTGACCCGTTTGACCATGTTCGGCGCCCTGTACATGACGGCTGTCTGCCTGCTGCCGCAGTTCCTTGTGGTCGCGGCCAATGTGCCGTTCTACCTTGGTGGGACCTCGTTGCTGATCGTTGTTGTGGTTGTCATGGACTTCATGTCTCAAGTGCAATCACACCTCATGTCGCACCAGTACGATTCCCTGATGAAGAAAGCCAACCTGAAGGGCTACGGCAGCGGAATGCTCCGCTGAGGTGGTTCGTAAGGTTCTAGGAGTTGGTGATGAAAGTTCGTGCATCGGTTAAAAAGCTGTGCCGTAACTGCAAGATCATCCGTCGCGACGGTGTCGTGCGCGTGATCTGCAGCGCAGAACCGCGTCACAAGCAGCGCCAAGGCTGATTGTGTAAGGCGTTATAACCCGGCAGCTAGTGCGCTGCCGGGTTGAATATTTGTTATTACAGCGTTAATATCTCGCGCCCTTTTCTTGGCTTCCGGGGCGTAGGTAGCTGTCAATTGGAGTTTCACTGAATGGCCCGTATTGCAGGCGTCAACATTCCGGATAACAAGCACACTGTTATCTCGCTGACCTACATCTACGGTGTTGGTCGCACCCGTGCGCAGGAAATCTGTGCCGCTACCGGTGTGAATCCGGCAGCAAAGATCAAGGATCTTTCCGACGAGCAGGTCGAACTGCTGCGTGGCGAAGTCGGCAAGTTCATTGTTGAAGGCGACCTGCGTCGCGAAGTCAACATGAAAATCAAGCGCTTGATGGACCTGGGTTGCTATCGCGGCCTGCGTCATCGTCGTGGTCTGCCGGTTCGCGGTCAGCGTACCAAGACCAACGCGCGTACCCGTAAGGGCCCGCGCAAGCCGATCCGCAAGTAATCGCGTTAGCGAATCGACAGGAATTTAGTCATGGCAAAACCTGCTGCTCGTCCTCGTAAAAAAGTCAAAAAGACAGTGGTTGATGGGATCGCCCATATCCACGCGTCTTTCAACAACACCATCGTGACCATCACCGATCGTCAGGGCAACGCATTGTCCTGGGCTACTTCCGGTGGTTCCGGTTTCCGCGGCTCGCGTAAGAGCACTCCGTTCGCTGCCCAGATCGCTGCAGAGCGCGCTGGTCAGGCTGCTCTGGAGTACGGCCTGAAGAACCTCGACGTCAACGTCAAGGGCCCAGGTCCGGGTCGTGAGTCCGCCGTGCGTGCTTTGAACGCATGTGGTTATAAAATCGCCAGCATCACCGACGTGACGCCTATCCCGCATAACGGGTGCCGTCCGCCGAAGAAGCGCCGCGTGTAATCAGGAGACAGTGAAGAATGGCTCGTTATATTGGTCCCAAGTGCAAACTGTCTCGTCGTGAAGGCACCGATCTCTTCCTGAAGAGTGGTGCGCGCGCGCTCGAATCCAAGTGCAACATCGAAACTCCGCCAGGTGTTCATGGCCAGCGCCGTGGCCGTCTGTCCGACTACGGCACCCAGCTGCGTGAAAAGCAGAAAGTACGCCGCATCTACGGTGTGCTGGAGCGTCAGTTCAGCGGTTACTACAAGGAAGCTGCCAGCCGTAAGGGCGCTACCGGCGAAAACCTGCTGCAACTGCTCGAGTGCCGTCTGGACAACGTCGTGTATCGCATGGGCTTCGGCTCCACGCGTGCCGAATCGCGTCAGCTGGTTTCTCACAAGTCGATCAGCGTCAACGGTCAGACCGTGAACATCCCTTCGTACCAGGTCAAGGCCGGTGACGTTGTGGCTGTTCGTGAGAAGTGCCGTAACCAGCTGCGTATCGCCCAGGCCCTCGAACTGTGCGCTCAGCGCGGTCGCGTTGAATGGGTCGAAGTAGATGCCGACAAGAAATCCGGTGTTTTCAAGAATGTTCCGGCTCGCAGCGATCTGTCCGCCGACATCAACGAAAACCTGATTGTCGAGCTCTACTCCAAGTAAGGGCTAGAAAATAGGTGTATCCATGCAGAGTTCGGTAAATGAGTTCCTGACCCCCCGCCATATCGATGTGCAGGTGGTCAGTCCGACCCGTGCCAAGATCACTCTCGAGCCCCTCGAGCGTGGTTTTGGCCACACCCTGGGCAACGCGCTGCGTCGTATCCTGTTGTCCTCCATGCCCGGCTGCGCTGTGGTCGAGGCTGAGATCGACGGTGTGCTCCACGAGTACAGCGCCATCGAGGGCGTGCAGGAAGATGTCATCGAAATCCTGCTCAACCTCAAAGGTATCGCCATCAAGCTGCACGGCCGTGATGAAGTGACCTTGAGCCTGGTGAAGAAGGGCGCGGGCGCTGTTACCGCTGCCGATATCCAGCTGGATCACGATGTCGAAATCGTCAATGGCGATCACCTGATCGCCAATCTGGCGGCCAACGGCTCGCTCAACATGAAGCTCAAGGTCGCTCGCGGCCGCGGTTACGAGCCTGCTGATGCGCGTCAGAGCGATGAAGACGAAAGCCGTAGCATCGGTCGTCTGCAGCTCGACGCCACTTTCAGCCCGGTTCGTCGCGTGGCTTACGTGGTCGAGAATGCTCGTGTCGAGCAGCGCACCAACCTGGACAAACTGGTCATTGACCTGGAAACCAACGGCACCCTGGATCCCGAAGAGGCGATCCGTCGTGCAGCGACCATCCTGCAGCAGCAGCTGGCCGCGTTCGTCGACCTCAAGGGCGACAGCGAGCCGGTTGTAATCGAGCAGGAAGACGAGATCGATCCGATCCTGTTGCGTCCGGTTGATGACCTGGAGCTGACCGTACGTTCGGCCAACTGCCTGAAGGCGGAAAACATCTACTACATTGGTGATCTGATTCAGCGCACCGAAGTAGAGCTGTTGAAGACGCCGAATCTGGGCAAGAAGTCCCTGACCGAGATTAAGGACGTTCTGGCTTCGCGTGGTTTGTCCCTCGGTATGCGTCTGGATAACTGGCCGCCGGCAAGTCTCAAGAAGGACGATAAGGCCACTGCCTGATCGCCCCCAGTAACCGAACTGAACGTTTGGTAAGGAATTTCAATCATGCGTCATCGTAAAAGTGGCCGTCACCTGAGCCGCACCAGCGCCCACCGCAAGGCCATGTTTCAAAACATGGCGGTGTCGCTGTTCGAGCACGAACTGATCAAGACCACCCTGCCCAAGGCCAAGGAACTGCGTCGCGTTGCCGAGCCGCTGATCACCCTGGCTAAGGAAGACAGCGTCGCCAACCGTCGTCTGGCTTTCGACCGTACTCGTTCGAAGGCTGCCGTAGGCAAGCTGTTCAACGATCTGGGCAAGCGTTACGCCACCCGTCAGGGCGGTTATCTGCGTATCCTCAAGTGCGGCTTCCGCGCTGGTGACAACGCACCTATGGCTTACGTCGAGCTGGTTGACCGTCCGGTCACTGGTGAAGTGGAAGCCGCCGAGTAAGATCGGTAGCAGCAATAAAAACCGAGCCTTTTGGCTCGGTTTTTTTATGCCCCAAGATTTCTGAGAGACTGGCTCTATAAGGGGCGTTGATCTTCATCATTAGTCGCCGTTGCGCTTGCTTCCTATGATGGCATTCAACCAGCAGGTACTTACCAAGACCCTGGAAGCCTATTGAATACCAAGGAGCTGCAACCATGACTGACAAGCCGAAGCTCACAACCGTTGCCGGTGCGCCGGTATCCGAAAACCAGAACTCCATGACTGCGGGCCGCCGGGGTCCCATGCTGCTTCAGGACGTATGGTTTCTGGAGAAGCTCGCTCATTTCGATCGGGAAGTCATTCCGGAGCGGCGCATGCATGCGAAGGGGTCGGGGGCGTTGGGAGAATTCGTCGTCACCCATGACATCACCCGCTACACCAAAGCCAAGCTGTTTTCCGAGATCGGCAAACGCACTCCACTGTTCGCGCGCTTCTCGACCGTCGCAGGCGAGCGTGGTGCCGCCGATGCCGAGCGCGACATTCGTGGTTACGCCCTGAAGTTCTACACCGAGCAAGGCAACTGGGACATGGTGGGCAATAACACCCCTGTGTTCTTTTTCCGCGATCCGCTGAAGTTTCCGGACCTCAACCACGCAGTAAAACGCGATCCGCGCACCAACATGCGCAGCGCGAACAACAACTGGGACTTCTGGACCGGGCTGCCTGAAGCCTTGCACCAGATCACCTATGTCATGGGCGATCGCGGCATCCCGGCGTCTTACCGTCATATGCACGGTTTCGGTTCGCACACCTACAGCTTCATCAGTCCGAACAACGAACGTTTCTGGGTGAAGTTTCACTTCCGGACCCAGCAGGGCATCAAGAATCTCACCGATGCCGAGGCGGCAGCCATCGTCGGCAATGACCGTGAGAGTTCGCAGCGCGATCTATTCGAGGCCATCGAGCGTGGCGAATATCCGCGCTGGACGATGTATGTGCAGGTAATGCCGGAGGCCGACGCCGCGAAGGTGCCGTACCATCCGTTCGACCTGACCAAGGTTTGGCCGCATGACGACTATCCGCTGATCGAGGTCGGCTACTACGAGCTTAACCGCAATCCCGACAACTACTTCCAGGATGTCGAGCAAGCGGCATTCACGCCGGCGAATGTCGTTCCGGGCATCAGCTTCTCCCCGGACCGTATGTTGCAGGGCCGCCTGTTCTCCTATGGGGATGCGCAACGCTACCGGCTGGGGATAAATCACCATCAGATTCCGGTCAACGCTCCGCGTTGCCCGGTCCACAGCTACCATCGCGATGGTGCCATGCGCGTGGACGGCAATCAGGGCGGTCGCCTGCATTACGAGCCGAACACCTATGGCGAGTGGCAGGAACAGCCTGACTTCAGCGAGCCACCGCTAGCTCTCGAGGGGGCGGCGGACCGTTACGACTACCGTGCCGACGACGCTGATTACTTCACTCAGCCGGGCAACCTGTTCCGCTTGATGACGGCCGATGAGCAGCAGCGGTTGTTCGAAAACACCGCTCGGTCGATGCAGGGAGTCGCGCGTCATATCAAGATTCGCCACATCAGCCACTGCCTGAAGGCTGATCCGGCCTACGGAGCAGGTGTTGCCGCCGCCCTGGATATTCCGCTGTCGGAAGTGCCGGTATAAGCGAATCGCGCTATCCGCAAGATCGAGAAGCCCGCAGCGACTGCTGCGGGCTTTCTTGTTTCTTCAGTGCTATTCGTGGGGATTGCTCAGAGGCTTATCGCTCTCCTGTCCGGGTGGCAGAAGGCGATCGGCCTCTGCCGGATCGATAGCCGTCAGGCTGCCGTCGGCAGTTGCGACAAGCACGGCCTCAAGCATTTCGCGCACATTGTTGCGCAGCATGCCGACAGACTTCTGGCCGCGGCTGTTCAATCCACCGATTTCCATGAGCACGCTGCCGCCCAATGGGCCTGTTTCGCCGGCGGCCAGTCGCTCGGTCCCCAGCAGGCCATAGGCGTTTCGGGCAATGCCCGGATCGCCACCGCCGCGGCGGACATCGCCGTTGGGGTGCTCATAGTAGTAGTTGGTGATTTCCATGAAGCCAAGCTGCAGGGAGCGCTGCTTCATCACGATTGCCAGCTGTTTCGACAGCGCTACCGCTTCCGGCGCAACATCCGGGTGGGTCGGCCAGGTGATGGAGCCTGTCACCTGACGTCCGGGGCGGTTCACTTCAGGGTCGACATCGTCGAGTACCACGGCGGGGTTCTGGTTGTGGACATCCACCAGCCAGATGGGGCGGTAACGGTCATAGATGCTGCGCACCGCTACCGCTTCAGGAACCGGGTTCTGCCCCGGATTGAAGTGACGCTCACTGGCCAGGCCTGGATTGCAGCGAATCTGCGTGCTGTCGCTCCAGTCCGTCCAGTGGTAACGGTTGATGTCATAGCTCCAGCGACGCTGGCCGTCGGCCAAGGTGTAGGCTGTCACGTTGGCGCCCAGGCGCTGATCCAGCTTGGCGGGATCCAGCGTGCCGTCGTCACGCAGGCAGTCAGCGCTGGTCTGCGGCGCGCTGAAATCCATGTTGCCGCGGCTGAAGCGCTCCGCTCCGTCCGGGTTGACCCTCGGTACGATCAACACCTGCAGATTGTCCAGCACCCGCCGCGACAGCGCGCCACCCGAAGCGAGACGTTGTATCAGGTTGACTGCGGCCTCGGTACCGTGGGGCTCATTGCCGTGCTGTTGGGTGATGATCATCACCGCGGGTTTGTCCGCATTACCCAGCCTGGCGAGCCAGATGGGGCGGCCTTCGTTGCTGCTGCCGGCCTGTTCCAGGCGCAGCGCATCGGGAAAGCGCCGCGACATGGCGCTGAGCTGATCGTACAGCTGTTGGTTGCTCATGAACGCCTCGAGCGAGACGTTCTGTTCATCCGTGATCCAGGGGCCGTTGGGTTGAGCGGCGGTAGCGAGGTCAGGTAACAGGCCGGCGCCAACCAGGCAGGCAGCGAGCGCAATACGCATGAGGATTTCTCCTTATCAGGCTGGGATGTCCCGCCCAACTGCCCGGCGGGGTCCGCAGTGGACCCCGTTGCGCTTGCCCTTGTTGCCGCAGCGGCGATCAACCCGCCGAGCGGTCGCGTTCCAGCAATGGCTTGAGGAAATGGCCGGTATGTGACTGCGCCATCCCCGCGACTTCTTCCGGTGTGCCGCAGGCGATGATCTGGCCGCCCCTGGAGCCACCTTCCGGACCCAGATCCACCAGCCAGTCAGCGGTCTTGATCACGTCAAGATTGTGCTCGATCACCACGACGGTATTGCCGTGGTCGCGCAGGCGATGCAGCACGTCGAGCAATTGCTGGATGTCGGCGAAGTGCAAGCCGGTGGTGGGTTCGTCGAGGATATACAGCGTCTTGCCGGTATCGCGCTTGGACAGCTCGCGGGACAGCTTGACGCGCTGCGCCTCACCGCCGGAGAGGGTGGTCGCACTCTGCCCCAGCTTGATGTATGAAAGCCCCACATCCATCAACGTCTGCAGCTTGCGCGCAACGGCCGGAACCGGGTCGAAGAATTCACGGGCTTCCTCGATGGTCATGTCGAGCACCTCGGTGATGCTCTTGCCCTTGTATTTCACTTCAAGCGTTTCGCGGTTGTAGCGCTTGCCCTTGCAGACGTCGCAGGGCACGTAGATGTCCGGCAGAAAGTGCATCTCCACCTTGATCACGCCGTCGCCCTGGCAGGCTTCGCAGCGCCCGCCCTTGACGTTGAAAGAGAAGCGACCCGGACCATAGCCGCGTGAGCGTGCTTCCGGCACGCCGGCGAACAGCTCGCGAATCGGCGTGAACAGTCCGGTATAGGTTGCCGGGTTGGAGCGGGGGGTGCGGCCGATCGGGCTCTGATCGATGTCCACCACCTTGTCCAGATGCTGCAGCCCATCGAAGCTGTCGTGCGGGGCCACTTCCAGCGTGGACGCACCGTTGAGCGCGGTGGCCGTAATCGGAAACAGCGTGTTGTTGATCAGCGTCGACTTGCCCGAGCCGGAAACGCCGGTGATGCAGGTGAGCAGGCCCACCGGGATTTCCAGGTCGACATTGCGCAGATTGTTGCCACGCGCGCCCTTGAGTTTGAGCAGCTTCTTCGGATCACGGCGGGTGCGTTCGGGTCGGTAGTTGATCTTCACCCGGCCAGAGAGGTACTTGCCGGTCAGCGAGTCCGGGTGTGCCATCACTTCGTCCGGCGTGCCTTCAGCAACGATGCGCCCGCCGTGCACGCCGGCCCCTGGGCCGATATCCACCACGTAGTCGGCGAGGCGGATTGCGTCCTCGTCGTGCTCCACCACGATCACCGTGTTGCCGATATCGCGCAGGTGACGCAGGGTGCCAAGCAGGCGCTCGTTGTCGCGTTGGTGCAGGCCGATCGAAGGTTCGTCGAGGATGTACATCACGCCGACCAGGCCTGCGCCGATCTGGCTGGCCAGGCGGATGCGCTGGGCTTCGCCGCCGGACAGGGTGTCGGCGCTGCGGTCGAGGGTCAGGTAATCCAGGCCGACGTTGACCAGGAACTGCAGGCGTTCGCGGATTTCCTTGAGAATCTTGTCGGCGATTTCGCCCCGTCGACCGCTGAGCGAGAGTCCGCCGAAATAATCAGTGGCGTCGCCGATGGGCATGGCCGTGACCGCCGGCAAGGTCCTGTCGCCAACCCACACGTGGCGAGCCTCGCGGCGCAGGCGGGTGCCGCGACAGTCTGGGCAGGGTTGGGTGCTGAGGTACTTGGCCAGTTCTTCACGCACCGAATTGGATTCGGTTTCGCGGTAGCGGCGTTCCAGGTTGGGAATGATTCCTTCGAACGGGTGCGAGCGCTTGACGATGTCGCCGCGGTCGTTGAGGTAGCGGAACTCGACGTTCTCGCGGCCGCTGCCGCGTAGGATGGACTTCTGGTGATCGGCTGCCAGCGAGTCGAAAGGCTCGTCCAGGCTGAAGCCGTAATGCGAGGCCAGTGAGCCGAGCATCTGGAAATAGTAGACGTTGCGCCGGTCCCAGCCACGGATGGCACCTTCGGCCAGGGTCAGTTCGCCATTGACCAGGCGCTTAGCGTCGAAGAACTGCTTCACGCCCAGGCCGTCACAGGTTGGGCAGGCGCCGGCCGGGTTGTTGAAGGAGAAGAGCTTGGGTTCCAGCTCGCTGATCGAGTGGCCGCAGATCGGACAGGCGAAGCGCGCGGAGAAGATCATCTCTTCGCTTTCGTCTTCCTCTTCCATGGAAGCGACCAGGGCGATGCCATCGGCCAGCTTGAGTGCGGTCTCGAAGGATTCGGCCAGGCGTTGCTGCAGATCGCCGCGGACCTTGAAGCGGTCGACTACCACATCGATGGAGTGCTTCTTCTGCTTATCCAGCTTGGGTAGTTCGTCGAGCTCATACAGCCGCCCGTTGACGCGGGCGCGCACGAAACCCTGGGCGCGCAGTTCGTCAAACACGGCCAGATGCTCGCCCTTGCGTTCGCGGATGACCGGTGCCAGCAGCATCAGCTTGCGACCTTCCGGCAGTGCCAGTACCTGATCGACCATCTGACTGACCGTCTGCGCTTCCAGCGGCGCATCGTGATCCGGGCAGCGCGGCGTGCCGACTCGTGCATAGAGCAGGCGCAGGTAATCGTAGATCTCGGTGATGGTGCCGACGGTGGAACGAGGGTTGTGCGACGTGGATTTCTGCTCGATGGAGATCGCCGGCGAGAGCCCTTCGATGGTGTCGACATCGGGCTTTTCCATCATCGAGAGGAACTGCCGAGCATAGGCCGAAAGCGATTCGACGTAACGGCGCTGGCCTTCGGCGTACAGCGTGTCGAAGGCCAGCGAGGACTTGCCGGAGCCGGAGAGGCCAGTGATGACGATCAGCTTGTCGCGCGGCAGGGTGAGGTCGATGTTCTTCAGGTTGTGGGTGCGGGCCCCACGAATCAGAATCTTGTCCAAAACAGCCTCGCGTGGCGGGCGGAAACCCGAAAGTATACGGCCGGGGTGATGGTCGCGGCAAAACCGCGCGCCTGTGCCGAACAGGGTTGGGCTGCTAGAATCGCCGCCGGTTCATACAAGCGAGACCCTCCATGCAGGACCCTTACAGCGAGCGCATGAGCGCCAGCGAAAAACGCGCAGCTTCCGGGCTGGCGCTGGTGTTCGCTTTTCGCATGCTCGGCATGTTCATGGTTTTGCCTGTGCTGGCAACCTACGGCATGGACCTGGAAGGCGCTACGCCGACCCTTATCGGTCTTGCGATAGGTGCCTATGGTTTGACCCAGGCGCTGCTGCAAATTCCCTTCGGCATCCTTTCTGATCGTATTGGTCGCCTACCCATCATCTATTTCGGTTTGCTGATCTTCGCAGCCGGAGCGGCGCTGGCGGCGATGTCGGACAGCATCTGGGGCGTAGTTGCTGGGCGCATCCTGCAGGGCGCCGGGGCGATTTCTGCGGCAGTCATGGCGCTGCTCTCGGACCTCACCCGCGAACAGCATCGGACCAAGGCGATGGCGCTGATCGGCGTTAGCATCGGTTTCTCTTTCGCCGTGGCGATGATCGTCGGGCCCTTGCTGACCCGCGCCTTCGGGCTGTCCGGGCTGTTCTGGGTAACCGCCGGCATGGCCGTGCTTGGTGGTGTGATCGTTGCCGTGCTGCCGAAGGCTGAGGCCCATGTGCGCCATCGTGAATCGGGCGTCGCCAAGCAGGCGCTCGGCCTGACGCTGCGCCATCCCGATCTGCTGCGCCTGGATTTCAGCATTCTGGCGCTGCACGCGATCCTGATGGCCAGCTTCGTTGCGCTGCCGCTGGCGCTGGTGGAGCAGGGCGCATTACCCAAGGAAGAGCACTGGTGGGTCTATCTCACGGCACTGGTGGTGGGCTTCTTCGGGATGATTCCCTTCATTATTTACGGCGAGAAGAAGCGGCAGATGCGTCGCGTGCTGTTGGGCGCGGTTACCGCGTTGCTGATTTGCGAGCTGTTCTTCTGGTGGTTCGGTAACGGGCTGTGGATGTTGGTCGTCGGCATGGTCGGCTTCTTCATCGCGTTCAATCTGCTGGAAGCATCGCTGCCTTCATTGATCAGCAAGGTAGCGCCGGCCGGCGGCAAGGGCACCGCGATGGGGGTCTATTCCACCAGCCAGTTCCTCGGTGCCGGCCTGGGGGGCGTGCTGGGTGGCGTGCTCTATCAGCAGGGTGGGCTGGCGTTGGTCTTCGCCGGTTGCGCTGCGCTCTGCGCGCTGTGGTTTCTGGTGGCCTTCAGTATGCGCGAGCCTCCTTATGTGACTAGTCTGCGCTTGCCGCTCTCCAGCGGTGCGCTGGCCAACGCCGGGCTTGGTGACGACCTGTTGCAGGTGCCGGGGGTCAGCGATGTGCTGATCGTTATCGAAGAGGCAGCGGCGTACATCAAGGTCGATACTCAGCAGCTGGATCGTGAAGCGCTGGATCGTCTCGTCGCCTGAAACCGTGCGCTTGCCCGGGCAGGTGCGGAAGCCGGCGCAACTTGACGGTGCGTCGGTTGGTTGTCAGGGGTGGCTGAGGTAAGATTCGCGGTCATCGGGTTGCTGGTAGCAGGATCGCCATCGGCAAGCCCATTTAATTTCAATGTTCCAAGAGGAGTTACCCATGGCCAGAGGGGTGAATAAAGTCATCTTGATCGGCAATGTCGGCGGCGACCCGGAAACCCGCTACATGCCCAATGGCAATGCGGTGACCAACATCACGCTGGCAACCACCGACAGCTGGAAGGACAAGCAGACCGGACAGCTCCAGGAGCGCACCGAGTGGCACCGTGTGGTCCTGTTCGGCAAGGTTGCGGAGATCGCCGGCGAGTACCTGCGCAAGGGTTCGCAGTGCTACATCGAAGGCCGCCTGCAGACCCGTGAGTGGGAGAAGGACGGCGTCAAGCGCTACACCACGGAAATCGTCGTCGACATGAACGGCAGCATGCAGCTGCTGGGCGGTCGTGGCGGCAGTTCCGATGATGCCCCGCGTCAAGCTCGTCCGCAGCAGCGCGAGTCGCAGCAGGCGCCGCGTCAGCAGGCTCAGCCGCAGCAGCCCGCTGCACGGCAACAGCCGGCACCGGACTACGACAGCTTCGACGACGACATCCCCTTCTAGAGTTCTCTGAATGCGAATGCGCCTGATGCTGTTGGGCGGCGGCAATGCCCTGGGCCAGGCGCTCATCCGCCTCGGCGCCGAGGAAGATATCGGCTTTCTCGCGCCGCGCCCGCCCGCCCAGGGTTGGGATGCCGCCAGTCTCACCCAGTTGCTCGATGACAACCGTCCGGATGTCGTGGTCAACCTTGCCTACTATTACGACTGGTTCCAGAGCGGGCAGCCCAACGAGCCGGCGCTCGCAGCGCAGGAGCGGGCAGTCGAGCGTCTCGCCGAGCTTTGTCAGCATCATGACTTCGTCCTGTTGCAGCCATCGAGCTACCGCGTGTTCGATGGCGCGCGCACCACTGCCTACAGCGAAAAGGATGAAGTCGCGCCGCTGGATGCCCGGGGGCATGCGCTCTGGCGCATCGAGCAGAGCGTGCGCTCGCTATGTCCGCGCCACGTGCTGCTGCGCTTTGGCTGGCTGCTCGATGACAGTCGCGACGGCGTGTTGGGGCGTGTTCTGCAGCGGCTGGAGCAGAGCGAACCGATACTGCTCGCGGATGATCGCAGGGGGAACCCAACGCCAGTGGACGATGCCGCGCGGGTGATCCTGGCGGTGTTGAAGCAGCTCGACTGCCAGGCACCGCTGTGGGGGACGTATCACTACGGTGGGCATGAAGCCTCCACCCCTTTGCTGGTCGCACAAGCGCTGCTCGGCGAGGCCGGCAAGTTCCGTGACGTAACGAGCGCGAATCTTACCGCCGTGGCCCATGCCGACTGCTCGGATGCCGCCGCCGAGCCGCAGCACGGCGTGCTTGCCTGCAAGAAGATTTTCACCACTTTCGGCATCAAGCCGCGCGCCTGGCGCACGGGGCTGCCGAGTCTGCTGGAGCGCTACTACCGCCATGGCTGATGCCCCGATTCTGGTTACCGGCGGTGCCGGGTTCATTGGCTCGAACCTGGTCGATGCGTTGCTGGCGCGCGGCTACGCCGTTCGTGTGCTGGACAATCTTTCGACCGGCAAACGAGAGAATCTGCCGCACGACGTCGAGCTGATCGTTGGTGACGTGGCCGATGCGGACTGCGTGCGTCGTGCCGTGCAGGGTTGCCGGGCAGTGGTGCATCTGGCGGCTGTAGCATCGGTGCAGGCGTCGGTAGACGATCCGATTGGCACGCATCAGAGCAATCTGGTTGGCACGCTGAACCTGTGCGAGGCGATGCGTGAAGCGGGCGTGAAGCGGATGCTGTTCGCCTCGAGTGCCGCCGTTTATGGCAACAATGGCGAAGGCCAGGCCATCGACGAGGACACGCATAAGGCGCCGCTGACGCCTTATGCGGCGGACAAGCTGGCCAGCGAGCATTATCTGGATTTCTACCGTCGGCAACATGGCCTGGAGCCGGTGGTGTTCCGCTTCTTCAATATCTTTGGGCCGCGCCAGGATCCTTCGTCACCGTATTCCGGGGTGATCAGCATCTTCACCGAGCGGGCGCAGAAGGGCTTGCCCATTGCAGTGTTTGGCGATGGCGAGCAGACGCGTGATTTCGTCTACGTTGGCGATCTGGTCGAGGTGCTGGTGCAGGCGCTGGAGTCGCCTGAGGTGGTGGAAGGCGCGGTGAATGTTGGGCTTAATCAGGCTACATCGCTGAATCAATTGCTGGAGGCGATCGGTGATGTGCTGGGCGGACTGCCGGAGGTGAGCTATCAGGCGTCGCGGTCCGGGGATATTCGTCATTCGCGAGCGAACAATGCCCGGCTGGTGCAGCGCTATCGCCTGCCAGAACCGCCGACCAGCATGCGCGAAGGATTGGCCAAGTTGTTGGGTCTGTAAGCGGATGCCGTAAACACAAAAGGCGCCCTAGGCGCCTTTTGTTTGTCTGCGATTCGGCTAGGCCGGTTTCGTCAGAACTTGTAGCCGAGGCCGACCATGTAGACGAAGGGGTCTACATCGACGTCGACTTTCACTTTGTCGCCAGCCAGGTAAGTGGTGCCGGTCGTGTCGATATCGATATAGCGAACCTGAGCGTTGAGCATGATGTTGTCGGTCAGCATGTAATCCATGCCTACCTGGGCGGCCAAGCCCCAAGAGTCTTTCATGTCCAGGCCGCTAAATTGCTTGCCTTCAGCTTCGCTACTGAGCTTGGTATCGAAGAACCACGTGTAATTGATGCCGGCACCGACATAAGGTTGAAACGCGGACTTGCTATCGAGTGGGTAGTAAATGACGCTCAGAGTCGGCGGCAAGTGCTTAAGGCTGCCCAGCTTTCCGTTCAGCTGTTCGAAGCCGGCTGGCATGCCCTTCACGCCTACGTCGTGGCTAAAGGGGGTTGCCGCGAGCAGCTCGATACCCACCTTGTCGGTGACCATATAGGCGAAGTTAAGACCCAGTTGGGTATCGCTGTTCAGAGTCGCCTTGGTTCCGCCAATGTCACCTAGAAGGGCATGGTTGATGTCACTGCTATCTTCACGCGGATCAACGGTAATCGCACCAGCGCGAACGATGATGTCCCCGGCTTCGAAAGCCTGGGCGAAGGGGGCGGCCAGCGCCAGGGCCAGCGCGGAAGCGGTGAACAGGGTCTTGCGCATGATGATGCTCCGTTTGTTGGAATGCGATTGGGGGCCATGGTAGGGAGTGAGCGCGGGCGCTTTTTGATCCAGCTCAATGAAAGGGGCGTCGGCTACTGCGACGAAACGCCCGGGTTGCTTTGCGTCAATTCACAGATGATAATGTTTCTCTTTTGAGTTAACGCCCGTCCCAAGGATCCTTCAATGCCTTCCTTCATCTCCCGCCTGCTGGCGGTTGCCGTGCTGCCATGCTGTCTGCAGCTTTACGCCGGGTCGCTGTCCGCGGCTCCGCTGGACGCTGCGCTGGATGAGAGCGAGCGTCTGTCTGCCGAGGCCAAGGCTTCGCAAGCGCGGATCGATCAGCTCGACGACGCCACCCGTGAAATGCTCAACGAGTACCGCAGTGCGTTGCAGCAGACCGAGGCGCTGAAGGCATACAACAAGCAGTTGCAGGAACTCACCGCGGCGCAACGCAAGGAGCTGGTCGGCTTTCAGCGCCAGCTGGACAGCATCGAGCGCACCCAGGAAGCGGTAACCCCGCAGATGAGCCGTATGGTCGAGGTGCTGGGTGAATTCATTGCTGCCGACGTGCCATTCCTGCCCGACGAGCGCGCGGACCGTCTCGCTGGCTTGCAGGACTTGCTCCCGCGAGCCGATGTCAGCCTGGCTGAAAAGTATCGCCGCATCCTCGAGGCGTATCAGATCGAAAGCGATTATGGGCGCACGCTGGAGGCCTGGCGTGGCGAGCTGCCCGGAGACGGCGACTCGCGCAGCGTGGAGTTCCTGCGGCTGGGCCGGGTGATGCTCTATTACCAGACCCTCGATGCTCACGAGAGCGGCTGGTGGAACGCGCAGACGCGCAGCTGGGAAGTGCTCGAGGGCAGCGCCCGCCGTCCGCTGACGCAGGCCATTGCCATTGCCCGCCAGCAGCAGGCACCTGCCTACCTGCAATTGCCCGTGAAGACCCTGGCCGAGGAGGCCGCGCAATGAGTCGTCTGTTTTCCCTTTTCCTAGTCGCGCTGTTGCCCCTTGCGGCTCATGCGGCAGAACCGCTCAGTCCTGATCAGCTGCTCGAGCGTATTCGCAACGATCGAGCAGCGGAAGCCAGCGCCATGCAGGCGCGTGAACAGGCCTTCGTCCGCGACCGCGGCGAACAGCAGCAGCTGCTCGCCCGTGCGCGTGCCGCCCTGGCCGAGCAGAAGGCCGAGGCCGAACGGCTGAAGACCGATTTCGACCGGCAGGAAGCCGAACTGGCTGAGCAGGAGAAGCTTCTGGCACAGCGCGTTGGCCATCTTGGTGAGTTGTTCGGGGTGGTCCGCCAAAGTTCCGGTGATATTGCGGGTCAGTGGCAGGACAGCATGCTCAATGCCCAGTATCCCGAGCGCCTGACCCAGCTGCGCAGCCTGGCGGAAAGCCGCGCCCTGCCGTCAGCCGATGATCTGGATGCCTTCTGGATGACTCTGCTGGAAGATCTGGCCGCCAGCGGACGTGTCGAGCGCATCCAACTGCCCGTGGTGGGCACCGATGGCGCACGTAGTGAGCAGCCGGTGCTGCGAGTCGGCAGTTTCTCTGCGTTTACTGACAATGCCTTCCTGCGCTATGACGCCGATGCTGGCGAGTTGCTGGTGCCGACGCGCCAGCCATCGGGGCAAGGCCTGATCGGTGATTACCTGAAAAGCTCCGATGCGCTCGCCACTCTGCCGCTGGACCCGAGCCGTGGCACCCTGATCGCGCAATTGCAGCGCCAGCCGGACCTCTGGGATCGCGTCAAACAAGGCGGTCTGGTCGGTGGCGTGATTCTGGTGCTCGGCGCCATCGGCCTGCTGCTGGCGATCTGGCGCATGGTTTATCTCGGCGGCATCGGTCGCAAGGTCGGTAGCCAGATGCGTGAGCTCAATCATCCGCGCGACGACAATCCGCTCGGGCGCATCATTGGCGTGCTTGGGCCGAAGCCCCAGTTGTCGGATCTTGAGACGCTGGAGCTCAAGCTGGACGAGGCGATTCTCCAGGAGACTCCGCCACTGGAGCGCGGCCAGCCGCTGCTCAAGCTGCTTGCAGCCGTCGCACCGCTGCTCGGTCTGCTGGGCACTGTGACTGGCATGATCATCACCTTCCAGGCGATCACTCAGAGCGGTGGTGGCGATTCGCGGCTGATGGCCGACGGTATCTCCCAGGCACTGGTGACCACCGTGCTGGGCCTGGTGGTAGCGATCCCGCTGCTGTTCCTGCACAGCCTGCTGGCCAGTCGCAGCAAATCGCTGATCCAGCTGCTGGAACAGCAGAGTGCCGGTTTGATTGCACTGCATCTGTCGGGGGCGCCACGCCGTGACTGATCTGCGTGCCCACTGGCTGAGTCTGGTCGACAGCGGTCATGCGCTGCTCGATTTCATGACTGCAGGCGGGGTGGTGATGTGGGCGCTGGCGGGCCTTTGCGTGCTGTATTGGACGCTGGTTTTCGAGCGCCTGTGGTTCATGCGGCGGGTCTTCCCGCATTGGGTGGAGTCGCGCCGGCAGGCCTGGGCGCAGATGGCCGACGAGCCTGGCAGTTGGCAGCGTGCGGTGCGCTCGGCCTGGCTGGCGCAAGCGCAGCAGCAATTGTCCGGACCTCTACGGCTAAGCAAGACCCTGGTTGCGATGTATCCGCTGCTCGGGCTGCTCGGCACGGTCAGCGGCATGATCGCGGTATTCGACGTGCTGGCGCTGAGTGGCTCCGGTAACCCACGCGGCATGGCCGCGGGTGTCTGGCAGGCGACCCTGCCAACCATGGCCGGCATGGTGCTGGCCATCACAGGATTGTTCAGTCTGGCGCGCCTTGAGCGTATCGCGCGCCAGTCTCTCGACCGGCTGGCTGACCAGCTGCGTCACGACTGAGGATTAGCGGGATGCGTATGCGTCGTCATCATTACCAGCAGGAAGAGGACACCGGCATCGACCTTACGCCGATGCTCGATGTGGTCTTCATCATGCTGATCTTCTTCATCGTCACCAGCTCCTTCATCAAGGAGTCCGGTGTCGAGGTCCATCGTCCGCAGGCGGATACCGC
This sequence comes from Pseudomonas sp. SCT, assembly GCF_003864275.1. NCBI lineage: Bacteria > Pseudomonadati > Pseudomonadota > Gammaproteobacteria > Pseudomonadales > Pseudomonadaceae > Pseudomonas > Pseudomonas sp. SCT. Next base: position 48,238 of record NZ_BDJA01000010.1, read on the forward strand.
CAGTGCGCAGGACAAGGGCAATATTCTTATCGCCGTCACCGCCGACGGCCAGGTCTGGATCGACAAGCAGGCAGTGGACGTGCGCAGCGTGCGGGCGCATGTCGAGCGGCTGCGTGTGGATCAACCGGAAGGCGCAGTGGTGGTACAGGCCGACCAGGATGCGCGCACCGGGCTGGTGGTGCAGGTCATGGATCAGGCGCGTCAGGCCGGCGTGCAGGACGTCGCGCTGGCTGCCAGCACGGGGGCGCGTTGATGCAACCGCGGCTGGTGCGCTTCAGTCTGGCCTTCGTCGCCGCCTGCGTGGTGGCGCTGCTGCTGTTCGCTCTGATGCTGAGCATGGTCAATCCGCCGCGCAGCAAGATTCAGGAAGACCCGCTGGCGATCGCCAACTTCGTGCGCATGGACGGGCGCAACGAAGACAGCGCCACGCGTTCTCGCCAGCAGGCGCCGCAGCCGCCGCAACCCAAGACGCCGCAACCACCGACACCGCCGACGCCGAACATGGCGACGCCGGATGCCAATCTGCCGAAGCTCGATCTCGATCTGCCGAGCATCAACGCCGGTATTTCCGTCGCCACCGCGCCGGCACCTAGTCTGTCCGGTCTGACGGCTGCGCCGAGCGCCCCTGCAGCCGCTCCAGCGCCGGCCACTGCGGCAGTGGAAGCGGCGGGTAACCCGGGTGGCCCAGAGCAGGAAGTGATGCCGCTCAATGATGTGCGCCCCGAGTACCCCTATCGTGCGCGGCAGCAGGGCATCGAAGGGCATATCAAGCTGGCCTTCACCATCAACCCGCAGGGTCGCGTGGAGAACATTCGTGTGCTGGAGGCTTCGCCACGTAACGTATTTGACCGCGAGGCTCGGCGTGCCGCGGCCCGTTGGCGTTTCGCACCGCGTACCGAAAACGGTGCGGCGGTATCCCGTGAAGCCGTGAAAACCCTGCACTTCCGCCTGCAAGGAGAACGCTGAGATGCTTCGTCTGCTGCTTGTGCTGACCCTTTCCCTCGCTGCTTCGGTCCAGGCTGCCCAGGCCATCGACCCGGCCGTGTTCATGGCCCTTGAGCGCGCACAGACCGCGCAGAGCAAGGGCGACTACGCGACAGCACGCAAGGCGCTCGAGGGTGTGACCGCCAAGGCCGGTAGCGGTGAAGAGGCGTTGCTCTGGCGCAGCCGTGGTTATCTGGCCTGGGCCGAGGGCAACAATCGCCAGGCACTGGAGTGGTTGGATAAGGCCGTAGCCAGCGGCAAGCTGGATGAAGAGCTACTCGCCGGCGAACGGCTCAATCTGGCACGTCTGAATCTGGTCGAGGGCCGCTATGCCAAGGTGGTCAGCCTGCTGGGCTCGGCCAATCAGGCCAACGAAGAAGTGCTGCAGATGCTGGTGCAGTCCTATCAGGGCCTCGGCCAGCACGCCAAGGCGCTGCCGCTGGCCGAGCGCTATGTGCAGGCCAATCCGAAAGCTGGCGATACCTGGTTGCAGTTTCTGGTTGCCGGTAACGCCGAACTGAAGCGCTATCAAGCGGCTGAAGGCTGGCAGAAAAAGCTGTTGCTGCGCCATCCCGATCAGGCCAAGGCCTGGCGTCAGCTGGCCGGTCTGCAGCAGCTGGCTGGTGCGGAAGATCGTGCGCTGGCAACGCTGCGCGCGGCACATGCAAAGGGCTTGCGCTTCAGCGAAGCGGAGCTGGACAACCTCGTCGCTCTCGCCAGTGCCGCCGGCCAGCCGTGGCAAGGCGCCAAGCTGCTCGAAGGCATGCTGGCATCGCGCTTGCTGCCGAGCAACGCGACGCGCCAGGAGCGCATGGGTATGCTCTGGTGGCAGGCACGCGAGCGTACCGAAGCTTCGAAGATCTACCGCCAGTTGGCGACCCAGACGGGCAGCGCCAAGTTCTGGATGAACGTCGCCCAGCTCGAGCTGGAACAGGCGCGCTGGCAGGCCGGCCTCGAGGCCTTGAAGCAGGCCGAGCGGGCGGGCGCAGAGCGTCGTCGGGTGCGCGAATGGCGCGAGTGGGCCGAAGGCGAGCTCAGCTTCGAGCGCGAACGGCAGGTCGCCAGCGCACACTGATCAGACTGGCAAAACGTAATCGCCGCCGCGTTGGCCGACTGGCGGTTACTGCAGCTCGTAGGGATAGATCTTCTGTGCCTGCATGCGGTAACCCGCCTCCGCCAGCTCGCTGCTGGCATGTTCGACGCTGAGGGGGCCCTCGATCCAGAACGGCTCGTATAGCGCATCCACCCGCACGCCCAGTTCGCTGGTGGCATGCACGATCTGGTTGGACGGCGGTGGCGGCACATGGATGCAGGCGCCGAAATACGGCACCAGCAGGAATTCGGTAACGCGACCTTCGTCGGTCATGTCCAGCGGCACGATATAGCCCGGCAACTTCACCATCTGACCATCGAGTGCTTCGACGACAGGCGCGGCCGGTGATTGCTGCGCGGCGGCTGGCCCTGCCTCGGCAGCCAGCGCATCGGCGAGCTGCGACATGTCATGTATCGCCAGCGGCGGCGGTGGTGGCGGCGCGCCTTCGGGGATCAGCTCTGCCCACTGCAGCAGACGGACTTCGGCTGCGTGCACGGGCAGCACGCAGGCTAGGAGCAGGGCGATCAACAGGCGCGACATCGGGTTCCTCACAGTCGAATCGACAGGCCATCGGCCAGCGATTGGCGATAGGCACGCCAGGCCGGCACGCTGCCCATCAGCAGTGCCGCCAGCAGGATAGCGCCGAGCAGACTCCACTCATAGCTGCTCGGCCAGGCAAGCGGCAGGTACAGCCCGTAGAGGCTCTGCAGCGGTGACTGCGCCACGGCGATGCCGAGATAGAGCAGTGCCAGGCCCAGCAGTGTTCCAGCCAATGCCAAGCCGAACGCCTCGATGATCAGCAGCGCGGCGATATGCCAGGGACGGGCACCAACTGAGCGCAGGATCGCCATCTCGCGGCGGCGCTCGTTCAGGCTGGTGAGGATCGCCGTGAGCATGCCGATCAGGCCGGTCAGCACGACGAACAGTGAAACCACGAACAGCGCCTTCTCGGCCGTACCCATCAGGCTCCACAGTTCCTGCAGGGCGACGCCGGGCAGAATCGCCAGCAGCGGCTCGCCGCGGTACTCGTTGATTTCCCGCTGCAGGGTGAACGTCGCGATCTTGCTGTTGAGGCCGAGTAGGAACGCTGTGATCTGCTGTGGCTGAAGATCGAGCTGGCGCGCCTGCTCGGCGTCGATACGCGCCGCGCCGCGGGCCGGCATACCGTTCTGCCAGTCGACATGCAGCGCTTCCATGCCTTCAAGGCTGATGTGCAGCGTGCGATCGACCGGCGTACCGGTGCGCTGCAGCACGCCGACCACACGGAACGGCTTGTCCTCATGTTGAACCAGGCTGACCCGTGCTACGCCGTGGGCGAGGACGATGCTGTCATCCAGCTGGTAGCCCAGCGCGCTGGCCACTTCCGCGCCCAGTACAACCTCGAACGGGTCGCTTTCGAAGGCGCGGCCTTCGGCCAGCTGCAGTGGCTGTTTGCGGCCGTAACGGTAGTGCTCGAAGTAATTGGTGCTGGTGCCCATCACGCGATAACCGCGATGGGAGTCGCCGAGGGAAATCGGGATTGCCCAGTCGACCCGCGGGTGCTCGGCGAAGCGTTGGTAACTGTCCCAGCGAATATTGTTGGTCGCATTGCCGATGCGAAACACCGAGTACAGCAGCAGGTTTACCGAACCGGAACGGGCGCCGACCACCAGATCGGTACCGCTGATGGTGTTGGCGAAGCTCGCGCGGGTTTCATTGCGCACCCGTTCAACGGCGAGCAGCAGGCACACCGACAGGGCGATGGCGAATACCGTCAGCAGGGCAGTGAAACGGCGATTGTTCAGGCTCGCCAGGGCCAGGCGCAGGAGATACATCGGCTAAAGCTCCGGATTGCTGGCTGCGCGGTTCAGCTCGGCCAGTGACAGGCTGCGGTCGAACAACGGCGCCAGGCTCTGGTCATGGCTGACGAACAGCAGGCTCGCGCCGGCCGCGCGACATTCGGAGAACAGCAGGTGCAGGAAGGCTTCGCGGCTATCTGCATCCAGCGCCGAGGTCGGCTCGTCGGCGATGACCAGTTCCGGTTGGCCGATCAGGGCGCGAGCGGCCGCAACGCGCTGCTGCTGGCCGATCGAGAGTGCGTCGGCGCGCCGCTCGAACAGCTCCGGGGACAGTCCCAGATGCTCCAGCAGGCTCGCCGCCGCGGCATCGGTGCTGCCGTGACGCTTGCGCGCACGTTCGGCACGCAGCCGCGAAAAATGGCAGGGCAGACCGACGTTTTCACGCACCGAAAGAAAAGGCAGCAGGTTGAACTGCTGGAAGATGTAGCCGGTGTGATCGACGCGGAAGCGATCCCGGGCACCGGCCGAAAGGCGGCCAAGATCATGGTCGAGCAGGCGAATGCTGCCGCGGCCGGCTTTCTGCACGCCGCCGATCAGCCCCAGCAGGGTGGTCTTGCCACTGCCTGAAGGGCCCTTGAGAAAGAGACTTTCGCCACGTTCGAGGCGAAACGTTGGAATATCCAGCAACTCGGCCTGGCGAGGCCAGGCGAAGCCGAGACTGTCGATTGCAAGTAGTGGAGCAGTCATCGAGGTCCAGAATGTTTCAGAAGGGCAGTTGCGAGCGTGCCGGAGTCAGTTCCACGCCCTGCTGGCCGTTAGGGCCGATCAGTTGTACCTGAATCTTTTCCGTGCCGGGGAAGCTTTCGAACAGGCCTTTCAGATCCAAGGCCTGCAGCGCGTCAGGTTTGCTGCAGTCGAACTGGTAGTGCGCTTCGATATCGCTATGGCCAGCGGCCTCATGGTCGTCGTGACCGTGCTTATGTTCCTGCTTGTGATCATGTTGATCACCGCGCTGATAGCCTGCATGGGCCGAGCCGAGCAGTTCGCCGGCAAACTGCTGTTCACTCAAGCTGCAGCCTGCCGCCGCCGGTAGGCCGAACAGGGCCTGGGGTTGTTCCAGTTGCGAGCGGGCACTGGCGATCTTCGCTTCATCCGCTGCATTGGCCGGTGCGTGCTCGAAACCCAGCAGATTCATCGCCGGGCTGAACAGCTCCAGCTCCAGCCGCTTGCCATCCAGCGCCACATTCAGTCGCGCCGCGCCGTGCTCATGCGCGCCCAGGCTGGAGGCCTCTTCATGTGCATGGTGATGGTGTTCTTCCTGGGCGTGGCTGTAGCTCAGAGGCAGCAGAAGCACAGGCACGGCAAGCAATAGGTGGCGCATGGTCAGCTCCATCGAAAAGGGGTTGTTACCTTATAACAACTTTGCTGCGCCGCTGGCCAGTCCGCTGCCGTCGTGTGAGCATGCGTGCATCAATCAGGAGGCGCAGCATGATTCGAATTCGCGGACGTATAGGCGATTGGCCGGTCGATCTTGAAATCGAGCTTGGTGAGCGGGACTGGTCGCAGCTGGCCCGTGGCTTAGCCGATGTCGGCGTGGTAACCGGTAGCGCTCCGGCGACCGCAGCGCCGCCCGTCGATGCGCTGTGGCACAGCGCTCGCGAGCGTTTGCGCCGCGCTGGCAAATTGGACGGCCCCGAGCTGCTCGCCGAACTGGAAGCCCTGACCGGCAACGCACAGCTGGCTAAGCGGCTATTGGTGCGGCTGCGGCATTGCGACGACGTGAAAGTCGAGCACGGTGCCGACTCGCCCTGCTACCACTGGGTCGGCGAGCCGTCCTGAACGGCTCGCCTGCTGTTGCGAACGATCAATAGATCGCCTGATAGAGCTTGCGGCGGTACAGCGTCACCAGCGGATGGTCGTTGCCCAGCAGATCGAAGACTTGCAGCAGCGTCTTGTGCGGTTGCCCGTCGGCATAGTTGCGATTGCGCACGAACAGCTTGAGCAGGCCGTCGAGCGCCGCCTCATATTGCTGGCGCGCCAGCTGCTGGATGGCCAGCTGATAAGCCGCTTCATCGTCCTCGCCGTTTTGTGCCAGCCGGCTCTTCAGCGTGGCTACCTCGGGCAGGTCGGTGGCCTGACGCAAAAACGTCAGCTGAGCGCGCGCACCGGCCAGGGCCTGCTTGTGCTCGTCGCCTTTCACGGCATCAAGCACCGTTTCGGCTTCGGCCAGCTCACCACGTTCGGCCAGGCAGCGGGCATAGAGGATCAGGCCAGCAGCGTTCTCGTTGTCTTCACTCAGCAGTTGCTGCAACTGAGTCTCGGCCTCGGCGAAACGGCCTTCGGCGAAGGCAGCCTGGGCGCTTTCCAGCAAGTTGCCCTGCGGCGTCGCCGGTGCCTGCACATGGGGCTCGAGCATGGCGCGAATGGCCGATTCCGGCTGCGCACCGGCAAAGCCGTCCACCGGCTGACCGTCCTTGAACAGCACCACGGTCGGCAGGCTGCGAATGCCGAAGCGGGCGACGACTTCCTGCTCGATGTCGCAGTTGACCTTGGCCAGCAGCAGCTCGCCCTGATACTCCTCGGCGATCTTCGCCAGCATTGGCATCAGCGCCTTGCATGGCGCGCACCATTCGGCCCAGAAGTCGACCAGTACCGGCTTGTGAAACGAGTTCTCGAGCACCAGCTGTTCGAAGCTGGCGGTGGTGACATCGAAGATATAGGGCGTCTGGCTCATCGGGATTCTCGTGGGCGACGAATGACTGAAAGGCTGTGCATGGTATGTGGGGGCGCTCGCCACGGGAAGCAAGGGCTCGCATGGCGGTTGCCATTGGTCTATGGTTGCGCCCGCCAGGTGGCGCAGGCTTCTTGCCGGCGCATCGTGGCGCAACCCTTTTCCTAGACCGGTGCGGCGTTTGCAGTCGCGCGTCATAAGGAGTTTCACATGTCCGTTCTCTCCGACTTCCGGGAGCGCTACCTCGTGCGCTTCTGGTCGCCGCTGCCCGCGCTTGTCGCGCTGGGCGTCGCTTCCGCTTACTACTTCGCCATAACCGGCACCTTCTGGGCCGTTACCGGCGAGTTCACTCGCTGGGGTGGACACGTCATTTCCTGGTTCGGCTACGCACCTGAGGAGTGGAGTTACTTCAAGCTGATCGGCTTGTCCGGCACTCCGCTCGATCGCGTGGATGGCGTGATGATCATCGGAATGTTATTTGGCGCACTGTGTGCGGCGTTGTGGGCAAACAACGTCAGCCTGCGCTGGCCGACCAGCAAGCGCCGCTTGTTGCAGGGGCTGATCGGTGGGGTAGTCGCCGGCTTCGGCGCGCGCCTGGCAATGGGTTGCAACCTGGCGGCTTTCTTCACCGGCATTCCGATGTTCTCGCTGCACGCCTGGGCGTTCATGCTGGCCACCGTGGGTGGCGCCTGGATTGGCGTGAAGATCTGCCTGTTGCCCTGGTTGCGCACGCCGCTGAAGGTCGGTAGCCAGGCCAGTTCGCTGTTCGGCGATGCGGAAGGCACGCGGCGGCGGGCCACGGTGCAGGCCCGGATCGGCACGGCGGTCGCGGTGCTTGCGGTCGCCTTCGCCGCCTGGCGTTTCGATGCCTCGCTGGTGCTCGGCATGGCGGTGCTGTTCGGCCTCCTGTTCGGCGGGCTAATCGAGCGTGCACAGATCTGCTTTACCAGTGCCGCGCGCGATCTCTGGACCACCGGCCGAACCCGCGCTGCCTACGGCATCCTGCTGGGCATGGCTGTGGCCTGCGTCGGTACTTTCGGCGCCATCGCGCTAGGGGCAAGCCCGAAGATTTTCTGGATGGGGCCGAACGCAATCATCGGTGGCGTGCTGTTTGGCATCGGTATCGTCGTTGCCGGCGGCTGCGAAACCGGCTGGATGTATCGCGCCATGGAAGGGCAGGTGCACTTCTGGGTGGTCGGCGTCGGCAATGTCATCGGCGGCACGCTGGTGGCGGTCTACTGGGACGAACTCGGCACGTCGCTGGCGCTGCCCTATCCGAAGATCAATCTGCTGGAGAGCTTCGGCCCGGCCAGTGGCTTGCTGCTGACCTTCGCCGGCCTAGCCATCGCCATGTTGCTGGTGCACCTCAATGCCCGTCGTTTCCAACCGAAAAGGAGTCCTGCCCGTGAGCCAGGCCAAACCGAATCTCTCGCTTGATCTACGTGGCGAGCACTGCCCGTATAACGCTATCGCTACGCTGGAAACCCTGGAAACCATGCAGCCGGGGCAGTTGCTCGAGGTGGTGACCGATTGCTCGCAGTCGGTACATGGCATTCCCGAAGATGCCAAGGCCAAGGGCTACAATTGTCTGGCGGTGGAGCAGCACGGCGCGCTGTTTCGCTTTCTGATCGAAGTACCGCGTTGAGCGACAGCGCCATTGCAGCCTTTGGGTTGCTATGGCGCAGCCAGCGGCCAGCTGCCCAGTTCGTCGTAGTGCACACCATCCTCGGTATTGCGTGAGCGGTAGAGCACGAAGCGATCGACGTGCCAGCTGAAGTCCGGAGCCGGTTGCTGCGGTCGGCTCCGGGCCTGGCGGCTCAACGTCAGGTGCGGCAGGAACGGGCGGCAGTCGAGAATTACGCCAAGCGCCGCCAGCCGCTCGCTCAGCGCTTCGACAAGCTGCAGTAGTGCGGGGTTTGTATTGCTGGGCTGCAGGCAGATGAAACCTTTTCCGATCGTGGTCAGGCGGTCGAGGGTGAGGCTGAATGAATCGGTCTGCACCGTCGCCGCCATCTGCAAAAGGGCGTCGAGATGATCCTTCGGCTGTGCGCCGAGAAATGCCAGGGTCAGGTGCAGGTTGTCGCGCGGTACCGCTCGGCCATCGATTGCCTGGTCGTCCCGCCACGCGCAGATCGCAGCCGCCTGCTCGGGCGGGCAGGGCAGCGCGAAGAACAGCCGCAGGTTTTCCTCGCTCATGGTGGTCTCCGTGCGACTAGCGCGTCGCGTGATAGAGGCTGACCTGGCGAAACTCTGCCGGCTCGGCCAGATCCGGCCAGGTGCAGGCATCCAGCACGTCCAGGCGCCGGTACAGCGGGTGGGCGAAATCGCGCACCCGCGAATCGGCCACCAGCGCTTCGCGTCCACGACTGAGGAAGTGATCCAGCAGCGGCAGATTGGCGCGGTCGTAGAGCACATCGGCGACGATGATCAGGTCGTAGCGATCCGCCTCGCCGAAGAAGTCTTGCGAATAGCGTAGCTCGACCTCATTCAGCGCGGCGTTGGCCTGGCAGGCGGCGAGCGCCAGCGGGTCCAGATCGCAGGCCACCACTTCGGCAGCGCCGGCCTTGGCGGCGGCGATGGCGGCGACACCTGAGCCGGCACCGAAATCCAGCACGCGCTTGCCGCGCACCCACTCCGGCCGTTCGGCCAACCAGCGCGCCAGCACGAGGCCGCTGGCCCAGCAGAAGCTCCAGTACGGCGGGTCTTCGAGAATCCGTCGGGTTTCCTCGGCGCTGAAGGCGCGGTCCATATTGGCTGCGTCGATCAGCCAGAGGCGCAGGTCGGTGTCCGGCAGCGGCTCTACGACCAGACGCGCATCGCCCAGCAGCTCGTTCAGTGCCGCCTGTAAGGGTGCCGGCGCTGTCACGGCGCAGGAACCAGCTGCAGCGGGCCGAGCGCCTGACTGGCTGGGCTGGAAATAGTCCGCGGCGGCAGCCGCATGATCAGCTGACCGGCCTGGGTGACCCGGCCGCGCAGCTCGACACGCTGGCCGGTGGGGAAGGCGTCGGGGTTGAACTGCAGGATGAAGGGCAGTTGGCTATCGCGGCCCTTGAGCTGGACGTTGCTGAGCAGGCGGTCCGGCTGGTCGCGACGATCGACTTCCAGCAAGGCGAGTTCGACATCGCTGCCAGCCGGCGCGCCGATCAGGCTACCGCTCAGTTCGTTGAGCAGTTTGGAGTGCGGGGCGGTGCTCAGCTCGACCGGTGCGGTCGGCGCTTCGCTTGGCTGACTGCTGCAGCCGGCGAGCAGGGCCAGGAAGGCAGGGAGAACGAAAAAACGTGGCGGCACGGACAGCCTCCTGAACGACGATTGCGGGTTGTATAGCAGCAAAGCCGTCGCCTTGTCTTGCGGGTCGGATGCGCTACCATGGCCGTCCCGACGTACGACCGATTTCAGCCCCATGCATTGTCCCTTCTGTGCTGCCAACGATACCAAGGTCATCGATTCCCGCCTGGTTGCCGAGGGCGATCAGGTGCGCCGTCGCCGCGAGTGCCTGGCCTGTGGTGAGCGTTTCACCACCTTCGAAACCGCCGAGCTGGTGATGCCGCGCCTGATCAAGTCCGACGGCAGCCGCCAGCCGTTCGACGAGCAGAAGCTGCGCGCCGGCATGCAGCGCGCGCTGGAGAAACGCCCGGTCAGCGTCGAGCGCCTGGAAGCTGCGATCGCCCATATCAAGCATCAGCTACGCGCCACCGGCGAGCGCGAAATCAAGTCGCGGGTGCTCGGCGAACTGGTGATGGCCGAGCTGCAGAAGCTCGACGAGGTCGCCTATATCCGCTTCGCCTCGGTCTACCGCCGCTTCCAGGACCTCAACGAATTCCGTGAGGAAATCGAGCGGCTGTCCCGCGAGCCCGCGAAGCCCGAATGACTACCGATCACGCCTGGATGGCCCGCGCGCTGCAGCTGGCGCGCAAAGGCCTGTATTCGACCCATCCGAACCCGCGGGTCGGTTGCGTGATCGTCGCCGCTGGCGAGCTGGTCGGCGAAGGCTGGCATGTACGCGCCGGCGAGCCGCATGCCGAAGTCCATGCGCTGCGCCAGGCGGGTGAGCGCGCCCGCGGCGCCACCGCCTACGTCACCCTCGAACCCTGCAGCCACTACGGGCGTACACCGCCCTGTGCCGAAGCGCTGGTCAAGGCCGGCGTCGGGCGCGTGGTGGCGGCCATGCAGGACCCCAACCCGCAGGTCGCTGGGCGTGGCCTGCAATTACTGCGCAGCGCCGGCATCGAAGTCGTCAGCGGTGTGCTGGAAGCCGAGGCGCGCGAGATCAACTGCGGCTTTATCAAGCGTATGGAAAGCGGCCTGCCGTTCGTTCGCGCCAAACTCGCGATGAGCCTGGACGGGCGCACCGCGATGGCCAGCGGCGAAAGCCAGTGGATCACCGGCCCGGCCGCCCGTGCCGAGGTGCAGCGCTTGCGCGCCCGCTCCAGCGTGGTGCTGACCGGCGCCGATACCGTGCTGATGGACGCCGCGCGGCTGACCGTGCGTGGCGATGAGCTGGGGCTGGATGCGGAAACCACGGCACTGGCGCTGCAGCGTCCGCCTCTGCGGGTGCTGGTCGATGGGCAGCTGCGCGTGCCGCTGGATGCACCGTTCTTTCAGGCAGGTCCGGCGCTGGTCGCCACCACTGTCGCTGGCCATGAGGGTGCGTTCGCTGCTGCGGGGCATGAGTTGCTGGTGTTGGGCCAGGAGCGGGTCGATCTAACTGCATTGTTGCGTGAGCTGGGCGCGCGTGGTGCCAACGAGGTGCTGGTCGAAGCCGGCCCGCGGCTGGTCGGCGCCTTCGCCAGTCTTGGTTTGATCGACGAATACCAGATATTCATGGCCGCCAAGTTTCTCGGCTCCTCGGCGCGGCCGTTGCTGGAGCTGCCGCTCGAGCGCATGAGCGAGGCGCGCGAGCTCAAAATCGTCGACATCCGTGCGGTGGGCGACGACTGGAAGATCGTGGCGCGCCCGGCCAACTGATCGGCAACGCATGCCGGCTGCGTCTGCCGATAGCGTTCGTCTTGCACCCTCATAGCTGCTATCGGGCGATATCGGGCTGCCCCGCGCCGCTATTTGTGTTAAAAACGCTGCCGGGCCGCAAGCGGCCCAACGTTCTCAGGGCGGGGTGCGATTCCCCACCGGCGGTAATGGCCACGGCCTAGCCCGCGAGCGCTTGCTTCGGCAAGGTCAGCAGACTCGGTGTGATTCCGGGGCCGACGGTATAGTCCGGATGAGAGAGAGCGGGATATCCCGATGGGCGCCGTCCGTGCATCCGTCATGCATCCCTATCGATCTGTAGCGCCCTGTTTTTCAAAAACAGGAGTTCGTCGTATGCAGCGTTTTACCCGCCTTCCACGGGAGGCCACATGTTCACCGGAATAATCGAATCCATTGGCACCATTCGTGCGCTCACGCCCAAGGGCGGTGATGTCCGCGTGCTGGTCGACACCGGCAAGTTGGATCTGGGCGACGTCAAGCTGGGCGACAGCATCGCCGTCAACGGCGTCTGCCTGACCGCGGTCGAGCTGCCGGGCAACGGCTTCTGGGCCGACGTCAGCCGCGAAACCCTGGCGCGCACCGCCTTTATCGATCTCAAGGCCGGTAGCCGGGTCAACCTGGAAAAGGCCCTGACGCCTACCAGCCGTCTTGGCGGCCATCTGGTCAGCGGTCACGTCGACGGGGTCGGCGAAGTCGTGGCGCGGGAAGATAACGCCCGCGCCGTGCAGTTCCGCATCCGCGCGCCGCGCGAGCTGGCCAAGTACATCGCGCTCAAGGGCTCGATCACCGTCGATGGCACCAGCCTCACGGTCAACGCGGTCAATGGCGCCGAGTTCGAGCTGACCATCGTGCCGCACACCCTCGGCGAAACCATCATGGCCGACTACCGCCCCGGGCGGCAGGTGAACCTGGAAGTCGACCTGCTGGCACGTTACCTGGAGCGCCTGATGATGGGCGACAAGGCCGCCGAACCCAAGGCCTCGGGGCTTACCGAAGGTTTTCTCGCCGAGCACGGCTACCTGAAGAATTGAGGAGACGCCCCATGGCGCTCAATACCGCTGAAGAACTGATCGAAGACATCCGCGCCGGCAAGATGGTCATCCTCATGGATGACGAAGACCGCGAGAACGAGGGCGACATCATCGTCGCCTCCGAATGCGTCACCGCCGAGCACATCAACTTCATGGCGCGCTTCGCCCGCGGCCTGATCTGCATGCCGATGACCCGCGAGCGCTGCGAATTGCTCAAACTGCCGCTGATGGCGCCGCGCAATGGTTCCGGTTTCGGCACCAAGTTCACCGTTTCCATCGAGGCGGCTGAAGGCGTGACCACCGGCATTTCCGCGGCAGACCGCGCCCGTACCGTGCAGGCTGCTGTGGCGCGTGCTGCGAAAGCCGAAGACATCGTCAGCCCGGGCCACATCTTCCCGCTGATGGCGCAACCAGGCGGGGTACTGGCGCGTGCCGGTCATACCGAAGCCGCCTGCGATCTGGCGCGCATGGCCGGGTTCGAGGCCAGCGGCGTGATCTGCGAAATCATGAACGACGACGGCACCATGGCGCGCCGCCCGGAGCTCGAGCTGTTCGCCGAGCAGCACGGGCTCAAGATCGGCACCATCGCCGACCTGATCCATTACCGCATGATCCACGAGCGCACCGTCGAGCGGGTTTCCGAGCAGCCGCTGGAAACCGAGCTGGGCCAGTTCAACCTGGTTACCTATCGCGACGGCGTCGAGGACACCGTGCACATGGCGCTGACCCGCGGCGAAATCTCCCCGGAGGAGCCGACGTTGGTGCGTGTGCACAACATGGAGCCGCTGCGTGATCTGCTGCTGGTCACCGTACCGGGTCGCTGGAGCCTGCGCGCGGCGATGAGTGAAGTGGCCAAGGCGGGCAAGGGCGTGGTGCTGCTGCTCGGCAATCCGCTGACCGGTCCGCAGCTGCTGGCGCAGCTGACCCGTCAGCAACCGCCGACACCGGCCACTTACAGCACCGTCGGCGCCGGTTCGCAGATTTTGCGTGATCTGGGTGTGCGCAAGATGCGCCTGATGAGTGCGCCGATGAAGTTCAACGCGATATCCGGCTTCGATCTGGAAGTTGTAGAATACCTGCCGGCCGAATAAATCAGAGGCGCCGCGCAGTCCGCGGCGCCTTCGTTCTTTAAAGAGATGAGAAAGCACCCATGCCCCTGAAGACCATCGAAGGAACCTTCATCGCCCCGCAGGGCAAATACGCCCTGGTCGTAGGCCGCTTCAACAGTTTCGTCGTCGAGAGCCTGGTCAGCGGCGCGGTCGACGCGCTGGTTCGCCACGGCGTCAGCGAGAACGACATCACCATCATCCGCGCACCGGGTGCCTTCGAGATTCCGCTGGTCGCGCAGAAGGTTGCCCAGCAGGGTGAATACGACGCCATCGTCGCCCTCGGCGCGGTCATTCGTGGCGGCACGCCGCATTTCGAATACGTCGCCGGTGAGTGCACCAAGGGCCTGGCCCAGGTCTCCATGGAATTCGGTGTACCGGTCGCCTTCGGCGTACTGACCGTCGATTCCATCGAACAGGCCATCGAGCGTTCCGGCACCAAGGCCGGCAACAAGGGCGCCGAAGCCGCACTTTCCGCACTGGAAATGGTGAGCCTGCTGTCGCAGCTGGAGGCGAAGTGAGCCTGAATCACGACGATAGCCAGGACGCTCCGCAGCCCAAGGCCAAGGGCAAGATCGCCACGCGCCGGGTTGCCCGCAGCCTGGCGATGCAGGCGCTGTATCAGTGGCACATGGCCGGTCAGAGCCTCAACGAAATCGAGGCGCAGTTTCGCGTCGACAACGATTTCTCCGGCGTTGATGGCAGCTACTTCCATGAGCTGCTGACCGGTGTCGCGCGCAGCAAAAGCGAAGTCGACGGTGCCATCGCGCCGAATCTCGACCGTCCGCTGGACGAGCTCGATCCGGTGGAGCTGGCGATCCTGCGGTTGTCCACCTACGAGCTGATGCAGCGCATCGACGTGCCTTACCGCGTGGTCATCAACGAAGGCATCGAGCTGGCCAAGGTCTATGGCGCCACCGACGGGCACAAGTTCGTCAACGGCGTGCTGGACAAGCTGGCCCCCACGCTGCGCAGCGCCGAAGTGCGCAACCACAAGCGCTGAGGGCTGCTCGCCTTGCTGGGTGAGTTCGAGCTGATCCGTCACTACTTCGCCGCCGCCGCTTGTGCCAGGGCTGGCGGCGAAGTCGTTCTCGGCATTGGCGATGATTGTGCCCTGCTGCAGCTTCCGGTCGGCGAACAGCTGGCTGTTTCCACCGATACCCTGGTCGCCGGGGTGCATTTCCCCGATCCCTGCGATCCTTTCCTGCTCGGCCAACGCGCGTTGGCCGTGGCGGCCAGTGATCTTGCCGCCATGGGCGCCACGCCCATCGGCTTCACTCTCGCCCTGACCTTGCCTGCTGGCGATCCACTCTGGCTGGCGGAACTTGCCCGTGGCCTGGATTCGATGGCGCTTGATTGCAGCCTGCGTTTGATTGGCGGCGACACCACCCGTGGCCCGCTGAGCCTGACCGTCACCGTGTTCGGCCGGGTGCCGGCCGGCCAGGCGCTGGCTCGTTCCGGCGCGCAGGTCGGCGATCTGCTCTGCGTCGGCGGCGTGCTTGGTGAAGCGGCCGGCGCGTTGCCGCTGGTGCTCGGTCAGGCCGAAACCGATGCGGATGTCGCCGAACACCTGCTGGCGCGCTACTGGTCGCCGCAACCGCAGTTGGCCCTGGGTGAAGCGCTGCGAGGCAAGGCCACGGCGGCGCTGGATATCTCCGACGGTCTGCTGGCCGACTGCGGGCATATCGCCAAGGCTTCGGGCGTCGCGCTGCGGATCGAGCGCGATCGGCTGCCGTTGTCCGAACCATTGCGGCGTTTCGCTGGTGAGGCAGAAGCGTTGCGCTGCGCGCTGGCCGGTGGCGATGACTACCTGCTCGCTTTTACGCTGCCGCCCGCTGAATTACCGGCGCTGCTCGACGCGGGCTGGTCGGTACACGTCATCGGTCAAGTGGTGGCTGGCCAGGCTGTGCAACTGCTCGATGCGGCGGGCAACGAAGTGCCCGTGTCCGAACGCGGCTACAACCATTTCAATGCGTAAGCGCCGCTGCGAGCCAGCAGGCGCTTGCTCCGACCCGATAAGGAACGCTGTTTTGACTGACTCCTCGCCGGTCGCGGCCAAGCCGCAAACCCTGGTCTGGTCCAATCCCTGGCACAACCTGGCGTTCGGCTTCGGTTCCGGGCTGATGCCCAAGGCGCCGGGCACCTGGGGTTCGCTGGTAGCACTGCCGTTCGTGCCGCTGTGGCAACTGCTGCCGGGCTGGGGTTATCTGCTGATGCTCGGGCTGACCATGCTGTTCGGCGTCTGGCTGTGCGGCAAGGTGGCGCGCGAACTCGGTGTGCACGACCACGAAGGTATCGTCTGGGATGAGTTCGTCGGCATCTGGATCACCTTCTGGCTGGTGCCGGAAGGCTGGTACTGGATGCTGCTTGGTTTCGTCATCTTCCGCGTGATGGATATCGCCAAGCCCTGGCCGATCAGCTGGGTAGATCGGCATATCCATGGCGGCTTCGGGATCATGCTCGATGACATCCTTGCCGGCGTCGCGGCCTGGGTCGTCATGCAGGGGCTGGTGGCGCTGCTGGTTTGATTGTGCGTCCGGTCGCTGCAGCGTGCCGGCGGTTAATGGATGATCGGCCGTTCCGGCCCGGGCGGCCTGGTTTCGAGGAGATAGTCATGCGTAGCATCCCCATCGTGTTCGCCAGCCTGTTGCTGCTTCCCGCTCTGGCGCAGGCCGCATCCATGGTGCAGGTGGTCGGGCTGTTTCCGGGGGCTGCGGTGGTCAATGTCGACGGCCAGCGCAAGCTGGTCAAGGTCGGCCAGACCGGGCCGGGCGGCGTTCAGGTGATCAGTGCCGATGCCAGTGGCGCGGTGCTGCGGGTCGATGGCGTCGAGCGTCACTACAACCTGAGCCGCGAGTACAGCGGCGCCTACGCCACTCCAAGCAAGACTCAGCTGAGCGTCGCCAAGGGCACCGGCGGCCATTACTGGATCGCCGGGGCGATCAATGGTCAGCCGATCCAGTTTCTCGTCGATACCGGCGCTACCTCGGTGGCGATCAACGAACATCAGGCGCGCCGGTTGGGCATCGACTACCGGGTCAACGGCCGGCCGATGGTGGTGAGTACCGCCAGCGGTACTGCCAAGGCCTGGCGCGTCCATCTCAACAGTGTGAAGGTCGGTGCGATCGAAGTGATCGGCGTGGAAGCGGTAGTCGTCGAGGGGGGCTCGCCCACCGAAGCGCTGCTCGGCATGAGTTTTCTCGGTCGCGTCAGCTGGCGCGAGGAGCAGGGCGTGCTGGTGCTGGAGTCGAAGACGTCCTAGCAACCGGTCGCCAAGCTCGCTGAGCGGCACGATTGGCGCTTACGCTGGCAAAACTCTGCGGCCTGATTCGTCTTTTGTTGGTGTTACAATGTCCGCTTTTCCGCCTCTGGGATTTCCGCCCGTGTCTGTCGTGTTCGTCGCCGCTTCCCAACTGCCGACGCCGTTCGGTGTGTTCACCATGCATGGTTTTCTCGACCAGGACACTGGCAAGGAGCATGTCGCGCTGACGCTGGGCGATGTGGCCGATGGCAAGCCGGTGCTGGGCCGTCTGCATTCCGAGTGCCTGACCGGCGATGCGTTGTTCAGCCTGCGCTGTGATTGCGGCTTCCAGCTGGAAGCGGCCCTGCGGGCGATTGCCGACGAGGGCCGCGGCGTGCTGCTCTATCTGCGCCAGGAAGGCCGCGGCATCGGCCTGCTGAACAAGATCCGCGCCTACGAGTTGCAGGACGCCGGCGCCGATACCGTTGAGGCCAACGAGCGCCTGGGCTTCGCGCCTGACATGCGCGACTACGGCATCTGCCTGCCGATGCTCGAGCATCTGGGCATCGCCGAAATCAAGCTGATGACCAACAACCCGCGCAAGGTCAAGGCGCTGCAGGGCTTCGGCATTCGCGTCGCCGAGCGCAAGCCGCTGCAGATCGCGCACAATCCGCATAACCGCAAATACCTCGCCACCAAGGCCGGCAAGCTCGGCCACATGCTCGGCGAGATTCACCAGGGCGAAGCCGAGCAGTCGTGACGCGAGCCGCCGCCCTTCGCCAGCTCGCACGTGATGGCTGGCTGCATACGCTGCTGATGGTGCTGCCTGTGCTGGTGCTTGGGCGCACATCGGTGGTGTTTGCCGATTGGGGTCTGCCGCTCTTCGCTGCCGGCCTGGTTTCGCTGTTCTTCAGCCTGCGAGCCTTCACCCGCTTCAAACATGCACTGATCGCCACCGAACAGGCGCTGAACGGCCCGGTGGAGGACGATGCTTGGAGCGATCTGCGTCGTGTGCGCCGTCGCGGTCTGCTGATCGCCTCATTACCGGCATGGTTCGGCGCTGCGGGTGCGCTATTCGGCATGGAGCCGGTTGCTCGCCTGTTGCTGGTATTTGGCAGCCTGGTGTTGCTGGTGCTCTACCGCATTCCGCGGCAATTGCATTGATGCGACGTCTGCTACTCGCCGCGCTGGTTTCCCTGGCGTCATTGCCTGCGTTGGCTGCCGAGCGAGTAGTGAGCCTGGCGCCATCGCTCAGCGAGATCATGCTCGAACTCGATGCCGCCGACCGCTTGGTTGGCGTTCTGGATGGCGGCGAGCGGCCAGCTGCGCTGCAGTCGGTGCCTTCGGTTGGGCGCTACGGCCAGGTGGAAATGGAAACCCTGCTCAGCCTGCGTCCTGATCTCGTGCTGCTCTGGCCGGACAGCGTGCCGCGTAGCCAGCGAGAGCAGCTGCAGCAGTTCGGTATTCCCGTTCTAGTCGTCGAGCAAACCCGTCTCGAAAGGCTGGCCGAACAATTCGTCGTGGTCGGCAATGCCGTCAATCGAGCCGAGGAAGGGGAGATACTGGCCGAGCGTTTTCGCCAGGGCTTGGTCGAGCTGCGCCGGAAGTATGTACGTGAGCACCCGCTGCGGGTGTTCTATCAGATCTGGAATCGCCCGCTGTATACCCTCGGCGGACAGCAGATCATCAGCGAAGCGATCGAGGTGTGTGGTGGGCAGAATGTTTTCGCCGATCTGACCCTGGCGGCGCCTCAGGTCAGCATCGAAGCCGTGCTTGCTCGCGATCCTGAAGTCATTCTGGCCGGCAGTGGTGCGCAGCTGGATGAGTGGCAGGCCTGGCCGCAGCTCAGTGCTGTGCGCGATGGGCGATTACTGGAAGTCCCCGACAAGGGGCTGGAGCGGCCGAGCTTCCAGATGCTGGGGGCGATCGGGAAGCTCTGCGAAGTGATGGCGGCAGCGCCCTGAGCGGGCGCGCCGGTTAACGCGACTACAGCGACGGAGTCCAGGTGATGGCGAACAGCGCCGTACGGCCTTCGGTGTTGTATCCGTAGCGTCCGTTGGAGGTGCTGTAGGTCGCTTCGGCGTAGTCCTTGTCGAGCAGGTTATCCAGCTTCAAGTCGAGCTTGAGTTCCTGATTGGCACGCCAGCTGCCACGCAACCCCACCAGGCCATATCCACCCATTTCGATGTCGTTGTCCGCGTCGTCGTAGCGACCGCTGACGGCTCTCCAGCTAGCGCCTACCGAAAACTCGCCCAGCTGGCGGTCCAGATCCAGGCTCAGCGTGCGCTTGGCGTGACGGGCGAGTGTATGACCGCTATCGCGATCGCGTGGGTCGATCAGGCCGGCAGCGAGGCTGGTCTGCCAGCCGAACACGTCCTGCCGGAGAGTGGCTTCCAGGCCATTGATCCGCGCGGTCTGGACATTCTGAGGAATCCAGAAGGCGTCCGAGACGATGGCGTCCTCAATGTCAGTGCGGTACAGCGACAATTCCAGAGAGCCGCTTTCGCTATAGCGGTTGCGCCACTGCAGCTCGTAGCTCTTAGATTTTTCGGGCGTAAGGTCCGGGTTTCCATACCACGAGTCATAAAGTTCGTTGAATGTCGGGGCGCGGAAGCCCTCGCTGTAGGAAACGACCACGTCATTGCGGGTATCCAGCGGTACGGTAAGTGCCGCGTTCCAGGTGTTTTCGCTTCCGTACTGCTCATTCTTGTCATGCCGCAGGCCAATCTCTGTAGAGAACGCATTGCCGGTATAGCGGTGCTGGATGAAAGCTGCCTGGTTCCAACGTGAATCTTGGGCAAAGTCGCTCGAACTGTGCAGTTGGTCCTCATGCCAATCGGCACCGAGCAACAACTGATGAGCCGGATCGAGCTGAAGCGTGTTTACCCAACTGGCTGAGTCACGATATGTCGAGTAGCTGTGAAACACATAGTCAGGAGCCAGTGGGCTGTCGTTTCCGGTGTCCCGCTTGTCCTCGCTGTGCCCGACCTCAAAGCGGCTGTTCCAGACATCATTGAGTTCGGCGTCAACGAACCCGGAGACGCTGCTTAGCTGGAAATCCACGGTCGGCTGAAAGCCTTCGAAGGTGTCGTCGAACTCAATTTCGCCTCGCTGATCCAGCGCGCTGATACCCGCCTCGAACCGATCATTAAAGCGGTGCGCAAGATTCAGGCTAAGCGAGCGGTTGCGGTAAGCGTCATCATCGCCATTGGCGCCGAAGCTATCGCGCGTCGCATCGATACCTTGGGTTTCATCCAGCGCGGCCCCCAGGTTGAAGCGAGTCTGGCCATTCCCACCGGAGAGGTTCAGGCTGCGTTCGAAGGTGCCGTTGCTTCCCGCGCCGAAGCGGACCTCAGGCGCAAGCCCCTGACCGCTGCCTTGGCGAGTGAAGATCTGCACCACCCCGCCGATGGCATCCGAGCCATACAGCGCAGACCGCGGGCCACGCACGACTTCGATCCGCTCGATCTGATCGGGGCTGAGAAATTCGAGGCTGTTGGTACCACTGGACGCTGCCGCGATACGCTGACCGTCTACCAAAACTAGGGTCTGGGTGCTGGCGGTACCGCGCACGAACAGGCTGGTAAGGCTTCCCGCTCCGCCGGAACGGGCGACGCTTACGCCCGGCACACGCTCTAGCAGTTCGGCAACGCTGCGAACCTGCAGGCGCTCGATGTCGTCTCGGTTGAAAACGGTGGTGGCCGCCGGGGTCTGGCTGCGTCGCTGTGGTTCGCGGTTTGCGCTGACCACCGTGTCGGAGAGCTTAAGCGCTTCTTCTCGCGACAGATCGGCCGCGTATGCGTGAGCACCAGGCAGCAGCGCCACGGCCAGGGCAAGTCGGGACAGTTTCATTCTTGGAATTCCTCAAAAGATCGCAGACTTTTGAGGAGGGCAGGAACAAGCGCGGGGATGACGGGCAGCAGCGCTTGACGGTGCTGCCCTCCGCAACACCAGTCGAATCCGTCAGGCCGGTCTCCGGGCTTTCGACGCGCATCACGCTCACCTTCCCATGTCGGAACACAGTGGCTATGGAGCGGACGGCGATCCCAAGGATCGCGGTCGATTACCGTTGCGGGGGCAGCGCCGGCCTTGCTCATCGAGCGCACCGGCTTCCCGTTTAATGCGGACCTTGCGGTCGTACACACCTGGGCGGATAAGAAAACGCGCGAACCTTACGGCTGGTGCTGGGGAAACACAAGCGGACGAATGGCCGCAAGGGCCGCCAGCGCCTGTGGTTTCCGAGCAAAGCCGCGTTCCAGGGCTGCTCACAGGTTGCGCGAAAAACGCGATGGAGTTGCGCGCAGCGGGATGTCTAGCGTTCGACGTCGACCTTTATGAAGGCCCCCCGACAATCTGCAGATCGCTTTGCCCATTGCCCTGACGCCGTACACGGATCTGCACCGGAATGCGCTCGTGCATCTCCGCGACGTGGCTGATCACCGCCACCTTGCGGCCCTGGGCCTGCAGCGAATCCAGCGCGTCCATGGCGATCTGCAGCGACTCGGGATCGAGGCTGCCGAAGCCTTCGTCGATGAACAGCGATTCGATCTTCAGCTTGCTTGAGGCCATCGATGCCAAGCCCAGCGCCAGGGCCAGCGAGACAAGGAAGGTTTCGCCGCCGGACAGCGAATGCACCGAGCGCAGTTCGTCACCCATTTCGGTATCCATCACCAGCAACCCCAGCGGGCTGCCGCCGCGCTTGAGCCGATAGCGCCGCGCCAGTTGGCGCAGCTGCACGTTGGCGTGCTGCACCAACAGGTCGAGGTTGTAGGCCTGGGCGATCTTGCGGAAGGCGCCGCCGTCGCTGGAACCGATCAGCGCGGCGATGCGTCCCCAGCGCTGGTGCTCGGCCCGCGCCGCGTCGATCTGGGTGAGCAGCACCTGGCTCTGGCTGCGGCGTTTGTCGTCGTCGATCAGCTGGGCGCGGGTTTCCGCGCAGCGTTGATCGGCCTGCTCGCACTGCTGCAGTTGCTCGGCATGGCGCTGTTGCAGCTGCTCGGCATCCGGGGCTTCGCTCTGCTGCTGTTTGTGCAGGTTCAGGCGGTTGAGGCAGCCGTCGAGACGCTCGTGACAGCGGGTCAGGTTTTCGCTGTTCTCTCGCAAGCGCTGGCGCGCCTCGGCGATCAGCTGGTCGTCCATGTGCAGCAGCTGGGCGAGGGTGGCGTCGTCCAGCTGCGGACGGTCGGCGCGCCAGCTTGCCAGTTCGGCGTTCAGCGCATCGCGTTCCTGCGCCAGTTCGGCATGGCGCTGACGGCAGTTCTGCTGCTCGCTGTGCAGGCGCGTCAGGCCGAGCTTGCTCTCGTTGAGCTGCTGATCGATCGCGGTCTGCGCCTGGCGGGCGGTCTGGATTGCCGCATCCAGCTGCTGTTGCCAGGCGCTGGCGCTGCTTTGCTCGCCAAGGCTGGTACGCAGCGCCTGCTGGCAGGCCAGCAGCAGTTTCTCGCGCTCGCTCAGCCGCGCGCTGCAGCTCGTCTGTTTCTCCTGGCGATGGCGTTGCTGTAGCTGCTCGTCGCTGCGGCGCTGCTCGCACTGGCGCAGCTCCTCGGCCCGCTCGGTCTGCGCCTGCAGTTGCTGCAGTCGCGTGGCGATGCTGACGTCCAACTGCATAAAGGTCTGCGCCGGATTTTCGCGCCAGCGCTGCAGCTGTTCGACGGGGAGCAGCTCGGCAAAGGCCAGCAGTTCCTCGTCGAGCTGTTGGCTGTCGCGGGTCAGGGCATCGCGTTGGCGGGCGAGCTGCTGAGTCGCCTCGACACAGGCTTCGCGCGCGGCCTGCCAGGCCTGCTGCAGGGTTTCGCTGCGCTGTTGCAGGGCGAGCAACTGCTGCTGACGCTGGCTGGCGCTGGCGATCTGCTCTTTGAGATTGGTCAGCTGCGTTTCCAGCCATTGCGAACGCTCGGCTTCCGGCTGCTCAAGCAATCGCGTGTGGACGGGCAGGGCGAGCAGGCGCGGTGCCAGGGCCTGCAGCTGCAGCTCGACTTCGCTCTGGCGTTGTTGCGTCTGGCGCAACTGCGTGCTGAGCGCGACGTGGCGGTCACGCAGCTCCTGCAGGCGCTGGTCCTGTTCCTGTAGCGCCTGCTGCGCGCGTGCGGCCTCGCTGTCATCGTGGCGGTCGAGACTGGCGACCAGCGTGTCGGTCTGCTGCCAGGGATGCTTGTCGCTGCCGCAGACCGGGCAGGGCTCGCCGGGGACCAGCGCCGCGCGCAGCGCTTCGACATTCTCGCTGCGTGCCAGACGTTGGCGTTCGAGCAGGGCAAGGGTGACCTTGAGCGCCTGCTCGGCAGCATCTCGGTCGCTGCGGACCTGTTTGCCCAGCGGCACCAGGCTGTCCAGTTCGGCCTGCTGGCGGCTGTGGGCGTCGTTCAGTTCACGCTGGCTGGCGGTGAGCGTGAGCTGCTGCGCCCAGAGCTGGTGCAGCGCATCGGTTTCGCGCTCGGCCTGGCGCCATTCATCGAGCTGTCGATGCAGCTGGGCCAGCTGTTCGGCCAGCCCGAGTTCGCTGTCGCGCTCGCGTTGCAGATTATCCAGCGCCTCGCGCGCCAGGTTTTGCTGCGTCTCGGCGGCCTTGGCTTGCGCTTCCAGCGCCGGAAGTTCGCTCTGGCCCTGTTGCAGGCGCGCTGCCAGCTGAACCGCCTGTTGCAAACGCGGACGGTAGCCACCCCAGGCGGCACAGAGCGGTTGCAACGCTGTGCTGGTCTCGAGTTGCTGCGTCAGTGTCGCCAGTTGTTCGGCGGCGCGCTGTTGCTGCTCACCAAGCTGCTTGAGCGTTGCCTCGCCGGCGCTGGCCGCGGCATCGGCCTGGGCGCTTTCTTCGCGGATCGAGGCGAGGTCGGCGTTCAGATGGCTGAGGCGCTCCTCTTCGCGGCGCGCTTGCGCAAGCCTCGGTTCGGCCGTCTGCCGCGCCTGTTCGGCTGCGCGCAGGTCGTTGCCAGCGGCTTCGCACTGCCTCTGCAAGCTGTCGAGACGTTGCTGCAGGCTTTGCGCCTCGTGCTGCAGGCGAGTGAGACTTTCGGCGGTCTTGCCGAGCAGGGGTTCGAGTTCCTGCTGACGCAGAAAACGATGGCGCTGCGGCGCGAGCAGTTCGAACAGGTCGAGAATACGGCGGGCTTCGGTCAGGCTCTCGCGCTCGCCTTCAGCGTCTTGCAGCTGCTGGCGTGCGGCTTCGCGCTCGTTTTCCAGGCGCTGCAGTTCGCTGAGCCATTGCCGCTGGGCTTCGAGCACCTTGAGCTGTTGTTGCAGCTTCTTCAGTTCATCGAGCTGGGCCTGATGCTCACGCTCCAATGCGTCGCGTTGCTCTGGCTCCATGGGCTGCAAGCCGCCGGCCTGCTGTTCCAGACGGGTAAGATTTTCCTTCGCCTGCTTGGCGGCCTCGAAGGCAGCCTGGCCGAGTCGGCTGTAGAGCCCGGTGTCGGTGAGCTTTTCCAGCAGCGTGCCGCGCTCGTTGTCGTCGGCCTTGAGGAAGGCGGAAAACTCGCTCTGCGCCAGCAGCACGGCGCGGGTGAACTGTGCCAGGGTCAGGCCCAGGCGGGCTTCGAGCAGTTCCTTGAACTCGCGCTTCTTGCCGCTGGCCAGCAGCGTGCCGCTGTCCAGATCGGTGAGGCTCTGGCTGCTGGCCTGGAGGCGGCCGTCGACTTTTTCGCGGGCGCGTTTGACCTCCCAGCGGGCGCGGTAGCGGTGGCCGTCGACGCCAATGAAATCCACCTCGGCATAACCGCTGCCGCAGCCGCGTCGCAGCAGGTTGCGCTCGTCGCCGCCGCCGATCTCGGCTTCAACGTCGGGGACCTTGTTTAATGGTGAAACGCTATCCAGTCGCGGAGTGCTGCCGAACAGCGCCAGGCACAGGGCATCGAGAATGGTGCTCTTGCCAGCGCCGGTGGGCCCGGTGATGGCGAACAGGCCGGCGCTGGCCAGGGGTTCGGAGGTGAAGTCGATGACCTGCTCGCCGGCGAGCGATGCCAGGTTCTTCAGGCGGATGGCGAGGATTTTCATCGGTCATCCTCCTCATGGGCGAACTCGACCCGTTGCAGCAAGGTGGCGAAATCCTCCAGCGCCTGGTCGTCCGCCGGGTTGCCGTACTCGACTTCCCAGGCGCGGGCGAACAGCTCCTGCGGGGTGATCTGATCGAGGCCGAGCAATACTTCCGATTCCGTTTCGCCGCGCTTGCCGGCGTATTCGCTGGCAATGCGTACCAGTCGGCAGGCCTTGCCGGTTATGGCGATTTCGATGCGCTGGCGCAGGTCCGGCAGCGGTTCGTCGAGCAGCACACGTACCTCCAGCCAGGGCAGGTGGTCGTCGAACAGCCCGGTTGGCGGCAGCGCCTCCAGCGCGGCGATCACCTCGGCCAACGGTGCGCGACCGATACGGATCATCTCCACTGCGCGTGGAACCGGCAGGCTTTCGACCTGTACCAGCGCTTCGCCATCGAGTTCGACCAGCAGCACCTGATGCGGGTAGTTCACCTCGGCAAAGGACAGCGGCAGCGGCGAGCCGCTGTAGCGGATGCGCGTCTGCCCGGCGACCTGCTGCGGCTTGTGCAGATGGCCCAAGGCGACATAGGCGACGGATTCGGGGAACAGGCTGGCCGGCAGCGCCTCGGCGTTGCCGATGACGATGTTGCGCTCGGACTCCTCCGACACCGCGCCGCCAGCCATGTGCGCGTGGCTCATGGCGACCAGCGCCTGGCCGGGTTGGCGTGCGGTTTCGGCTGCAGTGATCAGTCGCTCGTGGACCTGGCGGATGCCGGTCATGTAGTCGTCGCCCAGCTCCATTCCGGTGACTTCGGCCGGTCGCAGGAAGGGCAGAGTGAGGCACCAGGCGGCGGTGTTGCCCTTGGCATCATGCAACGGCACGAGCAGACGCCCGTGGTCCAGCTGGCCCTCGGCGACCCAGCTGATGCGGCCTACGGCATGTGCGTTGAGGCGCTTCATCAGCGGCGCCGGCAGCTCGATGCGCCCGCCGGAGTCGTGGTTGCCGGCGATCATGACGATGTCCAGCTGCGGGAGTTTTTCGTGGGCGCGGACGATGAAGTCGTAGAGCCGCTCCTGGGCCTTGAGCGGCGGGTTGACCGTGTCGAAGACGTCGCCAGCGATAAGCAGGGCATCGGCGCGGTGGGCGACCAGCTGGTCCAGCAGCCAGGCGAGAAACTGCGCATGTTCGTAGTCGCGGTCCTGACCGTGGAGGGTCTGGCCGAGGTGCCAGTCGGAGGTGTGGATCAGGCGCATGCGAGGGAGTTTTCTTCGTAGGTGTCACGACGGACCGCGACTGGGTGGAGGAGGTTGGGCGCAGCGTTTGTGCAGCGTATCCGTAGGCGCGGAGGAGGGTGTCGAGTCTCTGCTGGCGAAGCTTTTGGACGTTGGCTTCGCGGGATACGGCCTGTCGCGGTGATGGGTAGATGCATTGGTTTCGCCCTCCTGGGCGAGTCCCTTTTGGCAGTCGCCCCAAAAGGAACCAAAAAGTCTTGCCCCTGCATCCGGGTCTCGCTGCGCTCGACTTCCCTCATTCCATCCACGTTCCAGGGGCCGGCGTACAAGGGCCATCCATGGCCCTTTACGCCTCTCGCGGCATCCATGCCGCTCGCTCCCCTCCACGCGGATTTCATTCGGCCTCCTGAACGGGGCGTTCGGCGTCGCCTGACAGATTGTTGACTGGTAAACGAGCGAAGCGTCCTCACGCTATTAATAAACTTACAGACGACTCGGTCTCGAATCCCCTTCAGGAGGCCGAGCGTAGGTGCTGCGCAGGGGGACGCGAGGCATGGATGCCGAGCGAGGAGCGATGGGCCAGGGATGGCCCTTCGCGACGACCCCCGGAGCAGCGCCGGAGCGAGGGAAGTTTTGCGAAGCAAAACCCGTATGTAGGGGTGGCCTTCTTTTTGGTTACTTTTTCTTGGCCACACAAGAAAAAGTGACGCGCCGTGCAAGGCGCAACCTGCTGGTCGGGTCGAGGAAAGCGCGGCGTCGTACGCATAGGTCTGCGCCGGCAACAGTTCGTGAGCAAGCTCGTTGCTACAAATGGTCAAGCCATGCGAGGCGCAATCTGCAGGTCGGGCCGAGGAAAGCGCGGCGTCGTATGCACAGGTTTGTGCCTGCACCTGATCGCGAGCAAGCTCGCTCCTGCAGGTGGTCACGTGACGCCTAACCCTCACGAGTACAACCACCCCTTCAACGCCTGCAGATTCCCCACCTGCAACTGCTGCGCCGCTGCATTGGCCTGCACGGTATTCGGATCGATCCCGAAGCGCTGCAACACGTACTGCACCAGCGCGCCGCGGGTCTCCACTGGCAGCTGGCCGTCGACCATGCCGAAGTCCACTTCGATGATCGCCTTCTGCGCCTGGCTCAGTCGCGCATCCGGCTCGATCAGCACGGTCACTGGCGTGTTCCACGCCTCGTCCTGTTCGCGGGTGTGTTCGCTCGCGTCCATCAGGTCCGGCTCGCCGCGGAAGCGGCTGAGCACGAAGTCGCGGTACTCGCGGTTCTTCTCGCAATAGGCGCGCACATGCCAGCGCATGCCGGTGAACACCAGCGTGTGCGGCGCCATCACGCGAATCTCAACATCGGGGTTGGCCAGCGAGACGTACTCGCTCTCCAGCCTCAGGCCCTCGCGGCAGGCCTGCAGGATCGGTCGCAGCACCTCCGGGCGGATGCTGCGGTCCGGTACCTGCAGCACTTCGGTGTGCGCATAGGCCAGCGCCAGGCCCTCGATATGCGGGGCGCGCACGCGGTTCTGGTCGAGCAGGTGCAGGTAGGCGCTGGCGCTGCCGTCGATGAACAACGGCTGAAAGCCTTTGGTCGGCTTGTAGCCCTTCAGGTGGCGGTCATATGTCAGGTTTTTGGGCGCATGTTCGTTCAGGTAGGTGTTGATGTCCTTCGATGCCTGCTGGCGACTGATGCCGAAGCTCTGCATCAGGTGGCCCGTGGTCAGGCGGCCTTCCCACCAGGCGATGGTTTCGATCAGGCGGTAGCGCAGCGCCAGGTCCCAGCGAATCTGACTGATCGATTGCTTGCGTTTCATCGCCTTTGCACCTGTGCCAAAGATTTACATGCCTATGTCGAGCAGGTCGACGTGTCGTGCAAAGCTACATATATTCGGAGCGTGTTTCAACTCGATCCAGTGGATGAGGTGACCTGACATGAGCCTGCTGATCAATGCCTTGGTGATGTCCTGTGTGGCGTTCGTTTCAATGCTTCTTCTGGCGTGGCTGGCCTATGGCGAGGACGATCGGAAGGGGTGACAACGGTTACAGTCATGTGAAGACAGCAGGCTTCCCGATAGACGGCATGAATCTCCGAGCGTAGAACCGGGTCTTTGTCTCAGGCTCATTGCTAGAGATGCTCCATGAAGACTCTGTCCCGTCATTTGGCCGATACCTTCACCTCGCAATACCGGACCCGCGTGGAACCACAGGCGGACGGCAGGTTGGAGGTCCATGTCGGTTACCCGATCAATGGCACCCATGCGACGCGGATCGTGGCCGGGTATCAGGTACAGAACACCCTGCTGGTTGAAACCATCCTCGAAGACATGCGCAACGAACTGGCCCGCCCGCAATAAGCTTCAGCGCGTCGCCGGCAGTACGATGCGTACGCGCAAACCACCCAGCGGGCTTTCTTCCAGACGCCACTCGCCACGCCAGGCCGTCAGGATATCGCTGACGATCCCCAGCCCCAGGCCATGACCCTCCGCCGACTCATCCAGCCGTACGCCGCGGTCGATGACCTGTTCCCGCTGCTGCTCCGCAATCCCCGGTCCGTCATCGTCCACCAGCAGGATGAAGCCGTTGTCGTCGCGCTCGATGGTCAGTTCGACGCGGCTGTTGGCCCATTTGCAGGCGTTATCCAGCAGGTTGCCGAGCAGTTCGAGCATGTCCTCGCGATCACGTGGCAGACGGCAGCGGTCGGGAGCGTGCCAGCGCAGGTCGAGTCCGCCACGGTGGATCATCGCCAGCGTATCGAACAGCGCCGGCAGTTCGGCATCGCAATCGAAATGAGCGCCCGGCAATACGTCGACCGATAGCCGTGCGCGGCCCAGTTCGCGGCTGACGCGCTGCTGGATCTGGCTCAGCTGCTCCTGCAGGCTGGCCTGCAGCTCAGGATGGGCGGCCAGTTCGTCGCGCTGCACCAGACTGCCGAGTACCGCCAGTGGAGTCTTCAGCGCATGACCGAGGTTGCCCAGCGCGTGCCGCGAGCGTTGCAGTGTTTCATCGGTATGGGTCAGTAGATGATTGATCTGCTCCACCAGCGGCTGCAGCTCGCGTGGTGCTTGCTGGTCCAGCTGCTGGCGCTGGCCCTGCTGCAGCTGGGCGATCTGCTGGCGCGCGCGCTCTAGCGGTCGCAGTGCCAGGCCCATGGCATAGCGCTGCAAAAGCAGCAATGCGAGCAGCGCGAAACCGACCAGCCCCAGACCGCTGAGCCGTACACGAGCGAAGCTTTCGAGGACCGGCGTGTAGTCCTGCGCCACGCTGATGATGATCGGCTGCCCGTCACGGCGGTACTCGGCGCGGTAGCCCAGCAACCGCTGGCCCTGTGGGCCGTCGAGTAGTTCGTCCGCCAGCCCCGCACGTTCCGGCCATTCTGGTGTGGCGTCCCACAGCGAGCGGGAGCGCCAGGTTCGCCCGGGCAGCTCGATCTTGAAATAGTGGCCGGAAAAGGGGCGCTGATAGCGTGGATTGAGACGCTGCAGATCCAGCTGGGCACCGTTCGGTCCCTTTACCAGGGCGATCAGCAGGCCTTCGGTTTCCTCGCGCAGGTCGGTTTCCAGGCTACGCTTGAGCCCCGATTCGAACAGCCAGAGGCTGGTCTGCACCAGCACCAGCGTGACCAACAGCAGGGTGGCGATCAGTGCCAGGCTGAGGCTGCGCTGGATGGACTTCACGGCTGGCCGCCGAAGCGATAGCCCTGGCCGCGGCGCGTCTCGATCAGCTCGCGGCCGAGCTTGCCGCGCAGGCGATTGATGTGTACCTCGATGACGTTGGAATCGCGTTCGGTTTCGCCGTCGTAGAGGTGTTCGGTCAGTTGCGTTTTAGAGAGCAGCTGGCCCGGATGCAGCATGAAATAGCGCAGCAGGCGGAATTCACCCGCGGTGAGCTCGATATCCTGGCCATCCTTGCTACAGCACTGGCGCGATTCGTCCAGTTCCAGGCCGCCAGCCTGCAGCAGCGGCTGATTGGCCAGGCCGTGGGCGCGGCGCAACAGCGCCTGGATGCGCAGTAGCAGCTCTTCGGGATGGAAGGGTTTGGTCAGGTAATCATCGGCACCGGCCTTGAGGCCATCGATGCGTTCGGCCCAGGAGCCGCGCGCGGTGAGGATCAGCACCGGCGTGGTGAGGCCGCCGGCGCGCCAGGCCCGCAGCACCTCCAGCCCCGGTTTGCCAGGCAAGCCGAGGTCGAGAATGATCAGGTCATAGGGCTCGCTAGCGCCCTGGTATTCGGCGTCGCGGCCGTCGGCCAGCCAGTCGATGGCATAGCCGTTGCGGCTGAGACTGGCGACCAGTTCGTCGGCCAGCGGAACGTTGTCTTCGACCAGTAGCAGGCGCATCAGTCTTCTTCATCCTTGAGCAGGCGCCCATCGCGGGCATCCAGTTCGAGCTCGCGGGCAATGCCTTCGTTGGTGAGCAATTCGATTTCGTAAACGTAGATGCCATCCTCCTCCTCCAGCTCCGCCTCCAGCAGGCTCGCCCCCGGATAGCGTTCCATGGCGCGCTGGAGCAGCGCTTCCAGCGGCATGATCAGGCCCTCGCGGCGTAGCCGCAGGGCCTCATCCTGGTCCAGGTCGCGGCTCGCCGCCGGAGTGGCAGCGAGCAGCAGGGTCAGTGGAACGGTTACGAGAAGGGGGACACGCATGGATGGCCTCAGTCGTCCTGATGGTCCTTCAGCACTTCGCCAGTCTTGGCGTCGAGCTCGACGTCCCATTGCACACCTTTGTCGTCGCGCAGTTCAAGCTGATAGACGTAGCGACCGTATTCTTCTTCCAGTTCGGTTTCCTCGACGGTGGCGCCGGGGTGCTTGGCCAGTGCCGCTTCGTTGAGCTTTTCGAACGACTGGATGGTGCCGGCATCGCGCAGCTTGAGTGCTTCGTCGGGACCGATGTCCTTTGCCATGGCCAGGTTGGCACCAAAGGCGAGGGCGGCGGCGGTGAACAGCGTAGTCAGTGTTTTCATCGTTTTGATTCCTGTGGTTGGTTTCGACGATTCACAGGTTACGAGGGCTGGCTTAAACGAAACTGAATGCGGCATGCGACCGCGAATGCACCGTTCGAGCGAGGGCGAACGGCACCACGACGACTACGCTTGCAGCAGTCATCACAACCGATCGATCGGGGTGAGTCGTCATGAAAGCCGTATCTCTTGCGCTACTGGCAGTGCTCTGGCTGAGCGGCCCGGCGTCGGCCGAGGACCTGCTCAAGCCTTCCACCACGCCGCCGCCCGTGGATGATGTCTCGGCGGGCAATGCTCTGGAGGCCGAGCCGACCCATGAGGGCGAAGGGGTGATCCGCGCCATCGACGTGCAGCAGGGCAGCGTGACCATCGCACACGGGCCGGTGCCTGATTTGAAATGGCCCGCCATGATCATGCCGTTCAAGGCGAGCGCCGCGCAGCTTCGCGGGCTGGCGATCGGTGATGCGGTGGAGTTTCGCTTCACCGACGGCGAGATGGACCCGCAGATCGTCTCGATTCGACGGCGTTAGCTAGCCCCGTTGGTTCTGCTCGTGGCAGCAACCGGGCGCTGGCATGGGGCGCCCGTCTGGCGCGACGCCGTCGCTGCTTTCGTAGCGGTCGTGCAGACGCACCCAGTCGGTGAGGTTGTGCCGCGGACCGGTCTCGTTGCGACCGTTGGGGGTCATGTCCAGCAGCACGTAGGTACCGAGCAGCTCTTCGGCGCCGCGACCATAGGCCGAGAAGGTGTGGAAGATCTCGCCCTGCGGGTCCCGGTAGAAAACGCTGAAGCCCGACAGCTCCTCGCAGACAAAGGGTTGCCAGGCGTAGTTGTAGAAGACCTTGCCATCGACGATATCCTCGGCATCGAAGGACACGTGGAAGTCACGGTTGAACGTGCTGCCCGCCGAGGACAGCCAGCGGAACGGCCAGCCCATACGGCGCCGGAATGCCTCCAGCCGCTCGAACGGCGCGCGGGATATGGCCGCGAAGCTGACGTCATGCTGCAGCAGGTGCAGTAGCGCACCGCCGATATGATCGGCCTCGAACGAACAGCCGACGCAGCCCTCGGTCCAGTCCGGGCCGAACATGAAGTGCTTGATCACCAGCTGGCTGCGCCCTTCGAACAGGTCGCTCAGGCGAACCGGGCCGCCAGCGTCGTGAAAGTGGTAGTCCTGGGTGATGCGCCGCCAGGGCAATTGCCGGCGCTTCTCGAAGAGCGCATCGCGCTGGCGGGTGAGCTGTTTTTCTTCCTGCAGATGGGCGCTGTGAGCAGCCAGCCAGTCCTGATCGGATACGACCTTGTGCGTTGCCATGGGAACCTCCGGGGCGCGAATTGGGGAGCGTGCGCGGAGCCAGCGTCGCGTGGCGATGGCCCTGTGGCAGAGTCGATTGGCGCCGAGCGAAATCGACATCGGACCTGCACATGCCGGGCAGCTGGCGGTGCCGCGGTTGAACTTAGCGGCCGTCGTTGCGCTCGTAATTCAGGCAGGGGCCAATTCATATGGCCCGATCTGGTTCCGTTCGCAGAAGGAAAAACGAGATGTATAACAAGACACTGACCGCCGCGTTCGCTGTTGCCATCCTGGGTTCTGGCGCTGCCTTTGCAGCCGACAAGCCCGGCGCCGACTGGATCACCCTTGAGCAAGCCGTGGAGAAGGCGAAGGCCGCCGGCTATACCGAACTGCACGGCATCGAAGCCGATGATGACGGCTGGGAAGGCGAGGGCATGAAGCAGGACGGCAAGAAGTACGAGTTCAGCATCGACGGCCGCACCGGCGAAGTGACCAAGGAAAAAGAAGACTGATGCTGCGTCCACCGCGCAACTGATCTTTACGCTGAGCGCATGCATCGCCTTGCTGAGGCGGCGCTGCGCTCAGCGGGCACCTGCGGCGATACTCCCGCAACGGGAGGCAGCCACTGATAGAGCGGGTATCATCCAGCTCCTCGTCGCGCCGCGTAGCTGCTTCCATGTCCGTTTCCAACTCCCGTCCCAGCACCCTGCATCTGCCCCAAGGCGACTGGCCTACGGTACTCGACTGCCTGTGCGCGCATTTTCCAGCGATCGGTCGCGACGCCTGGCTCGATCGCATGGCCCGTGGCCGGGTGCTGGATGCCGACATGCAGCCGATCGATGCCGCGCAGGCCTATCGGGTCGGCATGCGCATCCATTACTTTCGCGAAGTGCCGAACGAGACGCCGGTGCCGTTCGAGGAGCGCGTCCTGCATGTCGACGAGCATCTGGTGGTGGCGGACAAACCGCACTTTCTTTCGGTAATGCCCGCCGGCGAGTACGTCAACGAAACCCTGCTGGCGCGGCTCAGCAAACGGCTGGGTAACGCCGATCTGGTGCCGATCCATCGCATCGACCGTCTCACCGCCGGGCTGGTGCTGTTCTCGGCCAACCGCGAGAGCCGCGGTGCCTACCAGGCGCTGTTTCGTCAGCGAGAGATCAACAAGCGCTACGAGGCGATCTGCCCGGCGCTGCCTGGGCTTGAGTTCCCCATGCGCCGACGCCTGTGCATGGTGCCGGGTGAGCCGTTCTTCCTCATGCGCGAAGGCGATGGCGAACCGAACAGCGAGACACTGATCGAGGTGCTGGAAAGGCGCGGCGACTTCTGGCGCTATGGGCTTTCACCCATCAGTGGCAAAAAGCACCAGCTGCGCCTGCACATGGCCACGCTCGGCGCCGGCATCTGCAACGACCCCTTCTACCCGCAGCTGCTGGAGCGAAGCCAGCGCGACGCTGACGACTACGCACGCCCGCTCAAGCTGCTGGCACGCGGCTTGCGCTTTCGCGACCCGTTGAGCGGAGCGCTGCGCGAGTTCGAGAGCATGCTGCAGCTCGAGTGGTGATCCGCGGGTTGCTCGTTCCATAGAGCATCAGGGCCGAGCTTCGTACCGCCATTGCGCACAAGGCGGCGCGCCCCAGCCGCCCGGGTTTCGCTTCTCTCAGTGATCAATGCATCCCTTGCCTCATTCCATCACGGCTGAGGCTTCGTGCGTCCAATCGAAAGCGTTCGATAAACGAACCGTTACTCGATTATCGGATTGTTGGCTTTGATCCAGGCCGTCTACCGTCGCCGTCCAGAAAAACAACGGCCAGGAGGCCCCATGAATGCGTTAGCCAACTTCTTCACACGCCTAGTCAATCGCTATATGCCGGACCCGTTGGTCATCGCCATGGGGCTCACGGTTCTAACCATGCTCCTTGCGGTGCTTGTCGAAGGCAGCAGCCCGCTCGACGTTACGCGCTACTGGGGCGGTGGTTTCTGGAACCTGCTGGCGTTCAGCATGCAGATGACGGTCATCCTCCTGGCAGGTTACATACTGGCTCGCACCCCTCTCGTCGACGGTTTGCTAGACCGGATCGCCGGCACTGTACGTACGCCGTTTGCCGCCATTGTCGTCGCCACCCTGGTCGGTACGATCGGCAGCTGGCTGAACTGGGGGTTCGGCCTGGTGATTGGCAGCATCGTCGCTCAGAAGCTGGCACTGAAGGTGCCGGGCCTGCATTACCCGCTGGTAATCGCGGCAGCGTTTTCCGGGTTCTCGGTTTACGGTATCGGTTTGTCTGGCAGTGTCCCGCTGCTGATCGCGACCGAAGGGCATTTCCTGCAGGACCGCATGGGGTTGATACCCCTTTCGGAGACCATCTTCAGCGCTCCGCTGCTGATCGCCTCGGCACTGGTTGTGCTGACGCTACCGCTGTTCAACGCCTGGCTTCATCCGAAGAACCCCAGGCAGATCGTTGAAATCGATCCGACAACGGTCGCCATCCCGTTCGAGCCGAGCCTGGCAGGAAACACTGAGGCGACCCTGGCTGATCGGATGAATCACAGCAAGGTGACCGGGATCGTCATCGGCGCGCTCGGATTGTTCTATGTCGGCTTGCGCTTCTCCGATGGTGGTTCGCTGGATCTGAACACGGTCAATTTCATCTTCGTGTTTCTCGGGATTCTGCTGTTCGCTTCGCCGGCCCGCTATCTGGCGGCGTTGGCTGAAGGGGTGAAGATCGTTTCGGGAATCATCATCCAGTACCCGTTCTACGCCGGCATCATGGGCGTCCTGGTTGGTTCGGGGCTGGTTGTATCCTTCGCCGAGCTGTTCGTCCGGATTTCCACTGCCGAAACGCTGCCGATCTGGTCGTTCATCAGCGGTGGACTGATCAATATTCTCGCGCCGTCGGGGGGTGGTCAGTGGGCGATGCAGGGGCCCGTTGTGATCGAGGCTGCGCGCGAGCTGAATGCGTCCCTGGCGGCAACCGCACTGGGTGTGCAGGTCGGCGATCAGTGGACCAACATGATTCAGCCGTTCTGGATACTGCCGGCGCTGGCAATTTCCAAGCTGAAACTGCGCGATGTGATGGGCTACATGGTGCTGATCCTGGGCTATCTGGGACTCATCTTTGGCGGC
Organism: Pseudomonas sp. SCT; assembly: GCF_003864275.1. Lineage (NCBI taxonomy): Bacteria > Pseudomonadati > Pseudomonadota > Gammaproteobacteria > Pseudomonadales > Pseudomonadaceae > Pseudomonas > Pseudomonas sp. SCT. The sequence goes on from NZ_BDJA01000010.1 coordinate 83,749, forward strand.
ACTATCTGGGTCTGGGGCTACCTTGCTGCCTGAGGGCCGCAGCTAGCCCTGGGACATCAGGCCTGTCCTGCCATCGTCATCCTTGCGGGCAGCGTTGGCCGGATGATCTAGCCAGCTTGCGAGTCGGCTCGGGTCATTCGGTCACCCCATCGCACCTTCAGGCCAGGCTTCAGTCGATATCGGTATTGCTCCAGCAGAAGCGATACCGCCATGCCCGAAGGTCCCTCCATCGTTATCCTGCGTGAAGAAGTCGCGGCATTCAGCGGGCGCACCGTCGAGCGTGCCGAAGGCAGCGCGAAGATCGACATGTCTCGCCTCGTCGGTCAGGCGGTGCGCGGCTTCCATAGTTGGGGCAAGCATTTCCTGATCGAGCTGGAAGACGTCGCCGTTCGCATCCATCTGTTGCTGTTCGGCAGTTACCGCATCAACGAACGCAAGGACGCCACCGCACGGCTGAGCCTGGCTTTTGCCAATGGCGAGCTGAACTTCTATGCCTGCTCCGTGCAGCTGATCGAGGGGCCGCTGGGTGCGGCCTATGACTGGAGCATGGATGTGATGAGCGATGCCTGGAGCCCGCGCACGACGCTCAAGCGTTTGCGCGCACGGCCACGGTTGCTGGCCTGCGATGCGCTGCTCGACCAGACGCTGTTCGCCGGCTCCGGCAACATCATCAAGAACGAGGTGCTCTATCGGATTCGTGTGCATCCGCTGTCGCTGATCGGCGAGTTGCCGCCAGCCAAGCTGCGCGAACTGGTACGCGAGGCGCGTAGCTACAGCTTCGAGTTTCTCGAGTGGAAACAGGCCGGCGTGCTCAAGGCGCACTGGTTGGCCCATGGCAAGACGGCCTGCGTGCGCTGCCATATTCCGCTGGTGAAGGTGAAAGAACTGGGGCGCAGCAGGCGGCGGGCGTTCTTCTGCGAGCGCTGCCAAAAGCGCTACGGTGATTCATCACAGCTCGTGCCCGAGGAGCCGAAGTGCGGTGGATGAGGGGTAGGGTGGACAACGGCGCAGCCTTGTCCACGCGGTTGTTCCGCCGCCGCCGAGGTGGTCGCCCGGCTCGGTGAAAAAGCTGCGTGTTTTCCACCCTACGGCGGCGTGGTGTTGAGGCGTAGATGGTTCGCCGGTGCAGGATGCTCGTAGGGTGGACAACGGCAGCGCCTTGTCCACGTCGCGGTCGGGCTCTGCTGTGCGTTGCCTAGCGTCTCAGCGCAACAGCGGCCTGAGCGCTTCGGCCAGCTGCGGCGCCATGCTCACGGCGTTGCTCCCGTGGGCGATGCAGTCGGTGCTCCAGACATGGCCGACGCCGGCGTCGCGTATCACCTGCAGCGCATCGCCGGCAAACAGCGCATGGGTCACGGCCACGTCGACCGAGGCGGCACCGGCAGCGAGCAGCTTCTCCGCGGCTTGGGCGAGGGTGCGGCCGGAGCTGGCGACGTCATCGAGCAGCACCACATGGCGTCCGGCAAACTGCAGTTCCGGCAGGGCGATCTCCACCTGATGGTCGCCGTGGCGGACCTTGCTGCAGACGCCATGGGCGAAGCCATGCTCGGCGGCCGCCGCTTCGATCCACTGCAGCGCCTCGGCATCCGGGCCGATCAGCAGGGCATCGGGATGGCGCTCGGCGATCAGCCGTGCCAGTGCAGGGGCCGCGCAGAGGGTGACGGCATCTTCCAGCGGCACGGCTTCCTGCAGGGTGGCAACGCGGTGCAGGTGCGGGTCGACGGTGATCAGCCCGTCGAACTGCCCGGCCAGCAGCTGGCCGATGACCCGCTGGCTGACCACCTCGCCCGGGTTGAAGGCGATGTCCTGACGCATGTAGGCCAAATAAGGCGTGACCAGAACCAGTCGCTTGGCGCCCAGGCGGCGCGCCTCGCCCGCGATCAGCAGCAGCTCGACCAGCTTCTCGTTGGGATGATCGAGGCCGCGGTAGATCACCAGTTGCTCGGCGATCGCTTCGCCGTCGGCCAGCGGCAGGCGCAGGCGCAGTTCGTCATCGGGAAAGCGGTGGCGCTCGATCTGCGCCGCGGTCAGGCCGCAGGCTTCGGCCAGGCGCAGGGCGGCGGCGCGCTCATCATCGAAATACAGCAGCTGGCTTTGCATCAGAACTCCACGAAAACACTGGGAACCTGGTCGGCACTGCCGAGGCTGACGCCGCTGGCGCGCTCGGTGGCCTGGCGGGCGAAGGCGAGGTCGGCGGGAAAATCCGCGTAAACGCGATACAGACAGTCACCAGCCTGCACCGGTTCGCCGAGCTTGCGCAGAATGTCCACGCCGGCACCCTGCACCTTGGGTGCGCCGGCCAGCCGCGCAATGCGTGCCAGCTGCAGGTTGTCGATGCCGGTGACCACCGCGCTGCGCTCGGCCAGCACGTCGAAGCTGAGGCGGGCGAGTGGTGGATGGTTGTGATCGAAGGGCTTGCTGCCCTGGGCGGCGATGATCGAATGCATTTTCTTCAGCGCCCGGCCCGAATCGAGGATGTCGCGGGCGATGGCATAGCCGTCGCCGCCGCGTACGTCGGGGTCGAACTCCAGCATGCGTCCGGCCAGGCGTAGCGCCTTCTGGCGCAGGTCGATCGGCGCCGCCGGATCGTTCTGCAGCACCTGCATCACGTCGCGTGCCTCCAGCACCGGGCCGATACCATTGCCGATCGGCTGGCGGCCATCGGTGATCACCACGTCCAGGGTCAGGCCCAGGCGAGAGGCGACGAATTCGAAGAGCTTGCGCAGGCGCTGCGCCTCGGCCATCGAACGCACCTTGGCCGTCGGGCCGATGGGAATGTCCAGCAGCAGGTGAGTGGAGCCGGCGGCAATCTTCTTCGACAGGATCGAAGCGACCATCTGCCCGGGCGAGTCGATCGACAGCGGCCGCTCGACGGCGATCAGCACGTCATCGGCCGGCGACAGCTCGCTGGTGCCGCCCCAGGCCAGGCAGCCGCGTTCCTCGCGGACCATCTCGCAGAGGCGCTCGAACGGCAGTTCGACGTTGGCCAGCACCTCCATGGTGTCGGCGGTACCGGCCGGTGAGGTGATCGCCCGCGAGCTGGTCTTCGGGCACAGCATGCCGTGGGCGGCGACGATGGGCACCACCAGCATCGACGTGCGATTGCCGGGGATGCCGCCGATGCAGTGCTTGTCGACCACAGGGTGCTCGCGCCAGTCCAGGCGGCGGCCGACCTGAATCATCGCGTCGGTGAGGAAGAACACCTCCTCACGGTCCAGTTCGCCCTGGTTGCAGGCGACCACGAAGGCGGTCAGCTCGATCTTTGAATAACGATGCTCGGCGATGTCGCGCATGATCGCCAGAAAGTCCTCGCGGCGCAGGCGTTCGCCGGCGATCTTGCGATGCAGGGCGGGAATGGATGCCGCCGGTTCAGCCTGGGAAATCGATGCCGGCACGCCGGCTTCGGCGCCAAGCTGGGCGAAGGCATCTTCGGACAAACCGAGCTCGTCACAGCCGACGATGGCCGGGTCGTCCACCAGATTGAGGCTGGCCAGAATGCGCTTGCCGTTGACGCGAATCTCCACCTTGGCCAGCGCCTGGAAACCTTCGGCGCGGCAGGCGGCACAGTCGCGGTGCAGGTAGGCGACGTTTTCCCGGTAGGTATCGATCGCAACCCGGCGCAGCGCCAGGTGCACCGGAGACTTGCCATTGATCGGTGTTTCACTGCTGATGGTGGTCATGCGCGCGCATCGCTGGAGGGATGATGGCTATCTAGCCTCAGCGTAGCGCCGCTTGCCAAGCGGCCGCGCGCGTTTTGCCCTGGTGCGTTGCCGCAGGTCAGCAAAAACCGTATTCAGCGCGCCGCCCAGCCGCCGTCCATGTTCCATGCCGCACCGCGCACCTGGTCACCGGCCTCGCTGCAGAGAAACAGCGCCATGGCACCCAGTTGCGCGGGGGTGACGAAGTCCAGCGAGGGTTGCTTCTCGGCCAGCAGGTCGTGGCGGGCTTGCTGTTCATCGCCGCTCTCCCGCGCGCGCTCGTCGATCTGCTGCTGTACCAGTGGGGTCAGTACCCAACCGGGGCAGATGGCGTTGCAGGTGATCGGCGTGGTGGCGGTTTCCAGCGCGACCACCTTGGTCAGCCCGACCAGGCCGTGCTTGGCGGCGACGTAGGCGGCCTTCTGCTCGGAGCCCACCAGCCCGTGCACCGAAGCGATATTGATGATCCGCCCCCAGCCGCGCTGACGCATGCCGGGCAGGGCCAGGCGTGTGGTGTGAAACGCCGAGGACAGGTTGATGGCGATGATCGCGTCCCAGCGCTCTACCGGAAACTCCTCCACCGGCGCCACGTGCTGGATGCCGGCATTGTTGACCAGGATGTCGACGCCACCGAAATCGCGCTCGGCATAGGCGAACAGCTCGGCGATCTGTGCCGGATCGGACACGTCCGCGCCGTGGTGGCCGACCTTGCGGCCATGGCGGCCGACTTCGGCCAGCGCTGCCGAGGCATCACCGAAACCGTTGAGGATCAGGTCGGCGCCGGCTTCGGCCAGCTTCAGTGCGATCCCGAGGCCAATGCCGCTGGTGGAGCCGGTGACCAGTGCGGTCTTGCCTGTGAGGTTCATGGTTTCTCCCGCTTGGCGGCGACCGCCCGAGGACGGTGCCTTTGCTTTTTTTGTTGTCGGAAGGCAATCGCTGATGGCGCGGCGCTTCGCCGATAACGGCGAGCAGCCGCCACCATCAGACGATGCCGGTAGCGTAGTACACGCCGATCACGAAGAAGGCCGCGGCCGTGGCGATCAGGGTGATGGCGAAGATGTCCTTGTAGGATTCGCGGTGGGTCAGCCCGGTGACCGCCAGCAGGGTGATTACCGCGCCGTTATGCGGCAGGGTGTCGAGCCCGCCGGAGGCCATCGAGGCAACCCGGTGCAGCACTTCCAGGGGAATCTGCGCGGCATTCGCCGCAGCGACGAAACTGTCGGCCATCGCCGCCAGCGCGATGCTCATGCCGCCGGAGGCCGAGCCGGTGATGCCGGCCAGCAGGTTGACGGTGATGGCTTCGTTGAGCAGCGGGTTGGGAATCGCCGAGAGCGCATCGGCCACCACGATGAAGCCTGGCAGTGAGGCGATCACCGCGCCGAAACCGAATTCCGAGGCGGTATTCATCGCCGCCAGCAGCGAGCCTCCGACCGCCGTGCGGCTGCCCTCGGCAAGCTTGCCGCGCAGGGTGCCGAAGCTGGTCGCCAGTACCAGGGCAATGCCCAGCAGCAGCGCCGCTTCCACCGCCCAGATGGCGGTGAGCTTGCCGACCTCGGTGACCAGCGGCGCGCTCATGCCCGGTAGCTGCAGGCTATGGCTGGTGCCGTAGAACTCGGGAATCCAGCGGGTGAACAAGAGGTTGGCCACCAGCACCAGAATCAACGGCGACAGCGCCAGCCAGGGGTTCGGCAGGGCAATATCGGCGGGTGTTTCCGGCTCGTTGCGCAGGTTGGTGCCGTAGCCTTCGCCGGCGGCCATGGCCTTGCCGAGCTGCCACTTCAGATAAAGCATGCCCAGGCCGAAGACGAAGACGGTGCCGATCAGACCCAGCCAGGGCGCAGCCCAGGTGGTGGTGTTGAAGAAGGTGGTGGGGATGATGTTCTGGATCTGCGGCGTGCCGGGAATGGCGGTCATGGTGAAGGTGAACGCGCCGAGGGCGATGGTCGCCGGGATTAGCCGCTTGGGCATGTTGCTCTGGCGGAACATCTCGGCGGCGAAGGGGTACACCGCGAACACCACGACGAACAGCGACACGCCGCCGTAGGTCAGCAGCGCGCAGACCAGCACGATCACCAGCATCGCCTGGCTGGTGCCGAGCAGGCGGATCGCCGCGGCGACGATGGAGCGCGAGAAGCCGGACATTTCGATCAGCTTGCCGAACACCGCACCGAGCAGGAATACCGGGAAATAGAGCTTGATGAAGCCGACCATCTTCTCCATGAAGATGCCGGTGAACGCCGGCGCCACCGCGGACGGGTCGGTGAGCAGCACCGCACCCATGGCGGCGATGGGAGCAAACAGAATGACGCTGTAGCCGCGGTAGGCGGCGAGCATCAGCAGGGCCAATGCAGCAAGGGCGATGACGACGCTCATCGGGGACGATCTCCTGGCCCCGTGCGGCACGACCGAACGCTGCCGAGGGCATTCGGGGACTCGCTGCTGCACGGCAGGCGCATTGTTTTTCTTGTTTCGGCTGCGGACAGGCCGCACGGTGATTTAGCGAGTTCCGTGCCAGATATGCAACTCACTGATTTCGATAGGGTTTCTGCAGGCTGTCCAAAATGGTGGACGGTATCGATGTCTTGAATGCTGGACAGTGCGGTCCAGCATTCCGGACAGCAGCGCGGTCCGGAATGCAGAGGCGTATCAGGTCAGGAAGTACAGCCCACCAGCGATCACCACACCGGAGAACACCAGGCAGAGCAGGCAGTAGCCCATGATGTCGCGCGCCCCGAGTCCGGCGATGCCCAGCAGCGGCAGGGCCCAGAACGGCTGGATCATGTTGGTCCAGGCATCGCCCCAGGCGATCGCCATGGCCGTGACTTCCGGTGCCACGCCGAGCGCGGCGCCAGCCGGCAGCATGATCGGCCCCTGTACCGCCCACTGGCCGCCACCGGAGGGCACGAAGACGTTGACCAGCCCGGCGCTGAGAAAGGCCAGCACCGGGAAGCTCTCGGCCGACGACCAGGCGATAAAGGTGTCGGTGACCTGGCGGCCGAGGGACACACCAGCGGCATTGGCGCCGACCATCATGCCCATGATCCCGGCGTAGAAGGGGAACTGCACGACGATCCCGGCGATGCCGCGAATGCTTTCCTCGATGGCGCGCATGTAGCGCTCCGGCGTGCCATGCATCAGCAGGCCGGCGAAGAGAAAGATCGAGATGACGATGTTCAGGCTCAGTGCCAGACCGTTATTGCTGAAGTGCTGGTAGAAGAACAGCACCGCCAGGGCAACCATGATCAGGCCGAGGATGCGGCTGTCGTCCAGGCGCTGGGTGGCGGTTTCCCGCGGGATGTCGCTCGGCTGGGGTTCCTCCAGCAGCGCCGGGTCGACCACTTTCGGCGTCTTCGGCTGCATAGCCCAGTTCAACAGCGGCAGGCCCACCACCAGCACGGCGATGATGATCAGGTTGTAGGAGGCGAACAGCGTCTGGCCGACGCCGATGGCTTCGGTCAGCGCGCCGCCGGTCATCTTTTCCAGATCGGCGCCACCGCTGGCCAGGGACAGCGGGATCGAACCGGAAAAGCCGCCGTGCCAGATCAGGAAGCCTGAGTAGGCCGAGGCCACCAGCAGCGGATAGTCAACGCCGCGCACCTGGCGCGCCAGCGCGCGGGCGAACACCGCGCCGATCACCAGGCCAAAGCCCCAGTTGATCCAGGAGCCGGCCAGCGCCACCAGCGTCACCAGAATGATGGCCTGCCCGGGCGACTGCGGGATGCGCGCCATGCGGTCGAGCAGGCGATTGATTGCCGGCGCCCGTGCCAGGGCATGGCCGGTGACCAGGATCAGCGACATCTGCATGGTGAAGGCCAGCAGGTTCCAGAAGCCGTTGCCCCAGTGCTGCGCCATCGTCGGCAGGCCCTGACCGGTGCTGAGCATGGCGGCGATCAGCACGATCAGCGTGAGCAGGATGGCGAAGACGAAGGGCGAGGGGAGGAAGCGTTGCACCAGGTAGACGCTGGCCGCGGTTATTCTGTTGAGCACGATGGGGTTCTCCCTTGTTGTCGTTATGTCGCCGCGCAGGTGCGGCGCTTCGCTTATGAGTGCGGCGGCGGCCGGCTGTTCCCGCTGCGCTTGAGGAGGTTGGTCGATGCGTGTTGCGCTTTTACTGTCGCTGCTGCTTGTGGGCTCCGCTCAGGCGCAAGAGCCGCTGCGGCTGCGCCTTCAGGGGCACGAGCTGCACGCCGAATACGCGCAGACCGTCGCCCAGCGCGAACGCGGGCTGATGGGGCGCAGCGAACTGGCCAGCGACAGCGGCATGTTGTTCCGCTTTGATGAAGTGCGCCGGCACTGCCTGTGGATGAAGGACACGCCGCTGCCGTTGTCCGCGGCGTTCTTCGATGAGGACGGCGTTCTGGTCGATGTGATCGATCTGGAACCGTTCAATACCGAGATTCGTTGTTCGAAGCGGCCGGCACGTTACGCGCTGGAGATGGATCAGGGCTGGTTCGCCGAGCGGGAGATCGGACGGGGCGCGCGGCTGGAAGGGATACCGGAGGAGTAGGAGTGCAAGCGGTGCGTCGGTGCGTAGGGTGGATAACGGCGAAGCCTTACTCACCGTAACCAGGGCCGACGCATGCGGATGTTTGGGACGGTGTCGGAGGCGATCTTGGTGGACGCGTGGAAAAGGCTCTGACCGTTGTCCACCTTACGCTTTCATTCCCTCGTGGCGGCTGCTTCGCCCGTAGGGTGGATAACGGCTCCGCCTTATCCACCGCCTGCCGCGAATCCGTCTGAAGGCTCAATCCAGCGGCAACTCCGTGGTCCGCTTCACCTCGCTCATGGCGATATGCGAGTGCGCCTCCTGCACGTGGGGGCGTTGCAAAAGCTGGTCGCGCAGGAAGCGTTCGTAGCTGTCGATATCGCGCGCCACCACCTTGAGCAGGTAATCCGACTCGCCAGCCATGGTGTGGCACTCCAGCACTTCGGGGTAACCCACCACCGCCCGCTCGAACTCGTCGAGGTTGCTGCGTCCGTGGGCCGAGAGCTTGATGTTGACGAACACCGTCATGTTCAGCCCGAGCTTCTTCGGGTTGAGCAGGGCGACCTTGCGCTCGATCAGCCCTTCCTCCTGCATGCGGTGGATGCGTCGCCAGCACGGCGATTGCGACAGTTCGACCTTCTCGGCGATTTCCGCCGCGGAGAGATCGGCGTTGTGTTGCAGCAGCAGGAGAATCTTGCGATCGATGCTGCTTAGTGGCGAAGTCTGCATGGTCGTGCCTGTTTTCTTGTTGTTAGCGAATGGGTCATGCACAGAAGCACTGTTCTACCGCAAAAGTAGAAAGAAAATCTCTCTTCGTCACGGCCAGACTGTTAATCGACACGCGACGGTGGGGTGATCCCCTGCCGATTGCCAGCATCGAGAAACAACCGTGCGGTTTCTCTATGACTGCGTCAGGCGGGTAGCGAACAACGCTGCCCTGACTCCGATAACAACAAATTAGGAGCGCCCCATGTCTCTGGCCGAGATCCGTCTGGACGACAAGTACCGGCTTGCAACCGGACATCTGTACCTCACCGGCACCCAGGCGCTGACCCGCTTGCCGATGCTGCAGCATCAGCGTGATCAGGCCCGTGGTTTGAATACCGGTGGCTTCATCTCCGGCTATCGCGGCTCGCCACTGGGCGGGCTCGATAAGAGCCTCTGGGAAGCCCGCGACTACCTCAAGCAACACGCCATCCACTTCCAGCCCGGCGTCAACGAAGAGTTGGCCGCCACCGCGGTGTGGGGCAGCCAGCAAACCAACCTGTTCCCCGGTGCCAAGTACGACGGCGTATTCGCCATGTGGTACGGCAAGGGCCCGGGCGTCGACCGCGCCGGCGACGTGTTCAAGCACGGCAATGCGGCAGGTGTTGCACCCAACGGCGGCGTGCTGCTGCTGGCGGGTGACGACCACGGCTGCAAGTCCTCGACGCTGCCGCACCAGAGCGAGCATGCCTTCATCGCCGCCTCGATTCCGGTGCTGAATCCGGCCAACGTTCAGGAAATTCTCGATTACGGCATCATCGGCTGGGAACTGTCGCGCTACTCCGGCTGCTGGGTGGCGCTGAAGACCATCGCCGAGAACGTCGACTCCTCCGCCGTGGTGGAAGTCGATCCGCTACGCATGCAGACGCGCATCCCGGAAGACTTCGAGCTGCCCGAGGACGGCGTGCACATTCGCTGGCCGGACCCGCCGCTGGCTCAGGAAAAGCGCCTCAACCTGTACAAGATCTACGCCGCACGCGCCTTCGCCCGGGCCAACAACCTGAACCGGGTGATGCTCGATTCGCCGAATCCGCGCATGGGCATCATCACCACCGGCAAGTCCTATCTCGACGTGCGCCAGGCGCTGGACGACCTTGGCCTGGACGAAGCGCTGTGCGCCTCGGTCGGCCTGCGCGTGCTCAAGGTCGGCATGAGCTGGCCGCTGGAGCCGGTCTCGGTGCACGAATTCGCCCAGGGGCTGGACGAGATTCTGGTGGTCGAGGAGAAGCGCAGCATCATCGAGGACCAGCTCACCGGGCAGCTCTACAACTGGCCCGTCAGCAAGCGTCCGCGGGTGGTCGGCGAGTTCGACGAACAGGGCAACTCGCTGCTGCCGAACCTCTCCGAGCTGACCCCGGCGATGATCGCGCGGGTGATCGCCAAGCGCCTCGCGCCGATCTACACCAGCGAAAGCATCCTCACTCGCCTGGCCTTCCTCGATGCCAAGGAAAAGGCCCTGGCCGCGCGCAGCTACGACACCGTGCGCACCCCGCACTACTGCTCCGGTTGCCCGCACAACAGTTCGACCAAGGTGCCGGAGGGCAGTCGCGCCTCGGCCGGCATCGGCTGTCATTACATGGTGCAGTGGATGGACCGGCGCACCGAGACCTTTACCCAGATGGGCGGCGAGGGCGTCAACTGGATCGGCCAGGCGCCGTTCACCGACACCCCGCACATGTTCCAGAACCTCGGCGACGGCACCTACTTCCACTCCGGCAGCCTGGCCGTGCGTGCGGCCGTCGCGGCCGGCGTGAACGTGACCTACAAGATTCTCTACAACGATGCCGTGGCCATGACGGGCGGCCAGCCCATCGACGGCGAGCTGCGCGTCGACCAGCTCAGCCGGCAGATCTTCCACGAGGGCGTCAAACGCATCGCTCTGGTAAGCGATGAGCCGGACAAGTACCCGACCCGCGACAGCTTCGCGCCGATCACCAGCTTCCATCACCGCCGCGAACTGGATGCCGTGCAGCGCGAGCTGCGCGAATTCAAGGGTGTCTCGGTAATCATCTACGACCAGACCTGCGCCACCGAGAAACGTCGTCGGCGCAAGCGCGGCAAGCTGGAAGACCCGGCCAAGCGCGCCTTCATCAACCCGGCAGTGTGCGAGGGTTGCGGCGACTGCGGTGAGAAGTCCAACTGCCTGGCGGTGCTGCCACTGGAAACCGAACTGGGGCGCAAGCGCGAGATCGATCAGAACGCCTGCAACAAGGACTTCTCCTGCGTCGAGGGCTTCTGCCCGAGCTTCGTCACCGTGCATGGCGGCGGGTTGCGTAAGCCCGAAGCCGTAGCTGGCGGTATCGAGGCGGCGACGTTGCCCGAGCCGCAGCACCCAACGCTGGATCGCCCATGGAACGTGCTGATTCCGGGTGTCGGCGGCAGCGGTGTGACTACCCTCGGCGCGCTGCTCGGCATGGCCGCGCACCTGGAAGGCAAGGGCTGCACGGTGCTCGACCAGGCCGGCCTGGCGCAGAAGTTCGGCCCGGTGACCACCCACGTGCGCATCGCCGCGAAGCAGAGCGACATCTACGCCGTGCGCATCGCCGCCGGTGAGGCCGATCTGCTGCTCGGCTGCGACCTGATTGTCGCGGCGGGCGACGAGTCATTGACCCGCCTCAACGAGCAGATCAGCAACGCCGTGGTGAACAGCCACGAATCGGCCACCGCCGAGTTCACCCGCAACCCCGATGCCCAGGTGCCCGGCGCGGCCATGCGTCAGGCCATCAGCGCGGCGGTCGGTGCCGACAAGACCCACTTCGTCGACGCCACCCGCCTGGCCACGCGACTGCTCGGCGATAGCATCGCCACCAACCTGTTCCTGCTCGGCTTCGCCTATCAGCAGGGGCTGCTGCCGATCAGCGCCGAGGCCATCGAGAAGGCTATCGAGCTCAATGGCGTTGCCGCCAAGCTGAATCTGCAGGCCTTCCGCTGGGGCCGTCGTGCCGTGCTCGAACGCGAAACGGTGGAGCAGCTGGCACGTCCGGCTGAAATAGCGGAGCCGATCTGTAAAACCCTGGAAGAGATCGTCGAGTGGCGCGTGGATTTCCTTACCCGCTACCAGAACGCCGGGCTGGCGCGCCGCTATCGCCAGCTGGTCGAGCGTGTGCGCGAGGCCGATAGCGCGGACGATCTGGCGCTGTCCAAGGCCGTCGCCCGCTACTACTTCAAGCTCCTGGCCTACAAGGATGAGTACGAGGTGGCGCGCCTCTACAGCGAGCCGGAATTCCGCCAGCAGCTCGAGGCGCAGTTCGAGGGCGACTACCGGCTGCAGTTCCACCTCGCCCCGGCCTGGCTGGCCAAGCGTGACCCCGTCACTGGCGAGCCGCGCAAGCGCGAGCTGGGACCATGGGTGCTCAATGTGTTCGGCGTGCTGGCCAAGTTCCGCTTCCTGCGCGGCACGCCGCTCGATCCGTTCGGCTATGGCCACGACCGCCGCGTCGAGCGCCAGCTGATCACGGAGTACGAGAAGACCGTGGACGAGCTGCTGGCCCAGCTCAAGCCGACCAACTACCGCACTGCCGTGGCCATCGCCGCGCTACCGGAACAGATCCGCGGCTACGGCCCGGTGAAGGAACGCTCCATCGCCAAGGCCCGCCAGCAGGAGAAGTTGCTCCGCGAGCAATTGGCCAAGGGCGACGAGGTGCAGAGCGTGCGGCTGTTCCAGCCTGCGGCCTAGCGCGATGGCCGCGAAGTTACTGGCACAGGAGTAACGACTGACAGCCAGTTTTTCGCGGCCGCGATCGCCCGAATAGCGGTGGCCCCGGTACCAGACAAGTAGGCCCTGCCCACGGCAGGGAACCAGACCAACAAGAACGAGGTAACCCAAATGTCCGTCTTCGCTCACCCCGACTTCGATCGCCACGAACAGGTGGTCTTCTGCCATGACCAGGCGTCGGGTCTGAAAGCCATTATCGCCATCCACGACACGCGCCTCGGTCCGGCGCTGGGTGGCTGCCGGATGTTCCCCTATGCCAATGACGACGACGCCCTGCGCGATGTGCTGCGGCTGTCGCGCGGGATGACCCTGAAATCTTCGCTGGCCGGGCTTAAACTCGGCGGCGGCAAGGCGGTGATCATCGGCGACCCGCATACCGGCAAGAGCCAGGCGCTGCTGCATGCGATGGGCGACTTCGTCGACAGCCTCGGTGGGCGCTATATCACCGCTGCGGACTCGGGCACCGGCGATGCCGAGATGCAGGCGTTTGCCCAGCGCACCCGCCATGTGGTGGGCGCCACGCCGCGCACCACGCTGGATGGCAGTATCGCCAGCGGCGACCCCTCGCCATCCACCGCTTACGGGGTGTTCGTCGGCCTCAAGGAAGCGGTGCGTCAGCGCCTCGGTCGCGATGACCTGGCCGGGCTGAAGGTGGCGATCCAGGGCGTCGGCCATGTCGGTCTGGGCCTGGCGCGGCACCTCAAAGCTGCCGGCGCCGAGCTGTGGGTGGCAGACATCTTCGATGCCAACGTCAAGCAGGCGATGGAGGAAGTGGGCGCCAACGTGGTGCGCCCGCAGGATATCTACGGTCTCGATGTAGATGTCTTCGCGCCCTGCGCCATGGGCGGCATCCTCAACGAGCAGACCCTGGAAGTGCTGCGCGCCCCGGTGATCGCCGGCGCGGCGAACAACCAACTGGCAACCGCCGAGATCGGCATCGAACTGCAGCGGCGCAACCAGCTCTACGCGCCGGACTACGCGATAAACGCCGGCGGCATCATCGACGTCTACTACCAGCGCACCGGCGGCAGCGCCGCGCAGATCGACGCCCATGTAAAAGCCATCGGCGACACGCTGGGCGAGATCTTCACCCGCTCCGCTGCCAGCGGTGAACCGACTTCGGTGATCGCCGATCGCCTGGCGTTGGAGCGGCTGCACGCCGGTGGCGTGCCGCAAACCGAAGCGTTCAAGCGCCAGGCTTCATGAGTGATCCCGGCCGGGCGCCTGAGTGCGCCGGCCTTCGCTGAGCGGGGCGGCGGGCGCTGATCGCCAGAGCCGTGCCAGCTCCGTTCGTTCGCACCATCCCTGACAAAAACAACAAGCAGGAATCCGCAATGACCGATAAAACCAGCCTCGCGGCCGGCACCTTCGCCGGCGCGCGCGCACGCATCCAAGACAACGCCAGCCGCGGCCTATGGTCCTCGCGCTGGGTGTTCTTCCTCGCCGCCACCGGCTCGGCGGTGGGCCTGGGCAATATCTGGAAATTCCCCTACGTGACCGGGCAGAACGGCGGCGGCGCCTTCGTTCTGGTCTACCTCGCCTGCATCCTCTTGATCGGCATTCCGCTGCTGATGACCGAGGTGATGATCGGCCGTCGCGGTCGGGCGAACCCTGATGGCGCCGTCGCTCGGCTGGCCCGTGAAGCCGGAGCCAGTTCGCGCTGGCGCGTGGTCGGCTGGCTCGGCGGGCTGACCGGCTTTCTCATCCTGAGTTTCTATCTGGTGGTGGCTGGCTGGGCGCTGGCCTATGTGCCGGCGACCTTCAGCGGCGGCTTTGCCGGGGTCAGCGGCGAGGCCAGCGGCGAGCAGTTCGGCGCGCTGCTGGCGGACCCGCTGCGCCTGGTGGTCTGCGCCACGCTGGTGCTGGCGGCGACCATGCTGATCGTCGGCTTCGGCGTGCGCGGCGGGCTGGAGCGATCGCTGCGCTTTCTGATGCCAGGGCTGTTCGTGCTGATGCTGGTGCTGGTCGTCTACGCCGCCATCGAAGGCGAGTTCGCCCAGGCGCTGCAGTTTCTCTTCGTGCCGGATTTCTCCGCGCTGACCGCGCAGAGCGTGCTGATCGCCCTCGGTCATGCCTTCTTCACCCTGAGCCTGGGCTGCGGCGCGATGATGGTCTACGGCTCCTACCTGCCGGAAGGCACCTCGATCGCCAAGACCTCGATTCTGGTGGCGCTGGCCGATACCGCGGTGGCGCTGCTGGCCGGCCTGGCGATCTTCCCGCTGGTGTTCGGCAACGGCCTGGAGCCGGGTGCCGGGCCGGGGCTGATCTTCGTCACGCTGCCGATCGCCTTTGGCCAGATGCCGTTGGGGCAGGTCGTCGGTGGGTTGTTCTTCATCATGCTGGTGATCGCCGCGCTGACGTCGGCCATCTCGCTCTCCGAGCCGAGCATCGCCTGGCTCACCGAACGCTTCCGTATCAGCCGGACCAAGGCCGTGCTGGGCAGTGGTCTGGTGCTCTGGCTGCTGAGCCTGGGCAGCGTGTTCTCCTTCAATCACTGGGCGGACTACCAGCTGTTCGGCAAGACCTTCTTCGACACCCTGGATTACCTCACCACCAACTGGCTGATGCCGTTGGGCGGGCTGGGCACCGTGCTGTTCACCGGCTGGGTGCTGCAGCGTCACGTGGTCAGCGAGGCCATCGGCATTCGCAACGCCGGGCTGTTCCAGGCCTGGTGGAACCTGCTGCGCTACGGCACGCCGGTGGCCATCGTGCTGGTGTTTCTCAACCTGCTCGGCTTGATCTAGCGGGTCGCCTGGTGGGCTGAAGCCCACCCTACAAGAATGCTGCGGGCTTCTCAGGAAGCCGTTTCGGTGGGCTCAGGTCCATCCCATAGGCAGGCCAACGCAGGCCTTCATGGGGTGGGCTTCAGCCCACCTTTTTTATGCGCCAGGTTAAGCGGGAGATGACATGTGCGGCAGGTTGTCGCACCGCTCTGTCAGCTTTTCGTTACGCCTGGCAAGCCGCCGGGCCAGGCTTTTCAGCGAAACAGGCGCTGTAAGGAAAACCTGACAGCAGGGATGGCGCCGGCTGCTTGCCGTACTCGTAAACAGCATTGTTCGGCGCTCGGCCCTGGGGTGTGATGGGGCCAGCCAAGCCGTGCAGCGGCAGTCCTCACAACAATAATCAGGAGGCGATATGAACGCCGTGAACAAGATCGAACAGCACAATCCCATCGGTACCGACGGCTTCGAGTTCGTCGAATTCACCGCGCCGAATGCCGAGGGCATCGAACAGCTGCGCACGCTGTTCACCCAGATGGGCTTTACCGAAACCGCCAAGCACCGCTCCAAGGAGGTCTGGCTGTTCCAGCAGCACGATATCAACATCGTGCTCAACGGCAGCCCCACCGGGCATGTGCGCGCCTTCGGCGAAAAGCACGGCCCGAGCGCCTGCGCCATGGCCTTCCGGGTGAAGAATGCCGCCCAGGCCGCCGCCTACGTCGAATCCCAGGGCGCCAAGCTGGTCGGCAGCCACGCCAACTTCGGCGAGCTGAACATCCCCTGTGTCGAAGGCATCGGCGGCTCGCTGCTGTATCTCGTCGATCGCTACGGCGACAAGAGCATCTACGACGTCGACTTCGAGTACATCGAAGGGCGCACGCCAAACGACAACGCCGTCGGCCTGATGTGCATCGACCACCTGACCCACAACGTCATGCGCGGGCAGATGGATGTCTGGTCCGGCTTCTACGAGCGCATCGCCAACTTCCGCGAAATTCGCTACTTCGACATCGAAGGCAAGCTGACCGGCCTGTTCTCCCGCGCCATGACCGCGCCCTGCGGCAAGATCCGCATCCCGATCAACGAGTCGGCCGACGACAAGTCGCAGATCGAGGAATTCATCCGCGAGTACCACGGCGAGGGCATCCAGCACATCGCGCTGTCCACCGACGATATCTACGAGACCGTGCGCCGCCTGCGCGCCAATGGCGTGGACTTCATGACCACCCCGGACACCTACTACGAGAAGGTCGACACCCGCGTCGCCGGTCACGGCGAGCCGCTCGACCAGCTGCGCGAGCTGAACCTGCTGATCGACGGAGCGCCGGGCGTCGGTACGTCGGGCGATGACGGCATCCTTCTGCAGATCTTCACCAACACGGTGATCGGCCCGATCTTCTTCGAGATCATCCAGCGCAAGGGCAACCAGGGCTTCGGCGAAGGCAACTTCAAGGCGCTGTTCGAATCCATCGAGGAAGACCAGGTGCGCCGCGGCGTGATCAAGGCGGACGAGTAAGTCTGGAGCCAGGTGGGATGCGTAGGGTGGATGTCGCGAAGCACATCCACGCGTATGGCGGGAACAACGGGCCCGCGTGGGGCCGGCCGGTTCAGACGCGTGGAAGATGCTTCGCAGTCTTCCACCCTACGCGACATCCACCCTACGCATCGGCACCCACTGCGCCGCCATTGAGATCACGCGGTATCACGAGGAGAGGCACATGAGCCGCAAATGGATCAGTTTCCCCATCCGCGAGGGTGAGAGTTCGCGACAGGCGCACTGCGATTTTCCGCAGGGCACCTACGAGCGCGAAATGGGCCGCGAAGGCTTCTTCGGCCCGGCTTCGCACCTGCATCACAAGCATCCGCCGACCGGCTGGATCGACTGGGAAGGCCCGCTGCGTCCGCACGCCTTCAACTTCAATCAGATCCCCAGCGAAGGCGACTGCCCGCTGCAGGCGCCGCTCGCGCTGCACAACGCTGACGTCAAGCTGCGCCTGTGGAAGACCAACGGCGCCATGCGTCATCTGGTGCGCAACGGCGACGGTGACGAACTGCTGTTTATCCACGAGGGCGCCGGGCATCTGTACTGCGACTTCGGTCACTTGGAATTCCGCGACGGCGACTACCTGATGATCCCGCGCGGCACCGCCTGGCGCATCGAGGCGACGCAGCCGGTGTTCATGCTGTTGATCGAGAACACCGACGGCGCCTATCAGCTGCCGGACAAGGGCCTGGTCGGCCCGCATGCCATCTTCGACGCCGCGGTGCTCGACCATCCTCGCCTGGACGACGCCTTCCGCGTGCAGCAGGACGAGAACCCCTGGCAGATCCGCATCAAGCGGCGAGACCAGATCACTACCGTGACCTACCCGTACAACCCGCTGGACGTGGTCGGCTGGCACGGCGACAACACCGTGGTACGGCTCAACTGGCGCGACATCCGCCCGCTGATGAGCCATCGCTACCACTTGCCGCCGTCAGCGCACACCACCTTCGTCGCCAACGGTTTCGTGGTCTGCACCTTCACCCCGCGGCCGGTGGAATCCGATCCGGGTGCGCTAAAGGTGCCGTTCTTCCACAACAACGATGACTACGACGAAGTGCTGTTCTACCACCGCGGCAACTTCTTCAGCCGCGACAACATCGAGCAGGGCATGGTGACCTTCCACCCCTGCGGCTTCCCCCACGGGCCGCATCCGAAGGCGCTGAAAAAGGCCAGTACCGACCCGGCGACCTTTGCCGACGAGGTGGCGGTGATGATCGACACCCGCCGCGCGCTGGAAGTCGGCGAGGCTGCCGCCGCCGTCGATGTCCCCGAATACGTCAACTCCTGGCGTGCGCCGGGCAAGGAATCCTGATGAAACTCGCAACCCTCAACCAGGGCCGCGACGGCGTGCTCGTCGTCGTCTCCCGTGATCTCGCCCGGGCGGTGAAAGTGCCGCAGATCGCCGCCACGCTGCAGGCCGCGCTGGATGACTGGAGCTACTGCAAGCCGAAGCTGGAGGCGATCTACCAGCGTCTCAACGACGGGCTGGAGGAGGGCGCTTTCGCCTTCGACCAGGCCGCCTGCCACAGCCCACTGCCGCGCGCCTATCACTGGGCCGACGGCAGCGCTTACGTCAACCACGTCGAGCTGGTGCGCAAGGCGCGCGGTGCGGAAATGCCGGAATCCTTCTGGCACGACCCGCTGATGTACCAGGGCGGCGCCGATGCCTTTATCCCGCCGCAATCGCCGATCCGCCTGGCTGACGAGGCCTGGGGTATCGACCTGGAAGGCGAGCTGGCGGTGATCACCGACGACGTGCCGATGGGCGCGACGCCGGCTGAGGCGGCGGCGCACATCCAGCTGCTGATGCTGGTCAATGACGTTTCGCTGCGCAACCTGATTCCCGGCGAGCTGGCCAAGGGCTTCGGCTTCTACCAGAGCAAGCCGTCGTCGAGCTTTTCGCCGGTGGCGGTGACCCCGGACGAGCTGGGCGAAACCTGGCGCGACGGCAAGGTGCACCGGCCGCTGGTCTCGCATATCAACGGTGAGCTGTTCGGCCAGCCGGATGCCGGCACCGACATGACCTTCAACTTCCCGACCCTGGTCGCCCACGCCGCGCGTACCCGTCCGCTGGGCGCCGGCACCATCATCGGCTCGGGCACGGTGTCGAACTACGATCGCAGTGCCGGCTCGTCCTGCCTGGCCGAGAAGCGCATGCTCGAGGTCATCGAGCACGGCGAGGCGAAGACGCCGTTCCTCAAGTTTGGCGACCGAGTGCGCATCGAGATGTTCGACGCCGCCGGGCAGAGCATCTTCGGCGCCATCGATCAGCAGGTCGAGCGCTATGAGCACTGAGCTGACGCTCTACGGCTACTGGCGCTCCAGCGCTGCGTACCGGGTGCGCATCGCGCTGAACCTCAAGGGGTTGGCCTACCGCCAGGTGCCGGTGCATCTGGTCAAGGATGGCGGCCAGCAGCGTGCGGCCGATTACCGCGCCCTCAACCCGCAGCAGCTGGTGCCGCTGCTGGTGGACGAAGGCAATGGCGGCGCGCGCATCAGCCAGTCGCTGGCGATCCTGGAGTACCTCGACGAGGTGTTTCCAGTACCGGCGCTGCTGCCGGCCGATCCGGTCGAGCGCGCCCAGGTGCGCTCGCTGGCCATGCACATCGCCTGCGAGATCCATCCGCTGAACAATCTGCGCGTGCTGCAGTACCTCAGCGCCGAACTGGGCGTCGATGACGAGGCGAAGAATGCCTGGTATCAGCATTGGGTCAGCCAGGGGCTGGCGGCGGTGGAGCAGGGCCTGGAAACCTTTGGTGACAAGCTTTCCCTGAACGATCGGCCAGGTTATCTGGAGGCATGCCTGGTGCCGCAGGTATACAATGCGCGCCGTTTTGCCTGTGACCTCGCGGCGTATCCACGCATTCTCGAGATCGTTGCACGCTGCGAGACGCTTCCGGCCTTCCAGCAGGCCGCGCCGGAGGTGCAGCCCGACGCTCAATGAACGACTGAATCCGCCTTGCACGCCGTCGCGCCCTGCGCGACGGTCCCGATCCCGTCACAGATAACAACAAACAGGTGACGTATGACTCGTGAAAAACCGAAGAACCTCTGGCTGTCGCGCTGGGGCTTCATCCTCGCGGCAACCGGCTCCGCCGTGGGCCTGGGCAACATCTGGAAATTCCCCTACATCACCGGCGAGTTCGGCGGTGGTGCCTTCGTATTGATGTACCTGCTGTGCATCCTCGCCATCGGCGTACCGGTAATGATGTGCGAGATCGCCATCGGTCGCCGCGGCCGTGGCAGCCCGATCGACGCCATCGGCCGGGTGGTCCGCGAGAACAACGGCAACCCGCTGTGGAAGGCGGTCGGCGGCATGGCCATGACGGCCGGCTTCCTGATCCTCTGCTTCTATGTGGTGGTTGCCGGCTGGGCCTTCGCCTACACGGTGAAGATGCTCGACGGCTCGCTGGCCGCGACCAGCGTCGAGGCATTGGGCGGCGTATTCGAGGCGCATAACGCCAACCCCTGGCAGCTCGGCGGCTGGAGTCTGCTGGTAGCGCTGCTGACCCTGTGGATCGTCGCCAAGGGTGTGCAGAAGGGCATCGAGAACGCCGTGCGCTGGATGATGCCGGGCCTGGCCGTGCTGCTGCTGATCCTCGTGGGTTACGCGGTGACCAGTGGCGGCTTCGATCAGGGCTTCGCCTTCCTGTTCAGCTTCGACACCTCGAAGATCACCGGCGAGGCGCTGCTGGCCGCGCTTGGTCACGCGTTCTTCACCCTCAGCCTGGCTTCCGGGGCGATCCTTACCTACGGCTCGTATATTCCGGATGACCAATCCATCGCACGCACCACCTTCATGGTCGCCATCGCCGACACCTGCGTGGCGCTGCTGGCGGGCCTGGCGATCTTCCCGATCATCTTCGCCAATGGCATGGACCCGACCGCCGGCCCTGGCCTGATCTTCATGAGCCTGCCGCTGGCCTTCCAGCAGATGCCGTTCGGCACTGCGTTCGGCGTGCTGTTCTTCGCCATGGTATCGATCGCAGCGCTGACCTCGGCGATCTCGATGATCGAAGCCACCGTTGCCTACCTCAACGAGAAGCACGGCATCTCGCGCCTGAAGGCGGCGATGGGCTCGGGTGCGGTACTGCTGGTGATCAGCATGCTGGCGATGCTCTCGTTCAACCTCATGTCCGGCTGGACGCCGATGGGCAAGAACTTCTTCGACTGGCTGGATTACCTGACCTCGCGCTGGATGATGCCGCTGGGCGGGATCTTCACTGTGCTGCTGGCCGGTTACGCACTGCGCAGCGAGATCATGCGCGACGAGCTCAATCTGCCGCCGCTGGGCTACGCGCTATGGCTGTTTATGGTGCGCTACGTCTGCCCGGTGCTGATCCTGATGGTGTTCCTGCATGCGCTCGGCTGGCTGGGCTTCGACCCGCTGCAGCGCTGGTACTGGATCGCCGGCGCGATCGGTGCACTCACCCTGGTCGGCGAGCTGCTGCGCCCGCGAGTGATGCCAGCGCTGGCCGGGCGCTGAGTTCATCGGCGCATCAGGAAACGCCAGCCGCGAGGCTGGCGTTTTCGTTTCTGCGGCTGCGATTACGGCGGGCACGGTGCCGACCGTTCGCCGGCAGGCCTGGTGCACGAACTGATCTACGTCATGCAATTGTAAAGTTCGGCTGCGCTTGGCCGACACCCTGACTGAGAGCCAGGGATCTGGCGCACGGAACACGGACGCTCTATTTGCCCGAACCGTTGCGGACCACGCCATGCCCAAGCACCTGAAGTTCAGCCACAAGATCCTTCTGGCCGCATCGCTGATCGTGATTGCGACCTTCTCGTTGTTCACCCTGTTCAACGACTACCTGCAGCGCAATGCCATTCGCGACAATCTCAACAGCTACCTCGATGAGATGGGCGACGTCACCGCGCACAACATCCAGAACTGGTTGTCCGGCCGTATCCTGCTGGTGGAAAGCGCCGCGCAGAGCATCGGCAGCGACGACGCCGAAGCCCGAGTAGCCGAGCTGCTTGAGCAGAAGGCGCTGGCTTCGACCTTCATGTTCAGTTACCTCGGTGGGCAGGATGGCAGCTTCCTCATGCGGCCTGCCGAAGAGATGCCCGCCGACTACGATCCACGCGCGCGCCCTTGGTACAAGGACGCGATAGCCGCCGGCGGCTCGACGCTGACCGAACCCTATGTGGATGCGGCGAGCGGCGAGCTGGTCATATCCATCGCCACCCCGGCGCAGCAGAACGGTCGGAACATTGGCGTCGTTGGCGGCGATCTGGGGCTCAAGGTACTGGTTGAAATCATCAACGCGCTGGACTTCAACGGCATGGGCCATGCGTTTCTGGTCAGCGGCGACGGCAAGATCCTGGTGCACCCGGACGGCAGCAAGGTGATGAAGTCGCTTGGCGAACTGTTCCCGGGGCACACGCCGTCGCTGGACGCCAACTACAGCGAGGCTGAACTGGACGGACAGACCCGCATCCTCAGCTTCAGCCGCGTGCAGGGCCTGCCCTCGGTGAGTTGGTACGTCGGTATCTCGCTGGACAAGGCCAAGGCCTACGCCGCCCTGGCCAGCTTCCGCACCTCCGCTGTGGTCGCGGCACTGATCGCCGTTGGTGTGATCCTGCTGTTGCTCGGCATGCTGATGCGCGTGCTGATGCGCCCGCTGACCGACATGGGCCGCGCCATGGCCAACATCGCCGAAGGTGAGGGCGATCTGACCCGGCGGCTGGCGGTACAGTCGAAGGACGAATTCGGCGAACTGGCCTCGGCCTTCAACCGCTTCGTCGAGCGTATTCATACCTCCATTCGCGAAGTGTCCTCCGCGACGCAGCAGGTTAACGAGGTTGCCGCCCGGGTGTTGGCAGCGTCCAACTCCTCGATGGCCAACTCCGATGAGCAGGCCAGCCGCACCAACAGCGTGGCGGCAGCGATCAACGAGCTCGGCGCCGCCGCGCAGGAGATCGCGCGCAACGCGGCCGATGCCTCGCAGCAGGCCAGCGGTGCGCGGCATCAGGCCGAGGACGGTCGTCAGGTGGTCGAGCAGAACATCGCCGCGATGCGCGAGCTGTCGGCGAAGATCAGCGCGTCCTGTGCGCAGATCGAAGCACTCAACGCCAAGACCGTCGACATTGGCCAGATTCTCGAGGTGATCAAGGGCATTTCCGAGCAGACCAACCTGCTCGCGCTGAATGCCGCCATCGAGGCGGCACGGGCCGGCGAGGCAGGCCGCGGTTTTGCCGTGGTCGCCGACGAGGTACGCAACCTGGCGCACCGCACGCAGAGTTCGGCGCAGGAAATCCAGCAGATGATCGAACAGCTGCAGGTCGGCGCCGGCGCCTCGGTGCAGACCATGACCGAGAGTCAGCGGCAGAGCGAGTCCAGCGTCTCCATCGCGGACCGCGCCGGCGAGCGCCTCGGCGAGGTCACTCAGCGCATCGGCGAGATCGACGGCATGAACCAGTCGGTGGCCACCGCCACCGAGGAACAGACCGCGGTGATCGAGTCGCTGAACATGGACATCACCGAGATCAACACGCTGAACCAGCAGGGCGTGGAGAACCTGCAGTCGACCTTGCGCGCCTGCGGCGACCTGGACCAGCAGGCGCGCCGGCTCAAGCAGCTGGTGGACAGCTTTCGCATCTAACCAGAACGGTTTTTTCGAAGGGCGCTGCGGCGCCCTTTTTCATGGATGTGTTTTGGCCGCGGAGCAATGTGCCCGTGAGGGTAGTCTCAACTGTTCACGTCGCGCTTCAACAAGGAGGCTCCATGAAAATTCTTATCGTGCTCACGTCCCACGACCAGCTGGGCGACACCGGCAAACAGACCGGCTTCTGGCTGGAGGAATTCGCTGCGCCGTACTACGTCTTCCTGGATGCCGGCGCGCAGGTGGTACTCGCTTCGCCCGAGGGTGGCGAGCCGCCGCTCGACCCGAAGAGCGACGAACCCGACGCCCAGACCGAGGCCACCGAGCGCTTCAACGGCGACGGCGAGGCGCAGACGCTGCTGGCCAATACCTACCGGCTGGATCAGGTCACGGCCGAGGATTTCGACGCGGTGTTCTACCCCGGCGGCCATGGCCCGCTGTGGGATCTGGTGGATAACCCGACTTCCATCGCGCTGATCGAGTCCTTCGTCAAGGCCGACAAGCCGGTGGCCGCGGTCTGCCATGCACCGGCGGCACTGACCGAGGTTCGCGGCAAGGATGGCGAATACCTGGTCAAGGGCAAGCGCGTCACCGGTTTTACCAATGGCGAGGAAGCCGGTGTGGAGCTGACCGAAGTGGTGCCGTTTCTGCTCGAAGACCGCCTGCGCGAGCGGGGCGGCCAGTACAGCAAGGGGGCGGACTGGAAGCCCTACGTGCAGGTCGACGGCTTGCTGGTAACCGGGCAGAACCCCGCCTCATCGGAAGCGGCGGCGCAGGAACTGCTCAAGCTGCTGCGCACCTGATGATCACTGCGGCCAGGCGAGCTGTTCCGCCTGGCCGCAGGCCTCGAACAGCGGCCGGCTGAACAGATAGCCCTGCATCAGGTGAATGCCCAGGTCGAACAGGGCGCTGCATTCGTCGGCGGTCTCGATACCTTCACCAATCACCTGGATGCCCAGCTCTTCGCACATTGCCACCGTCGCCCGCACGATGGCCTGACGCGGACGGCTCTGGTCGATGCCGCGGATCAGGTCCATGTCCAGCTTGATGAGGTCCGGCTGAAAGTCGGCCAGCAGGTTGAGCCCGGCAAAGCCCGCACCGAAGTCGTCGATGGCGGTGAGAAAGCCGATGCGCTGGTATTCGCGGAACACTTCGGTCAGCCATTTGCCATCGCTGATGCGTTCGCCTTCGACGGTCTCGAAGATGATCCGCTCGATGGGAAAGTCATGGGCGCGGGCGGCTTCCAGTGTCGAGCGGATGCACAGCTCGGGGCGGTAGATGGCGTTGGGCATGAAATTGATCGACAGCTTGCTCTGCATGCCCAGTTTGGCAGCGGTCTTGATTGCCTTGACCCGGCCGGCCTGATCGAAGCGAAACCGATTGTCCTCGTTGACCTGAGACAGCACGGTGGGGGCCGGCTCGCCGCCGACGCCGCGCACCAGCGCCTCATGAGCGAAGATCTGCCGGCTGCGCAGGTCGATGATCGGTTGAAAGGCGTAGCTGAAGCCGAAGCCCAGGCGTTCGCCGCTGGCGCAGCTGGGGCAGGCGCCGTGCTCGCTGGCGCCATGACAGGCATGGGCATCGGCAGCTGGGGCGTTGCGGGTGTTGCTTGAACTCATGGACGCACTCGATGGGGACCGGACTGATGGCAGGTTAGCGGCGGAACGGCCTCTTGCTGAAGTCCGCTGGTCTGCCAGCGCCGCACACATGGCCGCTTTCAGCGCTTCGCGACTGGGTGCGTTGGTGACTTGGGCTTGGTGCCGAGCTCCTCGATCAGGCTGCGTGCGGCGAAATCGGCGGCATCGGTAAAGGGGTTCAGTACGCGCGCGACGCCGGCTGCATCCAGCGCCTTGCCATGCTGGTCATCGCGCACCACCCCGGCGATCTTGCCCTGGAAGCCGGCATGTTTGAGCGCGTGAAGGAAGGCGCGATTGGCCTCCCATTGCGGAAAACTGGTGACCACCCATTCGGCGTGCTGCAACGGCAGCGATTCGAGAAAGGTCGGGTCCTCGCCGTCGCCGAAACGCACCGGCAGCTTGCTGCGGCGCAGGGTGCGCACGGCTTCCGGGTCGAAATCAACGCCAAGCACCGGCATTCGCGCTGCCGCCAGCTGCTGCAACAGGCGCGAGCCATAGCGGCCCAGGCCGAAGACGATGATGCGCGGATGGCCCTGCGGCTTCCCCAGAGCCTCCACTTCCAGCTCGCGATAGGGGCGTTTGCGCTCGAACACGCCGAGCCAGGGCGCCAGCCGTTCGTAGAGCGGTTGCGAGAACAGGATCATGTAGGTCGAGAGCATGATGGTCACCAGTCCGACCAGCGTGGTCAGCCCCAGCGCTTGCGGCCCGACATGGCCGAGGGTGATGCCCATGGCGACGAAGACGATGGAGAACTCGCTGATCTGCGCCACCGTTAGCCCGGCGAGAAAGCCGGTGCGCTTGCGATAACCCATGTAGCCCATGATCGCCATGACGATCAGCGGATTGCCGATCAGCACGAACAACGCCAGCACGACGGCCGGCAGGATCTCGTTGCCGAGGGTGGAAAAATCCAGCCTGCCGCCCAGGTCGATGAAGAAGAACAGCAGCATGAAGTCGCGGATGCCGGTCAGCCGCGCGTTCATCGCCTCGCGATACGCCGTCGAGGCCAGCGAGAAGCCGGCGACGAAGGCCCCGGCCTCCTTGCTGAAACCGACGTAGTCGCCCAGCGCAGCCAGCCCGGTGCCCCAGGCGATGGCGAAGATCAGCAGCAGCTCCTGCGAGCGCGCCATGCGGCTGACCAGCGTCGGCAGGATGTAGCGCATCAGCACATACATCACGATGGCCGCGCCGGCCAGGCGTATTAGCAGCGAGCCGGAGACCTCGGCCCAGCCGGCATCGCCGGCGCCGCGCAGGGCGCTCATGGTCATCATCGCCAGCACCACGGCAAGGTCCTGAACGATCAGAAAGCCGACCGCGATACGCCCGTGCAGCGAGTCCAGCTCGTGTTTGTCCGAAAGCAGCTTGACGATGATGATGGTGCTGGAAAAGGTCAGCGCCACCGCGATGTAAAGCGCTTCCATGGCGCTCTTGCCCATCAGCAGGGTGAGCGCGAAGCCGAAGATGATGGTGAAGGTCAGCTGCCCCAGCCCCGTGGCCAGCGCCACCGGGCCGATATTGCGGATATGCGCGAGGTCGAGCTTGAGCCCGACCACGAACAGCAGCACGGCAACGCCGATTTCGGCCAGCAGGTGGATCTGCTCAGCCGCATTGACCGGACCGAACAGCGCTGGGCCGAGCAGAATGCCGACCACGATGTAGGAGATCAGCAAGGGTTGGCGCAGGCTCACGGCAATCGCGCCGACCACCGCCGAGATGATCAGCAGCATGGCGAATTCGGCGAAGGGGCCGTGGGCGAGCAGCGCTTCCATCGATGTCTCCGTGAAGGTGAGGGTTTGACGCCGTGGCGCCGCGCCTATCCTGCGGCAGTGCGTTGTTCGCCGCCACCGCCGGTTATGGCAAAACGTAACTCCGCTCGAACGGCGTTCGCCATGAGGTGCGGCCGAGCGAGAGCTGCCGCGCTGCTGCTAGAATCCGCCCTTTTTCATCCCGCCGAAACGGCGCTGCGAGCCTGCCATGACCTTCGCCTCCCTGGGCCTGATCGATCCGCTGCTGCGGACCCTGGAAACCCTCGATTACCGCAAGCCGACGCCGGTGCAGATCGAAGCCATTCCCGCCGTGCTCAAGGGCCGCGACCTGATGGCGGCGGCGCAGACCGGCACCGGCAAGACCGCTGGCTTCGCCCTGCCATTGCTGCAGCGCCTGACCATGGAAGGCGCCAAGGTTGCGAGCAATGCGGTACGCGCGCTGGTACTGGTGCCGACCCGCGAGCTGGCCGAGCAGGTGCACGAGAGTTTTCGCGTCTACGGGCAGAACCTGCCGCTGCGCACCTACGCGGTGTATGGCGGGGTCAGCATCAACCCGCAGATGATGGCGCTGCGCAAGGGCATCGACGTGCTGGTGGCCACGCCCGGTCGCTTGCTCGACCTCTACCGGCAGAACGCGGTGGGCTTCAACCAGTTGCAGGCGCTGGTGCTGGACGAGGCTGACCGCATGCTCGACCTCGGTTTCGCCGACGAGCTGGACCAGCTGTTCTCCGCTCTGCCGAAGAAGCGCCAGACGCTACTGTTTTCCGCGACCTTCTCCGAGGCGATCCGGCAGATGGCCCGCGAGCTGCTGCGCGATCCGCTGTCGGTCGAGGTCAGCCCGCGCAACGCCGCGGCGAAGACGGTCAAGCAATGGCTGGTGCCGGTGGACAAGAAGCGCAAGAGCGAACTGTTCCTGCACCTGCTGGCAGAAAAGCGCTGGGGCCAGGTGCTGGTGTTCGTCAAGACGCGCAAGGGCGTCGATCAGCTGGTCGACGAGCTGCAGGCTGCGGGCATTTCCAGCGATGCGATCCACGGCGACAAGCCACAGGCCTCGCGGCTGCGCGCGCTGGAGCGCTTCAAGGCGGGCGAAGTGCAGGTGCTGGTGGCGACCGATGTCGCCGCGCGTGGGCTGGACATCCATGATCTGCCGCAGGTGGTCAACTTCGACCTGCCGATCGTCGCCGAGGATTACGTACACCGCATCGGCCGTACCGGCCGAGCCGGCGCCACGGGCGAAGCGGTTTCCCTGGTCAGTGCCGATGAAGTCGATCAGCTTGCGGCCATCGAAACCCTGATCAACCAGGTGCTGCCGCGCCACGACGAGCTGGGCTTCGTACCGGACCATCGTGTGCCGACCACCACACTGGGCGGGCAGATCATCAAGAAGCCGAAGAAACCGAAAAAGCCCAAGGACGGCGGCGGCAAGGGCAAGATCCATCTCGGCAACTGGTTCGACGAGAGCGAAAAGCCCAACGCCAAGCCGATTCGCAAGGTACCGAGCCTGGGCGGCGGCAAACCGGCGAAAAAGCGCTGAGTGTCCGCGCGGACCGGCTGCGTCAGGATTCTGCGCTGCGTCCGTGGGCGACGAACGGACAATAAACCTGTCTTTTGCGAGGGAACTACCTGGGCCGATGCGGGACGAAGTTAGCCGTCTGTCACTGGGCCGAACATTGTCCAGGGTGGCGCTTTGAATTGGAGAAAGGGACAGGGAGCAACAGATGGAGCATCCGGCACGCAGCGAAAACAATTTCGACTTTCTGCGCTTTCTCGCCGCGATGATGGTGGTGGTCAGTCACAGCTTCTGGCTGTATGAACGCAGCAATCCGCTGGCGGTAGCTGGGGGGCAGTTCGGTATCGGTCCGATTGCCGTCTACATGTTCTTCGTGATCAGCGGATTCCTGATCACCGCGTCTTGGCAGAACAGCCAGCAGGTCTTCGCGTTCTTTGCCAAACGGCTGCTGCGGATCTTGCCGGCCCTGACGGTGGTGACTCTGCTGACCGTTCTGGTAGTCGGGCCGCTGGCGACCGATCTGCCGCTTGGCCGCTATTACAGCGACAGCCAGACCTGGGGCTACCTGTCCAACCTGTTCTTCTGGGTCCAGTATCGACTGCCCGGCGTGTTTGCGGCCAACCCCTTTCCGCATACGGTCAACGGCTCCATCTGGACGCTGCCGTTCGTAATCTTGATGGACCTTTCGCTCGTCGGCCTGGCCCTGAGCGGCCTTCTGCGGCGCTCGACGGTGCTGGTTGGCGCTCTTGCCCTGATGTTGCTCAACATCGGCCTGCTGACACTGCTCGACGTGGATAGCCGTGGCTTGGTCAACCTGATCCGGCTCGGTGCCTACTTTTACGCGGGCGTGGCACTGTACCTGTTGTTTGACAGGGTTCCGCGCAGCGGCGTGCTGGCTCTTGCGCTGGCCGTGGTGTTGGCGGTCGGCATCGGTGCTGGCGCTGGGGGCGTCGCGGCGATGCTGACCCTGCCCTATCTGGTCGTCTATTTAGCTTTTGCGAAAATTCCGCGGCTGGCGCGCTTCGGTCGCCATGGCGATTTCTCGTTCGGTATCTACCTCTTCGGTTTTCCCTTGCAACAGCTGCTGATCCACTGGCTCGGCACCGAACAGCTCTCGCTGTACGGCTTCATCGCGCTGAGCATGACCGCCAGCCTGGCCATGGGCGTGCTGTCGTTCCACCTGGTGGAGCGCCCGGCGCTGCGCCTGAGGCGTTACCTGCCGTCGCGCCCGTTTGCCGGCGCGATGCAGGCGACGGTCACCCGGCTGACTCGCTGACAGACGGCGATAGGCTGCCGGCTGCCAAGCGGCACCGCCTCCCACGGGCGTCACGTGCCGCGCAACACGCTGAGTTTTGCGCTACCGACTGGCGCCGTCAGCCGCGCATGAAAGACAGGTGGATGTCGCTGCCGTAGCGGCGAATGATCTCGCGCTTGGCCGCATGGAACGCGGCGACATCGTCGGCCAGCGCCGATTTGCCCAGCTTCCGGCGCGCCAGTTCCTCGGCGATCACGTCCATGAACAGCTCGGCCAGCAGCAGGCGTGCCGAATCGCGGAAGTTGCCGTGGCCGTCGACGTACAGCTGCACGGTGGGTGCCGCGGTATTGATCAGGATCTTGCGTTCTTCCGGACTGTAGACGGCGCGATCCCGGTCTTCGCCGAGATAGCGGAACTCGTAGCCGGTGAACATGGCCTCACCGTGATCGCGCGCAGGGCGGTGCGCGGTGGCATGGTGTTGCCCCGCGGGGTGGTGGTGAGCATGTGTCGACGCGTGCTCGGCGATAACGATCTCGCACCAGGCCAGGTAGTTGCCTGCGCGCACGACGATCTCGCCATGATCAGCCGCCGACTGGCCGGCGACCGTCCACTCCATGCATGGCTTGTCGCGTAGCGCCTGTAGCGGAACAGGCGCGGGCGGCGGATCGATGCTCAGCCCTTCGCTGAGGCTGGCGTCCACCTGCAGGATCGTGTCCGGTGGCAGTTGCTGCGGATCGAGCAGCAAGCGGATGTGAAACGGGCGCTCCGGCTGGCGATAGTAGAACGGCGTGCTGAAGCGCAGTGCGGCCGGTTGCACATCGGTGTCCGAGGGGACTGTCGATGCGCAGGCCGGCGCAACGATGCCGAAATCGTGGATCGCCGCCTGGCTCATGCGCTGCAACAGGTGCTCGATCATGTGCGCGGTGCGCCCGGAGGTGGTGGCGCGCTCCAGGTGTCTGAGTTTTTCCTGCTCGGCCATCACGAACGGGGCGATCAACTGGCTGACCGCCCTGGCGAATGCCGCCACCAGTGGTGTCTTCAGGTTCAGCCCGGCGCGTTCGTCGCTGATCACCGCGACACCCTGGCCGAGCTGCTCGCTGAGCGCCGGGCAGCGGACGGTGCCGAACAGGTATTCGGTGCCGACCTGGTTCTCGTAGTCGAACAGCTGGCAATCCAGCGCCGCCATGCCGGAAAGCACCAGCAGGCCGCTGGTGCGCTCGTCGCCGCGCGGCACCAGTTGCGCGTCCAGCGCGCGTTTGAGTGTCAGGTTGAAGGCAAAGGTCTGGCCGTCGCAGTGGAATTCGCCCGCCAGGTCCGGGCCGAGCAACAACAGTGACGGCGGTTCCTCGAAGCTGATCCGCCCGCTGCGCTCGATCTCGACGCCGTCACGCAGATGCGCCATCTCCATGTGCCGACGGCCGAGCACGTCGCGCAGATAGATGTTGTTGGCCAGCGACTCGCTCAGGGCGCTGAACTGGGAAATACGCACCTGGCTGCTTTCGATGATGATGGCGACGCGCGTGCCGTTGCCGGCAATGCCGAGGCGCTCCCGGTCGCGCTCGGTCACCGCGCGATCCTGGCCACCGTCATCGTAGAGATAGCCGCCGTTCTCGGCGCGGAACAGTTCGATCCGCGACAGCCGTCCTTCATGGATGGTTTCCAGCCAGCCGTAGCCAAGGCCGAAGATCGCCTGCTTGAGGCCACGGCCGAAATAGCCGCGCCCGCCACCGGTGCCCTGCGCCAGCGGGCTGTGTGCGCCGCCATAGCTGAGAATCGAGCAGGCGGCGGCGAACGGCATGCCCTGGGCCTGGTCGGTGACGGCCAGCAGCGCACCGCGCCTGTGACGCTCGTACTGCACGAGGATCTGCCCGGAAACTGCCACACCCGCGGCCTCCAGTCGGGCGTAGCTGTCGTCGCTGTTGGTGATCAGTTCGACCAGCGCCTTCTCGATCGAGGCGAAGCGCCTGGAGTCGATGTCGATGACACGTTGATCCACCGGGATTGCGTTGACGGCCATCAATGTTCCCTCGCGCGTGTTCGTCCTCGCGCGCCAAACGGGGTACTGCTTGCGGCGCGCGCTCTGCAACTGAAGCTAGCAGCGCACGGGGCAACCGGCGAGTGACTAGTGGTCGCGCAGCCAGCGCAGCATGCCCTCGGCCGCGGCCCTTCCGCTGGCGAAACAGGCGGTCAGCAGATAGCCACCGGTGGGTGCTTCCCAGTCGAGCATCTCGCCGGCGCAGAACACGCCGGGCAGTTGACGCAGCATGAGGTTGGCATCCAGTGCCTCGAACGGTACCCCGCCAGCGCTGCTGATGGCTTCGTCCAGCGGGCGCGGGCGCAGCAGGCGGATGGGCAGCGCCTTGATCGCCGCGGCCAGCGCCTGCGGGTCATGGAACGTGGTGGCATCGGTCAGTTCGCGCAACAGTGCCGCCTTGACCCCATCGAGCTTCAGCTGGCGATGCAGATGCTTGGCCATCGACTGCGAACCGCGCGGTCTGGCCAGAGCGTCGGCAATCTGTACCTGGCTGCGATCCGGCAGCAGGTCGAGCAGCACGGTAGCGGCGCCGTCGCGATTGATCGCCTCGCGGATGCGCGCGGACAGCGCATAGACCAGGCTGCCCTCGATACCCGTGGCGGTGAGTACGAACTCGCCCTTGCGCGGTGCTTCGCCGGGCAACGCCAGGCTCACCGTCTTCAGCGGCGCGCCGGCGAATTTCTCGCGCAGGTGCTCGCTCCAGCCGGCCACTTCGAAGCCACAATTGGCCGGCTGCAGCGGTGCGATGGCAATGCCGCGGTTTTGCAGCAACGGTACCCAGGCGCCATCCGAGCCCAGTCGCGCCCAGCTGCCGCCGCCGAGGGCGAGCAGGCTGGCGTGCGTCGCGACTCGGGTTTCGCCTTCCGGGCCGGCGATACGCAGCGCGCCGTGCTCGTCCCAGCCCAGCCAGCGCTGGCGGGTGTGCAGCTGCACGCCGCTCTCGCGCAGGCGCTTGAGCCAGGCGCGCAGCAACGGCGCGGCCTTCATGTCGCTAGGGAACACCCGGCCGGAACTGCCGACAAAGGTGTCGATGCCCAGGCCGTGAATCCATTCGCGCAGCGCGGCGGGTGTGAAAGCGTCCAGCAGCGGGCGCAGCTCGCCGGCGCGTTCGCCGTAGCGGTTGACGAAGGCGGCGTAGTCCTCGGCATGGGTGATGTTCATGCCGCCGACCCCGGCAAGGAGGAACTTGCGCCCCACCGACGGCATGGCGTCGTACAGATCGACGGTGACCCCGGCCTGGCCGAGCACTTCGGCGGCCATCAGCCCGGCGGGGCCGCCGCCGATGATGGCGACACGGTAGGAAGGGGCGGGCGGGGTCATGGCGATAGCCTGGCGAACATCACGGGGCGCGCATTGTAGCCGCTGACGGTTGCTCAGCCGAGTCCGTGGCGCTGCCAGGCGGAGTGGGCGCTGACATGCAAGGTCGCGTGGCGGCGGGCGAGCAGGGCGCGGTCCTTGCCGTAGCCGCCGCCGATCAGGCCAACCACCGAAATATCACGGCCGAGGCAGTGATCCAGCACGGCACTGTCGCGCGCCGCCAGGCCTGCATCGCTGAGCGAGAGCAGGCCGAGGGCGTCGTCGCGATGCACATCCACACCGGCATCGTAGAGCACCAGGTCTGGCTGGTAGATTGGCAGCAGGTAGTTCAGCGTGTCGTGCACCACCTTGAGATAGGCCTCGTCGCCCATGCCCGGCGGCAGCGGGATATCCCAGTCGCTGTGGGCCTTGCGCGTGGGGAAGTTCTTTTCGCAGTGCAGCGAGACGGTCACCGCATCGGGTATGTTTTCCAGGATGCGCGCGGTGCCGTCGCCCTGATGCACGTCGCAGTCGAAGATCAGCACGCGCCCGACCCGCCCGCTTTCCAACAGATACAGCGCGATCACCGCCAGATCGTTGAAGATGCAGAAGCCCGAGGCGTGGTCGCGGTGGGCGTGGTGCGTGCCACCCGCCAGATGGCAGGCCAGGCCGTGCTGCAGTGCCTGCTCGGCCGCCAGCAGCGAGCCGCCCACGGCGCGCACCGTACGCTGCGCCAGCTCCGGACTCCAGGGCAGGCCGAGGCGGCGCAGCTCGTCGCGGCCCATCTCGCCGCTGCAGTAGCGCGCGACGTAGTCAGGGTCGTGTGCCAGCGCAAGAATGTCGTGGCTGCACAGCTCGGGGCGCAATAGCGTTGCGTCTGTGGTCAAACCCAAGGCGACCAGATGGTCGCGCAGCAGACGAAACTTCTCCATGGGGAAGCGATGGCCCGGTGGCAGCGGCGGGCTGTAATCATCGTGGAAGACCAGGGGAAGCGACATGAACCACGCGTGTTCGATGGATGTGCGCCGCAGTATGCAGGCTGGCCGTCGGAGCGCTCAAGGGAGCAGGGATGGTCGCACGAATCGCACTTGAGACACCGCGGCTCAGGCTGCGCCACTGGCATGACGACGATCTCGAGTTGTTGGCTCGGCTGTGCGCCGACCCGGAAGTGATGCGCTACTACCCGGCGCAGATGTCCCGTGACGGTTGTGCGGCGCTGATGGTGCGCAGCCGATTGCACGTTGTCCGGCACGGTGTCGGCCTGTGGGCGCTGGAGCGCAAGGACAGTGGAGCGTTCGTCGGTTATTGCGGACTTGCCCCGTGCTCTTTGCCTGTGCCGACAGCCGCGCTCGAGCTGCTCTGGGCCGTGGCTTGCGATCAGTGGGGCCAGGGCCTGGTCCATGAGGCCGCGCAAGCTGTGCTGCAGTGCGCCTTTGGCGAGCTGGGCCTGACCGAAGTGGTGGCCTGTGCGGCGCAGATCAACGAGCCGGCCAGGCAGTTGCTGGAAGGGCTCGGCATGCGCGCGGAGTGCGCAACCTCGTTCGGCCATCCGGATCTGGCGTCCGAACACCCCCTGCATCCTCAAGTGCTCTACCGCCTGCAGCGAGACGATTGGCGACAATAAGCACTGTTGCTGGAGCGATTTCGGCGAAATCCGTAACATGCGCGCCTGCATGCCCCCCTATCAAGGAAGCCGAAATGACTCAGATACTCGACGGCCTGGTCAACCTGCTGACCCTGGAACGCATCGAGGAAAACCTCTTCCGCGGCGCCAGCCAGGATCTCGGCTTTCCCCAGCTGTTCGGCGGCCAGGTCCTCGGCCAGGTGATTTCCGCCGCGAGCCAGACGGTGACGCCGGAGCGCCACGTGCACTCGCTGCACGGCTATTTCTTGCGCCCGGGCGACTCGCACCAGCCGGTGGTATATGACGTCGATCGCGTGCGCGATGGCGGCAGCTTCACCACGCGCCGGGTCAGCGCGATCCAGAAGGGGCAGACCATCTTTACCGGCATCGCCTCGTTCCAGGCCGAGGAGAGCGGCTACGAGCACCAGTTACCAATGCCGGACGTGGTCGGGCCGGACGACCTACCCAACGAATGGGAGCTGCTGCACAAGCTGTCGCCGATGGTGCCGGAGCGGGTGATGGAAAAACTGCGGCGGCCCAAGCCCATCGAGATTCGTCCGGTCACCCTGGTCGATCCAGCCAATCCGCAGCCGATCGAACCGGTGCGCCACCTGTGGTTCCGCGCCGACGGCTCGCTGCCGGACAGCCCTGCGCTGCACAAGTACCTGCTGGCCTACGCCTCGGACTTCAGCTTTATCGGTACTGCGTTGCAGCCCCATGGCGTCAGTTCGTGGAGCAAGTTCATCCAGCTCGCCAGCCTCGATCACGCCATCTGGTTCCATCGCGAGGTGAAGATGGACGACTGGCTGCTGTACTCCATCGACAGCCCCTGGGCCGGCAACGCGCGCGGTTTCGCCCGCGGCAGCATCTTCAATCGCCAGGGGCAGCTGGTCGCCTCGGTGGCGCAGGAAGGGCTGATCCGCGTGCGCGAGGACTGGATGTGAAGATCGCCGACGTCCGTCACTGGGTGTTCGACATGGACGGCACCCTGACCATCGCCGTGCATGACTTCGCCGCGATCCGTCGTGCGCTGGAGATCCCTGAGGAAGACGACATCCTCCATCACCTGGCGGCGTTGCCGGCTGACGAGGCCGCCGTCAAGCGCGCCTGGTTGCTCGAGCACGAGCGCGAGCTGGCCTATGCCGCACGCCCGGCCGAAGGTGCCCGCGAGTTGTTGCACACGCTGCGCGAGCGCGGCTGCCGGCTCGGCGTGCTGACCCGCAATGCCCATGAGCTGGCCACGGTGACTCTGGATGCGGTCGGCATGGGCGACTGCTTTCTGCCCGAAGACATTCTCGGCCGCGACGAAGCGCCGCCCAAACCGCACCCGGGCGGCCTGTTGCACCTGGCCGCGCGCTGGAGCGTTGCACCGTCGGCGATGCTGATGGTCGGCGATTATCGCTTTGATCTGGAGTGCGCCAAAGCCGCCGGCGCGCGTGGCGTGCTGGTCAACGTTCCGCACAACGAATGGCCGGAGCTGACCGATCTGTACGCACGGGATTGCCGGGTTCTGCACGGGCTGCTGTCTTCGGGCGAGGCTTGAACGCGGCACCGCGCGATGGAGATGCAAGACGCACGGCACGCGCCGGCGTCATTCACGGCCAAGCCGGCCGCAAACCATACCGAGCCCGCAGGAGTAGCCGGCCCGAGGCTACCGTTAAAGGCGCGCCGCCTTGAACGTGTCGCAGCGTGTCGGGTCGCCATGCTCGAAGCCATCGCGGAACCAGCGTACCCGCTGCGCCGAGGTGCCGTGGGTGAAGGCATCCGGCACCACGCGGCCCTGGCTGCGCTTCTGCAGGTTGTCATCACCGATGGCGTTGGCGGCGTTCAGTGCCTCTTCCAGGTCGCCTTCCTCCAGCCAGTCATGACGCTGCTGCGCGTGATAGGCCCAGACCCCGGCGAAGCAGTCGGCCTGCAGTTCCTGGCGCACCAGCAGGCCGTTATCGCCTTCCATCTTCGCACCGCGCTGGCGTGCGGCCTGCATCTGCTGCGAAACGCCGAGCAGGGTCTGCACGTGGTGGCCGACTTCATGGGCGATGACGTACGCCTGGGCGAAGTCACCGGAGGCTGAGAAGCGCTGGGCCATTTCGTCGAAGAACTGCAGATCGAGGTAGACCTGCTGGTCGCCCGGGCAATAGAACGGGCCCACCGCCGAACTGGCGAAGCCGCAGGCTGAATTCACGCCGCCGCGAAACAGCACCAGGGTCGGGTCGCGGTACTGCGTGCCGTGCTGCTGGAACAGGGCGCGCCAGGTGTCTTCAGTGTCGCCGAGGATGGCCCGGACGAACTCGGTCTGCGGGTCATCTCCGGCCGGCCGCTGGCTTTGCTGGGTAACCGGAGGCCCGCTCTGGCTGGCCAGCTGACCGAGAATCTGCAACGGGTCCTGGCCGGAGAGCAGGCCGATGATCACGACAATAGCAATGCCACCCAGGCCCAGGCCGCCGCCGAGGCGCATGCCGCTGCGGCCCCGGGCGTCCACTACGTTGTCGCTGCGTCGGGCACGATTCCAGCGCATGAGTTGATCCTCTAACGGTTTTGCGGGAGATCGCGGCCGCATCGAAGCGGCCGCTGCTTTCCACTCAGACCCGTTCGGCGCGAAAAAGCTGCAGGTGCGACGGCTGGCCCTGGCGATGGGACTGATTGATCAGTTGCCGGGGTACTCGGAAAGCACGCTTTCCTTGCCCTGCTTGCTGACGCCGATGACCTTGAAGGCGTCCTTACGCTCGCCCATTTCCATACCCGGCGAGCCGACTGGCATACCCGGCACCGCGGCGCCGATCAGGTCAGGTTGTGCGCGTAGCTTGAGAATGTCGGCGGCCGGCACATGGCCCTCGACGAACTTGCCGTCGATCACGCCGGTGTGACAGGAGCCGAGGCGATGCGGAACACGGTGCTCCATCTTTACCGAGGTCATGTCGTTGGCCACGTGATCGGTCACCGTGAAGCCGTTGGCTTCCAGGTGGTCGATCCAGGCTTCGCAGCAGCCGCAGTTGGGGTCGCGGTAGACGTCGATCGCGATGGGCTCGGCCGCCTGGGCAAAGCCGGCGAACAGGACGGGCAGAAGCAGAAGGCGGCGCATAGGATTACTCCGACAGGCGAGGTGTGCAGCATAGCGCTCGTCCGGCGGCCGGGCCGCAATTCCTGCGTGCCACATGTTTCAGCGTTTGCAGGTTCCGACGGTCGGCGCCGGACGGCATCAGCCGGCTTTGCGCAGCGTGGTCAGGCTGCCGGTGCCCATTGGATGGCAGCGCTGATCGACCGAATCGTGGAGAAAGGCCGCAAGCTTGCGCTGGTCGAGAATGTCGATGCGCCGGCTCTGCATGCTGATCAGTCCGGCATCGGACAGGCGATGCAGGATGCGCGACAGCGTCTCCGGCTGGATGCCCAGCTTGGACGCGATCAGCCGCTTGGGTATGTCCAGCTCGACCACGCCGCTGTTGCTCTTCTGCCGAAGCATGAGGAAGCGCGCAACGCGATGGTTGGCGCTGGACGTGGCCAGGTTGTCGATGTCTTCCAGGCGCTGGTTGAGCCGCTCGCTCAGCCGGGCGAGCAGCGCCGGCGCCAGTCGCGGGTAGCGCTCGAGCAGGTTGCGGTAGCTGGCGTTGTGTATCTGGATCACCAGCGAGTCGCGCAGTGCCGTGGCGGTGAGCAGATGGCTCGGCCGCCTGTCGTACAGCAGCGTCTCGCCCAGTGCGCCACCGGGACGCACGATGCCGAGGACATGCTCGTTGCCGTCGCTGCTATGGCGGTGCAGCTTGAGCTGGCCGTGGACAAGGATGAAGAAGTTCTGGGCGCTGTCGCCCTGGTAATAAAGGGTCTGGCCGGCTTGCAGTCGTCTGCTGCAGGTTGCCTGTTCAAGCTCGTCGAGCGCCGATTCAGGCAGCCCGTTGAACAGCGGATGGTTGCGAAGCACGGCCAGGTGTGTGGACTGTTTGGACATGATCAGTTACCTCCGAGGTCGGATGGTAGTAAGTGGCAGGTAGCCGGTCGATCCTGCCGATGGGGTATCACCTTCGTAGGAGGTAGAAGCGATTGCCGGTGAGCCGGTCGAGCGTCACAGCGCATCGCTGGCGGCTGGCCGGGCGAACCAAGTGCGTTTGAAACAGTCTCTGACCTACCGGGATACCGAGTCGCACATCAGGAGAGTTTTCGATGCGTTTTGCCCGTTTCGTTCTGCTTGCGCAGGCGCTGGTCATGGCCTGCCTGAGCCTCGCCTACTGGCTTTGGCCCTACGAGATGGCCAATCTGAACGGCATGCTGCTGATGGAGAGCGCCTCGGTCAGTCATATGCGGGTCTACTACGGCGGGCTGCAGCTGGGCCTTGCGCTGTTCCTGCTCTGGGCCGCGCGTGAACCGGAGCGCGCGCGACCGGCGTTGATGATGTTGATGATCACCATGGCGGCACTGGTGCTGGGCAGGCTGGTGTCGCTTTGGCTGGACGGCGGTGCGCTGGTCGGCTTCGATCTGGCCTCGCTGATCTACCGGGTGCTGGCGGCGTTGCTCGCCGGGTTTGCCTGGCACGTCATTCGCGAGCGCCCGGAGCCCGAGCCGCAGCGCATGGCGCCCGCCACCCGCAGGCTGGTCAGCGAGCCGCCGCAACCGTTCAAGCTCGGCGATGGCCCGCCGCCAGTCGAGCCGTCTCCGGCGGAAGCGGCGCCACAGCCGTTCCGGCGTGGCGATCCTGCCGCCTAGGCATTCACGCCGCGGCTTCGAGGTAGGCCGAGAGGCTGTGCTGGTCGAGGATTTCGATGCGCCGGCGCTGCACCGCGATCAGCCCGGCATCGGTCAGGCGATGCAGGATGCGTGACAGCGTCTCCGGCTGGATACCCAGTTGCGAAGCGATCAGGCGCTTGGGCAGGTCCAGGTCGATCACGCCGCTGCGTGCGGCCTGCAGTTCCTGGAACAGATAACGCACGACGCGCTGACAGACGTTCGATGAAGTCAGGTTATCGATCTGGTGCAGGCGCTGATTGAGGCGTGCGCTGAGGCTGCTGAGCAGCTGCATGCACAGCTGCGGCTGGGTCTCCAGCAGGCGCAGGTAATGACTGTTCTGCACGTTGAGCACCAGACTTTCCTTGAGCGTGGTGGCGCTCAGCGGATGCTCGGGGAGCTTGTTGAACAGCATCGCCTCGGCGAAGGCCTCGCCGGGACGGACCACCTCGATGACCTTCTCCTGGCCATCGCAGGTGACCCGGTGCAGCTTGACCTGCCCATTGATCAGCACGTGAAAGTGCTCGGCGGCATCGCCCTGATGGAACAGCGTGCAACCCGCTGGCAGGCGCTTCACCGTGGTATGCGCCGCAATATCCTGCAGCGCCGCTTCTGCCAGCCCGCTGAACAGATGATGACGACGCAAGGTATTCAGCACTGCAGAGCCCGTCAGCATGGCTACCCCTCCCTTAGATGGAGGGCATGCTAGGTTGCACAGTGCCGCTATCCCATTTCCCCTAAGCCATACCTCTTTCTGAGCAGGAGAGGTAGTCGACCCTCAGCGCGCGCTGCCAGCCAGGCGCTCGTAGTCCAGGGTCAGCTGCTCGATCTTGCGCAGCAGCGAATCACTGGTGGTGACGATCACGGTCGGCACGAAGCGGGAGTCATCCGCCAGGCTGAATCCCGCGCGGGCGAAACGCCACTGGGTGTCGATCTGGTCGAGCTGGCGGCTGATCTGCTCGGTGTTCTGCGGCGCTTTCTGCAGTTCTTCCAGGCCGCGTTCGAACTCGGCCACCGCAGCGTCGAAGTCGCCGCGCAGGCGTTGCTCCGGCAGCTTCCAGCTCATGGCCAGGTAGAGCATGGCAATGCGTTGGCTGAGCATGCGCTGGCGGCCGCTGCGATTGACCAGGCGTGCGGCCTGATTGCCGCTATGACGCTCGATTTCCTGGACCAAGGCTTCGCTCTGGCCGAGAAAGCGCTCGGCCAGGCGCAGCAGCTCGGCGGACTGTCCGCGATCCGGTCGGGTCAGCGCGATCTGCCGGTACTGAACCCAGGTCTGGTTTGCCTCGTTGAGTGCCTTGCGGATGCTTTCGCTGGGGGCGTAATCGTTGAGCAGCTGCGCATTCTCTTCGATGCTGGCAATGCTGCTGTCGAGCTGTGTCCCGGCAAGGTCGACCCGGGTATCGGTGCCGATCATCAGGTAGTTCTTGGCGATGCGCTGGCTGAGCATGCGTTGCATGCCGGCGCGGTTGACGGCTTCCGCGTCACTGATGGCGGCCTGGCAGGACAGGCTGCCGGCCAGCAGGCCCAGCAGCAGTGAGGTGGGTAGCAGGAATCTGAACATGGGCGCTCCTTACGTCCGGGCGGGGCGCGATGCTGACTGAGTAGTCAGCTCGGCGAGGACGAGACGATAGAGCGCTCCACTGCGATGGCATTGATGATCGTCAAGGGCGTGCCGGCGTCGCTGCGGGTTGGGTGTTGGCGCACAGAAACCGCCGGCGGTGGTGCTGTGGTCAGGCTTTCGCTTCGTTCTCCAGCACCCAGACCGCGGCCTCGACCCGCGAGCGCAGACCGAGCTTGTGCAGCAGATTCTTCACGTGGACCTTGACCGTGCCCTCGGTGATGCCGAGCTTGCGCGCGATCATCTTATTGCTCTGGCCCTTGGCGATCAGACGCAGCACTTCCTTCTCGCGCTTGGTCAGGCTGGAGAACTGCACCTGGCCCGACGGCTTCGGGCGGACCCGGATCGCCTCGGCCAGCACCTGGGTCAGTTCCGGGCTGAGCGCCATGCGCCCGGTAGCGGCAATGCGGATCTGCTCGATCAGCTGCTCGGCGTCCATGTCCTTGAGCAGATAGCCGTCGGCACCGTTGCGCAGCGCTTCGAGCACGTGGCTCTGCTCGTCGGAGACGGTGAACATGACGATGCGTGCGTCGATGTCGGCATCGCGCATGCGCCGGGTGGTTTCCAGGCCGTCGATGCCGGGCATGTTGAGGTCCATCAGGATCAGGTCGGGTTCGATCTCCAGTGCCAGGCGGATCGCGTCTTCGCCGTTGCCTGCCTCGCCGATCAGCTCCAGGTCGTCCTCCAGTTCCAGCAGGTCACGCAGACCCCGACGCATCATGGGATGGTCGTCGACCAGCAGGATTCGTGTGGCTGTCCCTTCGTTCATACGTGACTGGCTCCTGTTTCAGGGGAATGTGGCGATAGGCTGGCGGGAAGCGGAGATGCACCGAGGTGCCGCCACCCGGGCGCAGGCCGATGCTGATGTTGCCGTTCAGGCTGTTGGCACGCTCGCGCAGGATGATCAGGCCGTAGTGGCCGGCACGCTGCTCTTCCGGGCTGATGCCGATACCGTCGTCTTCGATCATCACGTGGATGGTGCCGATCTCGTCCTGGGTCAGCCTCAGCCAGCAATGGTCGGCCTCGGCGTGCTTGACCACGTTGCTCAATGCCTCGCGGATGATCTGCAGGCAGTGCACTTCCTCGTTGGGGGTGAGCGGGCAGTGGTCCAGGTGGTAGTCGTTGAGTATCTGCAGGCCGGAGTTGGCACCGAACTCCTCGACCGTCGCCTGCAGCGCCGGTTTGAGGCCCGGTTCGTTGACCTTGATGCGGAAGGTGGTGAGCAGCTCGCGCAACTGCCGATAGGCCGAGTTCAGGCCGCGGTCGATCTGCTGCACGCTGTCGTCCAGCTGCGCCTGCCCGCTCTCCTTCTGCATCAGGCGCTTGAGGCGGGCCAGTTGCAGCTTCTGCGCCGACAGCGCCTGCGCCAGGGAGTCATGCAGTTCGCGGGCGATCACCGCGCGTTCCTCCATCAGCGCCAGGCGCGCCTGTTTCTGACCAAGCTGGGCGAGGCTCAGCGAGGCGGCGAACAGGTCAGCCAGGGTCGTCAGCAGCAAGGTCTGCCAGGACTCCAGTGGTTGCTCTTGCGGATGGGCGACGCGCAGCGAGCCGAGGTCGTCCTGGCCCGAGCGCAGCTCGAACGTCACCAGCTCCTCGCCGCTGGGCAACCGGCCGGTCTGGTTGACCAGGCAGACATCGCACTGCGGCAGCTTGCAGTACTCCGGCGGCTGCAGGTCGTTCGAGGTCATCGCGGTGTGGCTGCCGCTCTCGGCGGTGCGGTTCAGGCACAGCGAGATCGGCCCGGTGCCGAGGATCTGCTGCACCTTGGCCAGCAGCGAGCCCATCATCTGCGACGGGTCATCCGGCTGGGTGTAGAGCATCCGAGCGCTGTTGAACAGCAACTGCAGCGTGGCGTTGCTGCGGGTGAGGGCGGCGGTCTTATCGTCGACCTTCTGCTCCATTTCCGCGTAGAGGCCGGCCAACTCCTGGCTCATCTGGTTCAGCGTACGTGCCAGCAGGCTCAACTCGGTGTCACCGGGTATCTGCACCTGGCCGCTGAAGTCGCCCTTGCCGATGTCGCGGGCCATCTTGGTCAGGCTGCGCAGCGGCGAGGCCAGGTTGTTGTGCAAGCCATAGATCAGCACGAAGGCGATCAGCACGATGACGAACAGGGTTCCGGCCTGCAGGGCGCGGATGACGCCGAGCTTGCCTTCGGATGCCTCCTGCAGGGTGCGCACGAAGACGTCCAGCTCACTGACGAACTCCGGCGCTTCCTGGCGGTAGTCATCGAGCCGCGGCGGCTGTGTATCGAGCAGCGGCCGCATGCGTTCCTGCCAATGTTGCATCACGCCGGCATGCAGCCCTGGCAATGGGGTATTGCCGTGACGGTGCAGGGCCGAACGCAACGAGGCCGAGCGCAGCGTGCACTCGAGTGTTTCGATCCGCTCGGTGAGCAGATCCTGCGGGCCATGCTCGGCGGTGAAGGCCAGGCGATAGGCCTGCATGCGCAGGCTGCCGGCCTGGTTGATCGCTTCGGCATCGCCCTCCAGGGCATCGGCCAGGTACAGGCTGGCGAGCATGCTGATCAGCGAAAACCCGATGATCACGACGAAGGCAACCAGCGTGTTGAACACGATCGAATGGCGTGTGGCGAGCTGCTCGCTTTCGGAGTGGGGCATGTTCTTGATCGTCGCTGTGGCGGTGTCCTCATTCTGCGCCTTGTCTCGAACGCTTGCCACGGTGGGGGTGTACTCCTAATGCATTGAGGGTTAATCCCGGTGCTGCGCAGTGATCTATTACTGCGTGATAACTTATTGAATATAAATGATTTTTTTGATTTAACGAGAGTATCCCGAAAGAGGTAGAAAGGCTCTTCCAAGCAAACTGCCACCAGTCGTGTATTGACCTGAGTCAAATTTCGCTCGGTCCGCTCCGCTTAGCGTGCGAGGCATTCCTGATCCAGCTGCGTTCGCAAGCAGGGTCCTGGCGCCAAGAGGATCGACCATGAGCAATATCGAAAAGTGGGACGTGGAGGACCAGAAATTCTGGGACACCACCGGCAAGCGGATCGCCAATCGCAATCTCTGGATCTCCATC
The DNA here is from genome assembly GCF_003864275.1 of Pseudomonas sp. SCT. Lineage (NCBI taxonomy): Bacteria > Pseudomonadati > Pseudomonadota > Gammaproteobacteria > Pseudomonadales > Pseudomonadaceae > Pseudomonas > Pseudomonas sp. SCT. The sequence goes on from NZ_BDJA01000010.1 coordinate 127,777, forward strand.
CCGAGCCTGCTGATGGGCTTCGCCATCTGGCTGATGTGGGGCATCGTCACGGTGCAGATGCTCAACCTGGGCTTTCCGTTCCAGCCCGCTGAGCTGTTCACCCTGACTGCCATCGCCGGCCTCACTGGCGCCACGCTGCGCATTCCGGCGTCGTTCATGATCCGCATCGCCGGCGGACGCAACACCATCTTCCTGACCACCGCGCTGCTGATGATCCCGGCCGCTGGCGCCGGTCTCGCCTTGCAGAGCCAGGACACGCCGCTGTGGGTATTCCAGTTGCTGGCCTTCCTCTCCGGCATCGGCGGCGGCAACTTCGCCTGCTCGATGAGCAACATCAGCAGCTTCTTCCCGAAGAACCAGCAGGGCCTGGCCCTGGGCCTGAACGCGGGCCTCGGCAACTTCGGCGTGACCACCATGCAGATCCTCATTCCGCTGGTGATGACCGCTGGCGTGTTTGGTGCGATGGCCGGTGCGCCGATGGAGCTGATCAAGGACAGCGGCACACTGATCGGCAAGATCTCGGCCGGCACCGAAACCTGGATCCAGAACGCCGGCTGGGTCTGGCTGCTGTTCCTGGTTCCGCTGGCTTTCGCCGGCTGGTTCGGCATGAACAACCTGCTGGTGATCTCGCCGACTCCGGGCTACCCGCTGAATGCCTTTGGCAAGATTCTCGGCCTCTACGGCGTGGCCTTCGTCGCCGCAGCGCTTGGCCTGTACCTCTACCTGCCAGCACCGACCGGTCTCGGCGTGCTGAACATGTGGGGCGTGATGCTGCTGACCATCGGCCTGACCCTCGGCATGCTGCGCATGCTGCCAGGCAGCATCAAGCCGAACATCAAGCGCCAGTTCACCATCTTCCGGGACAAGCACACCTGGTCGATGAGCATCCTCTACATCCTGACCTTCGGTTCCTTCATCGGCTTCTCCATGGCGCTGCCGCTGTCGATCACCGTGATCTTCGGTTTCATGAACGAAGTCGGTGCCGACGGTGTGGTGACCCGCGTCGCCAACCCGAATGCGCCAAGCGCCCTGACTTACGCCTGGATCGGCCCGTTCATCGGCGCCCTGATCCGTCCGCTGGGTGGCTGGATCTCCGACAAGGTCGGCGGCTCGATCGTCACCCAGGTGATCTCGGTGGTCATGGTCGGTGCCTCGGTAGCCGCCGGCTACGTGATGCAGCAGGCCTACGGCTCGGCTCAGCCTGAAGAGTACTTCTTCCTCTTCCTGGTGCTGTTCCTGGTGTTGTTCGCCGCCAGCGGCATCGGCAACGGTTCGACCTTCCGCACCATCGGCGTGATCTACGACCGCGAGAAGGCCGGCCCGGTACTCGGCTGGACCTCCGCTGTCGCTGCCTACGGCTCCTTCGTCGCCCCGATCGTGATCGGCGAGCAGGTCAAGGCTGGCACCCCCGAGGTGGCCATGTACGGCTTCGCGGTGTTCTACGCGCTGTGCCTGATCCTCAACTGGTGGTTCTACCTGCGCCCCAACGCCTACGTGAAGAATCCCTGAGTCTGGAGTGCGCCATGAAAATCATGATTGCCTACGACAACTCGCGTAACGCCAGGAAAGCCCTGGAAGCGACCCTCGACATGTTCGGCCCGCTCAAGCCGCTGATCATTCTCATCGGGGTGGTGGAAGAAACCCGCGACACCAGTGATTCGGCCGTCGAGCTATACGAGCGCGAACGTGGCGAGTTCCAGGGCTTTCTGCAGGAGGCCGCTGACAAGATCAGCGCCTTCGGCCTGGACGCCGACGTGATCATCGCCGAGGGCGACGCCCGCAAGATGATCCTCAAGGCAGCCGAGCACAAGAAGCCTGACCTGCTGGTCATCGCGCGGCATTCCAACGAACCGGACGGCGGCTTCATCTCCCGCTCGCTGAATCTGTTGGTCGACGAACTCGACTACATGACCTTCGGCAGCGTCAGCGCATTCCTGGCCCGCCGGGCGCCTTGCCCGGTCCTGATTCAAGCCTGCCCCTGAGTGAGGAGCTCAACATGAGAGTTTCTACGCTGTTCGAATGGAAGCGCCCCGAAGTCAGAGCCCTGCACCTGACCTGGATCGCCTTTTACATCTGCTTCTTCGTCTGGTTCGGCATGGCGCCGCTGGCCTCGAGCATGCTGAAAAGCGTGAACTGGCTGACGCCCGAAGACCTCAAGCTGTTCGCCATCGCCAACGTGGCACTGACCATTCCGGCGCGCATCCTGGTCGGCATGGCGCTCGACCACTACGGCCCGCGCCGGGTGTTCTCGGTGCTGCTGGTGGTGATGGCCGCACCTGCACTGTTCTTCGCCTTCGGTGACAGCCGCACCCAGCTGCTGGTGTCGCGCCTGATCCTCAGCTCCATCGGCGCCAGCTTCGTGGTCGGTATCCACATGACCGCCATGTGGTTCAAGCCCAAGGACATCGGTTTCGCTGAAGGCTTCTACGCCGGCTGGGGCAACTTCGGTTCCGCTGCCGCCGCCATGAGCCTGCCCGCCATCGCCATCCATGCCTTCGGTGGTCCGGACGGCTGGCGTTGGGCGATCGCCAGCTCGGCGATTATCATGGCGCTGTACGGCGTGTACTACTGGTTCGCCCTCACCGATGGCCCGGTTGGCACCATCCACCGCAAGCCGCACAAGGCCAGCGCGCTGGAAGTCAGCACCTGGGCCGACATGATCAAGCTGATCGTCTGGACCATCCCCATGGTCGGCGTGCTCGGCATCTTGGTCTGGCGCATCGAGGGCCTGGGCTACCTGGGCTCCACCGGCGCGATGATCTGCTACGCGGTGATCGCCCTGGTGGTGATCTTCCAGGTGGTGCAGATCCTGCGCGTCAACGTGCCGATCCTGAAGAAGGGCGTCCCGGAAGACGACAAATACCCCTTCAACACCGTAGCTGCACTCAACTCCACCTACTTCGCCAACTTCGGTGCGGAGCTGGCGGTGGTGTCGATGCTGCCGATGTTCTTCGAGCAGACCTGGGGCCTGACCCCGACCACTGCGGGCATCATCGCCGCGTCGTTCGCCTTCGTGAACCTGGTGGCGCGCCCGATGGGCGGCCTGGTCTCGGACCGCTTCGGCAACCGTCGCTTCGTGATGCTGGCGTACATGCTGGGGATCGCCGTCGGCTTCCTGCTGATGGGCCTGATGAACTCCAAGTGGCCGCTGATCGTCGCCGTGGCAATCACTGTGCTCTGCTCGGTGTTCGTCCAGGGTGCCGAGGGCGCGACCTTCGGAATCATCCCCTCGATCAAGCGCCGGGTTACCGGGCAGATCTCCGGCATGGCCGGGGCCTACGGCAACGTTGGCGCGGTCTGCTACCTGACCCTGTTCACCTTCGTGACCCCATCGCAATTCTTCATGGTGATTGCCGCCGGTGCCTTCGTCAGCTTCGGGCTCTGCCTGCTCTGGCTGAAGGAGCCCGAGGGGGCGTTCTCCGACGAGTACTACGTGTCCAGCGTGGACCGCGAGTTGGAGGCCCGCCAGAAGATCGCTTCCTGAGATTTGTACCGAGATGCGCCAGCCCGTGTGGCTGGCGCGAGCCGAGATTGATAAGCCGACCGGTCGGGCCAGTGGTTCGCAACCGGAGTGAGGAGAGAAAACAATGAGCCACTTGCTCGATCAACTGCGCTTCTTCAACAGGAAGCAAGGCGAGTTCGCCGATGGTCATGGCGAAACCCGCATCGAATCCCGCGACTGGGAGAGCGTCTACCGTTCCCGCTGGCAGTACGACAAGATCGTGCGTTCCACCCACGGCGTGAACTGCACCGGTTCGTGCTCCTGGAAGATCTACGTGAAGAACGGCCTGATCACCTGGGAAACCCAGCAGACCGATTACCCGCGCACCCGCAACGACCTGCCCAACCACGAGCCGCGCGGCTGCCCGCGTGGGGCCAGCTACAGCTGGTACATCTACAGCGCCAACCGCCTGAAGTACCCCAAGGTGCGCAAGCCGCTGCTGAAACTGTGGCGTGAAGCGCGACGCAACATGAGCCCGGTGGACGCCTGGGCCAGCATCGTCGAGGACAAGGCCAAGGCCGAGTCCTACAAGAGCAAGCGCGGCATGGGTGGCTTCATCCGTTCCAGCTGGGAAGAAGTCAACGAGATCATCGCCGCCGCTAACGTCTACACCGTCAAGCAGTACGGTCCGGACCGCGTGGTCGGCTTCTCGCCGATCCCGGCCATGTCGATGGTTTCCTACGCTGCCGGTAGCCGCTACCTGTCGCTGATCGGCGGCGTGTGCCTGTCGTTCTACGACTGGTACTGCGACCTGCCGCCGGCCTCGCCACAAGTGTGGGGCGAGCAGACCGACGTGCCGGAATCGGCCGACTGGTACAACTCCAACTACATCATCGCCTGGGGTTCCAACGTCCCGCAGACCCGTACGCCGGACGCGCACTTCTTCACCGAAGTCCGCTACAAGGGCACCAAGACCGTTGCCATCACTCCGGACTACGCCGAAGTCGCCAAGCTCACCGACCTCTGGCTCAACCCGAAGCAGGGTACCGATGCCGCGCTGGCGCAGGCCTTCGCCCACGTCATCTTCAAGGAATTCCACCTCGAGAAGCCGAGCGCCTACTTCCGTGACTACGCCAAGCGCTACACCGACCTGCCGGTGCTGGTGCGCCTGAACGAGAAGGATGGCAGCTACATCGCCGACCGCTTCCTGCGCGCCTCCGATCTGGCTGACAACCTCGGCCAGGAAAACAACCCTGAGTGGAAAACCATCGCCGTCGACGGCACCACCGGCGAGCTGGTTTCGCCGCTGGGTTCGATCGGCTACCGCTGGGGCGAGAAGGGCAAGTGGAACATCGAAGCCCGCGAAGGCAAGGACGGCCGCGATGTCGACCTGAGCCTGACCCAGATCGATGGCGGCGAAACTGCCGAAGTTGCCTTCCCGTACTTCGGCGGCATCCTCCACGAGCACTTCCAGCACGCCGAAGGCGAGAGCATCCAGCTGCGCCGCGTGCCGGTCCGCAGCATCACCCTGGCCGATGGCAGCACCACCAAGGTCGCCACCGTGTTCGACCTGATGGCCGCCAACCTGGGTATCGACCGTGGTCTGGGTGGCGCCAACGTCGCTTCCAGCTACGACGACGCCAGCGTGCCCGGCACCCCGGCCTGGCAGGAAGTCATCACTGGCGTGTCCCGCGAGAAGGCGATCCAGATCGCCCGTGAATTCGCCGACAACGCCGACAAGACCCATGGCCGTTCCATGATCATCGTCGGAGCGGCGATGAACCACTGGTACCACATGGACATGAACTACCGCGGCCTGATCAACATGCTGATGTTGTGCGGTTGCGTAGGGCAGACCGGTGGCGGCTGGGCTCACTACGTGGGTCAGGAAAAACTGCGTCCGCAGTGCGGCTGGCTGCCACTGGCCTTCGGCCTCGACTGGCACCGTCCGCCACGCCAGATGAACGGCACCAGCTTCTTCTACAACCACAGCTCGCAGTGGCGCCACGAGAAGATGAGCATCCACGAAGTGCTCTCGCCGCTGGCCGACAAGTCGCAGTTCCCCGAGCACATGCTCGACTACAACATCCGCGCCGAACGCGCCGGCTGGCTGCCGAGCGCGCCGCAGCTCAACCGCAACCCGCTGCAGATCTGCCGTGAAGCCGAAGCGGCCGGCATGTCGCCGGTGGACTACGTCACCCAGTCGCTGAAGGACGGTTCGCTGAAGTTTGCCTGCGAGCAGCCGGACAACCCGGATAACTTCCCGCGCAACATGTTCATCTGGCGCTCCAACCTGCTGGGCAGCTCGGGCAAGGGCCACGAGTACATGCTCAAGTACCTGCTGGGCACCAAGAACGGCGTGATGAACGAGGACCTCGGCAAGCGCGACGGCTTCAAGCCGCTCGAGGCCGAATGGCAGGAAGACGGCGCCATCGGCAAGCTCGACCTGGTTACCACCCTCGACTTCCGCATGTCCTCGACCTGCGTGTACTCCGACATCGTCCTGCCGACCGCGACCTGGTACGAGAAGGACGACATGAACACCTCGGACATGCACCCCTTCATCCACCCGCTGTCGGCAGCCATCGACCCGGCCTGGGAAGCGCGTTCCGACTGGGAAATCTACAAGGGTATCGCCAAGTCGTTCTCGAAGATGGCCGAAGGTCATCTGGGCGTGGAGAAGGATCTGGTCACCGTGCCGCTGCTGCACGACAGCCCCGGCGAACTGGCCCAGCCGTTCGGCGGCACCGACTGGAAAACCGCTGGCGTCGATCCGCAGCCGGGCAAGAACTGCCCGAACATGACGGTCGTCGAGCGTGATTATCCGGCCACCTACAAGAAGTTCAGCTCCCTCGGCCCGCTGCTCGACAAGCTCGGCAACGGCGGCAAGGGCATCAACTGGAACACCCAGGATGAAGTCGATTTCCTCGGCGAGCTGAACTACAAGGTGCGCGACGAGGGCGTCAGCCAAGGGCGTCCGCAGATCGAGTCGGCCATCGACGCGGCCGAGGTCATCCTCAGTCTGGCGCCGGAAACCAACGGCCACGTAGCGGTGAAGGCCTGGGCCGCGCTGTCGGAATTCACCGGCCGCGACCACAGCCACCTTGCGCTGCCCAAGGAGCACGAGGCGATTCGCTTCCGTGACATCCAGGCGCAGCCGCGCAAGATCATCTCCAGCCCGACCTGGTCAGGCCTGGAAGACGAGCATGTGTCGTACAACGCCGGCTACACCAACGTCCACGAGTACATCCCGTGGCGCACCATCACCGGCCGCCAGCAATTCTTCCAGGATCACCCGTGGATGCAGGCCTTTGGTGAGCAGCTGATGAGCTACCGGCCGCCGATCAACACCCGCACCATCGATTACGTGAAGGGCAAGAAGAGCAACGGCAATACCGAAATCGTCCTGAACTGGATCACCCCGCACCAGAAGTGGGGCATTCACAGCACCTACTCGGACAACCTGATCATGCTCACCCTGAGCCGTGGCGGCCCGATCGTGTGGATGTCCGAAGTCGATGCCAAGAAGGCCGGCATCGAGGACAACGACTGGATCGAGTGCTTCAACGCCAACGGTGCCCTGACCGCCCGTGCGGTGGTCAGCCAGCGCGTGATGGAAGGCATGGTGATGATGTACCACGCCCAGGAACGCATCGTGAACGTGCCCGGCAGCGAGACCACCAAGACCCGCGGCGGCCACCACAACTCGGTGACCCGCGTGGTGCTCAAGCCCACCCACATGATCGGCGGTTACGCCCAACAGGCGTACGGCTTCAACTACTACGGCACCGTGGGTTGCAACCGTGACGAGTTCGTCGTGGTACGCAAGATGGCCAAGGTCGACTGGCTCGACGGCCCGAACGGCAACGACCTGCCGCAACCCCTGCCGCAAGACATCTGAGGAATAGGCCATGAAGATTCGTTCACAAGTTGGCATGGTCCTGAACCTGGACAAGTGCATCGGCTGCCACACCTGCTCGATCACCTGCAAGAACGTCTGGACCAGCCGCGAAGGCATGGAATACGCCTGGTTCAACAACGTCGAAACCAAGCCTGGCATCGGCTACCCGAAAGAGTGGGAGAACCAGGACAAGTGGAAGGGCGGCTGGGTGCGCAATGGCGACGGCACCATCAACCCGCGCATCGGTGGCAAGTTCCGCGTGCTGGCGAATATCTTCGCCAACCCGGACCTGCCGACCATCGATGACTACTACGAGCCGTTCGACTTCGACTACCAGAACCTGCACACCGCGCCGATCTCCGATCACCAGCCGGTTGCACGTCCGCGCTCGCTGATCTCCGGTCAGCGCATGGAGAAGATCGAGTGGGGCCCGAACTGGGAAGAAATTCTCGGTACCGAGTTCGCCAAGCGTCGCAAGGACAAGAACTTCGACAAGATCCAGGCGGACATCTACGGGCAGTACGAAAACACCTTCATGATGTACCTGCCGCGCCTGTGCGAGCACTGCCTGAACCCGACCTGCGCGGCGTCCTGCCCGAGCGGTGCGATCTACAAGCGCGAGGAGGACGGCATCGTCCTCATCGACCAGGAGAAGTGCCGCGGCTGGCGCATGTGCATCAGCGGCTGCCCGTACAAGAAGATCTACTTCAACTGGAAGAGCGGCAAATCCGAGAAGTGCATCTTCTGCTTCCCGCGCATCGAGGCCGGCATGCCGACCGTCTGTGCCGAGACCTGCGTAGGCCGCATCCGCTACCTCGGCGTGCTGCTGTACGACGCCGACCGCATCCATGAAGTGGCCAGCACCGTCAACGAGCAGGACCTGTACGCCAAGCAACTGGAGATCTTCCTCGATCCGTTCGATCCGAAGGTCATCGAGCAGGCACTCAACGACGGCGTACCGATGTCGGTGATCGAAGCCGCGCAGAAGTCGCCGGTCTACAAGATGGCGGTCGACTGGAAGCTGGCGCTGCCGCTGCACCCGGAATACCGCACGCTGCCGATGGTGTGGTACGTGCCGCCGCTGTCGCCGATCCAGAACGCTGCCAGCGCCGGTCACGTCAGCATGGACGGCGTGCTGCCGGACGTCGACAGCCTGCGCATCCCGCTGCGTTACCTGGCCAACCTGCTCACCGCAGGTGACGAGGAGCCGGTCAAGCTGGCGCTCAAGCGCATGCTCGCCATGCGTGCCTACAAGCGCGCCGAGCAGGTCGATGGCGTGCAGGACCTCAAGGTGCTGGAGAGTGTCGGTCTGTCGGTGGCCCAGGTGGAGGACATGTACCGCTACCTGGCCATCGCCAACTACGAAGACCGCTACGTGATCCCGACCGCGCACCGCGAAGAGGCCATGAGCGACGCCTTCGCCGAGCGCTCCGGTTGCGGCTTCAGTTTCGGCAGCGGCTGCTCGGGCGCCTCGGACACCAACATGTTCGGTGCCAAGAAGGCCAACCGCCGCGACATCATCAAGACCGTCCAGCTGTGGGAGGACTGAGCCATGCGCATCCTTAAAGTGATTTCCCTGCTGCTGGACTATCCCGACCAGCACTTGCGCGACGGCCATGCCGAACTGGCCCAGGCCATCGGCTCGGCCCGCGAGATCAGCCCGGAGCAGCGCATCGCGCTGCGCCGCCTGCTCGACGAGCTGACCGAAGACGACCTGATGGACGTGCAGGAGCGCTATACCGACCTGTTCGACCGTGGCCGTTCACTCTCGCTGCTGCTGTTCGAACACGTGCATGGCGAGTCCCGCGACCGCGGCCAGGCGATGGTCGACCTGATGGCGCAGTACACCGAGGCCGGTTTCGACATCGGCGTACGCGAGCTGCCGGACTACATCCCGCTGTACCTCGAGTATCTCGCCACCCGCGATGACCTCGAGGCCCGCGAGGGTCTGGCCGACGTGTCGCACCTGCTGGCTCTGCTGGCAGCGCGTCTGCAGGAACGCGAGAGCCCGCATGCCGCGTGCTTCCGTGCGCTGCTGCAGATCGCCGGCGAGCCGGTGCAGGAAACCCTGGCCAGCCTGCAGGAGCAGGTTGCCGCCGAGGAACGCGACGACTCGCTGGAAGCGCTGGACAAGATCTGGGAGGAGGAGCAGGTCAACTTCCTCCAGGCTGAGCAGCAGGATCGCTGCCCATCCATGCCGAGCGGGCCTGGCAAGGCTCGCGAGGAAAGCCCGGTGCCGCTGCACTGGACCGATTTCAAGCATGACGGGCAGGCCGCCGCGCTCGCCCAGGAGGTGCGCAATGTCTAACTTCAATTTCCTGCTGTTCGGGGTCTACCCCTACATCGCCCTGGCCATCTGCCTGATCGGCAGCTGGGCGCGTTTCGACCTTTCGCAGTACAGCTGGAAGGCCGGCTCGAGCCAGATGCTGTCGAACAATCGCATGCGCCTGGCGAGCAACCTGTTCCACGTCGGCATCATCTTCATCCTGGCCGGTCACTTCGTCGGTCTGCTGATGCCCGAGGCGCTGTACCACTCGTTCATCACCAGCGGCCAGAAGCAGATCGTGGCGATGGTGTCCGGTGGCTTCTTCGGCATCCTCTGCCTGATCGGCCTGGTGATGCTGATTCATCGCCGTCTGACCGATGTCCGTGTGCGTGCCACCTCCAACACCAGCGACATCATGATCCTCTTCGTGCTGCTCGCGCAGCTGGTGCTGGGTCTGCTGACCATCGTCGCCTCTACCGGCCATCTGGACGGTTCGGTGATGGTCCTGCTGGGCACCTGGGCGCAGAGCCTGGTCACCCTGCAGCCGGTCAAGGCCGCAGGCGCCATCGAGTCGGTCAGCGTGATCTACAAGCTGCACGTGTTCCTCGGTATGACCCTGTTCGTGCTGTTCCCCTTCACCCGCCTGGTGCACATCGTCAGTGCGCCGGTGTGGTACCTGGGCCGGCGCTACCAGATCGTCCGCCAGAAGGGCGTCAAGCCAAGCGTGCCGCGCCCGCAGCGTCCGCGCACCTACGAAGCCCCGGCCCGCGAAACTGCAGTGCCGACCGCTGTGCCTGCCACGGCAAAGAGCAAGACTCCGGTATGACCCTCGCTGGCTGACGCCTGGCGCGTCAGCCAGCCTGGCCGATCGGATCGAAGGTTCAAGCGTCTTATCGAGGTAATCATCATGGGTTGTGGATGCGGTGGTAGCACAGGTGGAGGCGGCGGCTGCGGTGGCGGCGCGCGTCCGGAAATCGAAGTGCCGGCAGATGCCCCTCTTTTCGAGGAGCTGCCGCACGAGGAAGACAACGAGCCGGCTGCCGAGCAGGCGTCCGGTGAGCCGCTGCTGATCGCCAGCAGCGAACAGGAATGGCCACGGGTGCGGGTCAATGGGGTGGCGATCGCCTCCCAGGCCATCGCCCAGGAGCTGCAGTACCACCCGGCCGAAAGCCGCGAAGAGGCCGTCTACCTGGCGACCCAGGCGCTGGTGCTGCGCGAGTTACTGCAGCAGCGCATCGGCGAGCTGGGCCTGGTGGTGCAGGCGACAGCCGGCGAGAGCGAGGAGGAGGCGGCCACCCGCACGCTGATCGAGCAGGAAGTGCCGCTGCCGCTGGCGGACGAGGCGGCCTGCCGGCAGTACTACAGCGGCAATCAGCAGCGCTTCTTCAGCGCACCGTTGTTGGCCGCGCGGCACATCTTGCTGGCCTGTCCGGCGGATGACGCCGAGGCGCGCAGCCTGGCTCGCGAACAGGCGCAGGGTCTGATCGCCGAACTGCAGGCCGCGCCGCAACGCTTCGCCGAGCTGGCGCTGCAGCAATCGGCCTGCCCGTCGAAGGCGCAGGGCGGCGCGCTGGGGCAAATCAGCAAGGGCCAGACGGTGCCGGAGTTCGAGCGCCAGCTGTTCCGTCTGCCGGTCGGCCTGTGCACGCAGCCGCTGGAAAGCCGCTACGGCTATCACCTGGTGTTCGTCGATCAGCGCATCGAAGGCGAGCAGCTGCCCTACGAGGTAGTCGCCGGTTCGATTCGCGCCGAACTCAATCAGCGTGTCTGGCAGATCGGTGTCAGCCAGTACCTGCAGAACCTGGTGGGTGCGGCGAACATCGAAGGCATCCTCATGCAGGGCGCGGAAACGCCACTGATGCAATAACGGCGGCTTGGCCCTGGGCGGCTGGATGACGCTTCAGCCATCCCACCGAGCAGGGCCAATGTTGGATGGCGCCTCATCCATCCAGCTGGCGGTAAATGAGCGAGCCTGCGAGGGCCCTGGCGGATGAGCAGAGTGTCATCCGCCCCACGAAGTAAAGAGAGCTTGGCGATGACTCAATTACGCGATGCCCACAACCGCCAGATCGACTACCTGCGCATGTCGGTGACCGACCGCTGCGACTTCCGCTGCGTCTACTGCATGGCCGAGGACATGACCTTCCTGCCGCGCCAGCAGGTGCTCGGTCTGGAGGAGTTGGAGCGCATCGCGCGCATTTTCGTCGGCCTGGGGGTGAAGAAGATTCGCCTCACCGGCGGCGAGCCGCTGGTACGCCAGGGCATCGTCGGCCTCTGCGAGCGCATTGCCGCATTGCCGGGCCTGCGCGAACTGGTGATGACCACCAACGGCTCGCAGCTGGTCAAGCTTGCCGCACCGCTGGCGCGGGCCGGGGTCAAGCGGCTGAACATCAGCCTGGATAGCCTGGACGCCGAGAAATTCCACGCCATCACCCGCACCGGTCAGCTGCAGCAGGTGCTCGATGGCATCGACGCGGCACGGGACGCCGGCTTCGAGCGGATCAAGCTCAATGCCGTGGTGATGAAGGGCCGCAACGCCGAGGAGGTCGCCGACCTGGTGGACTTCGCCATCGCCGGTGGGCTCGATCTGAGCTTCATCGAGGAAATGCCGCTGGGCGACGTCGGTCGTTCGCGCGGCGAGAGCTTCTGCTCCAGCGACGAAGTACGTGCGCTGATCGCCGAGCGTCATGCGCTGATCGATTCGGCCGAGCAGAGCGGCGGCCCGGCGCGCTACGTGCGCCTGGCGGACCATCCGCAGACGCGCATCGGCTTTATCTCGCCGCATTCGCACAACTTCTGCGCCACCTGCAACCGTGTGCGGCTGACGGTAGAGGGGCGCCTGCTGCTGTGCCTGGGCCACGAGAATTCCATCGATCTGCGCGCACTGCTGCGCCGCCATCCGACCAGCGACCAGCCGGTGATCGACGCCATCCACGCCGCGCTGCAACGCAAACCGCTGCGCCATGAATTCTCCAGCAGCGGCGAGGTTCAGGTGCTGCGCTTCATGAATGCCAGTGGTGGTTGAGGCGGGCGCCAGCATGGGCTACGAGTCAACCGTCTAATTCGCTACCATCGACCGGCATCCCCGGTTTGACCCACGTGCCCAGCTGCCGCAGCCGGGCCTTGTCGCAGAGCCAGGTCGCACAATCGCCTGCAGCGTTGTCAGACTCATGGCACCCGTGCCGCGCGGACATACCTCCAATGGGGAATGGGTTCGCATACGGCGCCGGTGCAGCCTGCGCACACATCTTCAAGGGAGTTTCGAGCCATGGCTCACCTGTCCAACACCGAATTCCAGCCCCTGAGCATTGCGGTGCTCACGGTGAGCGACACCCGCAACATCGATTCCGATACATCCGGCCAGGCGCTGATCGACGGCCTGCAGAGCGCCGGCCACACCCTGGCCGAGCGGGCCATCGTCAAGGACGATATCTGGCAGATCCGCGCCCGCGTCTGCAGCTGGATTGCCAGCGAGAACGTGCAGGTGGTGCTGATCACCGGCGGCACCGGTTTCACCGCCCGCGACAACACTCCACAGGCGGTACAGCCGCTGCTGGACAAAGACGTCGACGGCTTCGGCGAGCTGTTCCGCTACGTTTCGCTGGGCGAGATCGGCACCTCCACCGTGCAGTCCCGCGCGCTGGCCGGCATGAGCAACGGCACGCTGGTCTGCTGCCTGCCCGGTTCGACCAACGCCTGCCGCACCGCCTGGAACAAGATCCTCGTCGAGCAGCTGGATAGCCGCACCAAGCCCTGCAACTTCGTCCCGCACCTCAAGGCCTCCGCCGTCGAATACTGCGGGCCACGCTCATGAGCGCCTGTGGCTGCGATACCGGCGGGCTGAAGCCGGTCGACGAGGCCATCGCCGAGCTGCTGGCGCGCGTGCCGGCCCTGCCGCCGGTGGAGCACGTGGCGCTGTCCGATGCCCTTGGCCGGGTGCTAGCCGAATCGCTTGACGCACCCTTCCCGGTACCGGCCTGGGATAACAGCGCGATGGACGGCTACGCCCTGCGGGCTGCCGACCTGGCGGCCGAAGGTGGCTGGCTGCCACTCGCCGGGCGCATCGCCGCCGGTGATGCCGCCGACCAGCAACTGCCTGCCGGCCATGCCGTACGCATTTTCACTGGCGCGCCGCTGCCGCCGGGCGCCGATACCGTGGTGGCGCAGGAGGATTGCCAGATCGAGGCCGATCGCGTGCATTTCCCCGGCGTTACCCAGGGCGCCCATGTGCGTCGTCAGGGCGAGGAACTGCAGGCTGGCGCCCCCGTGCTGCAGGCCGGCAAGCGTCTGCGCCCGCAGGAGATCGGCCTGCTGGCGAGTTTCGGCGTTGCCCGCGTGGCGGTCTATCGGCGCCTGCGCATCGGTTTGCTCTCCAGCGGCAATGAGCTGCGCGAACCCGGCGAGCCGCTGGCGCCCGGGCAGATCTACAACTCCAATCGCTACTGTCTGCTCAGCGTGCTGCGCAGCCTCGGAATGGAGGTTCACGACTACGAAATCCTCGTCGATGAACTGGCGGCAAGCCGGGATGCCCTGGCGCTGGCTGCCTCCGAATGGGACATGCTGATCACCTCCGGCGGCGTCTCGGTCGGCGAGGAGGATCACCTCAAGCAGGCCATTCGCGAACTGGGCGAGCTGCACATGTGGCGCCTGGCGATCCAGCCCGGCAAGCCGCTGGCCTTCGGCGAGGTCAATGGCAAGCCGTGGATCGGCTTGCCGGGCAATCCGGCGGCGGCGCTGATCACCTCGCTGGTGGTAGCGCGGCCGTTCCTGCTCAGTGCCCAGGGTTGCACCGAGGTGCTGCCCAAGCCGCTGCGCCTGACCGCCGGCTTCGCCTGGCGCAAGCCGAACAACCGCCGCCAGTACCTGCGCGCGCGGCTGGAGCAGGTCGATGGCGAGATGCGCGTGTGCCTGCACCCGCGGCAGGGCTCGGCGATGCTGACCTCGGCCAGCTGGGCCGAAGGCCTGGCCATCGTCGAGCGCAACCGCACGCTGGAAGAGGGCGAGACGGTGGAGTATCTGCCGTTCAGCGAACTGCTCGGCTGAACCATGAAAACGCCCGGTCGATGATCAGTCGACCGGGCGTTTTCGTGTCTGCTCGTCAGGCCTGGCGATGGCGCGGCAGCATGCGTTGCAGGGTGCCGTCGCGGCGCACGTACTGGTGGAACAGTGCCGCCGCCGCATGCAGGCCGATCAGCCAGTAGCCGGCGACCGCCAGGGTTTCATGCAGCTCCTTGAACTGGCCGGCCAGATCCTGGTTGGCACCGACCAGCGCCGGCAGCTCGAGGCCGAAGAACGGAATCGCCTTGCCCGCCGCGCTCAGGGTCAGCCAGCCGAGCAGCGGCAGGCCGATCATCAGCGCGTACAGCGCCAGGTGCATCAGCTTGGCCAGCGCGCGTTCCCAACCGGCCCCGACCACCGCCTTTGGCGCGGGATGCAGCCAGCGCGCAATCAGACGCAGCCAGACCAGCCCGAACACCGTCAGCCCGAGCATGAAATGCCAGTGCTTGAGCAGCTCCCGTGGCTCGCTGCCCTTGGGGAAATTGCCCTTCAGTTCGATGGTCGCGTAAACCGCCGCGATCAACAGCAGCATCAGCCAGTGCAGTCCGATGGAAAGCCGCCCGTATCTCGCCGCTTCTGCCTTGATGTTCATTTCACCTACTCCGCGTGTGGGTAACGTGGCGATTCTAGGTGGCGAAACTTAAGCGAAGCTTAGCGGCGGGCGGGACCGTTTGCCGCAGCTAGAAGGAAGCAGGCACCGCGAGAACCCGCGGCAGCTGCACGAGGACCCGCAGGCCGCCCAGTGGCGAGTCCAGCAGCTCGACGCTGGCACCGTGCAGCTCGGCGATTCGCGCGACAATCGACAAACCGAGCCCGGCGCCCTGGCCGCCGCCGAGGCGGAAGAAGCGCTCGAACAGCTGGGGACGCAGTTCGGCGCTGATGCCCGGGCCGCTGTCATCCACCGCGAGGATCAGCTGTTCGGCATCGCCGTGCAGCTGCACCTCGATCTGCCCTCCATGCGGTGTGTATTCCAGCGCATTGCTCACCAGGTTCTGCAGCAAGGTGGTCAGGCTCGCGGCATCGCCGGTGAGGCTGCAATCGGCCTGTTCGTCCACCTCCAGGGTCAGCGCCTGGTCCTGGGCGATGGCCAGCGGGGTGAGCTCCGCCAGTGTCTCGCGCGCCAGGGCGCGCAAATCCAGGGGCGCCAGACGCAATTGCTGGGCACTGGGTTCAAGGCGTGCCAGGGTGAGCAGCTGCGTGACCACGCGGGTGGTGCGGTCCACGCCGACCACCAGCTGCTCGAGTGCTTGCGCACGCTCCTGTTCGTCCTGTGCCTGCTGCGCGTTCTGCGCATGGATGCGCAGCACCGCCAGCGGGGTGCGCAATTCATGGGCGGCGTCGGCGATGAAGCGCTTCTCGCGTTCGATCAGTTGATTGACCTGTTGCAGCAGGCGATTGAGCGAGGCCGCCACCGGTTCCAGTTCCTGTGGCAGTGGTGCCAGCAACAGCGGCGCGAGGTTGTCCGGATCGCGGCTCTTGAGCAACTGAGCCATGCGTGCCAGCGGCCGCAGGCCCCAGCCGACCGCGAACCAGATCAGCAGTGCCAGCAGCGGCAGGCCGATCAGGTCCGGCAGCAGGCTGCGTCGGGCGATCTTGCCGACCAGCTCGCCGCGCACGTCGCCACGCTCGCTGAGCAGAATCCACAGGTCGTCTTCGCGGTCCTGCAACAGGAACAGGCGCCAGGCGTGCCCGTCGAGCATCACGTCGTGGTAGCCGGCGGACAGGCGCGCAAGAGGCGTCGCCGGCGCGCCGAGACCGGCATGCAGTTGCTGTAGCGCGCCGTTGGGTGCGCCGGCCGATTGCAGCAGGGTACTGCCATCGGCGGCATACACCTGAAACCCCAGCTTGGTCTCGTAGTCATGGCCTGGCACGCCCTGGTCGCGGCGGGCGTTCACCGCCGCGTCCAGCGCCGCCTGCAATGCGCGGTGTGCCTGCGGGTCCATCTCGTGGCCGACCAGCCCCTGCACCAGTCGCGCACTCTGCGCCAGCTGGGCATCGAACAGTTCCTCGATCTCATGACTGGCGTCGCGATAGCTGCGCCAGGAGATCAGGCTCAGCGCTACCAGCAGGGTGCAGAGCAGCAGCGCCAGGGTGCGCTGGCGAATCGAACGCCTCAGCATTTGTCCACCAGATAGCCGACACCGCGCACGGTGCGAATCAGCTCGGGAAAGAATTTTTTGCGCAGGTGGTGGATGTGCACCTCCAGCGCATTGCTCTCGACTTCCTCGTCCCAGCCGTAGAGCACTTGTTGCAGACGATCACGGGTCAGTACGCGGCCAGGCTGGGCAATCAGTTCGTGGAGCAGCACGAACTCCTTGCGCGGCAGGTTGATCGGCGTGCCCTGGTAGCTGACCTGCTGGTTGACCGGGTCGAGCAGGATGCCGCGGTATTCCAGGCTCGGCTCCGGGCGGTTGAAGCTGCGCCGGAGCAGGGCGCGCAGACGCGCCTTGAGCTCGGCCACGTCGAACGGCTTGACCAGATAATCGTCGGCACCGGCATCCAGGCCGGCAATGCGGTCGCCGGTGGCATCGCGTGCGGTGAGCACCAGCACCGGCACTGGGTTGGCGGCAGCGCGCAGGCGCTTGAGCACTTCCAGCCCATCCAATCGCGGCAGGCCGAGATCGAGGATCGCCAGCTCGAAGCTCTCGTGGCTCAGCGCGTGCAACGCGCTGGCGCCGTCCTGCAGCCAGTCGACCGTGTAGCCCTCGGGCTTGAGTGCGGTGCGGATGCCCTCACCGAGGGCACGATCGTCTTCCACCAGCAGAATGCGCATGTCGTTCCTGTTGTCCTGGGTTGCTCTGCATTCAACGCCGCCGAGCGCGGTTATTCCAGTTTTTCCTTGACCTTGCCGAGCAGCGTGCGAGCTTCGTCGCGGCGACCGGCATCGGCGACTTCACGACCAGGGCGATCGGGCGCGGCCAGCGCTTTTTCCAACGCGGCGCGTGCTTCGCCATAGCGCTTCTGGCGCAGCAGGAAGTCACCGTGGAAATAGTTGGGATCGATGCCGTCCGGGTTCAGCGTCAGCGCCTGCTTGAACAGCGCCGCGGCCTTGTCCTCGTCACCAAAGCCGATCGGCCAGCCGGGCACCTGATAGTAAAGGCTGGCCAGGCTGGTATAGGCCGAGCCGTCGAGTGCCTGCGGGTCGAGTTCGATGGCTTTTTCCAGTTCCGCCTTGGCCTGCTTGACCAGGCCCAGCGCACCGAGCCCGCCCTTGGCGCCCGCCCAGGTGCTGAGCACGATGCCGTGCCAGATATGCAGTTCGGCCGCCTGCGGTTCGCCGACCACCGCGCTTTCCGCCTCCGAGGCGAGCCTGGCGAACGCTGCCTCGCGCTGTGCCGCTGGCAGCTGGTAGTTGATCTCTGCCCAGCGAGTCTGGATCTGGCGCAGTGACGACTCGCCGGCCGGACTGAGGGCGAAGGACGGCTGGCAGGCCAGCGCCAGCACAAGGGTGCACAGGCCGAGCAGATGCTTCATGGGTGATCTCCGGTCGAAGTGGTTTGGGAGGGCGGCAGCGGTTGTTCAGCACGGGCGAAGCGCTTGATCACCGGCAGCTGTTTGCGCAGGGCCTGGTCGACCAGGCGCGGCAAGAGGCCGTTGAGGCGTACGAAGAGTTTTTCCGGCCAGCCGAGGTAGAGCTCCTCTCGCTCGGCGGTGATGGCGTGGACGATTTGCCGCGCGACTTCTTGCGGATCATCCATCTCCACCTTCAGCTCGTTGTTCATCGCCACCACATCGGCGCTGTTCATTGCCGTACGGGTGGCGCGGGGCGCGACGTAGAGCACCTTGATGTGGCTGTCGGCCAGTTCGCGGCGCAGCGCTTCGGAGAAGCCACGCAGGGCGAACTTGCTCGCGCAGTAGGCGGTGAAGCCGGGGTAGCCGATGGAGCCGAAGGTTGAACCGAGATTGACCAGCAGCGCCCGCGGTTGCTGGCGCAGCAGCGGCAGCAGCAGGTGAGTCAGCTGCAGTGTGGCGGTGACGTTGACGCCGATCAGCCGGGCGATGGCGTCCTCGTCCTGTTCCTCCAGCAGGCTGAACTGATTGACCCCGGCGGCGTTGATCACGCAGTTGAGCGCGCCGAAGCGGCGTGCGGCGGCGAGCACCGTTTGCCGCCCGCTGCGCTGGCTGAGGTCGGCGCACACCAGGCTGACCTGACCGGGAAAGCGCCGGGCGAGCGCCTCGAGGGCGAGACTATCGCGCCCGACCAGCAGCAGTCGGGCTTCGCCGGCGCAGAGTCGCTCGACCAGCACTCGGCCGATCCCGCCGTTGGCGCCGGTGAGCAGGATGCGCGCGTCACGCAGCTGCATGGTCGTGCTCCGCCGCGGTCAGGCCGCGAAAGATGTCGCCGTAGAGGCGGTAGACCACCCGTGCGGTGTGCACCACGGCGGCCTTGTCGTCCTCGTTATCGAGGCGGTTCATCAGGCGCTTGAAGAACTCGATGTGTTCCAGGTCCAGGCTGCCGTGGGAGGTGAGGTAGCTGAATGCCTTGGCCGGCAGCTGCAGCTTGTCCTGCAGCACGCCGGCGGCCTGGGTGGCCAGGGCGATGCTGGTGCCCTCCAGCACGTTGACCATGCCGAAGAAGCTCGCCGGGTTGTGCCGGGCGATACGGTCGTAGACGTAGGCGACCATCAGTTCGGTGGGCAGCGCTGGCTGGCCGTGGCGCACCGCCTCGGCGTCACCGCCACAGGCGCGGATATCGTTGAGAATCCATTCCTGGTGGCCGATCTCTTCCTCGATGTATTCGGCGATCGCCTCGCGCAGCCATTCCAGCCGTTCCGGCAGGCGCGCGCCGCAGGCCATCAGCAGCGGCACCGTGTGCTTGACGTGGTGGTAGGCCTGCGTGAGGAAGGCGATGTACTGCGCGCGGGTAGCGGTGCCGGCGAGCGCCGCATGAATGATCGGTGCGGCCAACAGGTATTCGCGTTCGGTATTGGTCTGGTGTTGCAACTGGTCAAAGAAATCCATGGTGAACCTCGAAATTCAGGACTGAGGGGTCTCGATCGCCGATTGGTAACGGTTGATGAGGGCGTTGCGGCGCAGACGGCCGTTGGCAGTGGCCAGGCCGTTGCCGGCAGTGAAAGGCGCGTCGGCACGCAACCAGCGGTGCACGCGGGCGTAGTCCGGCAGGCCGGCGTTGACCCGGTCGATTGCCGCCTGCAGATCCGCATCGCTGAGTTCGGGATGCCGCGGCACCAGCACCGCGACGTTCTGTGGCAGGGCTTCGCCATGCAGCCAGGCCTGGGCGATCGGCGCCTGCTGGACCAGCTCGGCCTCCACCCACTCGGGGTTGACGTTGCGCCCGTAGGCGGTGACGAACTGGTGCTTCTTGCGCCCGTGCAGGATCAGGAAGCCGTCCTCGAAATGGCCGAGGTCGCCGGTGGCAAGCCACTCGCCAGCCTGCGGCGGTTCGCCGAGGTAGCCAAGCATGCGCGGGCCTTTGACCAGCACCTCGCCATCATCGGCCAGGCGCAGCCCGACGTGCGCCAGCGGCCGGCCGACCGTGCCGATGCATCGCGCCTCAGGCGTGTTCAGACAGACCACCGAGGCGCATTCGGACAACCCGTAGCCCTCGAACACCGGCAACCCGAGGCGCTCGGCGCGTTCCAGCAGCTGCGGCGCGACCCGGCCGCCACCGACGGCGATGAAGCGCAGCGAAGTCGGCAGCGGTACGCCCTGTTCGGCGGCGCTGACCAGCGCCAGCAGCAGCTGCGGCAGCAGGATCAGGCTGTGCGGCCGGTTTTCGTTCAGCGTCGTGACAAAGCACGGCAGCTCGAAACCTGCGGCGCCGCTGAAACCGATCTCCGCCAGCGGACGCAAATCGATCCGTGCCCCCGCCAGCAGCGGCGCGTAGAGCCCGGCGATGTTCTCCAGTAGGGTGGCCAGCGGCAGCACGCACAGGTGCTGCTGCACATCGCAGGCCAGGCTGGCCTGCCGCAGGCTCTCGGCCACCGCCAGCTGCGCTTCGGCATCCAGGCAGACGCCCTTGGGCTGGCCGGTGGTGCCGGAGGTATAGGTGATCTTCAGCGTGCCGGGCGGCACCGGGGTGACGGTCTCCAGCTGGCGCAACAGCAGGCCGGCTTCGCCTGGCTGGAAGCCGCAACGCTCGCTGAGCGCGCTCGGCCCGCCGATCAGGCAGTCGATACCGGCGTGCTGCAGCACGTGCTCCTGCTGCGCCGCGGAAAAGAATGCCGGCAGCGGCACGCAGACCAGCTTGGCGCGCAGCAGGGCCAGATCCCAAAGCGCCCATTCCAGGCCGTTGTCCAGCGCCAGAGCGACGCGCTGCACGCCTAGCTGTTCCAGCTGGCAGGCGCGGGTCGCGACCTCATGGCGCAGTTCGGCATAGCTCAGCTGGCGCGGCCCTTCGCTCAGCGCGATGCCGGCGTGCTGGTCGAGCGTCGTCCAGAAGCGTTCAGCTGCAGGCTGCATGGGGCGCCTCCGTGGTGTCGAACAGCGGCTGATAGCCGAGCCGCGCATAGAGGCCGAGCTGTAGCAGGCGCTGGTGGCCGGGCAGGATCTCGCCGGCCATCAGCTGCGGACGGCTGGCGTAGTAGCTGCCCCAGTCGGCCAGCTCATCGCCCATCCGTGTCGGGTCGGCGAGGCCCAGCGGCAGCGGATCGAGTGCCAGGCGCTGGAAGCTGTTGAGCAGCGCCGACGTGCCGGTGAACACCACCCAGCGAAAGCCCTGAGCGACCAGGAGGTCGGTCAGCGCGACGATCAGCAGCCGTGCCGAGGCATTGCCGAAAGCGGCCAGATTGCCGACTTCGACGATCTCTGCGCGCGCCACCTCCAGGCCGCAGCGCTGGCTGACAGCCCGCTCGATCGGCTCATCCAGATAACGCTCGAGAAACAGCGGCCGGCGCTGGGCGCTGCGCAGCCCGACCGCGCCCTGCACCTCGCCGTTCTGGTCGTGCAGGCCCAGCAAGCAGGGCATGAAGTGCCGCACCCGGGCCTGATAGTGCTCGGCGAAGCGTTGACGGATGAAGCCTTCCAGCGCTGCGCGCCGCTCGCCTGCATCGGCCTGCGCCAGTTGCAGGGTCAGCGCCGGCTCACGGCCGATACGTGCCAGTACGTCAGTTTGATCAACCCAGGGCAGTTCCATCGGGGAACCTCGGTTAGAAGCCTGGGGCGATTGTTGGACGGCAAACTTAAGGCAGTCTTAAGTCCGGTCCCGGGTCTGTCGGCTGGCGAAACGATCTGCGCTCGCGACGATTTTTTCACATATGCCTGGTTATGCTCGGTCGCGCGTCGATCAGCGCCTGCTCAACCAGTAGGCCAGGGAGCTGGCGGCTAGCACCCAGATGAGTACGACTGCGGCAGCGCCCGCCCGGCTGATCGGGCGAGGCGTGTTCTCCCAGGCAAGCGCCTGAGCGCGGCACTCGCTGAGGATGGCCGGCGGCATCAGGCGTATGGCCAGCCAGATACCAAGAGGCAACAGCAGCAGGTCGTCAAGGTAGCCAAGCACTGGAATGAAGTCCGGAATCAGGTCGATCGGGCTCAGTGCGTAGGCGACCACACAAAACAGAAACGTGCGCAGCCACCAGGGTGTAGCCGGGTGACGGGCACAGCACCAGAGCGTCATGACGTCACGTTTGAGCTGGCGTGCCCAGCCCCGCAGGCACGACGTGAAGCGAGACAGGCTGAACATCGAATTGCTCCTGGAGCAGAACAGGCTGGCAGCGCCAGCGAAGAGGGAAACCGCGATGATGCAAACCAGCTTTTACAGCAGCCACCGTCTGGGCGCATTGCTCCGTCGTCGCTACGGGCTGCTCGGCCTGCTCGTATTGCTGTCCGCCTGCGTGGTGACGGCAGTGGCGCTGCACTGGAACGAGCGGCTGTACTTCAACCTTACCCAGCTGATCAACGTGACCGGGCAGGACGTGACGAACCGTTGGCTGCCTGGCTACGCAGTGGTCATCGATGGCAAGCCGGTGAGGGGGATAAGCCAGAACCTTTCGGCGGTCAGCTATGACGCGGATCTGGATCGCCTGCTCGCGGTCGTGAACGGCGGTCCGACCGAGCTGGTGGCATTGAGCAAGACCGGTGAGTTGCTCGAGCGTTATCCGCTGCAGGGTTTCGGTGACATCGAAGGCGTGACCTACATGGGGCACGGGCGCGTGGCCGTTTCCGATGAGCGAGCGCAGCAGATCAGCATCTTCCGCTTGCCGGCGCAGCCGCGGCCGATCGAAGCGTCCGAGGCGCAGTTCTTTTCCCTCGGGATCAACCTCAACGGCAACAAGGGCTTCGAAGGGCTGACGTACGATGCGGCGGGCGACCGGCTGTTCATCGTCAAGGAGCGCGACCCGCGCCAGCTCTACGAGGTCGGTGGCGTCGCTGCCAGCCTTGAGGGGCCGCTGCAACTGACCATTCGCGATCGCAGTGACTGGATCGCGGATCAGGTGTTCGCCACCGATCTGTCGGATATCCACTTCGACGCCGCCACCGGGCACCTGATTCTGCTCAGTGACGAGTCGCGCCTGCTCATGGAGCTCAGCGACAGCGGGCGCATGCTCAGCTATCGCAGCCTCAATCGCTGGTTCGGTGGCCTGCAACGATCCGCGCCGCACCCCGAGGGCGTCACCATCGACAATGACGGCACCCTGTTCGTCGTCAGCGAGCCGAATCTGTTCTATAGCTTCCGCCGTGCGGAGGGTTGATGCCCGCTCAGCGTACTCACGCTTCGTTCACACCCGCTTGACGAAACCCCGACAGCAACCCGAGCAGACTTCGAAGCGTACCGTGGCAGCCCGGGTGGCGCGCCGCGGGCTTCGTTCCCTTCTGCTCGGGTGATCTCATGTCTCCTCGCCTTCCGCATCCACATCGCGCCAGCAAACGGCGTGGCTCCACTTCACGTCATCGTCGGGCGCTACTTGCCCTGATGCTCGCCGGCCTTTCACTGAGCGGCTGCCAGAGCGCACCGGAGCTGCTGGCCGGCGACGAATATCCACCTGAATATGCCGAAGGCTTCCGCGCGGGTTGTGGCAGTGGCCGGCAGGCTGCCGGGGCGCTTGGCCAGTTTCGCAAAAACGTGCCGCGTTATATGAGCCAGCCGTTGTATGCGGAGGGCTGGAATGATGGTTACCGGCAATGCCAGGCGATGCAGATGGAGACCGGAGGGCTGACCGCCTGGCGCAGCAACGCACTCGAGCGTGATCGCGACCGCGACTGGCGCCGCCACGTCGATCAGGCCAAGGCGCAAGCCTTTCACCGCTGAGCGCAAAAAGGCGCACGGGATCAGGTCCGGTGCGCCTTGAAAGCAACCGGCGTGACTAGCGTGCGGGTTGCTCGGCAAGTAGCGGCGGCATTGCGGGAACGGCTCGGTACAGCACCAGCCGGTAACAGGCCAGGCAGATCGTCCAGTCGAACAGCAGCGTCCATAGGTTGTGCGAGAAGAAGTGCGCCCCCTGCATCACCCGCCCGACCGACAGCACAGTCCCCAATCCAAGCGCCACCGCCAGGGCAATCCGAGCGGTACGTGGCCTGCGATCGCGCAGCACGAAGAACAATGCCAGCAGGGAAAAACCTGCCGATGCATGCCCGCCCGGCCAGCAGCGCCCCGGCTTGAGGGCCGGTGCGCGCTCGCTGAGCAGCGGCGTGAAGGTTTCAGCGCCGCCGAATTCCGCGAGGCTCCAAGGGCAGTGAACGCCGGTGAGTGTCTTCAGCGGCGTGACGATGCTGGTCGACAGGCCCAGCGCAAGCACCAGATAGCCTAGCGAGCGGCGCCAGGGCGCAAGCCGGGTCGGCAGCAGGCTGAGCAGGAAACCGGCAATGGCGAGCACGCCGATGACGATCACCAGCTGCTTGACCCGATCATGCAGGAAGTCTTCGAGTAGCCAGCTGTGGCGGCCGACAAAGCCGATTCCCGGCTCGTAGAACTGCCGCGACAGCGCGAAGTCGAGGTTGCTCGGGTCGCCAAACAGCAGCGCTGCCATCAGCAGGAGGGGCAGACCGAAACCAAGGGTGAAGTTGAACGACCGGCTGTGGGGAATCTGATTCGGCGGGTTCATCGTTGCATGCTCCAGAGGCGCCGCGAGCGGCGCCGGCAGGTTCAGCGCTGGCTGAGTTGGGTGGCGCTTGAGGACGGACGTTTCCAGCTCAGCAGCGCATGGCCGTAGTCGTAGCTCGCGCCCTGGTAGTAGGCGATATCGCGCATTACCAGTGGATCATCGATGCCAGCGCTGGCTTCGCGGCTGGCCTGCAGCGCGTCATCGTGACGGCGGATGCCGCGACGGGGGCTGAGAATCGCCAGGTCCTTGCCGTCGAACAGGCCGAGGTGCTGGTAGTTGCCGATCAGCGCGCGCCCGGGCTGGACGTCGTCGCGCAGCAGGTTGCGGCCAAAGAAGGTCGAGACGTAGTCCAGGTTGAGCAGGCCAAGCAGGGTCGGCGCGATGTCGATCTGGCTGGCCACCAGGTTCATCTCGCGCGGCTCGATCAGGTTCGGGGCGTAGATGAACAGCGGGATGTGATAGTTGGCCACCGGCAGGTCCTGCGAGCCGGCGCTGCCGGCGGTGTGGTCGGCGACGATGACGAACAGCGTATTGGCGAACCAGGGCTTGCTCCGCGCGTTATGCAGGAACTCGCCGATGGTGGCGTCGGTGTATTTCACCGCGCCCTCGCGACCTTCACCGGACGGAATGTCGATGCGCCCGTCCGGGTAGGTATAGGGGCGATGATTGGACGTGGTCATCAGTTGCAGGAGGAACGGCTTGCCCACGGCATAGTCCGCGTCTGCCTCGCGGATCGCCAGACGATAGAGGTCCTCGTCGGCCATGCCCCAGGCGTTCTTGAACTGCATGTCCGCCTCGTCGACGCTGCTCTGGTCGACCACCCGGTAGCCGTTGCCGCTGAAGAAGGCACTCATGTTGTCGAAATAGCCGCGCCCGCCGTAGAGGAACACGCTGTCGTAGCCCTGCGCAGTGAGCTGCTGGCCGAGGCTGGCGAAGCCGCTCTCGCGGCCGACGCGCTTGACGATCGAGCGACCGGGCGTTGGCGGTACGGACAGGGTGATGGCTTCCAGGCCCCGGTCGGTACGAGTGCCGGTGGCGTAGAAGTTGTTGAAGAACAGGCTCTGCGGGCGCAGCTGATCAAGGTTGGGCGTCAGGCCGCGGCTGTCGCCGAAGCTGCCGAGGTACTTCGCGCTGAGGCTTTCCACGGTGATCAGCACGACGTTGAGCTTGCGCGCCTGGCCGGGGTTGTCGATTACCCGGCGAATGTCCAGCGGGTCCTGGCCGATGAAGCGAACGTTGGGTTCTGCGACTTCCGCGCGCAGACCTTCGGCAACGCGGCGTTCGGGTTGTGTGGCGTAGAACTGTTCGTAGTCCAGCTCGTTGTTGCGAAAGGCGGCGAAGAACTGGAACGGGCCATTGCTCGCCAGCTCCCGTTGATAGGCGTTGCCGCCATTGCCACGCGGGAAGTCCTGGCCGACGATCAGTCCACTGGCAGTCGCAGCGCCCAACAGGCTGGCGAGTACCGTTGCGCGGCCCCGCCAGGGCAGGCTTGGTGCGCCCAGAGCTCGTTTGAGCGGCGCTTGCAGCACCGCGGTGGCAAGTAACGTGATCAGTGCCAGCAGGGCCAACAGCGCAAAGACCGGGTACGACTCGCGGATGTTGCGCAGCACCTCGTCGGAATAGACCAGGTAGTCGACCGCGATGAAATTGAAGCGCACGCCGAACTCGTCCCAGAACAGCCATTCGGCGAGCCCGGTGAACAGCATGGCGTAGAGACTCAGGGCCAGCAGCAGGGTGATCCCGCGCTGATGCCAGCGACTCGCCCAGAGCCGCTGCGGACACAGCATGAGGTAGCAGCCCAGGGGCAGTGTGGCAAAGCTCAGGAACGCCAGGTCATAGATCGTACCCAGCGCAAAGACGCGCAACAGTTCGCCCGGGCCGGCAGCTGCATCCTGCCCGTGGGCAAACAGCAAGGCGCCGCGGGTGATCAGAAAAACGCCGAACCAGAGGCCGGCAAGCAGCGACAGATAACGAAGTTGAGCATGGCGCAGGAGTGGCATCGTATGATCCGCGGGTGAGTTGAACGCGCCGAAGTCTGCGCACCCGCTTGTGAGCCCTTCGTAAAGAAGGCGTGAAAATTCCGTCATTTGCCTGCTAGCGAAACGATATGCGCATTCTGGTCATCGAAGACAACCGCGACATCCTGGCGAACGTGCTGGATTACCTCGAACTCAAGGGCTACGTGGTGGATTGCGCCCAGGACGGCCTCAGCGGCCTGCACCTGGCCGCGACCGAGCACTACGACCTGATCGTGCTGGACATCATGCTGCCCGGCATCGACGGGCTGCAGGTGTGCAAGCGGCTGCGCGAGGACGCCGGGCGCGATACTCCGATCATCATGCTCACCGCCCGCGACGCGCTGGCCGACCGACTGCAAGGGCTGGGCGCTGGTGCCGACGATTATCTGGTCAAGCCGTTCGCGCTGTCCGAGCTGGTAGCCCGTATCGAGGCCGTGCTACGTCGTAGCCAGGGTTCGCGCAAGAACAAGCTGCAGGTCGGTGACCTGCAGTATGACCTCGACACCCTGCAGGCAACCCGTGCCGGGCAGCCGCTGCGGTTGAACCCGATTGGCCACAAGCTGCTGGCGATCCTGATGCAGAAGAGCCCGGCGGTGGTGCGCCGCGAGCAGCTGGAGGAGGCGCTGTGGGGCAACGATGTGCCTGACAGCGACAGCCTGCGCAGCCATATCCACCAGCTGCGCCAGGTGCTCGACAAACCATTCGCGACACCGCTGCTGCACACCGTGCACGGCGTCGGGTTTCGCCTCGCGGAGAGCGAACATGCTGGCTAAGCAACCGTTCGCCCGCCGCATCGTCATTGCCTTCACCCTGATGACGCTGGTGGTCAGCGGCACGTTTTCGCTCGGCATCGTCGCGGTCGTGCATTTCATCGAGGAGCACCTGGTGACCCAGGAGCTGGGGCGCGAGCTGGATAGCGTGCTCAATGACGTGATGGTGCTCGGGGATGCACCACGGCTCGACGCCGCCACCCGATTCTTCGCCTCGAACCTGCCCGGCTATGCCATTCCCGAAGCCTTTCGGGGGCTCGCCGATGGGTTCACCGAGCTGGTCCGCAACGACGATGCCTACTACGTCTATCAACGCGAAATCGACGGCGCCAAGTATCTGCTGGTCGAGGAGCAGCATGAGTTCGAGGCGCGCGAAAATGCATTGTTCATGGTGGTGCTGGCCGGATTCCTGCTGAGCATCGTCGGTGCCTGGGGGCTTGGCTGGCTGATGGCCAGGAAAGTCATGGCGCCGCTGTCACGCCTGGCACAACAGGTACGTCATCGTGATCAGCTGCACCCGATGGCGCCGCCCCTGGCGTTGCAATATCCGGACGATGAGGTCGGCCATGTGGCGGCTGCCTTCGACAGCACCCTCGGCCAGCTGCGCCAGACTCTGGAGCGCGAGCGGCTGTTCACCGCCGATGTCAGCCACGAACTGCGCACGCCGCTGATGGTGGTGCTCGGTGCCTGCGAGCTGCTTGAACAGCAGGCCGAGCTGCCGCCAGCTGCGCAGCGACCGCTGGCGCGCATCCAGCGCGCCGCGCAGGAAATGCACGAGCTGGTGGAAACCTTCCTGATGCTGGCGCGGGCGCGTCCGCAACAGACGTCCTTGGCGGGTGACACCAGCTTGCGGAGCGTAGCGACTGAACAGAGCGAACGTTGGGCACCGTTGCTGGCAGAAAAAGGCCTGGCCTTCGAGCTGCGGGAGGAGGGTGAGGACAAGGGCGTCTATAACCACACCTTGCTTGCCACGGTGATGTCCAATCTCTTGCGCAACGCGCTGCACTACACCGACCGCGGCACGGTGCGTCTGGTCCTGAGCGAGGGTGGCTTTCGCGTCGAGGACAGCGGCGTGGGCATTCCCCTGGCGGAGCAGGAGCGCATGTTCCAGCCATTCGTGCGCGGCGCTGAGGGGCGCGGCGAAGGGCTGGGATTGGGACTGTCGCTGGTCAAACGTATCTGCGCGCATCAGAGCTGGCAGGTGGGGGTGGTGCCGCGGCAACCGCAGGGCAGCTGCTTCCAGGTGCGCTTTGATGACGGCGTGGTTTGACGTTTTTTTCACATCCCGTTGACGGGCTCTTGATGTCTGTCTGGTTAGTTTGGTGTTCCGTTTTCAACCGGAATGCCCGCCATGCCCACATCGAGCCCTATCGAACTGGAGTTCTCGCGCAAATACGACCGCCAACACGCCTACGAATATCTGCACAAGCACCAGGACGGGCTGGCCCGGCGGCTATCGCACTGGCGTGACGAACAGATGGCGCGCCGCGCACTGAAGATTGCCGGCGACCCCGATCTGGTGCTTGACCTGCCCTGTGGCGCCGGGCGCTTCTGGCCGCTGCTGGCCAAACATCCGAGCCGGATGATCTTCGCCGCGGACAACTCCGCCGACATGCTGGCGATCGCCGAGGCTTCGCAGCCGCTGGAAGTGCTCAAACGGGTGGAGACCTTTCAGACGTCGGCCTTCGCCATCGACATGGGCGACAACGCGGTCGACAACATCTTCTGCATGCGCCTGTTGCACCACATCGCCGATCCGGCGCATCGCCTGGCGATGCTGCGCGAATTCCATCGCGTCACACGCGACACGCTGATCGTCTCGCTGTGGGTCGATGGCAACTACAAGGCCTGGAAGCGCAAGCGCCTTGAGCGGCGTCGACCGGCCAAGGACAACCAGAACCGTTTCGTCGTCGCGCGCTCAGTGATCGAGGCGGAGTTTGCCGAGGCTGGCTTCGACATTCTCGACCGCAACGACTTTCTGCCGGGCTACGCCCTGTGGCGCGTCTACGTGCTGCGCAAGCGGGGGTGAGCATGAATCGTCCTCTCGTACTGCCCGCCCGTGAGCCACGCACCAGCACCTTTCAGCGCTGGTGGGATACTCAAGGCGAATGGGTCGAGGAGCCCAATCGCCGGCGTGACGGTGAAAGCGGGGTGCAACGCATCCGGTTGCGCGACGCACAACAGCCGCCGTTGTACTGCAAGCGCCAGATCGGCCACCTGTACCGCTCGCTGCTCCATCCGTTCGGCCGGCCGACGGCGTTGCGTGAGCGGTACGCACTGCAGGCCATGCGCGATCTCGGTGTGGGCGTGCCAGAGCTGGTCTATTGCGGTACCCGGCAGCAGGCCGGGCGTTGGCAGGCACTGCTGGTGACGAAGGCGCTGGACGGCTTTGTCAGCCTGGAGGATTGGTACGGCGAAGACATGCCCGCCTACTACGGCGACACGCTGCAGGGGCGCATGCTCGAAGCGGTCGGCAGCACCCTCGGTCGTATCCATCAGGCGCGCTGGCAGCATGGCTGCTGCTACCCCAAGCACATCTTCCTGAAGGTTCACGGTGAGGGCACGGCGGCGTGGGTGGAGGTCGCGCTGCTCGATCTGGAAAAGAGTCGCCGTCGTCTTCGGCGCAGCGCGGCGGCGCGGCATGACCTGCGCCAGCTCAAGCGCCATCGGCAGACGATGCCGGAGCAGGACTGGCAGCGGCTGCTGGCAGCCCATGCTGCGTTCAGCCGGGCGCGCTGCGATGTCATCTGAACCGACTAGCACGCTGATCGATGGCTCGACACTCAAGGGCCGCAGCGGTGTGACGCGTGTCTGGCACGCCTGCGGCTACTCGCTGGCAGGTTTGCGGGCCGCCTACGCGGGCGAGGCAGCGTTCCGCCAGCTGGTGTGGCTGAGCCTTTTGCTGGTGCCGCTGGCGTTGCTGCTCGACGTCAGCCGCATCGAGCGTGCCGTGCTGATCGCCGGGGTGCTGCTTGCGTTGATCGTCGAGCTGCTCAATTCGGCGATCGAGGCCGCTATCGACCGCATCTCCTACGAGCTGCATCCACTTTCCAAACAGGCAAAGGACATGGGCAGCGCCGCGCAACTGCTGGCGCTGTGTCTGCTTGCCCTGGTCTGGGCGGTGATCCTGCTGTGAGCTCCCTTCCGTTTCACCAAGGAATGTCCCGATGATCAATGGAACCGCTCGCGCGCAGGCCGGCCAGCCCGGCCTGCGCCAGCACCTGCTGTTCACCACCGGCAGTGCCCTCGCGCTGCTGGCGCTGTTTGCCCTGCTGCGCCTGGCGCTGTTGTTGTACAACCATGAGCTGCTCGGCGACGCCTCGTTGGCTACGATGCTCGAAGGTTTCGGCAACGGTCTGCGCTTCGACCTGCGTGTGCTGGTCTACATGCTGGTGCCGCTGTCACTGGCGGTGCTTAGCCCACGCGCGATGGCGGCGCGCAGGTTGCAGCGGATCTGGCTCGGCGCCTGCGCCAGCCTGGCGATTCTGCTCGGCATGGTCGAGCTGAACTTCTATCAGGAATTTCATCAGCGGCTGAACGCGCTGGTTTTCCAGTATCTCGCCGAGGACCCGGCGACCGTGCTCAGCATGCTCTGGCACGGCTTTCCGGTGGTGAAACTGCTGAGTGTCTGGGCAGGGCTGACGTTGCTCTGGTCGCTGCTGTTCGGCTGGCTCGACCGCCATTGCCGCCCAAACGCGGCGCTGGCCAAGCGCCCGGTGCAGTCCGCGCAGGCTGGCTGGCCCTGGCGCGGCGCCACGCTGCTGGCGCTGGTGCTGATCAGCGTGGTCGCCGCCCGCGGCACCCTGCGTCAGGGCCCGCCGCTGCGCTGGGGCGATGCCTTCACCACCGATTCGGTGTTCATCAACCAGCTCGGCCTGAATCCCGCGCTGACCCTCTACGAGGCGGCGAAGAATCGCTATTCCGATCATCGTGACAACGCCTGGAAGGCGGTGCTGCCCGAGGACGAGGCGCTGGCGGTCACCCGCGAGCTGCTGCTGACCGGCAATGATCGGCTGGTCAACTCCGAGCTGGCTGCCGTGCGCCGCGATTACCGTGCGCCCGAGACGAGTCGGCTGCCGGTGCGTAACGTGGTGGTGATCCTCATGGAGAGCTTTGCCGGGCGCTATGTCGGTGCGCTGGGCAACGGCGACGGCATCACGCCGAATTTCGACCGCCTGGCCGGGGAGGGGCTGCTGTTCGAGCGCTTCTTCGCCAACGGCACCCATACCCATCAGGGCATGTTCGCCAGCATGGCCTGTTTTCCCAATCTGCCGGGCTTCGAGTACCTGATGCAGTCGCCGGAGGGCGGCAACCGCTTCTCCGGGTTGCCGCAGCTGCTCAGTGCCAGGGCATTCAACGACGTCTACGTCTACAACGGCGATTTCGCCTGGGACAACCAGATCGGCTTTTTCGGCAACCAGGGCATGACCCGCTTCGTCGGGCGTAGCGACTATGTCGACCCGGTGGTGGCTGACCCGACCTGGGGCGTCTCCGACCAGGACATGTTCGACCGCGCGGTGCAGGAGCTCGGTGCCCTGGCCGCGGACGAACCCTTCTATGCGCTGCTGCAGACGCTGTCCAACCACACGCCCTATGCGCTGCCGGAGCCGCTGCCAGTGCCGGCGGTCAGTGGCCATGGCTCGCAGGATGCGCACCTGACCGCCATGCGCTACTCCGACTGGGCGCTGGGGCGCTTCTTCGAGCAGGCCAAGCGCCAACCCTGGTACAAGGACACCCTGTTCGTGGTGGTCGGCGACCATGGCTTCGGTGCGCCGGAGCAGCTCACCGAGATGGACCTGTTCCGCTTCCACGTGCCGCTGTTGCTGATCGCGCCGGGCATCACCGAACAGTTCGGCAGCCGTCGCGAAGTGGTCGGCACCCAGGTCGACGTGGTGCCGACCATCATGGGCCGTCTCGGTGGCGAGGTGCGTCATCAGTGCTGGGGGCGTGACCTGCTGGCCCTGGATGAGCGCGACCCGGGTTTCGGCATCATCAAGCCCTCCGGCAGCGATCAGACCGTGGCGATGATCCGTGGCGATCGGATTCTGGTGCAGCCCAGGGATCTCGAACCGCAACTGTACCGCTATCGCCTGGGTGCCAATGCCGCGGCCGAGCGCATCGTCGATGCCGCCAGCACCGCGCCGCTGCTACGCCAGCTGCAGGCCTACCTGCAGGTCGCTACCGCGAGTCTGCTGGCCAATAGCGCCGGTGATCGCGAGCGGGAAGCATCAAACGACGGGATGGTGGCGCGCGCCGCGGCCAACAGTGATGCGCTGGGCGCGCCTGGACCCCGCGGCGGCTGAGCGCGCCAGCGCGGCTCAGGAATGGCGAGTCCTGGCCGCGCAAGTCATCGCTCAGCGCGGGATCTTCACGCGGTCGTCATCGAAGTCGCCGCGTTCGGCGTCGCGGTGGCAGGCCACGCAGTTGAAGCTCCCGCCGACCGCTTCGCGCTGGAACTTGGCTTCGCTGACCTCGTCATGCTTGTGCTCGAACCAGCGCGTCTGGCTGATGCGCGGCGGCTCGCCGGCAGTCGGTGAGGGCTCGACCGGCAGGCGATTGGCCGTCGAGGCGCGCAGCAGGAAATCGAGAATGTCGCGCTCCTGCACCGGGTCCAGGGTGGCGTTGCTGCCGTAGTGCTCATCGAGCGTCTGCATCTGCTGACGCCAGGCGTCGGCCGGCAGCAGGCCGGGCGCATAGAGCATGTGGCAGGCGGCGCATTCTTCCTTCCACACCAGCGGTGCATCGTTCGGCACGGCCAGGCGCTTGGGCCGCTTGTAGCCCTTGCGCTCATGATGATCGTCGTCATCGGCCAGGCTGAAGCCGGCCAGGGTCAGTGCCAGGGCCAGGCCGGCGACGGTGGAACGCGCAACGATGGGTTTCAT
The DNA here is from genome assembly GCF_003864275.1 of Pseudomonas sp. SCT. Taxonomy (NCBI): domain Bacteria; kingdom Pseudomonadati; phylum Pseudomonadota; class Gammaproteobacteria; order Pseudomonadales; family Pseudomonadaceae; genus Pseudomonas; species Pseudomonas sp. SCT. The sequence continues at coordinate 161,115 of NZ_BDJA01000010.1, forward strand.
GGCCGTACTCCTACTTCAAGCCAGTGATCCAGCTGATGAAATCGCCCTTCTCCTGCGCAGTGCATTCGCGGGCGAAAACGTCGTCGCAGTTGCGGCGGAACCATTTCTCGACCTTGGCGAGATCGGTGAAACGCTTCGGGTTGGCCACCGGTGCCAGCGGGTCGACCTTGCGCTGCGCGGGGGTCTTGCCGGTCTGCCGCGGGTCCGTGGTGTGGCAGCTGGTGCAGCTCATGGTCTTGCCTTTGCGCTGCTCCTCGGCGACGTACAGCGCCTGGCCGCGCTCGGCGGAAAAGCCGGCGAAGGCCGGGTTCTCCTGACGGGCCTGGGCGGCGTAGCCGGGCAGCAGCGGGTGTTCGGTTTCGGCCAGCGCCGGCAGGCTCAGGCAGCAGGCCAGGACGATCCAGTGGGTTTTCATGGGGCACGCTCCAGTGAGGAATGAGCGCAGCCTAGGCCGGACGCCTTACGCGAAGCTGAATATGGCAGCTTGATGGCATTCAGTTTCGCTTCAGCTGGAAGGCTTAAAAAGACGCCACTGCCCATCCAGAGGATGCCATCGTGGCTGCCTTCAAGCGCTTCCGCCTGTTTCACTGGCTGCTCGCCGGTTTCTTTGTCGCCGCCTACCTCAGCGGCGACGACGCCGAGCTGCTGCACGTCTGGCTGGGCTATGGCCTGGTCGCCCTGCTGGTGCTGCGCCTGCTGATCGCGCCGCTGCGTCTGCGTGGCGTTCCGCGTCTGCTGCCGGCAAAGATGCAGCGGCGCAATCTGAGTCTGACTTCGTTCGGCACCTGGCTGACCTTCGCCACGCTGCTCAGTCTGGCGCTGGCCAGCCTGCTCGGCCTGGGTATGGTGGATAACGGTGATGTGCTGGCAGCGCTGCCGGGGGTTGGCCCGGATCTGTTCGGGTCGGCCAGCGACATCGATTTCGTCGGCTGGCTGGGCGATGCCGAGGAGGTTCATGAGTTCTTCGCCAACCTGGCGCTGACCCTGGTCGCGCTGCATATCGGCTATGTCGTGCTGTTCCGCCGCACTGCCGCCTGGGCGATGCTGCGCGGCCCGCGCCAGCCGGCCGAACCGGCTGCGCCGGTGTCGGTCGCCGCTTCCGAAGCGCCGGCATTCGCAGCGCTGACGGTGATCGCGCGCCAGGCCGAAACGGCCGATGCCGCCTCCTTCAGCCTGCAGGTGCCGGCGGAACTGCGCGAGCGTTTCGCCGCGCAGCCGGGGCAGTTCGTCACCCTGCGTGTGCCCTGCAGCGAGCCGCCGTTGCTGCGCTGCTATTCGCTGTCGAAACCGCTCGGCAGCGACGGTGTGCTGCGCATCAGCGTGCGCCGCGTGCCTGGCGGGCGGGCGTCGAACTGGCTGCTGGACAACCTGCAGGTGGGCCAGCGCATCGACGTGCTGCCACCGGCGGGCCGCCTGGTGCCGGATGATCTGGACGGCGATCTGCTGTTGCTGGGCGCGGGCAGTGGCATCACCCCGCTGCGAGCGATCCTGCAGGCGGCGCTTGAGCAGGGGCGGGGGCGGGTGTTCCTGTTCCAGGCCAGCCGTGACGCCGCGTCAATAATCTTCGCCGAGGAGCTGGCGGACTTTGCCGAGCGTTACCCCGAACGTCTGCAGCTGCGCATCTGGCTGGATGCCGAGCAGGGGATACCCAGCGCACCGGCGATCGCTGCGAAGATCGGCGACTGGCCGCTGGGCGAGGCGTTCGTCTGCGGGCCGCAGGCATTCATGGACGGCGCCTCGGCGGCGCTCGCCGAGCTGGGCGTGTCGAGCGACGCCATTCACGTCGAACGCTTCGATACGGCCGCGCCGGCGGCGCCGCTCAGCGATCCGCGCCAGCCGCTGCACAGCCGCCTGCAGGTGGCGCTGGATGGCCGACGGCATGCACTGGATGTGCAGCAGGGTGAAGTGCTGCTGGAGGCCATGGAGCAGGCCGGGCTACAGCCGCCCAGCGCCTGCCGCTCCGGTGTCTGCGCCGCCTGCCGCTGCCGGGTGGTGGAGGGCAGCGTGAGCATGCGCAGCAATCAGGTGCTCAGTGATCAGCAGGTGCGCCAGGGCTGGACGCTCGCCTGCCAGGCCGTACCGACCAGCACCCGGCTGGCGGTGGAGTACTGACAGCCGCGAAGGAACGACGGCGATCGGCCAATGCATGCCCGGGCCCGCGCTGGCAAGCCGCGGGCCCGGCGTTGGCCACTCAGCACCTGGCCAGTAGCGCAGGCGCAGCCTGATGGAGGCTGGGCCTTACCCGTTGGTGCCGCCTTTCTCCACCGGCAGATCATGTTGCTGCCAGGCGATCCATGAGCCGGGCACGTTCACCACGTGGCGGAAGCCCTCGCGCTTGAGGATGCTGGCGGCAATCGAGGCGCGGTAGCCGCTGCCGCAATAGGTCGCCACGGTCCTGTCCTTGTCCAGTCGCTCCAGGCCCTCGGGCAGATGGGCGACGAAGGCGTGGTGGGCGCCGGGCACGCGGCCTTGCTCGACCTCCTCGGGGGCGCGCACGTCCAGTACCTGGACCTGCGGATCCTCTCGGCGACGGTTCAGCTCATGCACCGTCCATTGGCCGACGCTGGCCAGCGGCAGGCTGGCGTTCTGCCAGTCGGTCATGCCGTTACGCAGATAACCTTCTACCCGATCGAGACCGATCCGATACAGCTGCAGCGTGGCCTGGTGGATCTGCTGGCTGTTTTCGCCGATCAGGTAGATCGGTCGCTGGTCGTCGAGCATCCAGCCGGCCCAGCTGACGAATTCGTTCTGCAGGGCGATGTTCAGCGCGCCGGGCACATGGCCGCCGCCGAAGGCGAGGATCGAGCGCAGGTCCACCAGCTGCACGGCACTGTGGTCGGCGCTGCGCTCGGCGAACGCTTCCGGCGACAGCGGCGTTGGCAGCATCGGCCCGTGCATGTGCGTGGCCGGGCGCACGTTGAGCTTCTTCAGCCGTGCATAGTGGCGCGGCGGCTCGGGCATGCCGCTGAGCAGCCAGTCGATGAATTCGGCTTCGTTGCGTCGCTGGTTGAGCGCCGGGTTGAACAACAACTCATTGCCCAGGGTGGAGCGCCGGCGATCACCGATCGACTTGCCGCACGCCGAGCCCGCGCCGTGACACGGGTAGATTTCGACGCGCTCACCGAGCGGCAGGTAGCGGGTGAACAGCGTGGCATAGAGCTGGGCGGCCAGTTGCCTGGTGCTGTCCTCGCCGAGCAGGTCGGGGCGGCCGACGTCGAGGTTGAACAGGGTGTCGCCGGTGAACAGGGCGAAGGGCTCATCGCCCTGCTGGCCGTCGCGCAGCAGCAGCGAGATGTGTTCCGGCGTGTGGCCGGGCGAGTAGATGATTTCCAGGCTGACCTGGCCGAGTTCCAGCACCTCGCCATCTGCAGCCTGGCGCAGCTCGAAACCGTAGTCAGGCGAGCAGCCACCGATGATCTCGGCGCCGCTGCGTTCGGCCAGCGCCTGCGCGCCGGAGGCGAAGTCGGCGTGGATGTGGGTCTCGATGGCGTAGGCGATCCGCAGGCCCTTCTCGCGGGCCATGTCGAGATAGATGTCGATGTCGCGCCGCGGGTCGATCACCGCGGCGACTGCGGCCTTGCTGTCGCCCACCAGATAGGAAATCTGCGCCAGACCGTCAGTGTAGATCGGCTCGAAAACCAGCATGCGTGCACCTCCATAACGTGTGAACGGTTACGGATGTGAACCCTGACAGGGCGCTGGTGTTCAGTCGCCGGCGGTCACCGGCGAACCAGCAGCACCCCGGATTCCATGTGGTGGGTATAGGGGAACTGGTCGAACAGCGCGCAGCGCTCGATGCGGTGGGTGTCGGCCAGCTGGGCGATGTTCTGCGCCAGGGTTTCCGGGTTGCAGGAGATGTAGAGGATGCGCTCGAAGCGGCGGGTCAGCTCGCAGGTGTCCGGGTCCATGCCGGCGCGCGGCGGGTCGACGAAAACGCTGCCGAAGTCGTAGCTCTTCAGGTCGATGTCGGCCAGGCGGCGGAATGGCCGCACCTCGTTCAGCGCCTGGGTCAGCTCCTCGGCGGAAAGACGCACCAGCTCGATGTTGTCGATGCCGTTGTCGGCGATATTGGCCAGCGCGGCGTTGACCGAAGTCTTGCTGATCTCGGTGGCCAGCACGCGGCGCACACGGGTGGCCAGCGGCAGGGTGAAGTTGCCGTTGCCGCAGTAGAGTTCCAGCAGGTCGTCGTCGCGCTCACCGAGCACGTCGAAGGCCCAGTTCAGCATCTTCTGGCAGACCGCGCCGTTGGGCTGGGTGAAGGCGCCCTCGGGCTGGCGATAGCGGAAGCTGCGGCCGGCGACCACCAGCGCTTCCTCAACGTAATCACGACCGATGACGATGCGCTTGCCCTTGGAGCGGCCGACCAGGCTGACGCCGAGGTTGGCGGCGAGCTGCTCGGCTTCGGCCTGCCAGGCCTCGTCCAGTGGGCGGTGGTAGGCGAGGGTGATCAGCGCATCGCCGGCCAGGGTGGTGAGGAATTCGACCTGGAACAACTTGAAGCTGAGGACTTCCGACGCCTGCCAGGCCGCTTTCAGTTGTGGCATCAGCTCATTGATGCGACGGCTGGCGATGGGGAAGTCGTCGATCAGAATGGCCTTGTGCTTGTCGCCCTGCTCGAACATCGCGTAATGGCGCTGGCCATCCTCGCGCCACAGTCGGAATTCGGCGCGCAGGCGGTAATGCTCGCGGGGCGAGTCGAAGACTTCCGGGGCCGGTGCATCGAACGGCGCCAGCAGTTCCACCAGCCGGGCGGCTTTCTCGGCGAGCTGGGTTTCGTATTGGGCGGGGTCGAGCTTGGGCAGCGGCATGGCGGGGGCTTCGTGCAGAGGTTTGAGGAGCTTTACGGCGCCGGCCGCTCCCACAGTAGTTCGCTCCGTGGGGCGGCCTTGCCGCGAATTAATGCATGTTGCGGATCGCTATTTGTAGGGTAGATCGGGGCGCGCAGCTGACGCTTCATCCATCCAGCGTTGCCGCACGGAAGGTGGATGAGAAAAGCCACATCCACCCTACGCTGCGATCAGCCGGCGAACCAGCCCAGCTTGACCACGAACAGTGCCGAGAGAATCCACATCGCCGGGCTCAGCTCGCGCCAGCGGCCGGCCAGCAGCTTGATCGCCGTCCAGGCGATGAAGCCGAAGGCGATGCCGTTGGCGATGGAGAAAGTCAGCGGCATCGCCAGCGCGGCAACCACGACCGGCGCGGCGACGGTGAGGTCGTCCCAGTCGATGTTGGCCAGGCTGCTCATCATCAGCACGGCGACGAACAGCAACGCCGGGGCGGTGGCGTAGGCCGGCACGGCGCCGGCCAGCGGGGCGAAGAACAGGCTGAGCAGGAACAGCAGGGCGACCACGCAGGCGGTCAGGCCGGTGCGACCGCCAGCAGCGGTACCGGCGGCGGATTCGATGTAGCTGGTGGTGGTCGAGGTGCCCAGTGCAGCGCCGGCCATGGTCGCGGTGCTGTCAGCCAGCAGGGCGCGGCCCAGGCGCGGCATCTTGCCGTCCTTGTCCAGCAGGTCGGCCTTCTGCGCAACGCCGATCAGGGTGCCGGAGGTGTCGAACAGGTCGACGAAGAGGAAGGCGAAGATCACGCTGATCAGGCCGATATCCAGCGCGCCCATGATGTCCAGCTGCATGAAGGTCGGCGCCAGCGACGGCGGCATCGACACCACGCCGTTGAGCTGCGACAGGCCGAGCAGGATCGACAGGCCGGTAACCACCAGAATGCCGATCATCACCGCACCGGTGACCTGGCGATAGGCCAGCGCGGCGATCAGGAAGAAGCCCAGGCAGGCCAGCAGCGGGCCGCCGGCGCTGAGGTCACCCAGGCCGACCAGAGTGGCCGGGTTGTCGACCACGATGCCGGCGTTCTTCAGCGCGATGATCGCCAGGAACAGGCCGATACCCGCGGCAATGCCGGCACGCAGGGCCAGCGGAATGCTGTGAATGATCCACTCGCGAATCTTGAAGATCGACAGGCCGAAGAAGATCACGCCCGAGAGGAACACCGCCCCCAGCGCGGTCTGCCAGGTGTAACCCATGGTCAGCACGACGGTGTAGGTGAAGAAGGCGTTCAGGCCCATGCCCGGCGCCAGCGCGATCGGGTAGTTGGCAACCAGGCCCATGATCGCCGAACCGATGGCTGCGGCCAGGCAGGTGGCGACGAACACTGCGCCGTGATCCATGCCGGTTTCGGCGAGGATGCTCGGGTTGACGAAGAGGATGTAGGCCATCGTCAGGAAGGTGGTGATACCGGCCAGGACCTCGGTGCGCAGCGTGGTGTTGTGCGCCTTGAGTTGAAATAGCTTTTCCAGCATGGTCGATCCTCTAAGTGCCGGTCAGTGTGAGGGCTGTCGCCTCTGGCGGGCGATTCGCGTGTCGTCGCAAAAGCCGCGCATCTTACACCGGCCGGCAGCGCGGTTGAATTTCCATTGAGCAGGTGAACGCCATGAGCAAACGAGTCCTGATTCCGATCGCCGACGGTTCCGAAGACCTGGAGGCCGTTACCCTGATCGACGTGCTGCGCCGCGCTGAGTTCGAGGTGTTGGTCGCCAGTGCCGAAGAGCGGCGCATGCTGACCTGCGCGCGGGGCACGCGGATCACTGCGGACGCCATGCTGCTCGACGTGCTGGCGCAGGATTTCGACCTGATCGTGCTGCCCGGCGGCATGCCCGGGGCGAAAACACTTGGCGAACTGGATCCGCTGGCCGAGCGTGTTCGCCAGCAGGCCCGTGCTGGGCTCGATTTCGCCGCGATCTGCGCCGCGCCGGCGGTGGCGCTACACCCCTACGGCGTGCTCAAGGGGCGCCAGGTGACCTGCTATCCGGGCATGAGCGACAACCTCACCGGCACGCATTTCCTTGACCAGCCGGTGGTGGTGGACGGCAACTGCATCACCAGCCAGGGCCCGGCGACCGCCCTGGAATTCGCCCTGACCCTGGTGGAGCGTCTGGCCGGTCGCGGCAAGCGCCGCGAAGTAGCCGACGCCATGCTGGTGCCGGCAACGACGAACTAACCTGGCCTCGGATCGGTCACTCCTTGCATTGCCGGGAGTCCTGGCAGCAATGGGCTGAATCCGAGGAGATCAATGGACAGTGTCGATCTGGCGGTACTGCGACGGGCCCGCGACTGGCTGCGTGACGGCCATCCCGTGGTGCTCTACACCGTGCTGGAAACCTGGGGCAGTGCGCCACGCCCGGTGGGTTCGCTGCTGGCGCTGCGCGGCGATGGCCGCGTCGAAGGCTCGGTGTCCGGCGGCTGCGTCGAGGACGATCTGCTCGCGCGGGTCATGGCCGACGAGCCTCCGCAGGCTTGCCAGCTGATCACCTATGGCGTGAGCAAGGAAGAGTCCGCGCGTTTCGGTCTGCCCTGCGGCGGTACGCTGCGCCTGCTGCAGGAGCCACTGTGCGATGCCGGCTGGATCGACGAGCTGCTGACGCGATGCGCCGGGCACGAGCGGCTGCTGCGCTGCGTGGATATCGCCAGCGGCAATGTAAGTCTGCAAGCCGCCGGCCGCGACGCCGCGCTGCAGTTCGACGGGCATACCCTGAGCTCACCATTCGGGCCTGCGTGGCGTTTGCTGATGATCGGTGCCGGTCAGCTGTCGCGCTATGTCGCTGACCTGGCACATGGCCTCGGCTTCGAAGTTCTGATCTGCGACCCGCGCGAAGGCTATGCCCACGACTGGGATGCGGCGGCGGTGCGCTTCGTCCCCGGCATGCCGGACGATGCGGTGCTGGCCATCGAAGCGGATGCGCACACCGCCATCGTCGCGCTGACCCACGACCCGCGCCTGGACGACATGGCACTGCTTACCGCGCTGCAATCGGAAGCCTTCTATGTCGGCGCGCTGGGCTCGCGGGTCAATAGCGAGAAGCGCAAGGCGCGCCTGCTCTCGCTGGGCCTCGGCGAGCGGCAGGTGCAGCGGTTGCACGGCCCCATTGGCTTGCCCATCGGCAGCCGTACACCGGCGGAAATCGCGCTGTCCTTGATGGCCGAGGTGGTGGCGCTGAAAAACGGCGCCCTGGTCAGCCAGGCGTTGCCGGAACAGCGCTGTGCCTGAGCAGGGCGTTTGCGCCATCGTTCTCGCCGCGGGGCAGGGCAGCCGGTATCGAGCGGCTGGTGGGGCGGACAAGCTGCTGGCGGCCAGCCTGGCTGCTGCGTCTTCGCCGCCGGTGCTGGCGGCCACGCTGGCCAACCTTCGTGGTGTCGCCGAACGGCTGCTGCTGGTGACCCGTGCAGACAATCTGCCTCTGCGCGACTGGCTGAGCGCCAACGCTGCCGACTGCGAGGTGCTTGCGCTGGAAACCCGCGGCCTTGGCCACAGCCTCGCGCAGGCCGTCGCCCACGCGCCGGCTGCGCGAGGCTGGCTGGTGGCGCTGGCGGATATGCCCTATGTGCAGCCGCGGACACTGCGCGAGATCGCCGCGGCAATCCGCGAAGACAATCTGGTCGTGCCGACCTATGACGGCCGCCCCGGCCATCCGCGCGGCATCGGCAGCGCCCACCGCGATGCGCTGCTGCAGCTGGATGGCGATCGCGGCGCGCAGGCGCTGTTCGCCGCGCACCCGGTACTGGAGCTCGCCCTGAACGATCCCGGCGTGCTGCACGACATCGACCATCCCGGTGATCGCCGGCAGGCCTGAGCGCCAGCCCACGTGGCGACTACCAAAACCTGCACGAATCCAAATTGGCCGGTGAGCGCAGCGTCGATCGCGGCGAGATGACCCTCAGTCAGCCGCAGCCACTCGACCAGCAGGGCTGAACGATTTTCGCGCCACGTCAGTCGTACCCCAAGACGCACGGACAGCGCATACCAACGCCCAAACCGTGAGGCTGCCATGAGCGAAAATTCTTCAGTTGCAGGCCAAACCTGCACCATCAGCCTGGAGCTGAACGGCGAACGCCGTGAGCTTCAGGTGCAACCCTGGACCACCCTGCTCGACCTGCTGCGCGACCAGCTCGGCCTGACCGGCACCAAGAAAGGCTGCGATCACGGCCAGTGCGGTGCCTGCACGGTGCTGCTCGATGGCCGGCGCATCAACAGCTGCCTGACCCTGGCGGTGATGCACGACGGCGCCAGCCTGACCACCATCGAGGGTCTGGCCAGCGATGCGACGCTGCATCCGCTGCAGGCTGCGTTCGTCAAGCATGACGCCTTCCAGTGCGGCTATTGCACGCCGGGGCAGATCTGCTCGGCAGCGGGGCTAGCAGCGGAGAACCGTGCCAGCAGCCGCGACGAGATCCGCGAACACATGAGCGGCAACCTGTGCCGCTGCGGCGCCTATCCGAACATCCTCGCCGCCATCGAAGACGCACTGCCGACGCTGCGCGGCCAGGAGGGTGCGCAATGACGCCGTTCAGCTATCAGCGCCCCGAACGTATCGACCAGGCCATCGCCCTGCACGGGCCGCAGAGCCGCTACATCGCCGGCGGCACCAACCTGCTCGACCTGATGAAAGAGAACGTGCTGCAACCCGGCCAGCTCATCGACATCAACGGCCTGCCGCTGCGCGAGATCGAGCAGGCCGCCGAGGGCGGCCTGCGCATCGGTGCGCTGGTGAGCAATGCCGACCTGGCCTGGCACCCGCAGATCGAACAGCGCTACCCGCTGCTGAGCAAGGCGATCCTTGCCGGGGCATCGCCGCAGCTGCGCAACATGGCCAGCACCGGCGGCAACCTGCTGCAGCGCACCCGTTGCTACTACTTCTACGACACCGCCACGCCCTGCAACAAACGCGAGCCGGGCTCCGGTTGCAGCGCGCTTGACGGGCGCAATCGCATCCACGCGATTCTCGGTGCCAGCGAACACTGCGTCGCCGTGCACCCGTCGGACATGTGCGTCGCGCTGGCCGCGCTGGATGCCCGGGTGCATGTGGAAGGGCCGCACGGCCAGCGACGCCTCGAACTGGTGGACTTCCACCGCCTGCCCGGCGACCAGCCGCAGCAGGACAACGTGCTGGTGGAAGGCGAGCTGATCACCGCTATCGAGCTGCCGGTAGAAGGTTTCGCCAGCCACTGCGCCTACCTCAAGGTGCGCGATCGCGCCTCTTACGCATTCGCCCTGGTATCCGTCGCGGCGGCTCTGGAGATGGATGGCGACGTCATCCGCCGCGCGCGCATCGCGCTCGGTGGCGTGGCGCACAAACCCTGGCGCCTGGAAGAGGCCGAAGAACTGCTCAGCGGCAAGCGTGCCGAGCCCGAATGTTTCGCCGCCGCGGCCGATCGCCTGCTGCAAGGCGCGCGGCCGCTCGCCGACAACGCCTTCAAAGTCGACCTGGCACGACGCGCCATCGTGCGTGCACTGACCGAAGCCGCCGGAGGAACCGTCCGATGAACAGCGCCAACTCTCCACTGGGCAAGCCGCTGGACCGCGTCGACGGCCCGCTCAAGGTCACCGGCAAGGCCTGCTACGCTGCCGAAGCCGATGTTCCGGGGCTGCTCTATGGCGCCGTGGTGTCGAGCAGCTTCGCCCGCGGCCGTATCAAGGGCATTGATGCCGCCGCGGCTGAAGCGCTGCCCGGCGTGCGATTGGTGCTGACCCATCAGAATCGCCCACCGGTGGCCAGCTACGACGAGCCCTACGAGGACGACGATGCCGCCGACGGCTCGCCGTTCCGCCCGCTGTACAACGACCGCGTGCTCTACAGCGGCCAGCCGCTGGCGCTGGTCGTCGCCGAGACCCAGGCGCTGGCGCGGCACGGGGCGAGCCTGGTGCGCGTCGAATACGAGGTCGAAGCGCACCAGACCGATCTACAGGCCGCGCGCGAACAGGCCCATGACGCACCGGCCGAGCTGCCAGAGCCGCGCGGTGATTTCGATTCGGCATTCACTGCTGCCGATAATCGCATCGACAGCGAATACAGCACCCCGGTCGAGCATCACAACCCGATGGAGCCGCACGCATCCATCGTCCAGTACCAGCCAGGCGGTGAGCTGCTGATCCATGACAAGACCCAGGGCGTGCAGAACTGCCAGCGCTATCTGGAGCATGTCTTCGACATGGAGGGCAAGATCCGCGTGCTCGCGCCCTTCGTCGGCGGTGCCTTCGGCTCCGGCCTGCGGCCGCAGTACCAGCTGCCGCTGGCGGTGATGGCCGCACTCAAGCTGAAGGCCTCGGTGCGCGTCGAGCTGACCCGCCAGCAGATGTTCACCTTCGGCTATCGCCCGCGCACGTTCCAGCAGCTTAAGCTCGCGGCAGATGGCGAAGGTCGGCTGCGGGCCATCGAGCACAAGGCCATCGGCCAGACCTCGCGCTTCGAGGACTTTACCGAACACGAAGTGGAGTGGTCCGGCATGCTCTACGCCTGCGACAACGTGCGCCTCGGCTACCGCCTGGCGCCACTGGACGTCTACACCCCGCTGGACATGCGCGCACCCGGCGCGACCATCGGCGTCTATGCGCTGGAGTGCGCGATGGACGAGCTGGCCCATGAAGTCGGCATCGACCCGCTGGAGCTGCGCCTGCGCAACTACACCGACATCAACGGCAACGAGGGCAAGCGCTATTCCAGCAAGGAGCTGCGCGCCTGCTACCAGCAGGGCGCCGAGCGCTTCGGCTGGTCGCGGCGTCCGGTGCAGCCACGCAGCCTGCGTGACGGTCATCAGTTGGTCGGCATGGGCATGGCCACCGGTGTCTGGGAGGCCATGCAGATGCCGGCCTCCGCTCGCGCCTGCATCGATGCCGACGGCAGGCTGCTGGTGACCAGCGCCACTGCTGATATCGGCACCGGCACCTACACCGCGATGACGCAGATCGCCGCTGATGCCATGGGCCTGTCGATGGCCGAGGTGGAGTTCCGCCTCGGCGATTCCAGCCTGCCGCAGGCGCCGCTGGAAGGCGGCTCGGCCACCGTGTCTTCGGTCGGCAGCGCCGTGCAGCGCGCCTGTGCGGGGCTGCGGCAAAAGCTGCTGGACGCCGTGCAGCAGTCGCCGGCATCGCCCTTTACCGGGGCGAATCTGGAAACCGTGGAGTTCGTCGATGGTCAGCTGCGGCTGAAAACCGGCGAGCATGCCGAGGCTCTGCGCGACATCGTGCAGGTCAGCGGCGCCTTGGAGGCCGAGGCCAGCGTCAAACCGGATGAAAAACGCGATGCCTGGGCAACCGGAACCCATTCGGCGGTGTTCGTCGAAGTGCGCGTCGACGAGGACCTCGGCACCATCAAGGTCAGCCGTGTGGTCAGCGCGATTGCCGCGGGCCGCATCGTCAACCCGAAGACCGCCGGCAACCAGATCGTCGGCGGCGTGGTCTGGGGCATCGGCCAGGCGCTGCACGAGGAGACGCTGATCGATCACAGGCTCGGCCGCTACATGAACCACAACCTCGCCGAGTACCACATCCCGGTGAACGCGGACATTCCCGAAATCGACGTGATCTTCGTCGAGGAGCACGACGAGGTGGTCAACGACCTGGGGTCAAAGGGGGTAGGGGAGATCGGCATCGTCGGGGTGGCGGCGGCGGTGGCCAATGCGATCTACAACGCGACGGGCAAGCGCGTGCGGGATCTGCCGATTACCCTGGATAAGTTGCTGTAGTCGCCGACGCGCAGGGTGGGCCTCGGCCCACCGCTGCGGCTGGGCCAGATGGAGCGGTGGTCGTGCCCAGGCTCCCGCGTGTGCACGCCGTGTTGGCGCTCTGCGTTCGAGGCGTGTGAACGCCTGCATCAAACCTTCATCACCCGCCTCAGCAAAAACCGCCTCACCGGCACCACTGCTCGCTCCTGCGCCAGCACGCACACCACGATGCATAACCCCAGATACAGCGGATAGAAGGCCGGCGTCAGCGCCAGTTCCCCCGCCTGTGCCACGCAATCGGCCCAGTCCTCGAGGCATTCCGCCGACACCACCCCGAGCAGCTTCTCCGAGCGCGAGAAGAGGATGAACACCGGCACATGCAGCACGAAGAGCGGCAACGAGGCCGCGCCCAGGCGCTGTGACCAGTCGATCAACGCGGCACTGCGTGGCGTGGCGATCAGCGCGCAGAGCCAGACCAGCGCCAGCTGCGCCGGCAGCAGCAGGCCGTTGTGCAGCAGGAAGTACCAGTAGCGCTCGCCCTTGAGCAGCCACACCGTCGCCAGAAAGCTGGCCAGCACGAATGCCGCCAGCGCCAGTCGGCTGGCCATGCCGAGCTGCCCGCCGGCTGCGCGCCATTCGCGGAACATCCCGCAGAGCAGGATGCCGGCGAGAAATTCCGGCAAGCGCAGCAGCGGCATGCGATGCAGCATGCCGGTGACGGGAATGCCGTAGGCATCCTGCTGGATCGCCCATAGCGGCGGCAGCAGGTAAAGCGCGGCGATTGCCAGCAGCCACCAGCCCTTGTGGCGCAGGCGCATCAGGCGTGGCGCCAGCAGCGGGAAGCAGAGGTAGAAGAAGAACAGCGTGGAGATCGACCACAGCGGCGGGTTGAACGTCAGGTAGAGCGGGTTCCAGGCCTGCAGCATGAACAGCTGCAGCACGAAGTTCAGGGCCAGCTCGCGGTTGTTCATGAAATATTCGAGGGCGTCGCGGGCTTCGCCGCTGAGCTCCTCGTTGGTGTCGTAGACCACGTAGCGCAGGCTCGCCTTGGCATCGTCCGGGGGAATGCCGAGCTTGGCGATGATGGTCAGCACGATGGCCGTCAGCAGCAGGGAGAACAGGTGCAGCGGGTAGAGATTGGCTAGGCGTTTGCCGAGGAAATGCCGCGCCGGGTCGCGCAGTTCGCCCTGGCGACAATAGACGTGCGCCAGCAGAAAGCCGGAAAGCACGAAGAAGCTGCTGGTGGCGAAGAAGCCGACGCCGGCAAGCTCCGCGAGCCAGGTCGGCTCGCCCTCGACGTAGGCGTGCACGGTATGGAACAGCACTACATAGATGGCCAGCAGAAAGCGCAGCCATTCCAGCCCGATGAAATGTTCCGTGCGCGGCACTGCTCGCTCCCGTATTGATTGGTTGCGCCATAAAACGACGCCTATGCATGGGACTCGCATCCGCTCCAGCCGTTGCGCTGCACCGGTGATCGGGGCGTGTGCACGGCTGGGCGCCGCGGCGGTCGGAACGAATATCCGCAATTGCACGACGACTAGCCGGAGGACCATTGCACCCGTCATCGCTGCTTCGTTTACCCGCCGCTGCCACGCGCCTGCTGCTCGCCGCACTGCTGTGTGCAAGCACCGGCCAGACCGCCATTGCCCAGGAGGCCTTCGAGTGGAGCGGCCCCTTCCTCGCGCGGTTGGCCCAGGTGGACAGGCAAACCCCCGGGCATCTCGGCGTGTACGTCAAGGACATGCAGACCGGCATTTCCGTTTCCTACCATGGCGAGGAGCCCTGGTATTTGGCTTCGACGGTCAAGGTGCCTGTCGCCATCGCGGTGATGCGCCGGATCGAGCAGGACGACTTGACGCTGGACAGCCCGGTGACCCTGCTCGCCAGCGACTACGTCGACGGCGCCGGCCCGACCAACAGCCATGCGCCGGGCAAGGCGCTGAGCGTGAGGTTTCTGCTGGATCAGATGCTGATCCACAGCGACAACACCGCCAGCGACATGCTGATCCGCCTGGTCGGCATCGAGCAGGTCAATGCCGTCGCCCAGGAACTGGCGCCGGAAGGGCTCGGGCCGATCACCTCGCTGGCGGACGTGCGGCGGTTGATCTACGGCGAGTTGCACCCGGCGGCGCGTCAGCTCTCCGGCAGGGATTTTCTCGCCCTCAGGCAGCAGCCGAACGACGCCGGCCGTCTGGCGCTGCTGCCACGGCTGCTTGGCGTGGAGCGCCGCGCGTTGGCATCGATCAGCCTGAACGAGGCCTACGAGCGCTACTACGCCACGCCGTACAACTCCGGCACGCTGAAGGCCTACGGCGACGTGCTTTCGGCGCTGGAGGCCGGGTCTGCACTGGGCCCGGCGAGTACCGGATACCTGCTGAGCGTGATGCGCCGGGTCGAGACCGGCAAACAGCGGATCAAGGCCGGCTTGCCGCCCGGCACCGGCTTCGCGCACAAGACCGGCACCCAACGCGCGCGCATCTGCGATGCCGGGCTGGTGGATCAGCCAGATTCGGACAGCGCCCTATCCACACGCCTGGTCATCGTCGCCTGCGTTCGCGGGGTGGCCTCCGTCGCCCAGGCCGAGCGCGCGTTGCGCGGTACCGGCGAGGCAGTCACCGCAGCGGGGTTGATCCGACGATGAACAGGTTGATCGCAGTAGGCGCATTGTTGTTGCCGCTGGTGGCCCTGACCGCCTGTACCGAGGAAGCCGAGGCGACCTGGAAGGATGGTCTGGAGCAGGAGCTGCGTCGCGTCGACGAGGCGTCGCCGGGCAAGCTCGGCGTCTATATCAAGCATCTGGGTGAGAACGCCGAGCTGCGCTACGACGCTGAGCGCTTCTGGTACCTGGGCTCAGCGGTGAAGGTGCCGATCGCCCTGGCCGTGCTCCAGGGCGTTGACGATGGCGACTTCAGCCTCGATCAGCGGCTGACGCTGGAGGCCGAGGACAAGGTCGACGGCTCCGGCGATCTGGCCTGGCAGGACAACGGCGTCGACTACTCGCTGCGCGATCTGCTCAAGGAAATGCTCATCGAAAGCGACAACACCGCGGCCAATATGCTGATCCGCCTGGTCGGCGAGGACGAGCTCAACGCGCGCACCCGCAAGAGCATGGGCGGCGATTTCGAGGCCATCACCTCCTTCACTCAGGTGCGCCGCGACGTATATGGCGAGGTGCACCCGGATGCAGCCAAGCTCGACAACATGCAGCTGGTGGAACTGGCCTCAGCGCCGTTCAGCAAGCCGCGCTACGAGGCGCTGGCGCGGGTACTGAACCTGCAGGCCGATGAGCTGAAGGCCGCAAGCATGGAACAGGCCTATGAGCGCTACTACGCGCGCAAGCTCAACTCCAGCAGCCTGGTGGCCTACGGCACGATGCTGGAAAAACTGGTGCGCGGGGAGCTGCTGTCGGTCGAGAGCCGCGATCTGCTGTACGGCTTCATGAAGCTCGATTCCTATGACAACTACCGGCTCGAGGCCGGGCTGCCGGAGGACGTGCCCTTCATCCAGAAGACCGGCACCCAGCTCGAGCGTGCCTGCCACATCGGCGTGATCGAGCCGCAGGACGAGAGCCGCGCGATCGTCGTGGTGGCCTGCGCCGAAGCGCTCGATGAGGGCAGGGACGCGGGGCAGTTGTTCGAGCAGGTCGGCCAGGCGATCAGCAAGGCGTTGTTGGGCAAGCAATCCTAGGCGCGGGTTGCCTTGATGATCACGAATTTCGGCGTAGCGGCGACCTGCTCGGCATTGCCGAACAGGCGCTTGAGCTTGAGGTGGTAGCCGAGATGACGGTTGCCGACGATCCATAGCTCGCCGCCCTTGGCCAGTGCCGCCTTGGCCTGGGTGAACATGCGCCAGGCGAGGAAATCGCCGACCACCTGCTGCTGGTGGAATGGCGGATTGCAGAGCACCAGATCCAGCGAGCCGGGCGCCTGCTCGGCCAGGCCGTCGCCGGCGCGGATGTCGGCCGGCCGTTCGCCGAGGATCGCCTGCCAGTTCTCCCGCGCCGACTGCACCGCCATGTAGCTCTCGTCCACCAGGGTCAGCTCCGCCTGCGGATTGCCCAGCGCGTAGACGATGCCGAGCACGCCGTTGCCGCAGCCGAGATCGGCCACGCGCAGTGCACCGAGTGCCTGTGGCAGATGTGGCAGAAAGGCGCGCGTGCCAATGTCCAAGCCTTCGCGGCAGAACAGGTTGGCGTGGTTGAGCAGTTCGAGTTTTGGCTGATCGAGCCGGTAGCGAGTCGGGTAAGGCGACTGCGGCGCCGGTTTCTCGCTCGCCGTTGCGCTGAGCAGACGTGCCTTCTTCACTGCCAGCGAGGCCTGCACCGCGCCAATGTACTGCTCCAGCAGATCACCGGCGGCGCGCGGCAGGTGCTTGATCATCGCCGCGGCGATCACCTGCGCGCCGGGCGCCAGCTGGCCGTGCAGGCGGATCAGCTGTTCTTCCAGCAGGGCCAGGGTTTTCGGTACGCGGATCAGCACCAGATCGAACGGGCCCTGGGCCATTTCGCTGGCCGGAACGAAGGTCACTCGTGTCTCGGATATACCGTTGCGCGCCAGATTCTTCTGCAGCGCCAGATGGGCCAGATGCGAGTCGCCGCTGCTTGTCACCTCGACATGCGCGGCCAGCGCGCAAGCCAGGGCACCGAAGCTGTCGTTGAGAATCAGCACCCGCGCGGCTGCCGGCAAACCCTGTTCATGCAGGGTGGCGAGCAGGTACTCATCGGCGGCGTCAAAGGCCTGCAACGGCTCGTTCGGCTGCTCCGGCTGGCGGATCAGGTCGAGGCTGGCATAGGGGGTATCGAGAATAGGCATGAGAACTGGCGGTGTTTGTGGGCGTCGGAAAGGAGTATCAAGAGTTCAAGGGCCTGCGCGCGACAGACCCGGCAGATGCTCGGAGGGAGCGAAGTATGACCGCCAGCGAAGAGAAGTTCACTCGCCAGCGCCTGCTCGAGGTGCAGACACTGACGCCCAACCTGTTCACCCTGCGCACCAGCCGTGATCCCGGCTTTCGCTTCAGCGCCGGGCAGTTTGCCCGTCTTGGCGTGCGCAAGCCCAGTGGCTGCATCGTCTGGCGTGCCTATTCGATGGTTTCAGCGCCGCATGACGAGTTTCTCGATTTCTTTTCCATCGTGGTGCCGGATGGCGAGTTCACCAGCGAGCTGAGTCGCCTCAAGGTCGGTGATGAGCTGCTGGTGGACAAGCAGGCCTTCGGCTTTCTCACCCTGGATCGCTTTCCCGACGGCCGCGACCTCTGGCTACTGGCCACCGGCACCGGCATCGCGCCGTTTCTGTCGATCCTGCAGGACTTCGAGGCCTGGCAGCGTTTCGAGCGCATCATCCTGGTCTACAGCGTGCGTGAGGCGCGCGAATTGGCCTATCAGCAGCTGATCGCCGAACTGCCGCAGCGCGATTACCTGGAGGGGCTGGGCTCGAAGCTGCTGTACCTGCCGGTGGTAACCCGCGAACAGGTTCCTGGGGCGCTGCATGGGCGCATCACCACGCTGATCGAGAACGGCGAACTGGAGCGCGCTGCCGATCTGCAGCTGACGCCGGAGCATTCGCGGATCATGCTCTGCGGCAACCCGCAAATGATTGAGGACACCCGCGCCGTGTTGAAAGCGCGTGATTTGAATCTGGCCTTGACCCGCCGGCCGGGGCAGGTGGCGGTGGAGAACTACTGGTAGGCGAGCGCCGATGCCGGCTTTCCGGCACAAGCTTCACGGTCGCCAGCAAGAAAGCAAAAAGCCCCTGCCGGACGATCCGGCAGGGGCTTTGCTTATGGCGTGCCGCTGGCGCGGTTAAACGACGCCCTGGGCCAGCATGGCGTCGGCAACCTTGACGAAGCCGGCGATGTTGGCGCCCTTGACGTAGTTGATCCGGCCGTTTTCCTCGCCGTGAGCGACACAAGCGTGGTGGATCGACTGCATGATGCTGTGCAGCTTGGTGTCCACCTCGCCGGCGGTCCAGTGCAGACGCATGGCGTTCTGGCTCATTTCCAGACCGCTACAGGCCACACCGCCAGCATTGGATGCCTTGCCTGGTGCGTAGAGGATGCCGGCCTCGAGGAACAGGTCCACGGCTTCCAGCGTCGACGGCATGTTGGCGCCTTCGGCGACGCAGGCGCAGCCATTCTTCAGCAGCATGCGGGCGTCTTCGCCGTCCAGCTCGTTCTGTGTGGCGCAGGGCAGGGCGATATCGCACGGCAGGCTCCACGGACGCTGATCGGCCAGGTAGGTCACACCGAAATGCGCACCCATCTCCTCGAGGCGGCCGCGGCGGACGTTTTTCAGGTCCATCAGGTAGTCCCACTGCTCGCCCGTCAGGCCATCCGGGAAGTGCAGGGTACCGCCGGAGTCGGACAGCGAGATGACCCGGCCGCCCAGCTCCATGACCTTCTGCGCGGCGTACTGTGCCACGTTGCCGGAGCCGGAAATCGAGACGCGCTTGCCTTCGAAGCTGCTGTGGGTGTTCTTGAGCATTTCCTCGGCGAAATACACGCAGCCGTAGCCGGTGGCTTCCGGGCGGATCAGGCTGCCGCCGTAGGGCAGGCCCTTGCCGGTCAGGACCGAGGTGAACTGGTTGGACAGGCGCTTGTACTGGCCGAACAGGAAACCGATCTCGCGGCCGCCGACGCCGATGTCACCGGCTGGCACGTCGAGATCCGCGCCGATGTGGCGGTACAGCTCGCTCATGAACGACTGGCAGAAGCGCATCACTTCATTGTCGCTCTTGCCCTTCGGATTGAAGTCCGAACCGCCCTTGCCGCCGCCCATGGGGAGCGAGGTGAGCGAGTTCTTGAAGACCTGCTCGAAGGCAAGGAACTTGAGTACGCCGATGTTCACCGATGGGTGGAAACGCAGGCCGCCCTTGTAGGGGCCGATTGCGCTGTTCATCTGAATGCGGAAGCCGCGGTTGACCTGGACGCGACCCTGATCGTCGATCCACGGTACCCGGAAAATGATGGCGCGTTCCGGTTCGACCATGCGTTCGATGATGCCGGCCTGCATGTAGTGCGGATGGGCTTCGAGAAATGGCCAGAGGCTGCGAACCACTTCTTCCACGGCCTGGTGGAACTCGGGTTGGTGTGGGTCGCGTTGCTTCAGGCGGGCGAGAAAGGCATCAACGGTTTCGATCATCAGTAGGCCCTCGGCGACCGCGCAGTGGCAGTCATTAATAATTTTTGGCGCGCGACTGTAGCAAACCTGCTTCGCACCGCGGAAGTGCGACATGGGTCTGAGGTGCCTGTCAATGGTGCGCGCTTGTGCGCAGTAGCGGAGGATCGGCGATGTCGCCTAGCGCGGGGCATTCGGCGGAGCCTGGTCGGTCAGGTGCCGCCTTTCGCGCCAAAATGACGCATGCCGTGCGTCGTTTTTGTGCAGAAGAACCGATGCGCTTCGCCTGCTCAGTCGGCCAGCTCGCAGCGATTGCGCCCGCTACGTTTTGCGCGCAGCAGCGCGAAATCGGCCCGATTGATGGTGCTCGAATAGGTTTCCTCGGCGCGCAGCTCGGCAATGCCCATGCTCGCGGTGACGCCCAGCAGACTGTCGTTCACTCGCACGCCGAGTGCGCTGATGCTCTCTCCCAGACGGGCCATCACCGCACCAGCGGTAGGTGCGGTGCATTCGGGCATGAGAATCAGAAACTCTTCGCCGCCCCAGCGACCGCAGAGATCCTGTTCGCGAATCTCCGCTTCCATGACGCGGACCACTTCGATCAATACCCGATCACCGACCTCATGACCGTGTTCATCGTTGATCAGCTTGAAACGGTCGATATCCAACATGACCACTGCCAGCGGGCGCGCATAGCGTTTGGCGCGCTCGCTTTCCTCGCGCAGGCGTTCGGTCAGCAGTCGGCGGTTGGCGATGCCGGTCAGCGAGTCGAGTGTCGAGGCCTCGCGCAGGGAGGCATTCAGGTCGTGCATCATCAGTTGATAGCGATCGGAGATGCGCGCGACCTTCTCCAACTGCCGCAACTGCTTGTCGAAGCGTGCGGCCAGGCTCATTTCACGCTCGCGGGCAATGCTCTGGTAACCGTCAGAGACGCGGGCGATTCGCTCGATGCGTCCGAGCAGGTCGTGGTGGGCTCCCCACAGCTGGCTCAGGGCCTCCTTCAACGGATGGCCCTCGAACTGCGGATCGGCGAGGAGATCGGCAACCTCTTGCTCTAGCGGCGATGGCCCACGCATATCAACCTTCTGTCAGTCGTGACTGAGGATGGAAAAGGGGAAAGTGCAGTCTTCCTTGAACTCTTCGGCCAGCTCTACCACGCGCTCGTTGCGGATGTCGTAGTACCAGTTTACGGCCACCTGACGGCCATCCTGATAGGCCGCTTCGAGCAGGTCGAAGATGTCCATCATCGCCTTGATGCTGCTGGTGTTGAGATACAGCAGACGCAGTTCGAGGGCGAGCGGATGCGAGGCCTGGCCGAGAAAACGCTCGATCCAGTCATAGACCTGATGGAACAGTTCGTAAGAGTTTTCCGGATAGGAATCGCCCTGCATCGAGACGACACCTTTTTCCCAGTCCGAATGAATGGCGGGGGTGGATTGGCTGCCGGGGATGGAGAAATCGTTCATGTGGATGCTCTTGGAGGTCAGATGACGGCGCTCAGACTGATGAAGGAAAGCTCGTCGGAAACCGGTTGCAACGAGGCCTTGAGCGGCTCGCTGGATTTGCGCGCAATATCGATCAGGCCCAGCCCTGCGCCGGAGGTCACATGTTCGTCGCGTGGCCGGCGCAATTGTTCCTTGTACAGCGCCTTCAGTTCCGCCTTGTTCTTCTTCGCCAGTTCGGCCACTGCACCGAGCAGCAATTGGCCGTCGGCGGTTTCGATCAGGTTGCCCGCCGAGACGACATAGCGGCCCTGATCATCGCGCGACACCACCACCGTGGCCCCTGCCTGCTGATCGGACCAGTTCTTCTCGCGGGTGTAATGGCGAATGTTCTGCGTCATCTCGATGTAGACGGCGAACACATCCATTGCCGATGACGGGTGGGCCTGTTCTTCGGCCATGTAATTGCGCAGCGCGTTGCCTATCTCTTCGATCAGGCTGCGCGAGATGGGGCCGTTGAAGCACAACATGATCTGTTGCTGGTTGTAGCATTCGCGCATCGCGAACATGTCAATCGGGGCCATTGCCAACTCCCTGTCTCAATCGAAACGGAAACATAACATCGTGATGTCGTCGCGCTGCGGATAATCACCCTGATAGTGCGCCAGCGCACGGCTGAAGGCTTCGCCCTGGTCGGCCAGCGGCAGTCTGGCGTGCGCGCGGAGCATGCTGGCGAAGCGGCTGTTGCCGAAGCCGTACCCCTGTTCGCCGCCCGCCTGGTCGAGGAAGCCGTCGGTGGTCATGTAGAACGTCCGCCCCGGCTGCAGTTTGACGAGGGTGTTGTGGTACTCGCCGATGCGCTTGTCACCGATCGCGCGTCGCGCGGCGCGGACTTCCTGGACCTCCTCGCCGTCGCAGTAGTACAGCGCGATCTTCGCTCCGGCGTAGCGCACCTCGCGTTGCTGCAGGTCGACATAGGCCAGGCCGATGTCCATGTTGGTGGCCAGCGCATGGGCGTCGTCCTCTTCACGCAGCATGCTGCGCACGATCGCGTCGGTACGCGATAGCGCAGCTGCCGGATCATCCAGGCCGGTCGTGCCGAGCGCTTGGTCGATGGCGGCGTGGGCGAGCATGGTCATCAGCGCGCCCGGCACGCCATGCCCGGCACAATCGACTACACCGAACAGGCAACCGTGCTCATCCGCCCGGTAGACATAGAAGTCGCCCCCGACGACATCACGTGGCCGCCAGAGCACCGCATGACGATCGCCCATGGCGCTGACCAGCTGCCGATTGGGCAGGATGGAGCGCTGGATGAGGCTGGCATAGTCGATGGAATCGTCGATCTTCTTGTGCGCGGCCGCCATGTCGCGGTTCGCGCGCTCTAGTTCCTGGGTACGCTCGCGCACGCGGTTTTCCAGTTCGCTGGTGTGGCTGCGAACCGTCTGCGCCATGCTGCCGAAGGCAGCGCTCAGCTCGCCGATCTCGTCTTTGCGACCGAGTGGCAACGCTACATCGTACTGTCCGGCCGCCAGCGCCTGAGCACCGCGGCGCAGCTGGCGCAGCGGCTTGAGCACGCGCTTTTCGACCAGCCAGGCACCGCCGCCGATCAGCAGCAGGAAGAGCACCAGAAACAGGCCGATGGCGGGCAGCAGAGGGCGTACCTCGACCACCTGTGCAGTGCCGAGATCGACGGAGCTGGCGACGAACCATTGCAGTTCCGGTATCCAGCTCAGCGCCAGGAGACGCGGCGCCCCGTCCAGGGTGACGCGCAATGTCGCGACTGTTCCGGGTGCCTCGCGGCTGTCGGCCATCGCCTGGCGGACTGCCGTGGCGGCGCTGATATCGTCGAGCAGCCCCAGCACGTTGGTCGATAGCGAGCGCCCGCGGGCCGTCTCGGCATTCAGCGTGACCAGGTTCTGATTCGGATGCACCAGGATCGAGCCGAAGGCGTCGAGCACCATCGACTCGACTCCGACCTTGCTCGACTCGATGAAGTCATCGAGAAAGGATCGCAACCCTATGCCCGAGCCGACCAGGCCCAGACGACGATCGCCGTCGCGCACCTGCACGTTGAACCATACCTTGAGCTCGCCGGTGACTACGGAGCGGTCGACATTGATCGAGTAGGGAGCTGTTGCCTGCAGGGTCTGGTAGAACCACTCGTCGCGGGGATTGTCCGGGCTCATCAGGTAGCGCGGCGCCCGGCTTGGCTCCTGGCCCGGGCCGTTGGAGTAATAGCTGTTGCTGCTGGCTGACGCCGCGAAATATGCGTGGTCGCCGAATGCCTGCTGGTAGCCGGCGGCCTCTTTGAAAAAGGTGTCGCGCTTGGCCGGACTGTCTTCGGCCTGCAGCCAGGCGACTGTCAGCTGAGAGGCGGCGAGACGCTGGGCAAGGGCCAGTTCGCGGGATACCGGCGCGAAAAGACGTTCGCGGTTGAGCTGTACGACGTTGCGCGCGTAGGCCTCGCCAAAGCGGTGCTGCACGCCAAGCAAGGCCTCCCGACCGATCAGGCCGGCGAGGGCGAAAGCGAGGAGACAGCTCAGCAACAGGGCCAGCAGTGATTTGCCGCGCAGTCCCAAGGCTGCCATGCGAAGTTCCCTCTGTCGCTAGGTTGGCGCGGTGGATGATCGCCGGCCGGTTATCGAAAAGCGGCAATTATCCGGCATAAGGCGTTTTGCTACTAGTCGATAGTCGTCTTTGTGACGCAAGAACGGAGCCGCTTGGGCTCCGTTCGTCTGGTGCAACCGTTACTGCGCGAGCTTCTTGTACCTGACTCGGTGTGGCTGGGAGGCAGCGTCACCGAGGCGCTTCTTGCGATCGGCTTCGTACTCGGTGTAGTTGCCTTCGAAGAACACGACACCGCCATCGTCCTCGTAGGAGAGGATGTGGGTGGCGACGCGGTCGAGGAACCAGCGGTCGTGGGAGATCACGATGGCCGAGCCGGGGAAGTCCAGCAGCGCCTCTTCGAGCGAGCGCAGGGTTTCCACGTCGAGGTCGTTGGAGGGTTCGTCGAGCAGCAGCACGTTGGCGCCCTGCTTGAGGGTCAGCGCCAGGTGCAGACGGCCGCGCTCGCCGCCGGAGAGATCCTTGACGAACTTCTGCTGGTCGGCGCCCTTGAAGTTGAAGCGGCCGACGTAGCCGCGCGACGGCACCTCGTAGTTGCCGATGCGAATCTGGTCCAGGCCATCGGAGACCGCTTCCCAGACGGTCTTGCCACCTTCCAGGTCGTCGCGGCTCTGATCCACGCAGGCCAATTGCACGGTGTCGCCGATTTCGATGCTGCCGGAATCCGGGGTTTCCTTGCCCATCAGCATGCGGAACAGGGTCGACTTACCGGCACCGTTACCACCGATCACGCCAACGATGGCGCCTTTCGGCACGCTGAAGGAGAGGTTGTCGATCAGTACGCGGTCGCCATAGCCCTTGGTGACGTTCTTGAATTCGATGACCTTGTCACCCAGGCGCGGGCCGGCCGGAATGTAGATCTCGTTGGTCTCGGCGCGCTTCTGGAATTCCTGCGACTGCATTTCCTCGAAGCGCTGCAGGCGAGCCTTGGATTTGGACTGGCGGGCCTTGGCGCCTTTGCGCACCCATTCCAGTTCTTCCTTCATGGCCTTTTCATGGGCCGACTGCTGCTTGGATTCCTGCGCGAGACGCGCCGATTTGGCTTCCAGCCAGCCGGAATAGTTGCCTTCGTACGGGATGCCCGCGCCGCGGTCGAGTTCGAGAATCCAGCCGGCGACGTTGTCGAGGAAGTAACGATCGTGGGTGATCGCTACCACGGTGCCCGGGAAGTCATGGAGGAAACGTTCCAGCCAGGCCACCGAGTCAGCGTCCAGGTGGTTGGTCGGTTCGTCCAGCAGCAGCATGTCCGGGGCCGACAGCAGCAGGCGGCAGAGGGCGACGCGGCGCTTCTCTCCGCCGGACAGGTGCGCGACCTTGGCGTCCCACGCCGGCAGGCGCAGGGCATCGGCGGCGACTTCCAGCTGGCGCTCCAGGTTGTGACCGTCGGATGCCTGCAGGATCGCTTCGAGCTTGGCCTGCTCGGCAGCCAAGGCATCGAAATCGGCGTCCGGCTCGGCGTAGGCGGCGTAGACGGCATCCAGGCGGGCCTGGGCGTCCTTGATCACACCAACCGCCTCCTCGACGACTTCGCGCACGGTCTTCTCGGGATCGAGCTGCGGCTCCTGCGGCAGATAGCCGACATTGATGCCCGGCATGGCGCGGGCTTCGCCGTCGAACTCGGTGTCGACACCGGCCATGATGCGCAGCAGGGTGGATTTACCGGCGCCGTTCAGACCGAGCACGCCAATCTTGGCGCCAGGGAAGAACGACAGGGAGATGTTCTTGAGAATCTCACGCTTCGGCGGAACGACCTTGCTCAGCCGGTGCATGGTGTAGACGTAAGAGCCTGTTTTGCCTGCTTTGTCACTTTTGGACATGGTTTGATTCGCCTTTAATCCCGTTTTTTCAGTGCTTTATGGTAGCGGCAAGCGCTTAAATTTTGGAAAGCAAAACGTTAGATTTTGCGTTGACCTTAACTTGTTCCTGACTATACTTAGAAAAGTTATTTTTTATGAGGGAACAATATGGGTCTCCAGGTCATAGAGCAGGTGGTGAATGGTGCTCGTAGAAAGCTGCTGGTGCAAGACTACGTCCCGGTTTACTACCCCAACCTCTACATGACCATGGAGCACTCGGGCAGAGCACTGGAAACAACAAAGAAGTACCTTGAGCATTTAGTTGTGCTTGAGCAGTTTCTAGCTTTTTCCTCTATTGATCTGATTTCTCGCATCGAGCAGCGCCCTGCCAGCCAATACCTGACAGACACTGAACTTTCTAGGTTTGTGTCGGACGCGGGGTTCAGCAAGGAAACCCTGGCCATGAAGTACGCGGGGATGCGTTTGCATCCGACTGCCTACAAATCCGTTGGCAAAGTCCATGCGCGGCAGCGAATCGAGGCGGTACGCGATTATCTTGCCTTCCTCTATGACAAGTTGGGTGATCACTCAACACGATATGAGGCGGTTGACGATCTGAAGAAGCGCCTCAACCGCAAGATCAGCGCAGCCAGCCCTTCGTGGAAAAAAACGCGAACGGACGAAATGAAGGGGCTTACCAGCCTGGAGCGAACTCGCTTGCTGGAAATAATGCATCCGGATAGCACAGAGAACCCCTTTTCAGATGAAGCCATCAAGCTGCGTAACTACATCATTTTGCTGTTGGGTCTCGACATGGGGCTGCGACGCTCCGAGATGCTGCTGATCAAGACCAGCGATATTCACTGGCACAGTCGTCAACTGGCGGTGGTCAACCTGGAGGATGAGAGCCTCGATCCACGAACCATGGCCCCGCAATTCAAAACCCACGAGCGCATGCTGGTGATGACTGACGACCTGTATGACGCAATCACTGAGTACGAATCGAAATATCGCCACAGAAAGCCCCGTAGCGGCGCATCGCAAGCGAGAAGCCATCCGTTTTTGCTGGTGGCTCACAAGCGCAATGAGGGCGGACCTCTGACCATCAAAGCGGTGGATGGCGTTCTGCCCAGGGTTCGAGAAATAGCGCCGGAACTGGCTCATGTGCACCCGCATATTCTCAGGCATGACGCGGTCTACACCATGCTGGAAAGCATGCGTGAGGAGCTGGCAGCGCTCACGCCGGAGGATCGCACCACGCAAGTTCAAAAGACCCTCACATGGATGTTCGGCTGGAGTCCCGAATCGAACATGCCGGGCCTCTACGGCGCGAAGTTCTGGAAGGAAGAGGCAGACAAAGCGATACAGAAACGGGCAGAGCGATTTAAGGCCAATCGTCAGAAGGCCGGCACGACACCAGGAGTTTCAGCGTGAACATCGCCATCGAAGCACTTCGGGCCCCCACGAAGGAAAGCCACGATGCATGGCTGAGCACGCCTCGACTGGCGAAATGTGGGGAGGTGTTCACACCCGCCGAACCGATGTGGAAACCGGATAAATCGGCCAGTCTCTCAGTCAACTGGCAAGCGGCCATTGCCTGCGTCTCACCGGACTGGCAGCCCTGGTTGCACGCCGCTCTAGCCTACCGCATGGCCGATCAGGCAGCGGGCTCGGTTGCTCAGTTCGCCAGCGTGTTGTCGCGGGCTGCTCAGGCCAGGCTTGACCCGCTCAACGAGGATCACCTGATCGCTCTGCGGGAGCGCTTTACCAGGTCCGGGTTCAGCGTGCTAGCCGCTTTCATGGCCTTTTGGCGCGACTGCGAATCCCTCGAACAACGTCCGCCGCGAACCCTGATCGAGGCCTACCAGGCACTGCCCAGGAAAAAGCGTTCCAGCAAGGATGTGGTTCTCAGCCTGGACCCCGAAGAAGGCCCGTTCACCCAGTTGGAGCAGGACGGGCTGCACCAATGGATACATGAGCAGTTCTGTCACGGTCAGCTAGATCCCGAGCAGTACCTGTATCTGCGCCTGTTGATGATTTACGGGCAGCGTGGCGCTCAGGTACGCATGATGGTTTTTAGTGATTTCACGAAGACCGATCAGGGCTGCAAGGTCAGGTTTCATTGGGCAAAACAAAAAGACGGCGAGGCGGGATGGCGAACAAAGTCCGAAGCCTTCAGCCTGGATGAGGATCTCTACAACACCGTGCAAGCCTACAAGGCCACGGTTCTGGCGCAACTTTGGCAAACCTATCCAGACGGTGCCGACTGGAATGCAGCCATTGAGAATGTGCCGCTCTTTCGTCGGAAGCTGGATGATGAGAGAGAATTTTCGGAGCGGTTTAATCCCCCTGTTTTGCTCGATTCCCCTCTGCAAAAAGCCCTCGAAGAGTCGCCGCAGCTGGATTTTCATGTGGGAGCAGCCACGGTTGGGGGATGGCTTGAGCGCATCGAGCGGATGGAGGGCTTTCCGATTTCGCCTCGCACCCATCAGCCGCTTAAGGTGACGAGGGGGCACCGGTTCAGGCACACCCTCGGCACGGACCTGTCCAATGCCGGGCTGGATGAGTGGACGATGGCCCGCGCATTGATGCACAGCGACACTCGGACAGTGCGAAAGTACCGCCAAGTGTCGGCTGAGCTGCTGGCGTTGATCGACGCGAAGATGAGCGACCATCTGGCTTTGGTTGTGAATGCGTTCACCGGGATCATCGTCACGGATCGCACCTCAGCGAAGAACGGGGATCGCGCAGATCGACAAATCGAGGATGTGGCAGTGTGCGGTGCCACTGCCGCCTGCCATCTCGATGCGCCCTTTACCTGTTACGCATGCGGAAAATTCCAACCCCTGCTGAACGCCAATCACCGTGCGGTCCTTGAGCGATTGGAACGTCGGCGGGCGCAAACCATTGCCACGGATAAAACGACCGGCGTACTCTGGGATCGGGCCATTCTGGCGTGCCGCAAGGTGATTCTGGATTGTGAGGCCATGCGCCAATCAGGGAGGAACGGCGAATGACCGAAGCCTTTGATTCTGAACCGACGAACAACATTGTCGATTTTAAGCCCAGAACCCACCTGGCTGCGGAAGCTCAGCCCGCGGCGTTTATCCAATGGGCAAAACAGACCCTGCCCAAAGGCATTCCCAATCACGTGCACGCAAGTATTCGCTGGGAGGACGGCAGTTGGCACGCGCATGGCGTCCCAAGCTGTAGCTTCGCGGCGCTGGGATCGACCAAGGCAGCCCCAAAGGCGATGCAGGCACCATTCACGGAGTTTGCCAAGGCCATCATGGTGTACCGGCGGGTGTATTTGCAGAAAAAAACGATAGATGGCTGGCTGAAAGCCCTGAAGGCGCTGGAAGCCGCCCTGTTCGAGTTGACCGGCACGCGGGATGTGACGCGGGTGTCCGCCGCTGTCTGTAATAGAGCGTGCGAGCACCTGAGTCGTCACTGGGCAAAAGGCGACAACGCATATCATTACGGGCTGGAACTTGAGGCCCTCATCACCCTGATGCGGGCCAAAAAACTGCTCAAGACCGATTTCCGGTGGACCTCTCCACTGGCGAGGAAGCCGCGTGGCACGCTCAAACAGCAAAAAGCGGATCGGGAACAGAAACTGCCCAGCCCCGAAGCGATCAAAGCGCTCGGGGAGATGTTCAATAACGCATTGATCCGCCCGCTCGATATCGTTGTGACATCCGCCTGTGCGCTGTTGCTGAGCGCCCCGAGTCGCGTGGGTGAATTGGCGGATGTTGAATTGGATTGCCTAGTGTTCAAGGAGGATGCCCAGGGCAATCGGCGCCTGTTCCTCCGCTGGTACGCGGAAAAGATAATCAAGGTCACGCTGAAGCCCGTCGTTAAACCGGAGATGGAGCCGGTCGTCAAGCGGGTCATCACCTTACTGCAACCGATCACCGATGAGGCGCGGGCTTACGCCACCTGGTTGGAAGAACATCCCGATGAGTTTCCGCCCCATGAAGGGCGGCCACCCAAGGAGCCTGATGAGCCGCTCACCTACGCCGAAGCCTGTGCCGCGCTGAAACTGTAGTGGTCAACCCATCCCGGACAGTGGGTTAAGTTTTTCTTCGGCCACCGCAGGCGGCAGCCCGTCGTTGAATTGATGCGGTCTGATCCAGTTGTAGCGATGCATCAGGTAATGGCTGATGTCTC
>NZ_BDJA01000011.1:0-108814 GCF_003864275.1 Pseudomonas sp. SCT
CAGAACCAAGGCAGCAGCCTCGCGTTTGAACTCGGCGGAAAACGTACGTCGTTGCTTGCTCATCGAACACCTCTTGATGGCGAGGATTTTCGCCTAAATCGGTGTCCGGGATCAGTAGACCACTACAAGCAGGGATCAGCGTCGTTGGACTCGGTGTTCATGGATTGAGAGCAACGGCTGCCACAAACGCCCTAGAACATGAATCCGATATCGCCAAGGTGCAGCAGTGGCTGGGGCACGCCAATATCAGCACGACAAAAATCTATGATCGTCGCGGATCACGCCCAGAGGACTCGCCAACTTTTAAGGTGCGTTATTGAGTGTCGTGCATAGATGATGTTGGCGGAGCATTGGGGCCTCAAAAGGCGATACGTTCAGCGGACCATTTAATTGGCATGTAGCAGGCGAGCCGTTTGCGGGTCATATGCAAAATCGGTAATCGACCCATCCCGAATGCGCTCAACCGCTTCATCGATCACATGCAGGGGCACCAAGAACCACTCCTTTGGTTTAACCGGGTGACCGAAACGGTCTTCGATGCTCAAGTCCAGCTGCGCCGCACCGAACAGGCGGTGAAAGATGTTTTCCAGCCTAGTACGGTTCAGGTTGTGCAGCTTGTAGGTGGCCACCACTTCCACATCGGCCAGGAGGTAGGTGGCGTCTTTCGCCGCTGCAGCAATGCGTGTCTCTACCTTGCCGCCGGTTACGCCGATCTTGTGGATCAGCTCGCGGTGCTCGGCTACGAAGGGGTGGTTGGACTGGCTGCGCAGTACATAGATAGTGCCGCTCTCTATGTCGTCTGGCTCGGCGCTGTCGCTGAACAGTGGGCCGGAATCTACTTTGATAAGCCGAGATCCGGCACGCCCCTCACTGTCCTTGTAGAGCGCCCGCTGTAAGGATCGTAGTAACAGATCGCTTTCCGTCTCATTGGAGTAGATAACGCGCAAACGCCCATTGGTCTCCGCATTCGGCGTTTTGTAGGTTTCTCCGACTTCGGCGACGTAGGCAATGAGCCCGCTCAGAATGAAGAAGTCTCCAGCCTCAATACTGGCATTCTTGCCAAAAGGCTTGGTCACCCAGCGTTTTTGCTTCAGGCCTGCTTCCACTTCATCAAACAGCGGCTTGAACTTCTCGAAGTCCTTACATGGGTTCCGAGCGGCAATTTCTTCTGCCGCCTTGATTGCTGCGCTGGAGCGCACATGCCGCAGCACGGTGATATCGTCCTGGCTGGCGGGCTCGCTGCCGATGCCCAGCTCGGCGAGCAAGGCGTCTTCATCCAGGTCATCCACATTAACCGTGGCGACGGCAGCACCTGACAGTAGGTCGTGACTATCCAAGCCGGCCAGTAGGGTTTGTGCCTCCGGCAGCCTGCGCAGCTGATCCAGGCGTACGGCATACAAGCGTTCGAAGATGTCGCGGTCTTCGCCATGCAGTGGGGCGCGGCCGTGGGCCTGATAGAAGCGCTGAATGTCCTCGAAGCCAGCGATGATGCGTTCTTCGCGAGGGGTTCGAGTGGCTGTCTTGAGCGTGGGGACTTCTACCCCCAGCGCATCTAGCAGGTCGTCATCGTTCATTTCAGCCATTGGCGGATTCCCCCTGCGCCGCTTTGGCTTGGGCGCGGTAGCGAGCCAACGCTGCTACGCCTTCGGCCATACGCTTTTCCCAGGCATCGGCGGAGTTGATATCGGGCAGGCGGCCACGCTCGTTTTTGAACTGCAGGGCACGCTTGGCCAGCTCTCGCGCCTCATCTTCGGGGATGCTCACCTTCTTGGCTGCAATGCTGGCCTGCACCTGGCGCAGAGATTTTTCATCCATCGCCTTCGCCAGCACCGCATAGGCGGCATCGAAGGGGTTGATCCGGTCTATCAGGTCAATATCCAGTTCGCGCACGTTAACGAACTTGCGCACGCCATCCAGCAATGCCGTGCTGCCCTGCACGTTGTCGCTACCGTTAGCATCGACCTGCGCCAGTGCCAGCTTGGCCTGCTGGGTAATGTTCATGGCGGCGATGGCGTGTTGGCGAATGGCTTCCTGGTCAACGTCGCTCAAGTCCGGGTAACGCTCGCGCACGATCTTGCCCATGCGCAGTTGGGTCAGCTCTTCCGGCAAGGTGTTTTCCTTGTCGAACAGGCCGCGCTCCAGCACGGTTTTATCCTGCAGGAAGCTGGTCACCACTTCGTTCAAGTCTTCTTTGCAGATGCGCGTGGCTTCTGTGCTTTGCGGTGTGGTCAGTCCGTTGATCTCGACATGGAACTGGCCCGTGGTTTCATTCACACCCAGGTTGGTGCCACCCGGCTGATACCCGTCCGGCCCGTAATTGAAACCTTCTTTCTTTCCGGCATCTTTCGGGGTGAACTCATAGCGCGGGGCCAGCACCTGTTCCATCAGCAAGCTGGCGGAAATGGCCTTGAGCATATCGTTCACCGCCTCGGCAACGGCAGCTTGATCGGCCATAGGCTCGGCGATCAGGTTGGTGAAGCGCGAACGCTCCTTGCCCTCGGCGTCGCGGGTGGCTCGGCCAATGATCTGCACGATTTCGGTCAGGCTCGAACGGTAGCCGATAGTCAGCGCGTGCTCGCACCAGATCCAGTCAAAGCCTTCCTTCGCCATGCCTAACGCGATGATCACATCCACGTTGTCGCGATTGTTCTTCTGAGTCGGGTCTTTCAGCGCGCCGAGCACTTTGGAGCGTCTGGCCGCGTCGCTGTCATCCACCAGGTCGGCCACTTTCAGCGTACGGCCGTCTTTGGCCTTGATCAGGTGAAAGCCGGTGGCCGGGTCGACACCCTGCCAATCGCCCAGCGAACTCATGATCTCGTTGACCTCGCGCTCCTTGTCTTTGAGGCTCTCGCGGGCATTTACGTTGGGGATATGGACGATGGTTTTCAGCGCCGGGTCCAGCACCTTGGCCACCGCATCCACGTATCTCCCGGTGTAAAAGAAGTAGCCAATATCCAGCGACTTGAGCCAGCGATAGCCGTTGAGCTGCTCGTAGTAGGTGTATGTCACCGTCTCAAACTTGTTCTCTTCCGACGGGGCCAGCACGGCCTCGCTGTCACCACGGAAGTAGGAGCCGGTCATGGCCACCAGGTGCACTTTGTCGCGGTTGATAAACGCACTCAGCTGACTGCCCAGCTTGTTATCCGGGTTGGCGGAAACGTGGTGAAATTCATCTATGGCAATCAGGCGGTTATCGAAGGCGTCGATGCCCAACTCTTCCACGGCAAAGCGGAAGGTGGCGTGGGTGCAGACCAGCACCTTGTCACCACTGCTCAGGAAGGCGCGCACGGCGTCCACTTTTGACTTGGCCACCCGCGGCTCATCGATGCCTGGGGCATTACACAGGTTCCACTGTGGGGC
This sequence comes from Pseudomonas sp. SCT, assembly GCF_003864275.1. NCBI lineage: Bacteria > Pseudomonadati > Pseudomonadota > Gammaproteobacteria > Pseudomonadales > Pseudomonadaceae > Pseudomonas > Pseudomonas sp. SCT. Next base: position 3,361 of record NZ_BDJA01000011.1, read on the forward strand.
CACCTGCCAGTCCCAATAGAAGCCATACTGGCTCAGTGGTTCATCGGCAAAGCTGCCGCCAATGGAGCGTTCTGGCACCACGACAATGGCCTGCTGCAGGCCCTGATTATTCAGCTTATCCAGCGCGATAAACATCAGGGCGCGGGATTTTCCCGATGCCGGGGGCGATTTGATCAGCAGGTACTGCTCGCCGCGTTTGGCATAGGCGCGCTCCTGCATGGTACGCATGCCCAGCTCATTGGCCTTGCTGGATGCCCCGGTGTGCGCTGTAGCAATGGATACCGACGGCACCGTGTAGCTATTGGTTGGGTTGGTCTGTTCTGTCATGGCGATTCACTGCTCATCGGTGAGCTAGCGTCCTTAATTCGTCCAACAGCCTGCTGGAAAAATGGGGTTTCTAGCGAATATATGCACGTCTCATAGGCTGTCACAGCCTGCTGAGCAATTGGCTCAGGGCTTCTCCACCCGATGTTTGATGCTGTGTTCGAGCTGCTCAATTTCCTTGAGGTCGTCAGTATCGGCTTGCGCACGTTCGGCCTCCTTTCGCTGCTGGTCAAACAGCTCATAGCGCTCATGAGCAACTCGCTCCATTCGTTCTCGGCTGACCGCCCCAGCGCCCTCAAGAATGGGTTGGTCATTAAACGCCAGCATCTTGTCCACATTGTTGCGCCAGAACGCCAGGCTCAAGTCTTGGCGCTGCTTGACCCGCAGCTCGGCCTGTTCCAGGAAGATCACCACCAGGCGATTGAGGGTGTCGATTTCATCGGCCGTAAGGTAATTCTTGGCGATGATCACATCCTGCTTACGCACGCGTGAACCGCTCCAGGTGGTCAACGCCATATTCGGCTCACTGGGGTTGGCGCGTTTGACCACCAACTCAGCAGCGGTGTGGCCGGTTGTGGCGTAAAGCAGCTTGTTCTGCACCTCGGCAAAGAACAAGGCGGTTTCCTGCTCGTGTGCCCGATAGTCGGTACTCAGGGCAAACAGCTCGCGAACCTTCTGATAGAAGCGTTTTTCCGAGGCACGAATATCGCGGATGCGTGCCAGCAGCTCGTCGAAGTAATCCCAGCCAGCGGGGTTCTTGAGGCGCTCGTCATCCAGCACAAAGCCTTTGAGCAAAAACTCTTTGAGATGAGCGCTGGCCCACTGGCGGAACTGGATGCCGCGCGGGGAACGCACGCGGTAGCCGATGGCCAGGATCAGGTCGAGGTTGTACTGGATCAGCTTACGGCGTACCTGGCGTCCGCCCTCGGCTTGAACTGTCAAGGATTCCTTGACAGTTGCTAGCGGGCTCAACTCGCCGTCCTCGAAGATGTTCTTCGCGTGCAGCGAGACATTCTGCTTGGTGGTGTTGAACAGCTCGGCAAGCTCCTGCTGGCTCAACCAGACGCTGTCGCCCTCTACCCGCAGATGCAGTCGGGTCTGGCCATCCTCCGAAGAGTAGAGAATCAGCTCACTCATGCCTTTTCCCCCCGTGGCTTTTTCGGCGCGGCCTTCGCTGTATCTGCTGTCATCTTGGTGTAGAGGTCAAACAGCTTTTCCAGTCGTTCGGTATCGTTTCTAAAACGACGACCGATATAGATACGCTCCAGCACCTCATCGTTGCGCTCATGGGCGTGGCGCAAGTTCTCTGGCATGGTGTCCGGGTCGTACAGGTCGGCAATGGTGGCAGGAAAATGGGTTTCGCGGGCCAGCAGGATTTCCTCAGCGCACCGGGTAAGATCGGCCTTGTTCTGTTCGGTGAGTAGCGGTACGGGGAAAGTGTTCCAGCCGAGGGTATTGGAGTAACGGTAGTCCGTTTTGATCTTGCCGCAAACTGTAGCGATCCAAATCAAATGCAGGCGCGAGGCGAGCAGGGCCAAATTCAAGAGCGATGCGTCATAAATCGCAAATGCTGCATTCGAAACTATGCTTCCCCTCGGCAGCAAACCAACTGGCAGGAATTGGCGTGACTCGCTGGAGTGAATGGGTACGATGATGGACTGATTGCCCGGCGAACCCTGTATTTGGCGGAACCTATGCGGGAACTTGCTGGCCGGCCTCGTCTCCTTAGCTTTGCTTTCCAGACGAAAATCCCTGACTCGGTCAAATCGTTCCTGCAAGTTGTCTATCGAAGCAGCCCTCTCTAGTTCCGAATCTTCGACCCATACACAAACCCTCGGTTTGCCACCGATAAATTCCTGTGAGCCATAGAACGGACGCAGGAACGGTACAGCCAGCGGCTCAGCTGTTGCTAGCTCACGCGCGTCATCCACAGACATCAGCAGGTTCCCGCCATCAACTGGCTTATTCCCCCAATACATCACGGAAACATCAAATAAGGGCTTAGTCTCAGCATCGATATAGATGTCCGGCCCAGACACAAGATAGGCATTGATATTGGAGATGGTTGCCTGCGTAACTTCACCGCTACCACTCAAGGAAAACAAGCGGGCATTCTTTTCATTTGATGTTGAAAGACCAATGACGGCAACGGTTACGCCAGCATTATTAGCAGCCAAGTTCTGCCACTTGAACGATGTGTGCGCAAAGAAAATCTTCGAGCCATCTTTCAGAAGTAGAGGCCAAAACATTGGAACCAACTGGCCTTGACAAATAGAATTTGTCGTGACGAAAGCCACCTTTGCCAGTTGCCCACGCATGAAACGATGAGCTTTCCAAAACCATGCCATCACATAGTCAAATGACTTCCAATAATCACTCTTCCCGTCAAATAGGGTGCGAAGATCATCTTTCTGCGAATCGGACTGCGAACTCAAGCCTGCATAGGGTGGGTTGCCGCAGATGTACGTTTCACCCCCTTCATTCTCAAAGTCGATTTCCGCCTGATCCAGCGGCGTGCCGAATAAATCGTCGGCTAGCACCTTCACGCCTGTGCCGGTAGGTGGGCAGATGCTCAGCCAGTCCAGCCGCAGCGCGTTGCCGCAGACAATCCAGTTTTGCGAGTCCAGTGGCAGGAACTCAGCCAGCGCATCCTGTTGACCGCGATACAGCACGTCGCATTGGAACTCGGCAATGATCAGCGCCAGGCGCGCAATCTCGGCCGGGAAGTCGCGCAGCTCGATGCCGCGAAAATTGGTCAGCGGTATTTCCGATTTATTGTGGGACTCGCCGCGGCGACGATTGATCTCTGCCTCAATCTCGCGCATTTGCTTGTAAGCGATGACCAGAAAATTGCCGGAGCCGCAGGCCGGGTCGAATACGCGGATATGTGCCATGCGTTTGCGCAGATTAAGCAGTTTGGCCTTGTTGTCGGCTGCTGCGTCCAATTGTGCGCGCAGGTCATCCAAAAACAGTGGATTTAGCACCTTGAGGATGTTGGGCACGCTGGTGTAGTGCATGCCCAGTGCGCCGCGCTCTTCATCATCGGCCACGGCCTGGATCATGCTGCCGAAGATATCTGGGTTGATTTTTTGCCAGTTCAGATTGCCGGCGTGCAGCAGGTAAGTGCGAGCCATGCGGGTGAAGCACGGTACGTCAGTGCTACCAGAGAACAAGCCGCCATTCACATACGGGAATTTGTTGGCCCAGCCAGGCAAGCGCGGTTCGGCACTGGCACGCTCGGCCAGCTTGATGTTCATGGCGCGGAATATTTCCGACAGCACCTGGGCAGTATTGGAGCCGTCGCGCTCGCTGTACTGCTCAACAGTGGTGGTAAACAGCCCATCGCCAGTGAAGATGTCGGTGTCTTCAGCAAAAAAGCAGAACACTAACCGAGACATAAAGTGGTTCATGTCATGGCGGCGTTCGGCCTTGGCCCAGTCCGGATTCTCGTTCAGCAGTTCGACATACAGCTTGTTCAGGCGGCTGGTGGCGCGCACGTCGATGGGGTTGTCCTTGATCTCCTTAATGGTGGAGATACCGGCCAGCGGTAGCAGGAAACCGAAGTGGTTGGGAAAGTCAGGGTAGTCGCAGGTGATGGTTTCACCCGTGATCAGCTCTTCGGCCTCCAGCGTTTGCCCGTCTGTGGCAAGGATGAACTTGGCTTTGGCTTTGGTGGTGGCCGGGCTGGCGCGCAAAGCCTTGAGTGTGTCGCCTACGGTGCCAGGCTCGCAGGTGGCGATATGAATATTGCTGCGCAGTAGTACGCCGCCCGGTACGTCCGAGGCGTTGTTGTTGCCGGCGCGCAGGCGCTTGAGCGCGGTTTCCTTGTTGCCGAATGCGGCCAGGAAAGTGAACGGAAACTCCGCCGCGTTAAAGGGCTCTAGGGCCAGGTCAGAAATGGCGGACTCAATTTCTACTGCATTCATGGCTTACCACTGTTCAGATCGCGTTTGCGCGAGAGCGACTTTAGCCGCTGAGTTTTTTCGGTGAGGATCACTGCTGGGTTGGCACATGAGCTGTATTGGCTAGGCTTCAACATCAGACTACGTCGCTGTTACAGCTGCACCGTCGGCTCAAGAGTCAGTGACCAAGCAATCGACCATCACATAGTGGCGGTATGATAAGGGAGGCGCCGACTTAATGCGAAAAACAAGGGTTGAGGTCCTGAGCGAACGAGACAGGTCGTCATCTTCCTGGTTGGGTAAAGGCCTGCATGACATCTCGCGTTTCCGGTTGTTCTATAAAGATTTTTTCTCTCTCTCTTTAGTAGCTCAGGGTGAGCTGGGTTTAGCCTCTATTGGGCGCTGAGAGAGCCCCTTCAGGTGCGCACACAGCTCAGAGTGATCCGTATCACTCTGAGCTGTGTATAACTTCATTGCGACCGGTTGAGATGTTTGCGTAGCGTTTTAGCGATGCTGGGGTTAAGTTGGTCCAGGTTGATGCTTCGGGTGTCCTCGATCTGAGAATTACCTCCGGCTAGGTTGATTTGTATATTTAGACGCTCGATGTTCAGGATCTGAGTGCCTGCGAAATCGCCGGTGAGCATTGTCTTTTTGAGCTCGGAAACGGCATGTTGAGTACGGCTTGGCACGTAGTCCCAGGTTGCTAGGTCGGCCTCAGTGATCTGGACCTTTTCGCGTAGGGTGTAGTGATTGGATCGACCGGTTTTTGTCTTTGTGATGAGGCCTGCAGCTTGGAGCACTCCCAGCGCACGTTTGACCTGTGCTGGGCTGACACCGGATTTTTCAGCGATCAGGTCGATGCCCGGATACGCTATGCCGGAGTGATAATTGGCATGGGCCTTAATCACGGCATAAACCGTAAACGCGTAGGGTCCGATTCGGGCCACCTCACCGTGATCGACCATTGCTTTGAACAAATGAAACCACTGGGTCTGCGCGCGCAGTGGGGATGGTGGGTTAGTCATTGTTATGCCCCCCACGCAGCTGTACGCGCGGCCGACTCAGGATCCAGGCAGATATTTCGGTGCTGAGCCAGCCGACTGACCTGCTGCTGCCCAGATCATATGGCGCGGGGAACCTGCCAGAGGCAATATCACGGTAAATGGTGGAACGTTTTTTGCCCGTGGCCTTTTCCACCTCGGGTAAACGCAAAAAACGGAGTTCCTCAACCTCAGGTGCGGTACGTTGTGCCATTTTTCAGTACTCAAACGGTTGCGCCGCAGCGTCCTCATGGCTGCGATACGTAATGTTTTAGGGATGTAGAAGGTGTCCTCCCGGCTGCAGAACAGCAAAATTTTCAGGAGAACTTATTTTGAGGATTTTTTATCCGGCTCAGCTATGAGCTGACGCGGGGGGAGCCTGGCGCACCTGCGGAGAGGCTGAGCAAAACTCTGTTAGCAGGATGTAGGCGCAACAATGCCTAGGATGTCCTGCGCTATGTTGGAGTCCACTGCTGGGGGAGCTAATTGAACTCAATTAACCGCCTAATGCGGTATTTATGCCGTGACGTCCAATGAACGCCCGTGGGATTTTTATAGCATCATCATGCTGCGATGTGCAACCCCCCAACCTGGGAGGCCGTTGTCGCTGGTCGAGGCGCCGATTCAGGCCTTTATTGCATCCAGGTAATCCGACCAACGCTGCATCATGTCGCGGCGTTCAGGCAGAAACGAGGTTCGGTCGTACGCTCGTCCCAGCGGGTTTTTGACTGTGTGTGCCAGTTGGTGCTCCAGAAGGTCGGGGCGAAACCCCAGCACCTCTGCGCCGATGGTTCTGGCTGTCGCTCGAAAGCCGTGCCCTGTCATCTCGTCGCTGCCGATGTCCATACGGCGTAGGGCGCTGAGGACTGCATTATTGGACATCGGCCTATCACCGCCCCGGGCTGATGGGAAAACATAACGGTGCTTGCCAGTCAGTGGTTGCAGTTCGCGTAGCACGGAAACCGCCTGCCGGCTGAGTGGAACCAGATGATCTGGTCGATCCAGCCTGGTGGTCGTGAGGCCTTTCATTTTATGCCCGGGAATGATCCATTCGCCGCCATCCAGGTTGAGTTCAGACCATTCCATGTGTCGTAGGTCGCCAGGTCTGCAGAATAGAAGAGGTGCCAGTTTTAGCGCACAGCAAACAGGCAAAGTACCTGTGTAGTTATCCAAGGCTTTTAGCAATTCGCCGAGTTTTTCTGGATCGGTCACAGCTGAAAAGTGTTTTACCCTCTTGGCTGGGAGCGTGCGCGACAGATTCCCAATCTGGTTGGGTGGTGTGATGCCTGCAGCCTCGGCAAATTCGAAAATCTGTTTGTAGATCTGCGCTACACGGCGCGCCGTCTCTGATGCGCCGCGCTTGATGATACGTTGAAGATTTTCGACCAGCATGGGGGTGCTGATGCTGCTAATCGGAAGTTTCCCCAGCCAAGGGTAAGCATTGAGTTCAAGGCGCTGCCTAACCGTGCGGGTGTACTCCGGGTCCCAAGAACCCTCCCGAATAGTGAGCCATTGCGTCGCGACCGATTCGAAGGTGTGTTGGTGGTCGAGCTGGCTGACCACCTTGGCCATACGCCGTTGCAGTGAAGGGTCTTGACCGCCGGCAAGCTGGGCACGAGCGTCATCGCGTTTTCGTCGAGCTTCCTGCAAGCCGACCTCGGGGTAAACGCCAAGAGCTAGGCGTTTTTCCTTTCCCAGAAAACGGTACTTCAATCGCCAATAACGGCCTCCGTTGGGCTGTACTTCCAAGTACAGGCCCTGTTCGTCATACAGGCGGTATGGCTTGTCCTGAGGCTTGGCGTTGCGACAGTTGGTGTCTTTCAGGGGCATTGGGGGCACATCCTCTCCGAGCGAGCTGAAGAGTGTTTTATGCCCCCATATATGCCCCCGTCAACTGTGGGATGCCCCGGGATTACGTGGGATGATATGGGTAATAAAAAAGCCGTAAAGCTTTGATTTCTCTATGCTTTACGGCTTTTCTGGGTCTTCCTGGGAAGACAAATTGGTGGAGCCGGGGGGATTTGAACCCCCGTCCGCCAGCTCTCCGCTATCGGTTCTACATGCTTAGCCAGATCTACTGAGTTAACTCCGCGCCGCCCGATTGGCAGGGTGCTTGGAGCGAGCTGTATGAGTTTTAGCCGTTACGTCTACAGCGAACTTGGCGGCGATCCTGTTCTGTCTGACAGTCATTTCGGGTTTACAGGCATCCCCTAGTGACCGCTGGAGCCGAAGCTACCAGATGAAGGTTAGGCGGCTAGCGCGTACCCTTCGTAGTTGTCGTCGTTGGCAACTATAGGTTTGCAACAGTTTATTTACGAGTTCTGTTACCAACTCGGCATGCCCCTCAAGTTTTGTTACCGGCGTCGAATCCTAATCGGCCCCTGGTGACGCTTGTGGTGCTGGGGCGGGAGTGTACGGCGATCCTTTCGGGATGTCGATCACTTTTTAATCATGCTGGTTAAAAAATATACAGGCAACTGCGGCAGGATCGCTCGCACGATCCCGCCGCCTTGACTCAGTTGCCGGCGCCGGAGCCGGAGCCTGCGGTGCCGCCGCTACCGGAGCTGCCAGGGCCTTTCAGCTCTTGCAGGGCTTTGGTTGAGTGAGCGATGCAGGCCTCGGTATCGCCGGACTGTTGAGCTTGGCGTGCCTGCTGGACGTATTCCTCGACTTTGCTCTTGGCCGGCTCACCCAGGGTCGCGGTGTTGGTGGCCATGTTGTCATCGATTTCCTGCAGGTTGGTCTGGCACAGGTCGTTCTGGGCGAAGACGGCGGGGCTGGCGAGCAGTACCGCGGATGCGAGCAATGCGTGAACTTTCATGGTGGGTCCTCCAGTCTTGTGGACTTCCCGGGCCTGCCTGATAACTGCTGAAACGGCGGCGCCGAGTCGAATCGAACCCGTCAGGGGCTCTAAAATTCCGACTGCGATTGCGCGTGAGCGTTCATCGAAGCGACACAAACGAAACGGCCCCGCTCCGCTGAACAGGGCCATAACGCCTGTGCTAGAGCGTTGGCGTCGCTGTTTTACTGCGGGTTACGCGATCCACCAGGTAGACCAGTCCGTGATAGTCGATCTCGCCATGGCGGGACAAACCAATCTCGCAGGTGCGGCTGGTGGAGATGCCTTCATCGCATATCTGCACCGCATCTTTAAGGCTGCGCAGGGCGTGACTGTTGAGTTCCGGCGTGGTGAAGCCTTTGTCACCGGCGAAACCGCAGCAATGAATGCCCTCCGGAACCACGACTTCCTTGGCGCAGCGGCGGGCGATATCGATCAGTGCCTGTGCTTCCCCAAGGTGCTGGGTGCTGCAGGTGACGTGCACGGCAATCGCTTTTTCCTGCGGCACGAAGTCCAGCTTGTCGAGCAGGTGCGTGCGGATGAAGCGCACCGGATCGTACATGTCGAGGCGCTGATCGGTCAGGCCCTGGACCAGGCGCAGGGTGCAGGGGCTGGTGTCGCAGTAGATCGGGTCGAGCCCGCCGCGACTGGCTTTGAGCAGCGCGTCGAGCATCTCCTGGCGCTTGCGTTCGCCCTGTTCGGCATAGCCCTTGGAGGCGAACGGCTGGCCGCAGCACAGATCGTTCAGCTGCTCGGGGAAGATCACCTGGTAGCCGGCCTTTTCCAGCAGGCTGCGGGTCTTGTCCAGTAGCGGCTCCTGCTCTTGGTCGCGTGCGGCCGGCGCCATTGCTCGGGAAACGCAGGCGGCCAGGTAGACCACGCGCGGACGCTCATCCTGAGCGGTGGGCTTGGGCAGATGCAGGCGTTGCAGCGGCTGCGGCGTGGCTGGGGTCCATTGCGGCACGCGGCCCTTGCTGGCGTTGGTCATGGTCGCGGACAGCTTGGCCAGGCGCTTGGTGCCAAGAATGATGTGCGCGCCATTGGCGGCATGCAGCATGAAACGGGTGCCCTGCACGGCTGTGGCGAAATGGTCGGCCAGCCAGTTGGCGGCGCCGGTTTTGCTCGCTTCACGCCCGCGCAGTTTACGTACCAGGTCGCCGGTGTTGATGCCCACCGGACAGCGCTGGGCGCAGAGGCCGGTGGCGGCGCAGGTTTCGACGCCGTGGTAGTGGTAGAGGCGCTCGATCTCGGTGGTATCGACACCGGCGCGCTTGCGTGCCTGGATGTCGCGCCAGATGACGATGCGCTGGCGTGGGGTGAGGGTCAGGCCGTTGGACGGGCAGACCGGCTCGCAGAAACCGCACTCGATGCACTTGTCGACGATCTCGTCGGCAGCCGGCATCGGCTTGAGGTTCTTCAGGTGGATGTCCGGGTCTTCGGAGAGCACCACGTCCGGGTTGAGGATGCCGGTGGGGTCGAGCAGGCGCTTGATCTTCCACATCAGCGCGTAGGCTTCGCTGCCCCATTCCAACTCGACGAAGGGCGCCATGTTGCGCCCGGTGCCGTGCTCGGCCTTGAGCGCGCCGCCGAATTCGACTGCGACCAGCTGCGCCACTTCGCCCATGAAGGCTTCGTAACGGGCGACCTGCGCCGGATCATCGAAGCCCTGGGTGAAGACGAAGTGCAGGTTGCCCTCCAGCGCGTGGCCGAAGAGGATCGCCTCGTCGTAGCGATGCTTGTCGAGCAGCTCGATCAGCCGATTGACGCCCTCTGCCAGGCGCTCGACGGGGAAGGTCACGTCCTCGATGATCACCGTGGTGCCGGTCTGGCGCACGGCGCCGACCGCCGGGAAGGTGTCCTTGCGGATCTTCCACAGCTGGTTGTAGATCAGCGGGTCTTCGCTGAAGTCGACCTGCTTCTCCACCGGGAAATGCGCGATGGACGTCATGATCAGGTTGATCTGCTCGTGCAGCAGCGACTGGCTGGCGGCGCGCGATTCGATCAACAGTGCGCAGGCGGTCGGTGACAGTTCCTTCACCCACTCGGGCATGCCGGCCTTGTGCTCGACCGAGCGCAGGCTGCGACGGTCGAGCAGCTCCACGGCGGACACCGGTTGCTGCTTGAGCACCGGTACGGCGAGGCAGCAGGTTTCCACGTCGGGAAACACCACCAGCGCGCTGGCCTTGTGCGGATGGTCCGGCACGGTGTCGTAGGTCACCGCGCTGATGAAGCCCAGCGTGCCTTCGGAACCGACCATCAGGTGGTTGAGGATATCCAGCGGCTCGTCATAGTCGACTAGCGCATTGAGCGAGAAACCGGTGGTGTTCTTCAGGCGGTACTTGTGACGGATCTTCGCCGCGAGTTCGGCGTTGGCGCGGGTCTCGCGCCCTAGTTCGGCCAATTGATCGAGCAGTGCTGCGTGGCTCTGGCGGAAGGCGGCGACGCTGGCGGCATCTTCGCTGTCGACCACGGTGCCATCGGCCAGTACGACACGCAGCCCGGCGAGGGTCTTGTACGTGTTCTGCGCAGTGCCGCAGCACATGCCGCTGGAGTTGTTGGCAACGATGCCGCCGATCTTCGCTGCGTTGATCGAGGCCGGATCAGGACCGATCTTGCGCTGAAACGGCGCGAGTACGGCGTTGGCGTTGGCGCCAATGACGCCGGGTTGCAGGCGGATCTGCTCACCGCCGTTGCGAATCTCGCGGCCGTTCCAGTTGTCGCCGAGCACGATCAGCACCGAGTCGCTGATCGCCTGGCCGGACAGGCTGGTGCCCGCGGCGCGGAAGGTCACCGGGACGTTTTCCGCATGGGCCAGTTTTAGCAGCGCGATCACCTCGGCTTCGGATTCGACGCGCACCACCAGTTTGGGAATCAGCCGGTAAAAGCTGGCGTCGGTGCCGAAGGCGAGGGTGGAGAGCGGATCGTCGAAGCGCCGCTCGACCGGAATCAGGCGCTCGACTTCGCGGAGGAACTCGCCCGGCAGCGGCGCGCGTTCGAGCTGCGCGGCCGCGTTCATGCGTCCTCCAGGATCAGCAGGATCAGATCCTTCGGCCCGTGGGCGCCGTAGGCCAGCACTTGCTCGATGTCGGCGGTTTTCGACGGGCCGGAGACCAGCAGCGCATTGGTCGGCATGCCGGCGGCCCACTGGAACTTCTGCTGGATCTCGTAGAAGTTGTCGTGGATCTCACTGGCCTTGAGGATGGCGAAGTGCACCGGCGGCACCAGGCTCATCAGGCGCGGCTCCTCGCGGGTCGGCCACATGATCAGGCTGCCGGTGGAGGCGATGGCGCCGAGGGTGCCGGTGAGGCTCGCCGGGGTGTCGTTGAACAGCTCGTCCTTCCAGTCCTCGACCGGGCGGTCGTAGGCCTTCAGCGTCGGCAGGCCCTCGCGGCCGGCGCAATGCGCGGTGAAGCGCTGGCCGTACGGCGTGGTCGGGGCGATCAGCAGGCTCGGCAGCTGGCGGTCGTGCAGCAGCTGTTCGAGCAGGGCGGGCCAGCCGGCGTCCGTGGTCAGGTGGATCTCGGTGTGCACCGCTTCCATCAGCTGGCGCAGGCGGGCGATACGCTGCTCGGGCGCGTAGCTCCAGGGTTGGGTGACCAGCGATACGTCGTAGTCATCGACGATAGGCGTGGTGCCCTCCAGGCTTTTCTTCAGCTTGGCGAGGATATTGGCCTTGGCGCTCATCGCTTGCCCTCCAGGTGCTCGCGGGCCAGCTCGTGCAGCGAGCGGGCGGCAGGTTTCGGTGCGCTGTGGTTCTGCGTCCAGGGGCCGATGTTCGATGGCGTCAGACCGCGCAGGCGTGTGGCGAAGAAGCCGAACACGCGGTACAGCGTCGGGCTGGTGTTGAGCAGGCGCCAGCCGGCCCACATCAGTCGTTCTTTCTTCGAGTATTTGCTGCCCTGGCCGCGCATGACCTTGTGCGGATCGTCCGGTGCCTTGATGTTCTCCTCACGCAGGCGCCGCAGGATGGACGGGATCGGGATCTTCACCGGGCAGACTTCGCCGCAGGCGCCGCACAGCGACGAAGCGCTGGGGTGATCCGGCACCTTGTCCAGGCCGACCATGTGCGGCGTGATGATCTTGCCGATCGGTCCCGGGTAGACCTCGCCGTAGGTGTGGCCGCCGACGCGGGTGTACACCGGGCAGTGGTTCATGCAGGCGCCGCAGCGGATGCAGTTCAGCGTCTGGCGCAGCTCGCTGTCGGCGAAAGCCTGGCTGCGGCCGTTGTCCAGCAGGATCAAATGCACTTCCTGCGGGCCGTCGAGCTCGTCGGCCTTGCGCGGGCTGGAGATCATGTTGACGTAGGTGGTGATCGGCTGGCCCAGTGCCGAGCGGGTCAGCAGCGAGAGCAGCGGGACCACGTCACGCAGGTTCTCGACTACCTTCTCGATGCCGGTGACAGCGATATGTACCGGCGGCACGCCGGTGGACATGCGCCCGTTACCCTCGTTTTCCACAAGCAACAGGGTGCCGGTCTCAGCCACCGCGAAGTTCACGCCGGAGACGCCGATATCGGCCTCGAAGAACTTCTGGCGCAGGGTGCGGCGGCCGATCTGAATGAGTTGGTCGACGTCCTTGGTGTACTCCACGCCGAGTTTCTCGTGGAACAGGGACGCGACCTGGCCGGCGTTCTTGTGGATTGCCGGCATGATGATATGGGAAGGCTTTTCGTGGTCGAGCTGGACGATGTACTCGCCCATGTCCGATTCCAGGCATTCGATGCCATGGCCTTCGAGGAAATGGTTCATCTCCATCTCTTCGCTGACCATCGATTTGCCCTTGATCACTTGGCGCGCCTCATGAGCGCGGGCGATCTCGAGGACGATGTTGTTCGCCTCTTCAACCGTCTCCGCCCAGTGCACGTTCACACCGTTACGGGTCAGGTTGGTTTCCAGCCGCTCGAGCAGTTCGGGCAGCTTGGACAGTGCGCGGGCGCGGATACGGTTGCCCATCTCGCGCAGCCGCTCGCGTTCGTCGGCATCGCTGAAGGCCACGGCGCGCTTGGTCATCAGCGAGTCCATGGCGGTGCGGAAGTTGCGCCGCAGCTGGTCGTCCTTCAGGGACTTGCGCGCGCGGGCGCGGAAGTCCGGGTCACCGGCGTTCTCGATCTGTATCGCGGGAATACGCTGTTCGGCGTTCATCGGGCACCTCCGGTGCGTTGCCAGAGGAAGCTCGCCAGATGCTGGCCGCGCAGGGCTTCACGCTGCTTTTCCAGCGAACCATTGATGTTCATCAGGCAGCCGCAGTCGGCGCTGATCACCTGATGCGCGCCGGATTCCTTCAGTGCGCGGGTCTTGTCCAGCACCATGGCGCCGGAGATATCGGGCATGCGCACGCTGAAGGTGCCGCCGAAGCCGCAGCATTCGCTTTCGTGGTCGTGCTCGACGCGCTCGACCTGGCCCAGCTGGGCAAGCAGGGCGCGGCCGTGCAGGTGGGTGTTCATTTCGCGGCGGGCCGAGCAGGAGGTATGCAGGGCAACCTTGGTCGGCGTGCCGGCGTCCTTGAATTCGACCTTGCAGACATTGAGCAGGAACTCGGCCAGCTCGAAGGTGCGCTCGGCCAAGGCCTGCGCCTTCTTCAGCGTGGCCGGGTCGTCCTTGAACAGGTCCAGATAATGGTGGCGCAGCATGCCGGCGCAGGAGCCGGACGGCACCACCACTGGCCAGTCGTTGGCGAACAGGTCCAGTTGCGCGCGTGCGACGTTGCGGGCCTCGTCGGTGTAGCCGCTGGTGTAGGCCGGCTGACCGCAGCAGGTCTGGCCCTGCGGGTAGTGCACGGTCAATCCATCGCGTTCGAGCAGGCGGATGGCATCCAGGCCGGCCTCGGGATAGAACAGGTCGACCACGCAGGTACCGAACAGATAAACCTGGCTTGGCTTGGCGGGGTATTCGCGCGGCTTTGGCAGCGGCGGCGCGACGCGGGTAGCGTTCGGCGCAGCATCGTAGAAGAGTTCGCTCATCGGCTTGGTCTCCGGGTTGGCCCGGTTATCCGCAAATGCGGTTTCTGGAATGCAACCGTGCCCCCAAGCGGGGGCACGATTCCTGTTTCTTACACTCCGACCAGTGGGTCGGTCACGCCTAGCACGTAGATGGCGATCAGGCCGATCACCCCCGTGAACAGCACGTAGTACAGCGTAGGCCATATGGTCTTGCGCAGCGTGGAGCCTTCACGACCGAGCAGGCCGACGGTGGCGGAAGCAGCCACCACGTTGTGGATCGCAACCATGTTGCCTGCAGCAGCGCCAACCGCTTGGGTGGCAACTACCATCGCTCCGGAAATTCCGAGCGACTGGGCAACACCAAACTGGAACTGGCTGAACATCATGTTGCTGACTGTGTTGGAGCCGGCGAGGAACGCACCCAGTGCACCGACAGCTGGCGCCAGCAGCGGGTAGATGCTGCCGACGCTATCGGCGACGTAGCGCGCCATGACGATCGGCATGCTGGCCAGCTCGGCACCGTTGACGCCGGAGTTGATCAGGATGCGCACCATCGGCACGGTGAACAGCAGTACGAATCCGGCGCTGAGCAGTACGCCGCTGGATTCCTTCACCGCCGCCTTGAGCTCGGAAACGCGCATGCCATGCAGGAAGAAGGTAATCAGCACCACCATGACGAGGATGCCGCCCGGCAGGTACAGCGGCTCGATGCCCGCATTGATACCGGTTTCGCCGAGGATGTTGGCAAAGGCGATGGATACCGATTTCAGCGCAGCGGTGACCTGCGGGAACACCCGGCTGATCACCAGGATCGCACCGACCAGCACGTAGGGCAGCCAGGCACGGAAGGCGCTCATCGGGCGGGCGGCCATCTCGTCCAGCTTCATTTCGATGGTGCCCAGCCACTCGGCCGGCCATTCCTTGGCGTCGGCGAAGTCCCAGGTGGTCTTCGGCGTCAGGAACTTGAAGCGGGCAGCGGTGGTGACGATCGCCAGGCCAACCAGACCACCCAGCAGCGACGGGAATTCCGGGCCGAGGAAGATGCCAGTGGCCGCGTAGGGCAGGGTGAATGCCAGGCCGGCGAAGATCGCGAACGGCAGCACCTCGAAGCCGGCTTTCCAGCTCTTCTCCTTGCCAAAGAAGCGGGTCAGCATCAGCACCATGATCAGCGGCATCACGGTGCCGACGATGGCATGGGTGATCGCCACGCTGCTGGTGATCTGCTGCAGGTAAGCGTTCCAGCTGGAACCCTGCGCGACCAGTTGCGCGCCGATGGTGGCGGTATCCAAGCCGCTATTGATGCCAACGACGATCGGCGTACCGACCGCACCGAAGGACACCGGCGTGCTTTGTACCAGCATGCCGAGCAGGACTGCGGCCATCGCCGGGAAGCCAACCGCAACCAGCAGCGGCGCGGCGATGGCGGCCGGAGTGCCGAAGCCGGAGGCGCCTTCGATGAAGCAGCCGAACAGCCAGGCGATGATGATGGCCTGGATACGGCGGTCAGGGCTGATGGTGGTGAAGCCAGCGCGAATGGCGGTAATGCCGCCCGAATGCTTGAGGGTGTTCAGCAGCAGGATCGCGCCGAAGATGATCCACAACAGACCAAGGGTAATTACCAGGCCTTGCAACGTCGAGGCGATGATGCGGTTGACGCTCATGTCCCAGACGAACAGCCCGATTGCTGCGGTGAACAGGAAGACCAGCGGCATGGCGCGGCTGGCGGGCCAGCGCAGGCCGATCAGCATGATTGCTGCGAGCAGAATGGGTGTGAAGGCGAATAGTGCGAGCAGTCCGTTGGACATGTCAGGCTTCCCCTGCGGTTCGGTTCAGATGGGGCCCTGAGCGGACCGTGGAGTTGTTGTTGTGCGCAGATCTCATGCTGAGTCCTCTTATTTTTAGACCACTCTGTAAAGTGGTAAGACCAATTAACAGAAGGGAATGGCCAGCGTAAGAGCTGTGTATAGGGGCGTCAATTAGCTAGCTATAGACTTTGGTCGCAACAGCCGCACTTGTGCGGATGCGCGGTCATGGCTAGCATTTCTCGATTGGTAAGACCATTTGGGGGCTGCTATGGATGTGGGCATGGTGCGGCAGCGGCGGCTAGCAGACGACATCGTCGCGCAGCTGGAAACCATGATTCTCGAGGGCACGCTCAAGGCCGGTGAGCGTCTCCCTGCCGAGCGCGCCCTGGCTGAAAGCTTCGGGGTTTCCCGGCCTTCACTGCGTGAAGCGATTCAGAAACTGGCGGCCAAGGGCTTGCTGGTCAGTCGGCATGGCGGGGGCACGTTCGTTGCCGAGTCGCTGGGCTCCACGTTCAGCGATCCGTTGCTGCACTTGCTGGAAAACAACAGCGATGCGCAGCGCGACTTACTGGAGTTTCGTCACACGCTCGAAGGCAGCTGTGCTTATTACGCGGCCTTGCGTGCAACCGAGGTGGACCAGAAGCGCCTCACCGAAGCCTTCGTGGCGTTGCAGGATTGCTATACCCGAGAAGGCAAGGTGAGCCGAGCGGAGGAGGGCGCAGCCGATGCCCAGTTCCACCTGGCCATTGCCGAAGCCAGCCACAACGCGGTGCTGCTGCACACCATTCGTGGTCTGTTCGATCTGCTCAAGCGCAACGTGGTGACCAACATCGGCGGCATGTACGCCCTGCGTGACGAAACGCGGGACATGCTGATGAGTCAGCATCGCGAGTTGTACGAGGCGATCATGGCCAGGCGGGCAGTGGAAGCGCGCGAGGTGATTCACCGGCACATCAATTATGTGCAGGAAGTGCTGGCCGAAGGTCAGCAGGAAGCCCAGCGGCTGGCGCGTGCGCAGCGTCGGCAGGGTGAAAGGATACAGAAGGAAGGTTGAGAGCGGAGCCGGCATTGGCTGCCGGCTCGGTATTAGCTTGGGCTGATCAGCCCAAGAGTCGGGTGCAGCTCAGTCGTCTTTGCCCTTGGTACGCATGGCGCGCTGAATCTCCCGATCGGAATCACGTTCCTTCTCGGTGTGGCGCTTGTCGTACTCCTTTTTGCCTTTGCCGAGGGCGATCTCGCACTTGATCATGTGCTTCTTCCAGTACAGCGAAAGCGCCACGCAGGCGTAGCCCTTCTGCTGCACGGCACCGAACAGCTTGCCCAGCTCGCGCTTGTTCAGCAGCAGCTTGCGGGTGCGGGTCGGGTCGGCGATGACGTGAGTGCTGGCGCTGGTCAGTGGCGTGATGTGCGCGCCCATCAACCAGGCTTCGCCATCCTTGAGCAGGACGTAGCTGTCCACCAGCTGTGCCTTGCCGGCACGCATGCTCTTCACTTCCCAGCCGGCCAGGACGAGGCCTGCCTCGAATTTCTGTTCGATGAAGTAATCGTGTAGCGCTTTCTTGTTCAGCGCGATGGTCCCGGGGGACTGTTTCTTCTGTTTGGCCATAGGGGGCGCATTATAGGGAGTCCCGTTGCGGCTGGCGACAGCCCTCGACAGTGGCGGCGCCAGAAACTTGAGGGGCGGCCGTTAATCCCCGACAATGTGCGCGCTTTGCCGCCGCCTTGACTCTTCATGACGTCAATTGTGCGGTTGCGGGCTGGCTGCGTCGGATGCTTTCGATCGGCGCGCAATGAAATGACGACGTAGAAGGTCCGCATGACGACGCACATTCAACGTTCCGCGCTGCTGCCGTATCCCGCGCAGGCGCTGTTCGACATGGTCAATGATGTAGCCAGCTATCCGCAGTTCCTGCCCTGGTGTTCTGCGACCGAGGTGCTTTCCAGTAGCGAGACCGAAATGCACGCCAGCATGACGGTGGCGAAGGCTGGGTTGAGTCAGCGCTTCATGACGCGTAACGCGCTGGAGTTCGGCAAGCGGATCGAGATGACGCTTGAGGAAGGCCCATTTAGCCATCTACATGGCATCTGGGAGTTCAAGGCGCTGGGTGAAAAGGCCTGCAAGATCAGCCTGGACCTGACCTTCGATTACGCCGGGCCGCTGGTCAAGGCGACGCTCGGGCCGCTGTTCAACCAGGCCGCCAACACCTTGGTCGATGCCTTCTGCGAACGGGCGAAGCAGCTTTATGGATAAGCCATCGATTGCGGTCGAAGTGGTCTATGCGTTGGCGGACAAACAGAAGCTGCTGCAGATGACTGTGCCCGCCGGCACT
Source organism: Pseudomonas sp. SCT (assembly GCF_003864275.1). Classification (NCBI taxonomy): domain Bacteria; kingdom Pseudomonadati; phylum Pseudomonadota; class Gammaproteobacteria; order Pseudomonadales; family Pseudomonadaceae; genus Pseudomonas; species Pseudomonas sp. SCT. The sequence continues at coordinate 21,539 of NZ_BDJA01000011.1, forward strand.
ACCGTGCGCGAGGCCGCCTTGCGCTCGGGGCTGGACGCGCATTTCCCCGGTCTCGACCTGGGCAGTGCGCCGCTCGGGATCTTTGGCAAGGCGGTGCCCAGGCCTGAGGAAAGAGTGCTGGAGGAGGGTGAGCGAGTCGAGATCTACCGGCCTCTGATTGCGGACCCGAAAGAGGTGCGCAAGCAACGGGCGGCGAAGGCTGCGAAGAACAAGGCCGATGATGCGTAACAGGTAGATACAAAAACGCCCGGGCTAGCCGGGCGTTTGTTTATTCGGTTTCCAGAGGTTCCGGAATCGGCACCGGGACCGGTTCGGCCTGGTCCACTTCACGCTGAATCTGCTCCAGTAGCGATCCCGGCGCGGGGCGCTCTTCGGGCTGGCGTGGTACAGCGGCTGGAGTCGTGCTGGTGCCCTGCGGCTGGCGGCCAAGGATCTGCTCGTCACGGCTCACGCCGGGCATGAAGTCACCGGCCAGACCGGCCAGTTGATCATTCGCGTTGAATACCAGGCTGACGCGTTCCTGCTGGCGCTGGCTGCCGCCGGGCTGGATGCTGTACAGGTAGTCCCAGCGGTTGGCGTGGAAGGTGTCGGTGATCAGCGGGTTGCCCATGATAAACCGCACCTGCTGGCGGGTCATTCCGGGGCGCAACTGGTCTATCATGTCCTGCGTGACGACATTGCCCTGTTGAATGTCGACCTTGTAAACCCCGGGAAATGAACAACCGGCGAGTGCGAACAGACCCACGAGGGTGAGGCTGGTCAGCATGAGCTTGGTGTTTTGCATCGGTGGGTGACTTCCACTATCTTGGCTGGGCAAAGAACCCGGATCATACCCGTATTGAAGGAGGCTGCGAAACAGCAGCAGCGAGAAAGCCAACCATGGTCGAAAATAGCGAACTACGTAAAGCTGGGCTCAAGGTAACTCTGCCGCGGGTGAAGATCCTGCAGATGCTGGACACTACCGATCGCCGTCACATGAGTGCCGAAGACGTCTACAAGGCGTTGATGGAAGCGGGTGAGGATGTCGGTCTGGCGACGGTCTATCGCGTGCTGACCCAGTTCGAGGCGGCCGGCCTGGTAGTTCGGCACAACTTCGATGGTGGTCATGCCGTCTTCGAGCTTGCCGACAGCGGGCACCATGACCACATGGTCTGCGTCGACAGTGGTGATGTCATCGAGTTCTTCGATCCCGAGATCGAAAAATTGCAGAAAGAGATCGTCAAGCGCCACGGCTACGAACTGGTTGATCACAACCTTGTGCTCTACGTGCGCAAGAGGGACTGATCTCCCGTGCATGAAAAAGGCGGCCGCGGCCGCCTTTTTTGTGCCTGTCAGCCGGGCTCAAGCCTGGGCGGAGGTGACCATCTGCCGTGCATGCGCCAGCGATTGTTCGGTAAGGTCGACGCCGCCGAGCATTCGGGCGATCTCCTCGACACGGCCGTTCTGATCCAGTTCGGCGACGGCCGTGCGGGTTTCATCTGCCCCGCGAGCCTTGTGCACGAACAGGTGGTGATGCCCTTGGGCGGCGACCTGCGGTAGGTGGGTTACGGTCAGTACCTGTCCGCGTTCGCCGAGGCGGCGCAGCAGTTGCCCAACGATCTCCGCGGTGGGGCCGCCGATGCCAACGTCGACTTCGTCGAATACCAGCGTCGGTACGTGAGACGTCTGAGCGGTGATGACCTGGATCGCCAGGCTGATGCGTGATAACTCACCGCCCGAGGCGACCTTGGCTAGCGGTCGCAGTGGCTGGCCTGGGTTTGCGCTGACCAGAAACTCCACCTGTTCGAACCCGTAGGGCATCAGTTCGCCTTCGACTGCGGGCTTGAGCTGCACGCTGAATCTGCCACCGGGCATGCCGAGGCGCTGGATCTCAACTTCCACCGCGCTTGCCAGCTGATCCGCCGCGGCCTGGCGCATGCGGCTGAGCTCGCTGGCTTTTTCTTCATAGTGCCGGGCGTAGGCCGCCAGCTCTTCGCCGAGTCGTTCGACTGCTTCGTCGTCGGCGTTGAGCCCTTCGAGTTCTTCCAGCAGTTGCTGATGCAGCGAAGGTAGCTCGGAGGGTTGGACGCGGTGCTTGCGGGCAAGGGTGTAGATGGTGTCCAGGCGCTCCTCCAGCGTCTGCTGCCGCTCGGGATCGGCGTCGAAATGATCGACGAAACGGTTGAGTTCGCCGATGGCTTCTTCGACCTGAATCTGCGCGCTCGCCAGTAAGTTGACCGCTTCGCTGAGGGCTTGCGGCTGGTTCTGGAAAGCCGTCAGACGTTGCAGGCTGCTGGTCAGCGCCGACAGCACGTTACCGGCATCGCTTTCGCTGCACAGCTCCATGACCTGACGGCAGGCGCCGAGCAGTTGCTCGGCGTTGGCGAGGTTCCTGTGTTCCTGCTCCAGTTGCTCCAGCTCGTTTTCGCCAAGCGCGAGATTTTCCAGTTCTTCGAGCTGGTAGCTGAGCAGCTGATGACGGGCGCGTTGTTCGTCGCCGCTGTTACTCAGTCGTTCCAGCGTCTGGCGGGTCTGTCGCCAGCGTTGCGCAGCCAGTTGTACCTGGCGCGCCAGTTCCTGGCTGCCGCTGAACTCATCGAGCAGGCGTCGGTGGGTGTCCGTCTTCAGCAGCGACTGATGCTCGTGCTGGCTGTGAATGTCGATCAGGAGCTCGCCCAGCGCCTTGAGATCACCCTGGGGGCAGGGCGTGCCATTGATGTAGCCGCGCGAGCGCCCTTCGGCCGTGATCACTCGCCGCAGGATGCAGGGGCCGTCGTTGTCCATGTCGCGCTCGGCGAGCCAGGTGCGGGCATCGGGAATGTCCTCCAGATCGAAGCTGGCAAGGATGTCGGCTTTGTCGGCGCCGATGCGCACCACGCTGCTGTCGGCACGGTCGCCCAGCGTCAGGCCGAGGGCATCGAGCATGATCGATTTGCCTGCGCCGGTTTCACCGCTGATGACGCTCATGCCGCGTTTCAGCTCGAGGTCGAGATGCTCGACGATGGCGTAGTTGTGTACCGACAGATGAACCAGCATGGCAAGGCTCCCGATATTTGCGTGGCTGGCTATTTATACAGTGGTTTTCCTTGCAGCTACAAGCGCGAGTGGATGAATGTGCGGTCGCTCGTCATTTCGCGCGCTGCACTTTGCTCCGCGCCCCTTGAAGCCGGTTTTCGCGCCCCCATATAGCGGCACAAGCGCGGGTTTGCTGCCCGCTGATCGTATAGAGAGGAGGACTCATGGCCGACGAGCAGAACCTGGATAACCAGAACCCGGAAACGCCCGAGCATTCGGAAGCGGACGTAGCCGAGGACCTGGCTGCACGCGTGCAATCGCTGGAAGAGCAGCTGGCAGCGGCGCAGGACCAGTCCCTGCGCGTGGCGGCGGAGCTGCAGAACATCCGTCGGCGCGCCGAACAGGATGTCGAGAAGGCCCACAAGTTTGCGCTGGAGAAGTTCGCTGGTGACCTGTTGGCGGTTGCCGACAGCCTTGAGCGTGGACTTGAGTTGTCCAGCCCCGATGATGATGCGGTCAAGTCGATGCGTGAAGGCGTCGAGCTCACCCTCAAGCTACTGCTGGACACCCTTGCGCGTCACCAGCTCGAGCAGCTCGATCCGCATGGCGAGCCGTTCAACCCTGAGCATCACCAGGCCATGGCCATGGAAGAGAGCACCCATGTCGAGCCGGGCAGTGTGCTCAAGGTGTTCCAAAAAGGTTACCTGCTCAACGGTCGCCTGCTGCGTCCGGCGATGGTCGTCGTCAGCAAGGCGCCCGCCGATGCGCCGCCTTCGATTGATGAGAAGGCTTGAAATCCGGTTGCCGACCCCCATCTGGTAGCCAAGCGTTTTTGTGTTACCCGCAGCCGGTAAAACAGGCGCGGACCAATCGAAATTTGGAGAGCGAATTAAATGGGCAAGATCATTGGTATCGACCTGGGAACCACCAACTCCTGCGTCTCGATTCTGGAAAACGGCAAGGCCAAGGTTATTGAGAACGCCGAAGGCGGCCGTACCACTCCGTCGATCATCGCGTATGCGAACGACGGCGAAATCCTGGTTGGCCAGTCGGCCAAGCGCCAGGCAGTGACCAACCCGCACAACACCCTGTATGCGGTGAAGCGTCTGATCGGTCGTCGCTTTGACGAAGACGTCGTGCAGAAAGACATTCAGATGGTCCCTTACAAGATCGTCAAGGCCGACAACAGCGACGCCTGGGTCGAGGTGAATGGCCAGAAAATGGCGCCGCCGCAGATCTCCGCTGAAATTCTGAAAAAGATGAAGAAGACTGCCGAGGATTACCTCGGTGAGCCGGTGACCGAGGCGGTGATCACCGTTCCGGCCTACTTCAACGACAGCCAGCGTCAGGCCACCAAGGATGCCGGACGCATCGCCGGTCTGGACGTCAAGCGCATCATCAACGAACCGACCGCGGCTGCGCTGGCTTACGGCATGGACAAGGCCAAGGGCGACCACACCGTAATCGTTTATGACCTGGGCGGCGGTACCTTCGATGTTTCGGTGATCGAGATCGCCGAAGTCGATGGCGAGCACCAGTTCGAAGTACTGGCCACCAACGGCGACACTTTCCTCGGCGGTGAGGACTTCGACATCCGCTTGATCGACTACCTCGTCGACGAATTCAAGAAAGAAAGCGGCATGAACCTCAAGGGTGACCCGCTGGCGATGCAGCGCCTGAAGGAAGCGGCCGAGAAGGCCAAGATCGAGCTGTCCTCCAGCCAGCAGACCGACGTCAACCTGCCGTACATCACCGCCGACGCCACCGGGCCGAAGCACCTGAACGTGAAGATCTCCCGTGCCAAGCTGGAGGCGCTGGTCGAGGATCTGGTGCAGCGCACCATCGAGCCTTGCCGCATCGCGCTGAAGGATGCCGGCGTCGACGTTTCGAAGATCGACGACGTGATCCTGGTCGGTGGTCAGACTCGTATGCCGCTGGTGCAGCAGAAGGTCGCCGAGTTCTTTGGCAAGGAAGCACGCAAGGACGTCAACCCGGACGAAGCCGTAGCCATGGGCGCTGCCATTCAGGGCGCGGTTCTGGCTGGTGACGTCAAGGACGTGCTGCTGCTCGACGTATCGCCGCTGACGCTGGGTATCGAGACCCTCGGTGGCGTGATGACTCCGCTGATCGAGAAGAACACCACCATCCCGACCAAGAAGTCGCAGGTGTTCTCCACTGCCGACGACAACCAGAGCGCGGTGACCATTCACGTGCTGCAGGGTGAGCGCAAGCAGGCAACCGGTAACAAGTCGCTGGGCCGCTTCGACCTGGCCGAGATCCCGCCAGCGCCGCGAGGCATGCCGCAGATCGAGGTCACCTTCGACATCGACGCCAACGGCATCCTGCACGTGTCCGCCAAGGACAAGGCTACTGGCAAGCAGCAGTCCATCGTGATCAAGGCCAACTCGGGTCTGTCCGAGGAAGAAATCGAGCAGATGGTGCGCGACGCCGAGGCGAATGCCGAGGAAGACCGCAAGTTCGAGGAGTTGGCGACTGCGCGTAACCAGGGCGACCAGCTGGTGCATGCCACTCGCAAGATGCTCGTCGAGGCTGGTGACAAGGCCAGCGATGACGACAAGGCTGCCATCGAGAAGGCGCTGGGCGAGCTGGAGCTGGCCATTAAGGGCGACGACAAGGCCGAGATCGAAGCGAAGATCGCTGCCGTCTCCCAGGCTTCCACTCCGGTCGCGCAGAAGATGTACGCCGAGCAGGCTCAGGCGGGCGAAGGTCAGCCGGCCGACGAGCAGGGCAAGCCGGGTGACGACGTGGTCGACGCCGAGTTCGAAGAGGTCAAGGACAACAAGTAAGCCCTGGCTTGCTTCCGCTCCAGCCCGTCCCGACTTCCTTCGGGCGGGCCCGACCGCTGCGCGGGGGCTTGCTCCCGCGTCGGCGTGTCTGGAAGGCATGAAATTGAGGGTTCAGGATAGTTATGGCCAAACGCGATTTTTATGAGGTGCTGGGCGTCGAGCGCGGCGTCAGCGAGGCGGAGCTGAAAAAGGCTTACCGGCGCCTCGCGATGAAGCATCACCCGGACCGCAATCCGGGCGACAAGGCTGCCGAGGAAGCTTTCAAGGAGGCCAACGAGGCCTACGAAGTACTTTCCGATCCGAGCAAGCGTGCTGCCTACGATCAGTACGGGCATGCCGGCGTCGATCCGCAGATGGGTGCTGGCGCAGCGGGCGCCGGCTATGGCGGAGCGAACTTCTCCGACATTTTCGGCGACGTATTCAGTGATTTCTTCAGTGGCGGTCGTGGCGGCGGACGTGGCGGCGCGCAGCGCGGCAGCGATCTGCGCTACACGCTGGAGCTCGACCTGGAAGAGGCGGTGCGCGGCACCACGGTGACCATCCGTGTGCCGACGCTGGTTGAGTGCAAGACCTGCGATGGCTCCGGTGCGAAGAAGGGCACCAGTCCGGTGACCTGTACCACCTGTGGCGGCATCGGTCAGGTGCGCATGCAGCAGGGCTTCTTCTCGGTGCAGCAGACCTGCCCACGCTGCCATGGCAGTGGCAAGATGATTTCCGACCCGTGCGGCAGCTGCCATGGGCAGGGGCGCGTCGAAGAACAGAAGACACTCTCGGTCAAGGTTCCGCCAGGCGTTGATACCGGCGACCGCATTCGCCTGTCCGGTGAGGGGGAGGCGGGCACTCAGGGTGGTCCGGCCGGCGATCTGTATGTCGTGGTCAATGTGCGCGAGCATGCGATCTTCCAGCGCGATGGCAAACATCTGTACTGCGAAGTGCCGATCAGCTTTGCCGATGCGGCACTGGGTGGTGAGCTGGAAGTGCCGACCCTGGATGGTCGCGTCAAGTTGAAGATCCCCGAAGGCACGCAGACCGGCAAACAGTTCCGCCTGCGCGGCAAGGGTGTCGCGCCCGTTCGCGGCGGTGCCGCGGGCGACCTGATGTGCCGCGTGGTGGTCGAAACGCCAGTCAACCTGAGCAAGCGCCAGCGCGAGATGCTTGAGGAGTTCCGTGGCACCCTGCAGGGCGACACTTCTCATTCACCCAAGGCCAGCGGCTGGTTCGAGGGTGTGAAGCGCTTTTTCGGCGATGTATGACAAGGGCTGCGGGTGGCGGGCGACAGGCTGCATGCCTTCGTCTGCTGTCTGAGGCCCACAGCCTGGAGCTGATTTGATGCGACGTATTGCAGTGACCGGCGCCGCCGGGCGCATGGGCAAGACCCTGATCGAGGCGGTCCAGCAGACCGGCGGCGCGGCCGGCCTGACGGCAGCCATCGATCGACCGGACAGTACGCTTGTCGGTGCAGATGCCGGTGAGCTGGCAGCCATCGGTCGTCTTGGGGTGCCGCTGACAGGTGAGCTTGCTCGAGCCGTCGATGAGTTCGACGTGCTGATCGATTTCACCCACCCCTCGGTGACCCTGAAGAATCTGGAGGTCTGTCGGCGCGCCGGCAAGGCCATGGTGATTGGCACCACCGGCTTCTCGCCGGAAGAAAAGGAGCGCCTAGCCGCGGCGGCCAGAGAAATCCCGATCGTCTTTGCGGCCAACTTCAGTGTTGGCGTCAATCTGTGCCTCAAGCTGCTGGATACGGCGGCGCGGGTGCTGAGTGACGATGTGGATATCGAGATCATCGAGGCACATCACCGGCACAAGGTGGACGCGCCTTCGGGGACCGCCCTGCGCATGGGCGAAGTCATCGCCGAGGCGCTGGGGCGTGACCTGCAGAAGGTTGCGGTGTACGGCCGCGAGGGGCAGACGGGGGCGCGTCAGCGTGAAACCATCGGCTTCGCCACGGTGCGTGCAGGGGATGTGGTTGGTGATCACACCGTGCTGTTCGCCGCAGACGGCGAGCGCGTCGAAATCACTCACAAGGCCTCCAGTCGCATGACCTTCGCCAAGGGGGCAGTGCGTGCCGCGCTCTGGTTGGATGAGAGGCCCGCTGGGCTTTATGACATGCAGGATGTGCTTGGTCTGAAATGAGTTTTTGCGCCGCTTGGCAGCGCGGTGCTCGTTCCGGGTGCGCTTGTCGGGCATTTTGGCTGGACCCTAAACAGGGTTTTCTGTAAGCTACTCGCTTTAGTGTGTCCACTAAAAGTTGCGCAGAAATGAATCAAACAAAAAGCGGGATGACCTTCACACGTCATCCCGCTTTTTTACAATCTGCGTCTGCTCCAGCCTTGATCTACGGGAGGTCTCTTGACTAAGCCAGCCCTTACGCCAGCCATTCTGGCTCTTGCCGATGGCAGCATCTTTCGCGGCGAATCCATCGGCGCCGATGGGCAAACCATTGGTGAGGTGGTGTTCAACACCGCCATGACCGGCTATCAGGAAATCCTCACCGATCCTTCCTACGCCAAGCAGATCGTTACGCTCACCTACCCTCATGTTGGCAATACCGGCACGACGCCGGAAGATGCCGAGTCCTGGAAAGTCTGGGCTGCGGGTCTGGTTATTCGCGACCTGCCGCTGATTTCCAGCAACTGGCGCGACAAGCAACCCCTGCCCGACTACCTCAAGGCCAATGGCACCGTTGCCATCGCTGGCATCGATACTCGCCGCCTGACCCGTATCCTGCGTGAGAAGGGTGCGCAGAACGGCTGCATCTTGGCTGGTAGCGATGCGACCGAAGAGAAAGCGCTGGAGCTGGCGCGCAGTTTCCCCGGCCTCAAGGGCATGGATCTGGCCAAGGAAGTCAGCGTCAAGGAGCGTTACGAGTGGCGCTCCAGCGTTTGGTGCCTGAAGGATGACGGCCATGCCGAGATTCCCGCCAGCGAGCTGCCCTACCACGTCGTCGCCTTCGACTACGGTGTGAAGTACAACATCCTGCGCATGCTGGTCGCCCGCGGGTGCCGCGTCACCGTGCTGCCCGCACAGACGCCTGCCAGCGAAGCCCTGGCGCTCAATCCGGACGGCATCTTCCTGGCCAATGGGCCGGGTGACCCCGAGCCGTGCGACTACGCCATCAAAGCGATTCAGGAAGTGCTCGAGACCGACATTCCGGTATTCGGTATCTGCCTCGGTCACCAGCTGCTGGCGCTGGCCTCCGGTGCCAAGACCGTGAAGATGCCCAACGGCCACCATGGCGCGAACCATCCGGTTCAGGATCTGAAGACCGGCGTGGTGATGATTACCAGCCAGAACCATGGCTTTGCCGTGGACGAGGCGAGCCTGCCGGCCAATGTGCGCGCGACGCACAAGTCGCTGTTCGACGGCACTCTGCAGGGTATCGAGCGTACCGACAAGGCTGCCTTCAGCTTCCAGGGCCACCCGGAAGCGAGTCCTGGCCCGCACGACGTCGCGCCGCTGTTCGACCGTTTCATCGAAACCATGGCCAAGCGACAGTAAACGAGTCGTCTTGAGAGTGTAGCGAGCGCGGTCTGGGCAAGGCGCCCGGAACGCAACGACGAGACAGTACAGGTAGTACGGCGAGGAAGTGAGACCGCGCAACGCAGCCCAGGCGGCGCGCAGTAACTCTAAAGATGACTCGCCGACTGACCTAAGGATTCGAGTAACGAAAATGCCAAAACGTACAGATATCAAAAGCATCCTCATCCTCGGCGCCGGCCCCATCGTCATTGGCCAGGCCTGCGAGTTCGATTACTCCGGTGCTCAGGCTTGCAAGGCGCTGAAGGAGGAAGGCTTCCGCGTCATCCTGGTGAACTCCAACCCGGCCACCATCATGACCGACCCGTCGATGGCGGATGCCACCTACATCGAGCCGATCAAGTGGGCCACTGTGGCCAAGATCATCGAAAAGGAGCGCCCTGACGCGCTGCTGCCGACCATGGGTGGCCAGACCGCGCTGAACTGCGCACTGGACCTGGAAAAGCATGGCGTGCTGGCGAAGTTCGGCGTCGAAATGATCGGCGCCAATGCCGACACCATCGACAAAGCCGAAGATCGTTCGCGCTTCGACAAGGCGATGAAGGACATCGGCCTGGCCTGTCCGGTATCCGGCATCGCGCACAACATGGAAGAAGCCTATGGCGTCCTCGACAAGGTCGGCTTCCCCTGCATCATCCGTCCGTCGTTCACCATGGGCGGCACCGGCGGCGGCATCGCCTACAACCGTGAAGAGTTCGAAGAGATCTGTGCCCGCGGCCTCGATCTGTCACCGACCAGTGAGCTGCTGATCGACGAGTCGCTGATCGGCTGGAAGGAATACGAGATGGAAGTGGTCCGCGACAAGAAGGACAACTGCATCATCGTCTGCTCCATCGAAAACTTCGATCCGATGGGCGTGCACACCGGCGACTCCATCACTGTCGCCCCGGCGCAGACCCTGACCGACAAGGAATACCAGATCCTGCGTAACGCCTCCTTGGCGGTGCTGCGCGAGATCGGCGTGGAAACCGGCGGCTCCAACGTGCAGTTCGGCATCTGCCCGAACACCGGGCGCATGGTGGTGATCGAGATGAATCCGCGGGTGTCGCGTTCTTCGGCACTGGCTTCCAAGGCCACGGGCTTCCCGATCGCCAAGATCGCGGCGAAGCTGGCTGTGGGTTATACCCTCGACGAACTGTCCAACGACATCACTGGTGGTCGCACCCCGGCATCGTTCGAGCCGGCCATCGACTATGTCGTTACCAAGATCCCGCGTTTCGCCTTCGAGAAATTCCCCAAGGCTGATGCCCGCCTGACCACCCAGATGAAGTCGGTCGGTGAAGTAATGGCCATCGGCCGCACCTTCCAGGAGTCCATGCAGAAAGCCCTGCGTGGTCTGGAAGTTGGTGCTACCGGTTTCGATCCGAAGCTGAATCTGGCTGATGCCGAAGCTGAGAGCACTCTCAAGCGCGAGCTGACCGTGCCGGGCGCCGATCGCATCTGGTTCGTTGCCGATGCGTTCCGTGCCGGTAAAACGGTCGCCGAAGTGTTCGAGCTGACCCGGATTGACGAGTGGTTCCTGGTGCAGATCGAGGATCTGGTCAGGGACGAGGAACACGTCAAGACACTGGGTCTGTCCAGTATCGACCGTGATCTGATGTACAAGCTCAAGCGCAAGGGTTTCTCCGATGCGCGTCTGGCCAAGCTGCTGGGCGTCACCGAGAAGAACCTGCGCAGCCACCGCCACAAGCTCAAGGTGCTGCCGGTCTATAAGCGCGTCGATACCTGCGCCGCCGAGTTCGCCACCGACACGGCTTACATGTATTCGACCTACGAGGAAGAGTGCGAGGCCAACCCGTCGAGCCGCGAGAAAATCATGATCCTCGGCGGTGGGCCCAACCGTATCGGCCAGGGTATCGAGTTCGACTATTGCTGCGTGCACGCCGCGCTGGCGATGCGTGAGGACGGTTACGAGACCATCATGGTCAACTGCAACCCGGAAACCGTCTCCACCGATTACGACACCTCGGATCGCCTGTACTTCGAACCGGTAACCCTGGAAGACGTACTGGAAATCGTCCGTGTCGAGCAGCCCAAGGGCGTGATCGTGCAGTACGGCGGCCAGACCCCGCTGAAAATCTGCCGTGCGCTGGAAGAGGCGGGCGTGCCGATCATCGGTACCAGTCCGGACGCGATCGACCGCGCTGAAGACCGTGAGCGTTTCCAGCAGATGGTGCAGCGTCTGAATCTGCGCCAGCCGCAGAACGCCACCGCGCGCAGCGAAGAAGAAGCCATCGCCGCCTCCAAGGCGATCGGTTATCCGCTGGTGGTGCGTCCGTCCTACGTGCTGGGCGGCCGCGCGATGGAGATCGTCTACGAGGAAGAAGAGCTCAAGCGCTACATGCGTGAAGCGGTGCAGGTGTCCAACGACAGCCCGGTGCTGCTGGATCACTTCCTCAACTGCGCCATTGAAGTGGATATCGACGCCGTGTGCGACGGTACCGATGTCGTCATCGGCGGCATCATGCAGCACATCGAGCAGGCCGGTGTTCACTCCGGCGACTCGGCGTGTTCGTTGCCGGCCTACTCGCTGCCGCAGCACATTCAGGACGAGATCCGCGATCAGGTGCGCAAGATGGCCCTGGAGCTCGACGTGATCGGCCTGATGAACGTGCAGATGGCCGTGCAGGGCGAGGACATCTACGTGCTCGAGGTCAATCCGCGTGCTTCGCGTACCGTGCCATTCGTATCCAAGTGCATCGGCGAATCGCTGGCCAAGGTCGCGGCGCGCGTGATGGCGGGCAAGACGCTCAAGGAAATCGGCTTCACTCGCGAAATCATCCCGACCTACTACAGCGTCAAGGAAGCGGTATTCCCGTTCGCCAAGTTCCCTGGCGTCGATACCATTCTTGGCCCGGAAATGAAGTCCACCGGTGAGGTGATGGGTGTCGGCGACAGCTTCGCCGAAGCGTTCGCCAAGGCTCAGCTGGGAGCCAGCGAAATCCTGCCGACCTCAGGCTGCGCGTTCCTCAGTGTGCGTGAAGACGACAAGCCCTACGTCGAACAGGTGGCCCGCGATCTGGTCGGCCTCGGTTTCGAAGTGGTGGCTACCGCCGGTACTGCGCGCATCATCGAAGCGGCAGGGCTGCCGGTGCGTCGCGTGAATAAGGTGACCGAAGGTCGTCCTCATGTGGTCGACATGATCAAGAATGACGAAGTCACCTTGGTCATCAACACCACCGAGGGGCGTCAATCCATCGCCGATTCGTATTCCATTCGTCGCAACGCCCTGCAGCACAAGATCTGCATCACCACCACCATCGCGGGCGGTCAGGCGATCTGTGAGGCGCTCAAGTTTGGTCCCGAGAAGACCGTGCGCCGGCTACAGGATCTCCATGCAGGAATCAAGGCATGACAAAATTCCCAATGACCATCCAGGGCGCTCGCGCCCTGGAAGACGAACTCAAGCATCTGAAGACCGTGCTGCGACCACAGATCACTCAGGCAATCGCCGAGGCGCGGGAGCTGGGTGATCTCAAGGAAAACGCCGAGTACCATGCCGCGCGCGAGCAGCAGGGTATGGTCGAGGCGCGTATCCGCGACATCGAGGGCCGCCTGCAGAACGCTCAGGTCATCGATATCGCCAACATCACGCCCACCGGCAAAGTGATTTTCGGCACCACGGTGGATATCGCCAACGTCGAAACCGACGAGCAGGTGACTTATCAGATCGTCGGCGACGATGAAGCCGATATCAAGCAGGGCAAGCTGTCGGTAAGTTCGCCGATTGCGCGCGCGTTGATTGGCAAGGAAGAAGGCGACGTTGTGGCCGTCAAAACGCCCAGCGGGCTGATCGAGTACGAGATTGTCGAGGTCCGTCATATCTGATCGGCAGCCCGCACGGGCCGGCATCATCACTTGGCAGCTGGCCCAGACGTTCTGGGTTGGCGGCCTGTGGCTGCTGCAGTTCATGGTCTTGCCTGCCCTCGGGCGTATCGGACTGGCGCCGTTGTTGGTCGAGGAAATCGCAGGCAGCCTGAAGCCATTGCTCGTCGGCTTCGCTGCGTTCTGTAGTGCGCTACAGGCGCTGGTGCTGGTTCAGGTGACGGGGCTGCGCGGCTTGTGGCGCGATGTGCGGGGGCAACTGTTGCTGGCGGTGGGGCTGCTGGCGGGTAGTCAATTGCTGATGCAGGCGGGTTGGTTCGAATCGCTCTACTGGGCCAGCTTCAGCTATTTGGTCATGGCGCTGTGTGGCTTGATGCTGGTCTTGCAGCCGGCTCCGGGGCGCGAGCACTGACCTTGCGCGGCAGACCTCGGTCTGCCGCAGCGATTTCAAGCCTGGAAGCGGTGAATGTTGGACAGTTGCTTGTTCGGTTTCGGGTTTTTGCGATACACCAGTGCCATCTTGCCGATTGCCTGCACCAATTCGCACTTTGCGATCTTGCACAGTTCTTCCATCAGGGCGCGGCGGTCCTCTCGCTCGGTGATGCGGAACTGGATCTTGATCAGTTCATGATCATTCAAGGCTCGCTCGAGCTCGGCTTGAACGCCTTCGGTCAAACCGTTATCGGCCACGATCAGAACCGGCTTCAGGTGGTGACCGATGGATTTGTACTGTTTCTTTTGCTCGTTGGTGAGCGGCATATTTCGACCCTTGCGTCAGAAGCCTTGAAAATGGCGGCTAGTGTACCCGACAGGTTAAAGGTCGCCCAGCGGAGGCATCGGCCGGGCACATTCCGGTGTCAGCTGGTCTGCCCTGGCGCAGCGCACGGTTAGCTTGGCGCTGCGCATATGCGAGACGGCGTATTCGGCGAGTAAGGCATGGGCCTTGTGATTTCCAGCGTGGCCCCAATATCGGTGTAAGAATGCTTAATTGCTGTGGTGTTTAAGGGCGCGAAGCCATTCATTTCGATTCTTGAACGTGCTCCGCTGTACGCGTCAGTTCGATAGTAGTTTGTAGTGGAGGCGTTGCGTGCGGTGCAGAACGCCGGGTTTCGCGGTCTATCGGGACAGGCTTCAGTCGAATGGACGGCCGCGCAGGACAAGGGCTACGCTGTTTCATAGGGTTACAGACCGGCTGCCAGTTTCAGTGCGTTGTGTAGTAAGTTAGGCCGAGCAACCAATCGGCCGTCATGCGGGCCCGCAGACAACGGGTTTGCTCCAGAGGGTAGTTAATTTGAACGACATGGCAAAAAACCTGATCTTGTGGCTGATCATCGCCGCCGTCCTGGTCACGGTGATGAACAACTTCTCCAGCCCGAGCGAGCCGCAGACGCTGAACTACTCGGATTTCCTCGAGCAGGTCAAGCAGGGGCGCGTCGAACGCGTAACGGTCGACGGCTTCGTCATCATCGGCAAGCGCAGCGAGGGCGATACCTTCAAGACCATTCGTCCGGCAATTCAGGACAATGGCCTGATCGGCGATCTGCTCGACAACAACGTGCTGATCGAAGGCAAGCAGCCCGAACAGCAGAGCATCTGGACTCAGCTGCTGGTGGCGAGCTTTCCGATTCTCGTGATCATTGCGGTGTTCATGTTCTTCATGCGCCAGATGCAGGGTGGCGCGGGTGGTAAAGGTGGTCCCATGAGCTTCGGCAAGAGCAAGGCGCGCCTGCTCTCGGAAGATCAGGTCAAGACCACTTTTGCTGACGTGGCCGGCTGTGATGAGGCCAAGGAAGAAGTGCACGAATTGGTCGAGTTCCTCCGTGATCCGGGCAAATTCCAGCGTCTGGGTGGCCGCATTCCACGCGGCGTGCTGATGGTTGGCCCGCCCGGTACTGGCAAGACCCTGCTGGCCAAGGCTATCGCCGGCGAGGCCAAGGTGCCGTTCTTCACCATTTCCGGCTCGGACTTCGTGGAAATGTTCGTCGGTGTCGGCGCCAGCCGCGTACGCGACATGTTCGAGCAGGCTAAGAAGCACGCGCCGTGCATCATCTTCATCGACGAGATCGACGCCGTCGGCCGTCATCGTGGCGCCGGCCTCGGCGGTGGGCACGATGAGCGCGAGCAGACGCTGAACCAGCTGCTGGTCGAAATGGACGGCTTCGAGATGAATGACGGCATCATCGTCATTGCTGCGACCAACCGTCCCGATGTGCTGGATCCGGCATTGTTGCGCCCAGGTCGTTTCGATCGCCAGGTTGTAGTCGGTCTGCCGGACATTCGTGGCCGTGAGCAGATTCTCAAGGTGCACATGCGCAAGGTTCCGATAAGCGAGAACGTCGAGCCTGCGGTGATTGCCCGTGGTACTCCGGGTTTCTCCGGTGCCGATCTGGCCAACCTGGTGAACGAGGCATCATTGTTCGCTGCGCGCTCCAACAAGCGCATCGTGGAAATGCGCGAGTTCGAACTGGCCAAGGACAAGATCATGATGGGCGCCGAGCGCAAATCCATGGTCATGTCCGAAAAGGAGAAGCTCAATACGGCCTATCACGAGGCCGGCCATGCCATCGTCGGTCGTGTGGTGCCTGAGCACGACCCGGTGTACAAGGTTTCCATCATTCCCCGTGGGCGGGCGCTGGGCGTCACCATGTTCCTGCCGGAAGAGGATCGCTACAGCCTGTCGAAGCGGGCGCTAATCAGTCAGATATGTTCGCTGTTTGGTGGCCGGATCGCTGAAGAGATGACGCTGGGTTTCGAAGGTGTCACTACTGGTGCGTCGAACGACATCATGCGCGCCACGCAATTGGCGCGGAACATGGTCACCAAGTGGGGGTTGTCGGAAAAGCTCGGGCCGTTGATGTATGCCGAAGAGGAAGGCGAGGTCTTTCTCGGTCGCAGCGCCGGCAGTCAGCACTCCAACGTCTCTGGAGAGACGGCCAGGCTGATCGATGAGGAAGTACGCAGCATCATCGATCACTGCTATGGCACAGCCAAGCAGATCCTGACCGACAACCGCGACAAGCTGGACATGATGGCTGAGGCGCTGATGAAGTACGAAACCATCGATGCGCCGCAGATCGACGACATCATGGCTGGGCGTACGCCGCGTGAGCCGCGTGATTGGGAAGGCGGCTCGGGAGCTTCCGGCACGCCGGTCGTTCCAGATGACAGTCGTCCGCAAACCCCTATCGGTGGGCCGGCTGGCGAGCACTGAGATCGCCGTCCTGCGGGTTTGCCGCTTGCAGAGTAGATGGCTGTAACCAGAAGGGGCGCATAGGCGCCCCTTCTGGTGTAAATTGTTCACCCCGTTGTGCCATGGTGGTGCAATCGGATGGACGCCCGTTTAGAGCGTCCGGCCTGAACGCTCAAGGCTTGTGAATGATAGATTCGTTTTCTCCCTCTCGGCTGGTGTGTGGCAGCCGGGTTCTTGATCTATCCCGTCCGCATGTGATGGGGATTCTCAACGTCACTCCCGATTCCTTCTCCGATGGTGGTCGCTTCGCCGGGCTTGATGCCGCTCTTCGGCACGCGGAGGCCATGGCTGCAGCCGGGGCTACGCTGATCGACGTTGGTGGTGAGTCCACGCGCCCGGGTGCGCGCGCCGTGTCGCCGACCGAGGAGCTGGAACGGGTGGCGCCAATCGTTGAGGCGGTCGCTCGCGAACTGGACGTGGTGGTTTCAGTGGATACTTCCACTCCCGCGGTTATTCGCGAAAGCGCTCGCCTGGGTGCCGGACTGATCAATGATGTGCGCTCGTTGCAGCGCGATGGTGCGCTGGACGCAGCTGCTGACACCGGCTTGCCAGTCTGCCTGATGCACATGCGAGGTGAGCCGGGTGACATGCAGGTCGATCCGCATTACGAAGATGTCACGTCCGAGGTCTGTTCCTTTCTCGAGCAGCGCATGGCGGCCTGTGCCGCCGTTGGTATCCCGCTCGAACGGATAGTTCTTGATCCCGGCTTCGGGTTTGCCAAGACGCTGACCCATAATCTGGTGCTGTTCCGGCATATGGAGGCGCTTCACCGTCTCGGTCGTCCGTTGCTGGTCGGCGTGTCTCGCAAGAGCATGGTGGGGGCGGTTTTGGGGCGCCCGGTTGATCAGCGCTTGTACGGCAGTTTGGCGCTTGCTGCACTGGCAGTGAGCAAAGGCGCTCGGATAGTTCGCGTTCACGATGTCGCCGAGACGGTTGATGTAGTTCGAATGATTGCTGCAGTGCAGGCGGCGGAATAGGGAAGACACCATGACTAGAAAGTATTTCGGCACCGATGGTATCCGTGGGCACGTCGGGCAGGCTCCGATCACTCCGGACTTCATGCTCAAACTGGGATGGGCAGCTGGCATGGCCTTTCGCAAACAGGGAAAGTGCCGGATTCTTATTGGCAAGGACACGCGTATCTCGGGCTACATGTTCGAGTCAGCATTGCAGGCGGGATTGTCCGCAGCTGGCGCGGACGTACTCTTGCTTGGGCCTATGCCGACACCCGCAGTCGCCTATCTGACGCGTACCTTCCATGCTGAGGCGGGCATCGTGATCAGTGCCTCGCACAATCCGCATCACGATAACGGAATCAAGTTTTTTTCCGGTCGCGGCACCAAGCTTCCCGATGAAGTTGAGCTGATGATCGAGGAGTTGATCGATGCGCCGATGACCGTGGTCGAGTCGGCCCAGCTGGGCAAGGCGTCGCGTATCAATGATGCGGCAGGGCGTTACATCGAATTCTGCAAGAGCAGCGTGCCGACCAGCACGGATTTCTCCGGGCTGAAGCTGGTGATCGACTGCGCACATGGTGCGACCTACAAGGTTGCACCCAGCGTATTCCGTGAGCTGGGTGCCGAAGTGGTCGTGATAGGTGCGCAGCCGGACGGTCTGAATATCAATGCCGATGTTGGATCCACTCATGTCGGTCAGCTGCAGAAGGCGGTCGTCGATCATGGGGCGGATCTTGGCATCGCCTTCGATGGCGATGGTGATCGGGTGATGATGGTCGATCACACCGGCGCCGTGGTTGATGGCGACGAACTGCTTTACATCATCGCAACCGATCTGCAGGAGCGCGATCGGCTTTCCGGCGGAGTGGTGGGCACGCTAATGAGTAACCTCGGGCTCGAGCTTGCTCTCAAGGCGCGCGACATCCCGTTCACTCGGGCAAAGGTTGGCGATCGCTATGTGATTGCGGAAATGCTCGATCGCTCATGGGTTCTGGGTGGCGAGAACTCCGGGCATATCGTTTGTGCGCAGCACACTACTACGGGCGATGCGATTATTGCGGCTTTGCAGGTGGTTCTGGCGCTTCGTCGACGCGGGCAAACACTCGCCCAGGAGCGGTTGGCGTGGCACAAGTGTCCTCAGGTGCTGATCAATGTGCGTTTCTCCGGGGATCGGGATCCCATATCCCATCCGAGCGTGCAGGCTGCTTGCGACAGTGTTACCGAGCGTATGGCGGGGCGAGGTAGGGTGCTTCTGCGCAAGTCCGGGACCGAGCCGCTGGTGCGGGTGATGGTCGAGGGCGATGACGAAACTCAGGTGCGGGGTATGGCAGAAGAGCTCGCCAAGATCGTTACTGAAGTTTGTGCGTAATCGCGCTTGCCAGAGCGTTTTCTGTTGAGTAACATCTGCGCCCACTTTGACCGATGAGGTAAAGCATGCGTCGCCCCATGGTAGCTGGTAACTGGAAGATGAACGGTACCCGCGCTAGCGTCGCAGAGCTTATCGAGTCTCTCCGTATGCAGGCATTGCCTGTAAGTGTCGAGATTGCGGTGTTCCCCTCCTGTCTGCATGTCGCTCAGGTTTTGGGTGGTGTCGATAGCAAGCATGTTGCCGTCGGAGCCCAGGACTGTGCAGCGCAGAACGGCTTCGGGGCGCTGACCGGCGAAGTGTCAGCCGAGCAGTTTGCTGAGGTTGGTTGTGAGTGGGTTCTGGTTGGTCACTCGGAGCGTCGCCTGGTTCTAGGTGAGACGGATGAAGTGGTCAGTCGCAAGTTTTTGGCGGCGCAGGTAGGTGGTTTGAAACCTGTGCTGTGTTTGGGTGAAACGCTCGAGGAGCGTGAGGCTGGTCGGACGCTGGAAGTGGTCGGGCGCCAGTTGGCGCAAGTGCTGGATGATCATGGTATTGCAGTTTTCGAATCGGCGGTCATCGCTTACGAGCCTGTTTGGGCGATTGGTAGTGGCTTGACCGCGACCCCTGAGCAGGCCCAGGAAGTACATGCTGCCATACGCGAGCAGCTGTCGCGTCAAGATCGCCAAGTCGCCGCAGGCGTTAGGCTTTTGTACGGCGGTAGCGTCAAGGCGGACAACGCCGCTGAGCTGTTCTCAATGGCGGATATTGACGGGGGGCTGGTTGGTGGGGCCTCTCTGAAAGCGAATGAATTTGGTGCGATCTGTCGCGCCGCGGGGAACTGATCAGATGTTGCAGACTGTCGTGATTGTGGTGCATCTGCTGGTTGCTCTGGGTGTTGTTGCGCTGGTGCTTCTGCAGCAGGGCAAGGGTGCGGATGCTGGTGCTTCTTTTGGTTCGGGTGCTTCGGCAACTGTTTTCGGAAGCCAAGGTTCTGCTACCTTTTTGAGTCGTCTTACTGCTATACTTGCCGGCGTTTTTTTCGTGACTAGTCTCGGCTTGGCGTTCTTCGCGAAGCAGCAGGCTGATCAGTTGTCTCAGGCGGGGTTGCCGGATCCAGCGGTACTGGAAGTCCCGGTCAGCAAGCCAGCGGTAGAAGATGTGCCTGTGCTCGAGCAGCGCAAGCCGGCAGATACTGCTAGTGATCTGCCTGAGGTAGAAAAAGGGCAATAAGCTTTTTGCCGAGGTGGTGGAATTGGTAGACACGCTACCTTGAGGTGGTAGTGGCCATAGGCTGTAGGGGTTCGAGTCCCCTCCTCGGTACCAAACAAGCAGGCCCGCCTAGTGCGGGCTTTCTTGTGTTTTAAGGGTTTTAAGTTGACCTGTATTAGGCGCGAGTCGTATAATTCGTGCCCAGTTTGACGCGGGGTGGAGCAGTCTGGTAGCTCGTCGGGCTCATAACCCGAAGGTCGTTGGTTCAAATCCAGCCCCCGCAACCAGTCAATAAAGAGCCCCTGTACAGGGGCTTTTTATTAGCTTGAGGCCAGGTCGCCGGCATTTACAGGCGGTCAAAGGGATGGGCGTTTCGCCCATTTTTCATTTGTACAGCATGCGCGAGGGACTTCGATGTCGAGCAAGCTAGAACAGTTGCAGGCCTTGTTGGCCCCGGTGGTTGAGGCGCTTGGCTATCAGTGCTGGGGTATTGAGTTCATTTCCCAGGGGCGGCATTCACTGCTGCGAGTCTATATCGACCATGCCGATGGCATCCTCATCGACGACTGCGAGAAGGTCAGCCGTCAATTGAGTGGTGTGCTCGACGTGGAAGATCCGATCAGTGTGGATTACACCCTTGAGGTTTCTTCTCCCGGTATGGATCGGCCCCTGTTCACCATTGAGCAGTACACCGCCCATGTCGGTGATCAGGTAAAAATAAAGCTGCGCTCGCCCTTCGAGGGCAGGCGCAATTTCCAGGGTCTTCTCCGTGGGGTGGAAGAGCAGGATGTCGTGGTGCTGGTAGATGACCATGAGTATCTGCTGCCGATCGACATGATCGATAAGGCCAACATCATTCCCCGTTTTGACTGAGAACGGATCCCGCGGACCCCAATGGATTGCGAAAGGCGAGGCGTACGATGAGCAAAGAAGTACTGCTGGTTGTGGAGTCGGTGTCCAATGAAAAGGGCGTACCGGCTAGTGTGATTTTCGAAGCGCTGGAGCTGGCCTTGGCCACGGCTACCAAGAAGCGTTACGAAGACGAAGTTGATCTGCGTGTGGAAATCAATCGCCAGAACGGCAGTTACGAAACGTTCCGTCGCTGGACCGTGGTCGATGATGAGCATTTCGATGATCCAGCCCATCAGCTGGCTCTGGATCAGGCTCAGGAACGCAATCCTGACGCCAAGCTCGGAGATGTGTTCGAAGAGAAGATCGAGTCGATCGAATTCGGCCGTATCGCCGCGCAGACCGCCAAACAGGTGATCGTGCAGAAGGTCCGCGAGGCCGAGCGCGCGCAGGTGGTAGAAGCCTACCGCGATCGTTTGGGCGAGATCATTTCCGGTACGGTCAAAAAAGTTACCCGCGACAGCGTAATCGTCGATCTGGGCAACAACGCCGAAGCATTGCTTGCCCGAGAAGACATCATCGCGCGTGAGACCTTCCGCGTTGGTGCTCGTGTCCGCGCGCTGCTCAAGGAGATCCGCACCGAGAATCGTGGGCCGCAGCTGATTCTGTCGCGTACCGCGCCGCAGATGCTGATCGAGCTGTTCCGTATTGAAGTACCGGAAATTGCCGAGGGCCTCATCGAGGTCATGGGTGCGTCTCGTGATCCTGGCTCGCGGGCCAAGATCGCCGTTCGCTCCAAGGACAAGCGCATCGATCCGCAGGGCGCCTGCATCGGTATGCGTGGTTCGCGCGTACAGGCAGTCTCCGGCGAAATTGGTGGCGAGCGAGTGGATATCGTCCTCTGGGACGAGAACCCCGCGCAGCTGGTCATCAACGCGATGGCGCCTGCTGAAGTTGCGGCGATCATCGTCGACGAAGATGCCCATGCGATGGATATCGCAGTCGCCGAGGATAATCTGGCGCAAGCGATCGGCCGTGGCGGTCAGAACGTTCGGCTGGCCAGTCAGCTGACTGGTTGGACGCTCAATGTCATGACCGAAGCGGACATCCAGGCCAAACAGCAGGAAGAAACTGGCGACATCCTGCGCAACTTCATCGACGAGCTTGACGTTGACGAAGAGCTGGCGCAGGTGCTGGTTGAAGAGGGCTTCACCTCCCTCGAAGAGATTGCCTATGTCCCCATGGAGGAAATGCTTGGCATCGAAGGCTTCGACGAAGACATCGTCAATGAGCTGCGTACGCGGGCCAAAGATCGCCTGCTGACCAAGGCCATCGCCAACGAGGAGAAGCTTGCGGATGCTCAGCCGGCTGAAGATCTGCTGGCACTCGATGGCATGGATAAAGAACTGGCGGTCGAGTTGGCCGTGCGGGGAGTCATCACCCGCGAAGACCTGGCCGAGCAGTCGATAGACGATCTGCTCGACATAGACGGCATCGATGAAGAGCGTGCCGGCAAGCTGATCATGGCCGCCCGAGCCCATTGGTTCGAGTAAGTAATTAGCGGCCTGAGGAGAGAAATGCATGACGCAAGTCACGGTGAAAGAACTGGCCCAGGTGGTCGACACACCGGTCGAGCGACTGCTTCAGCAGATGCGTGAGGCAGGACTGTCGCACACCAGCGCCGAGCAAGTAGTGACCGATAACGAGAAACAGGCCCTGTTGGCCCATTTGAAAAGCACCCACGGGGCGAAAGTGGACGAGCCGCGCAAGATTACCTTGCAGCGCAAGACCACTACCAAGCTCAAGGTGGGTGGCAGCAAGACCATCAGCGTCGAAGTGCGCAAGAAGAAAACCTTCGTCAAGCGCAGCGCCGAAGAAATCGAAGCGGAGCAGCGCCGCGAGCTCGAAGAGCAGCGTGCGGCGGAAGAAGCTGCCCGTCTGAAGGCGGAGCAGGAAGCGCGCGCGCGTGCCGAGGAAGAGGCTCGCCGTAAGGCCGAGTCGAACCAGCCGCAGGCCGACGTGACCGCCCCGGCCGCAGTCGAGCCGGTGGTCAATGCAGAGCCGACACCGGCCGCAGTCGAGCCTGCCGCTCCTGCACCGGAGCGCAAGAAAGAAGAGCCGCGTCGTGTCGAGAAGCCACGCAGCGACGATGACGAGCGTCGTGATCGCAAGCATGCGCAGCATCGCCCGTCGCTCAAGACCAAGGCTCCATTGGCGCGTACCGTACGTACCGGCGAAGACGAGGCCGATGGCTTCCGTCGCGGTGGTCGTGGCAAGTCCAAGCTCAAGAAGCGTAACCAGCATGGGTTCCAGAGCCCAACAGGACCTGTCGTGCGCGAAGTGTCGATTGGCGAGACCATCACTGTGGCTGAGCTGGCCCAGCAGATGTCGGTTAAAGCGGCCGAAGTCATCAAGTTCATGTTCAAGATGGGCTCGCCTGTCACCATCAACCAGGTGCTGGATCAGGAAACTGCTCAGCTGGTTGCCGAAGAGCTGGGCCACAAGGTCAAGCTGGTCAGCGACAACGCCCTGGAAGAGCAGCTGGCCGAGCTGCTGAAGTTCGAAGGCGAGTCGGTCTCGCGTGCGCCGGTCGTGACCGTGATGGGTCACGTCGACCACGGTAAGACCTCGCTGCTCGACTACATCCGCCGCGCCAAGGTTGCAGTCGGCGAAGCCGGCGGTATTACCCAGCACATCGGTGCTTATCACGTCGAAACCGAGCGGGGCATGGTCACGTTCCTCGATACCCCTGGTCACGCTGCGTTTACCGCCATGCGTGCTCGTGGTGCCAAGGCGACCGATATCGTGATCCTCGTGGTTGCTGCCGATGACGGTGTAATGCCGCAGACGCAGGAAGCCGTCCAGCACGCCAAGGCTGCCGGCGTTCCGATCGTGGTAGCGGTGAACAAGATCGACAAGCCGGATGCCAACCCGGACAACATCAAGAATGGCCTGGGTGCACTTGACGTGATCCCGGAAGAGTGGGGTGGCGACACCCCGTTCATTCCGGTCTCCGCGAAAATGGGTACCGGCGTCGATGAGCTGCTCGAAGCCGTTCTGCTGCAGGCCGAACTGCTCGAACTCAAGGCCACGCCTTCGGCGCCTGGTCGCGGTGTGGTAGTCGAATCGCGTCTGGACAAGGGGCGTGGCCCGGTTGCCACTGTGCTGGTTCAGGACGGTACGCTGCGTCAGGGCGATATGGTGCTGTGCGGCGTCAACTTCGGTCGCGTTCGCGCCATGCTCGACGAAAACGGCAAGCCTGTTAAGGAAGCCGGCCCGTCGATTCCGGTCGAGATCCTCGGCCTGGATGGTACGCCGGAAGCCGGTGACGACCTCACCGTTGTGGCCGACGAGAAGAAGGCCCGTGAAGTTGCCCTGTTCCGCCAGGGCAAGTTCCGCGAAGTGAAACTGGCTCGCGCCCATGCCGGCAAGCTGGAAAACATCTTCGAGACCATGGGTCAGGACGAGAAGAAGACGCTCAACATCGTGCTCAAGGCGGACGTACGCGGCTCGCTCGAGGCGCTGCAGGGCTCGCTCAACGGCCTGGGTAACGACGAAGTGCAGGTTCGTGTGGTCGGCGGCGGTGTCGGTGGTATCACCGAGTCCGATGCCAACCTGGCGCTGGCCTCCAACGCCGTGCTGTTCGGCTTCAACGTCCGTGCCGATGCTGGTGCGCGCAAGATCGTCGAGGCCGAAGGCCTGGATATGCGCTACTACAACGTCATCTACGACATCATCGAGGACGTCAAGAAGGCGCTCACCGGTATGCTCGGCAGCGACGTTCGCGAGAACATCCTCGGCATCGCCGAAGTACGTGACGTGTTCCGTTCGCCGAAGTTCGGCGCGATTGCCGGTTGTATGGTCACCGAGGGTATGGTGCACCGCAATCGTCCGATCCGCGTCCTGCGCGACGACGTAGTCATCTTCGAGGGCGAGCTGGAGTCGCTGCGTCGCTTCAAGGATGACGTTGCAGAAGTCCGCGCTGGCATGGAATGCGGTATCGGCGTGAAGAGCTACAACGACGTCAAGGTCGGCGACAAGATCGAAGTGTTCGAGAAGGTCGAAGTGGCGCGTTCGCTGTAAGCAAGCGTCAATCTGAAAGCTGGGAGCAAGGAGTCGGTGATCGCCTGGGTGCGGTTACCGCTTCGAGCTTCCAGCTTTCGGCTTTTAATCGGGTAGAAATTTATGGCCAAAGAATTCAGTCGTACCCAGCGTATCGGCGATCAGATGCAGCGCGAGTTGGCGCTGCTTATTCAGCGTGAGATCAAGGATCCGCGTCTGGGCCTGATTACCATCACCGCGGTCGACGTCAGTCGCGATCTGTCCCATGCAAAGATCTTCATCACGATCATGGGGCAGGACGACGATCAGGAAGCAATCAAGGGCAACCTGCGCATCCTCAACGATGCTGCCGGATTCCTGCGCATGCAGCTGGGCAAGAGCATGAAGCTGCGTACTGTTCCGCAGCTGCACTTCAACTACGACGCGAGCATTCGTCGCGGTGTCGAGCTGAGCTCGCTGATCGAGCGTGCGGTGGCGGAAGATCGCAAGCACAGCGACGAGCGCGGAGAATAAGCGTGGCACAGGTCAAGCGTGTACGGCGCAACGTCAACGGTATCATCCTGCTCGACAAGCCGCGTGGGTTCACCTCCAATGCGGCCTTGCAGAAGGTTCGCTGGCTGCTGAATGCGGAGAAGGCCGGACATACCGGGAGTCTCGATCCGCTCGCCACAGGTGTGTTGCCGCTGTGTTTTGGAGAGGCGACCAAGTTCTCGCAGTACCTGCTGGACGCGGACAAGGCTTACGAAACGGTCATGCAGCTTGGGGTCACCACGACCACCGCCGATGCCGAAGGCGAGGTCCTGGAGCGCAAGCCGGTCGCGGTCACCGTCGAACAGCTGGAGGCGCTGCTGCCGCAGTTTCGTGGTGACATCCTGCAGGTGCCGCCGATGTATTCGGCGCTCAAGCGGGACGGCCAGCCGCTGTACAAACTGGCGCGTGCCGGAGAGGTGGTGGAGCGCGAGCCGCGTTCTGTTAATATTGCGCGCTTGGAGTTGCTCTCGCTCGAAGGCGATAAGGCACGCCTCGCCGTTTCATGCAGCAAAGGCACCTATATCCGGACGCTGGTCGAAGACCTTGGTCATTTGCTTGGTTGCGGTGCGCATGTTGCCGAGCTGCGACGAACTCAGGCCGGACCGTTCGACCTTTCGCAGACGGTGACGCTCGAGACCCTTGAGCAGCTGCACAGCGAGGGTGGCGCCGAGGCGTTGGATGCGCTTTTGCAGCCGGTAGATAGCGGGCTTGAGCATTGGCCGCTGTTGCAGCTGTCCGAGCACAGCGCTTATTACTGGCTGCACGGACAGCCGGTGCGGGCCCCGGAAGCTCCCAAGTACGGCATGGTGCGTGTGCAAGATAACAATGGTCGCTTCATCGGTATCGGTGAAGTGAGCGAAGACGGGCGCATCGCGCCACGTCGGTTGATTCGGTCGGAATGACCGTTACGCAGCGCGTTCGCGCGTTGCGTCAGAGGGTGGCTGTCAGCAGGCACGGTCATTTCTCTTTATTAAACACGGGATGATTCCCGGCCTGTTCACTCAAGGAGTCCTATCATGGCACTGAGCGTTGAAGAAAAAGCCCAGATCGTTAACGAGTACAAGCAAGCTGAAGGCGATACCGGTTCTCCGGAAGTGCAGGTAGCCCTGCTGACCGCCAACATCAACAAGCTGCAGGACCACTTCAAGGCCAACGGCAAAGACCACCACTCGCGTCGTGGTCTGATCCGTATGGTTAACCAGCGCCGCAAGCTGCTGGATTACCTGAAGGGTAAGGACACCACTCGTTACAGCACCCTGATCGGTCGTCTGGGTCTGCGTCGCTAAGACGCGCCCGCGCTGGAAGCCGGAAGCTGGAAGCCTGAAGTTGAAAGTGGGATATCCCTCGATCAGCTTCGGTCTTCCAGCTTTTGGCTTTCTTGCAGGTCGTTTCGGGCCGACTCCCGAACGTTCTGCCAATTTCCCCAAGGCAACAAAGAGAAGGAAAAACCGTGAATCCGGTAATCAAGAAGTTTCAATTCGGTCAGTCGACCGTAACCCTGGAAACGGGTCGTATCGCCCGCCAGGCCTCCGGCGCAGTGCTGGTCACCGTCGATGACGACGTGACCGTACTGGTCGCTGTCACCGGCGCCAAGACCGCCGACCCGAGCAAGGGCTTTTTCCCGCTCTCGGTCCACTACCAGGAAAAGACCTACGCAGCCGGCAAGATCCCTGGCGGATTCTTCAAGCGTGAAGCGCGTCCTTCCGAAAAGGAAACCCTGACCTCGCGTCTGATCGATCGTCCGATCCGTCCTCTGTTCCCGGAAGGTTTCCAGAACGAAGTGCAGGTCATCTGTACCGTCGTTTCCACCAGCAAGAAGACTGACCCGGACATCGCCGCGATGATCGGTACTTCGGCCGCTCTGGCTGTTTCCGGCATTCCGTTCGACGGCCCGATCGGTGCCGCACGCGTGGCTTTCCACCCGGAAACCGGCTACCTGCTGAACCCGAACTACGAGCAGCTCAAGGCCTCCAGCCTGGACATGGTCGTAGCCGGCACCAAGGACGCTGTACTGATGGTCGAATCGGAAGCCAAAGAGCTGACCGAAGACCAGATGCTGGGCGCCGTCCTGTTCGCCCACGACGAGTTCCAGGCTGTGATCAAGGCGGTCGAAGAGCTCGCCGCTGAAGCCGGCAAGCCGCGCTGGGACTGGACCGCTCCGCAGGCCAATACCGCACTGCTGGACGCCATCCGTGCCGAGTTCGGCGAAGCCATCTCCCAGGCCTACACCATCACCATCAAGCAGGACCGCTATGCGCGCCTGGGCGAGCTGAAGGACCAGGTCGTTGCCAAGTTCTCCGGTGAAGAAGGCCAGCCGTCTGCTGGCGAAGTGAAGGATGCTTTCGGTGAGATCGAATACCGCACCGTTCGCGAGAACATCGTCAATGGCAAGCCGCGCATCGATGGTCGCGACACCCGCACCGTCCGCGGGCTGAACATCGAGGTCGGCGTACTCGACAAGACCCACGGTTCGGCGCTGTTCACCCGTGGTGAAACCCAGGCTCTGGTAGTTGCCACTCTCGGCACCGCCCGTGACGCACAGCTGCTCGACACCCTGGAAGGCGAGAAGAAAGACCCCTTCATGCTTCACTACAACTTCCCGCCGTACTCGGTGGGCGAGTGTGGTCGCATGGGCGCTACCGGTCGCCGTGAAATCGGTCATGGTCGCCTGGCCCGTCGTGGCGTCGCCGCCATGCTGCCGAGCGCTGACGAATTCCCCTACACCATCCGTGTAGTGTCGGAAATCACCGAATCCAACGGTTCGTCCTCCATGGCTTCCGTCTGCGGTGCTTCCCTGGCCCTGATGGACGCTGGTGTGCCGATGAAGGCTCCGGTGGCCGGTATCGCCATGGGTCTGGTCAAGGAAGGCGAGAAGTTTGCCGTTCTGACCGACATCCTTGGTGACGAAGATCACCTGGGCGACATGGACTTCAAGGTTGCCGGTACCGCCAAGGGCGTCACCGCGCTGCAGATGGACATCAAGATCCAGGGCATCACCGAAGAGATCATGGAGCAGGCGCTGGAGCAGGCTCTGGAAGCTCGCCTGAACATCCTCGGCCAGATGAACCAGGTCATTGCCCAGTCGCGCAGCGAGCTGTCGGCCAACGCGCCGACCATGATCGCCATGAAGATCGACCAGGACAAGATCCGCGACGTGATCGGCAAGGGCGGCGCTACCATTCGCGCCATCTGCGAAGAGACTAAGGCCTCGATCGACATCGAAGACGATGGCTCGATCAAGATCTTCGGCGAGACCAAGGAAGCGGCAGAAGCGGCCAAGCAGCGCGTGCTGGGCATCACTGCCGAAGCCGAGATCGGCAAGATCTACGTCGGCAAGGTTGAGCGCATCGTCGACTTCGGCGCGTTCGTAAACATCCTGCCTGGCAAGGACGGCCTGGTGCACATCTCGCAGATCAGCGACCAGCGGATCGAGAAAGTCACCGACGTGCTGAAGGAAGGCCAGGAAGTGAAGGTTCTGGTACTGGACGTGGACAACCGCGGACGTATCAAGCTGTCCATCAAGGACGTAGCCGCCGCGGAAGCGTCTGGCGTCTGAGCCGGGCAACGTAGCTAACAGAAAGGGCCTTCGGGCCCTTTTTGTTTGCCTTCAATAATTGCGCTGGGCTCCGCGGAAGATTGCAAGATGCACGCAATGGGACGCCAAAACATGCATAGTGCATGTGCTCGAGCAAGGTCTGATTTTTCAAGTCATTGTTTTTTAAGGAGAAAAATAACGGCAATAGTTGGCACACCGCTTGCGCTGTTATCTGTGCATCTGAGGCCGGAGTCATGCCCCAGAAACCATGAGAACAGGAGTGACATCTATGAAGACTACTCAGACCCTTACCGCTGCCGCCATTGCCGCTGCTCTTAGCCTGCCGTTCGCCGGCGCTGCCCTGGCTGATACCACCCCTGCCATCGACAAGACCGATACCGTGATGTTGGCCGCCAACACCATGGACGACGCCGGTGATGCCGCATCCGATACCTGGATCACCACCAAGGTGAAATCCACTCTGCTGGCTGAAGACGCCACTCCAGGCATGGACATCGAAGTAGAGACCAAGGACGGCGTCGTCTCTCTGTCCGGCACAGTAGCCACCGAGGCTGAGAAAGAGGCCGCTATCGCCAAGGCCAAAGGCATCAAGGGCGTCCGCGATGTCGCCGCTGACGGCCTGAAAGCTGGCAACTGATGGTTCTCTCCCGCCAGTTATTGGCGGCATGAGTAAAAAACCCCGCTTCTCAGCGGGGTTTTTTATGGGCTAATTGCCGCGTTGGCTATCGATCTGCCGCAACCGGCTGCCCTCGAAGCGCAAGAAGTGGAGCATTCCATGGTTCGGCCCATAGACCCACTCCTCGACCGGAACCTCCTGCCGGTAGCCGTACTCGTCGATGATTCCCTTGTAACCCGCCATCGAGCTGCTGACGGGCTCGCCACACTTGCTGCGGACCTCCGCCGTGGTGGCATCCAGGCTCACCAGGCGGCTGTTGCAGCGATAGGTCGACGATGCCTCGGCGTGCAGAGTACTTAGCGACAGGCAGAGCAGTAGGGCGGATACGCGTCGATTCATCAGCTGACTCCAGGTGTTCAATTGGCCCGGCGGGTTTCGATACGAACCAGACGGTTGCCTTCGAAGGTGAGAATGCTGAGCATCCCGTTGCGAGGGCCGTAAACCCACTCTTCCAGGGCGAACTCTTGTCGGTCGTTGCGGCTCAGGGTGTAGCCCACCAGATCGCGATGTTCCGGTGTTCCGCATTTGCGTTCGACTTCAAATGTCCGATCGCCGGTGGTGACCAATTGGCTGCCGCAGCGCATGGTGTCGGCCTGAGCATTGCTAACGGCGGCCAGCAACATACCGGCGACGAGGTATTTCATCATTCTCATCAGTCGCTCCCCAAGTGCAGTGCAGTGACTACCTTGCCATCGCTCGGCTGTTCTGCGGTGCCGGTGTCCAATAGATAGACCCGCTCGGAATCCAGGCCGGCGTCGACCAGATAGCCTTTGATCGCCGCGGCGCGATCACGGCTGAGGCGACGCAGTAGTGCTGCATTGTCTGCCCAGGACTCGAGTACCGCCTGACGCATCTGCTGCGTGCGTTGTTCGGCATCCATTTTGGCCCACGCGGATGGCGGTTGATGGCCGAGTCGGCTGCGGTAGATGCCCTCCAGCAGCGGCGCTTCGTCCTCAGCCTCGATGCGTATCAGCGAGGGATCGGCAGGCACCTTGTCGCCTCGACGCTGCAGGATCCGGTACTGGGTTTCGCGATACTCCTGCTGCAGACGCTGTTCGGCCAAGAGCGGCCCATCGACTGCACCGGCGCTCATACCCTCCACTTCCAGGCGCAGGCCTGGACGCTGCTTCAATGCCGATGCGAGGGTGTCGAGAACCTTGCGCGCTTCGCCGTCCAGCGTGCTGCTGGCCGGTTCGAAGCCGATGTGGCTGAGGTCGGTATCGTCACCGCCGACCAGGCCCGCAATGAACTTGAAGGGCGCCTGCGCCGCGCGAACCACCAGGTTGCGTAGCGTCTGCCAAACGATCGGCATGACACTGAATTGCGGGTCGTTCAGGTTGCCCTGCACCGGAAGCTCGATGGAGATGGTGCCCTTGCTGTCCTTGAGCAGTGCCACCGCCAGGCGCACGGGTAGATCCACCGCGTCCGGGCTGTCGACTTTCTCACCGAGCTGCAGTTGTTCGAGGACTACCTTGTTCTCTGCGTTCAAGCGGCCCTGCTCGATCCGGTAGTGCAGATCCAGGTTGAGACGGCCCTTGCGGATGCGATAACCGGCGAACTTGCCGGAATAGGGCGTCAGGGTGGTCAGTTCGACCTGGCGGAAGCTGGTCGCGATGTCCAGGCTCTGCAGCGGGTCGAACGGCGTCAGGTTGCCCTTGATGCTGACTGGCGCGTACTGATCCACCTTGCCGGTGATATTCACCGAAGCAGCCTTCTGTTCGCGATTGTCGAGCGTGCCGATATGGCCGTTTAGCGACTGGATAGCGGTAACGAAGGGCGGGCGCAGGCTGAAATCGGCGAAGTTCGCCGAGCCGTTGGCGATACCGATGCCGCCGATGCGAATGGCTAGCGGCTCGCTCGCCGGCGTCGATTGTTGTTCTGCAGCGCCCGGCGGATCGCTGCGCTCGACCAGCAGGTCGTTGATGTTGGTGCTCAGGTCGGGGTTGATGATGAAGCGGGCATACGGCTGGCTCATATCGATGCGGTCGATCGCCAGGCTGCTTGGGTGACGGTAATCCAGGCCGCTGAGCTGTAGCCGCTGCCATTTGACGAAGTCGCGGTTGTTGATCGTGTCGAGGGTATGCAGTTGCGTGGCGTCGACGCTGCCACGCACGCTGAAGGCCAGCGGCTCGGTGCCCAGCAGGTCGATGTCCAGTTCGCTGGCGAGCATTCCGCTGCGCAGTTCGAGATGGACCAGCGGGCTGAGGTAGGCCTGGGCAATGCGCAGGTCGATGTCCCGCGTGGTTACCGCCAATTTGCCGCTCATGGGGCTCAGCTGCAGCTGTCCGCTGGCCTGGACCGCACCCTGCTTGCCGATGCCGGTGTCCAGCTTGAGAGCGAAGGGGCTGCTGCCGAGGCTGTCGAAATCGCGGACGTCGAGATTCAGCGGGCCCAGCGCCAGCTCAACCTCTTCGTCCGGAACGCGATCGGCCAGATGTACCCGGTAGTCGCGTAGCTGTGCGTCGCGTAACAGCACCTGCCAAGGCTCTCCGGCGGGCCGTGGCTGTTCTGCGGCTGCGGCCTTGGTGGCATCCGCCTTCGCCGGCGCCGAGGCGAACAACTTCTGCCAGTCCAGCTCGCCGTCTGCTTCACGGGCGGCCCAGGTTTCCAGGTTACGGCTGCGCAGCTTGCCGATGATGACCTGCTGCTTGGCGAGGTCTAGCGCAGTTTCGCTCAGCTCCAGCCGCTCCAGGCGCACAAGTTTGCGTCCATCCGGGCTATCCAGCGCCAGTTGGGCTACCGCCGCGCTGGCGTTGTCCAGCGTAAGCGTGAAGCCGTCGTCGAGATCGAGGCGATAGCCCGTGCTGAGTTCGAGGCTGCCATCCTTGACCACCAGTGGCGCAGCGTCGCGCACATAGGGCCAGAAGTCCTTGAGCTGCAGTTTGCTCACTTGCAGGGAGCCGCGGGAAGCCAGCGGCTGCAGGCTGAGATCGCCCTGCCAGTCGATGCGTCCGCCACTCGGGCCGCTGGCGGTGAGACGCGCATCGGCGCTGCCGTCACTGCGCGTCGCAAGATTATGCAGTTCGAAATCCAGCGAATCGTAGATCAGAACGATGGGCTCGCTCGGGCGCTTGTCCTCGAAGCCGAGATGCCCGCGCATCAGTTGCAGCCGGTCGATACGCAGCGGAAAGAGTTCGCCCGCTTCGCTGGTTGTCGGCTCTGCCTCTGGCACTTCGAACAGCTGAGCAAGGTTGAGCGCGCCATCCCTGGCGAAGCGCGTCTCGACATGCGGTGCCGACAATTCGACTGCAGCCAGGTGCAGGGTCCGCTGCCAGAGGCTGTCCCATTGCAGGTCGAGGTAGAGCCGCTCGAAGGCCAGCTGGCGGTCGTCCGGCTCGCCGATGCGCAGGTCGAGCAGTGAAAGCTCAAGGCTGAATGGGTTGAATTCGATGCGTTGCAGGTTGGCCGGTACGGTGGCGTAGTTGGCCAGCTGCTGATTGGCGACGCGCTGGGCGATACCCGGCAGTATCAGAAAGCCAAGCAGGCTGTAGCAGATCAGCACGAGTGCCACACCGGTGAACGCACGCTTCATTCCATTGGGCATGACCGGAAGTATTCCTGGCGGATGGATGCCTTGGAGTATGGCACGGGCATGCGGTTCCCCGAATCGAGCGATGCCGGCAATGCGCTCAGAGCCGCAGAATCAGCGTCTTCAACGGTGCCAGTCCATCGAGGGAGGGGAAGTCGGCAGCCGGCGTCAGCACCTGCCATTCGCGTACCGGCCGGCCAGCTTTCTCCGCGCAGCGCAGTACCTGGGCTCGCCAGTCTTCCATCGATACTTTTGCCAGGTTGTTGCAACAGATCAGCACGCCATCTTCGGCGGTGGCCAGCAGTGCGGGTTTGAGCAGGCTCTGGTAGTCGCGCAGCAGGTCCACCGTGCCGAACGCGCTGCGCGCCCAGGCCGGCGGGTCGAGCAATACCAGATCGAATTGGCGTTGGTCCAGGCGTGGGTACGCCGGCAACGTCCGGCCACGGCGCGCACTCACCGGCAGGCCGGCCAACTGGCGAATAGCCGGGAAATAGTCGGAGTGGACGAAGTGCATTGGCGGCAAGGAAGGATTCAACTCACCGTTCTCCCGCCCAACCGCCAGGTTGCGCTCGGCGAAGTCGACGTTCCAGATTTCCGCCGCGCCTCCTGCAGCTGCGCACAGGCCGACGCCGCAGGTATAGGAAAACAGATTGAGCACCGACTTACCGGCGCTGTGTTGCTTGACCCAGCCGCGGGCGTTGCGCAGGTCGAGGAAAAGCAGCGGATCCTGACCGGAGTGACGCGCGCGTACGCGGTAGCGCAGCCCCCACTCGTGGCCGACCTGATCCTCGAGTGCGGCATCGTCTGGCTGATGTCCCGTAGCGCTACGGTCGATACGCGAGTTGCTCTGCGAGCGGTCGTTGTAGACGAACTGCAGCGGCTCCCCGAGGAACTCGCAGGCCGCATTCCGAATGCTCTCCAGCGACAACGCATCGACCGGCTGGTGGAAACTCTGCACCATCAGCTGCGGACCGTAGCGATCGACCGTCAAGCCGGCCGCGCCTTCCTGGCTGCCATGGAAAAGCCGGTAGCAATCGGTGCCCTGTTGGTGCAGCTCCTCGAGCAGCGGGCGACGGGTTTCAAGGGCGGCGCGCAGCGCCTGGTCTAGAGATGGCATGCGCGGCGGCTCGAAAATAGGAGGGCGCGCAGTTTACCAAGAAACGCTGCGCTGGTTGATCGGTGCTAGCGTGGCGGCAGGCCCATGCGTCGCCGCGCGCGATGCACCGAGCCGCTGCGCACGGCCCAGCGAAGCACCGGTGCGGTACGGCGAACCCCGGCGCGGATCAGCTGGCGACGACTTTCGCTCAGCGACAGGCCAAGCATTGCCGGGGCCCATTCGGGCAGGAGCTCGACACCCGCGTGCAGCATCAACGTTCCGAAGGGCCTCAGCAGCGGGCTCGGCGCCGGGGCGCTACGCAGTATCTGAAGTATTTCCAATGCGCGGTCGTCACTGCGCAGCTGCGGGCGGACCCGCTCCAGATAGTCCGCAATCTGCGCGCGCGAACGCGGCACGTCCTGGGCGCCGAGCCGTTCGGCAATCAGCGCGACTTCGGCGTAATAGCGATCCTGCTCGCCAGCCGGGAGGGCGGGGTTCAGGTAACGCAGGTGTGATTTGAGAAAACTGCTGACTTCCGCGACATGGACCCAGGTCAGCAGGTCGGGGTCGGAGGCGGCATACGGCCGGCCATCCGGCGCCGTGCCGGTCACTCCGGCGTGAATGCGTTGGACCCGTTCGATCAACCGGTCGGCATCGGCTCGGCTGCCGAATGTCGTGGCAGAAATGAACTGGCCGGTGCGTCGCAGCCGGCCGAGCAGGTCCTGGCGGAAATTCGAGTGATCCCAGACGCCGGCCAAAGCCAGGGGGTGCAGGGCCTGCAGCAGTAGCGCGGAAATGCCACCGACCATCATCGAGGTGAAGTCGCCATGCACCCGCCAGCAAACTGACTCAGGCCCGAACAGGCCGGGATCGCCCGGAGGGTTTTCGTAGTCGACACCGCCGATTGCCAGGCCGGTGAGGCTCAGCACGCGGGTTTCGATCTGGCGGCGGATGAATTCCATGGCAATGGCGCTGCTGGCTTGCGAAGCGACCGATAGTACCTGAGGAGACGATCATTGCTTGTGGTTGCAAGCAGGTTCGGACGAGGGGGCATGGCAAGGCGGAGTGACCGGACAGCGTTGCACTGTCCGGTCAGGTGGCGCAATCAGCCGCGATGGCGGCCACGGAAGAAGTCGATCAGACCTTGCGTGGACGCATCCTCGGCCGGCGCGGCATCGAAGCGGGTCATCTGGTTGTAGACGGCCTTGCCCAGATCCTTGCCGAGTTCCACGCCCCATTGATCGAAGGAGTTGATTCCCCAGATCACGCCCTGGACGAAAACCTTGTGCTCGTACAGCGCGATCAGTGCGCCAAGGCGGCCGGGGCTGATGGTTTCCATCACCACGGTGTTGCTCGGGCGGTTGCCGGGAATCACCTTGTGCGGGGCGAGTCGCTGCACCTCGGCTTCGTCGAGGCCCTTGGCGCGCAGCTCGGCTTCGGCTTCTTCGCGTGTCTTGCCGCGCATCAAGGCCTGGCTCTGCGACAGGCAGTTGGCGTAGAGCCACTCGTGGTGATCGGCGACCGGATTGTGGCTGACCACGGGCACGATGAAGTCGGCCGGGATCAGCGGGGTGCCCTGGTGCAGCAGCTGGTGGTAGGCGTGTTGGCCGTTACAGCCGACACCGCCCCAGATCACTGGGCCGGTAGTGCAGGACACGGGCGTGCCGTCCTGGCGCACGCTCTTGCCGTTCGACTCCATGTCCATCTGCTGCAGGTGTTTGACGAAGTTGCGCAGGTAGTGGTCGTAGGGCAGGAAGGCGTAGCTCTGCGCGCCCCAGAAGTTGTGGTACCAGATGCCCAGCATCGCCAGCAGCACCGGCATGTTGCTTTCGAACGGCTCGCTGAGGAAATGCTGGTCCATACTGTAGGCGCCGGACAGCAGGTCCTTGAAGTTGGACATGCCGATGGCCAGGGCAATCGGCAGGCCGATCGCCGACCACAGCGAATAACGGCCACCAACCCAGTCCCACATCGGAAAGATGTTCTTCTCCCGAATGCCGAATTCCACCGCCGCCTGCTTGTTGCTGGTCACGGCGATGAAATGGCGGTAGAGCTTTTCTTCGGTACCGCCCTTGCCCAGGTACCAGGTGCGCGCGGCCTGGGCGTTCTTCAGCGTCTCGAGGGTGCCGAAGGTCTTGCTGGAGATGATGAACAGCGTGGTTTCGACATTCAGCTTGGCGGTCACTTCGCGGAATTCGCTGCCATCGATGTTCGCCAGGTAATGCGTGCGCACGCCGTGCTGGGTGAATGGCAGTAGCGCTTCGGAGACCAGTTGCGGGCCGAGGAACGAGCCGCCGATGCCGATGTTCACCACGTCGGTGATGGTCTTGTCGCTGAAGCCGCGCCACAGGTTGTTGTGAATGCGGGTAACGATATCGGTCATCTGCGCCAGGGCGGTGTGCACGTCGCGCATGATGTTCTTGCCGTCGACCATCACCGATTCACCCATCGGGCGGCGCAGGGCGGTGTGCAGCACGGGGCGGTTTTCCGAGGCGTTGATCCGCTCGCCTTCGAACATCGCGTGGGCGGCCTGCTCGACGCCGGCCTCGCGGGCCAGATTCACCAGCAGGGTACGGGTCTCGGGGGTGATCAGGTTCTTCGAGTAGTCGAGAAACAGACCGCTGCAGGAAACCGACAGGTCATCGAAGCGCGTCGGGTCGGCCTTGAACGCTTCGCGCATGCTGAAGTTCTGCATGTCCAGGCGGTGTTCTTCCAGGGCCTTCCAGGACGGCAGGCCGGTGACATCGAGCGGATGCTGGTAGTAGCTCATGGTGATGCGGCTTCCTTTGCTTTGACAGGCCGCTGAATCCTTGCGGGGGTGCATCGGGCGCGCTGGCCGCGACAGGATTCAGTGATATGTATGACCGTGCGGGCGCGCCGGCACTCGTCCTGAATGCTGCGGATGCTGGCCGAACCCGGCTTTGGCCGAGCCGGTAAAGGCACATCCTATGCCATCAGAGTCAGCTCTGACAGGGAAAACCCCTGCTGCGTTCCGGGCTATTTCTTCTATTCTGCCCGCGCAGACGCAATGCCCCAAGCATCCTGGCCGTCGCGGTGTCCGCACAACGAAAAAGCCCGAAGTGCGGACACTTCGGGCTTTCGTTCAGCGATGCCGGGTGGCTGAGGTCAGGCGACCTGCACCGGGATGGCGTTGCTGGTGTGGCTCAGTTCGCCGTCGGCACCCATGTAGAGCACGTGAGGCTTGAAGTTGGCCAGCTCGGCCTCGCTGTAGTGCGCGTAAGCGCAGATGATCACACGATGGCCAACGCCCGCCTTGTGGGCGGCGGCACCGTTGACCGAGATGATTTTCGAGCCTTCCTCGCCGCGGATGGCGTAGGTGGTGAAGCGCTCGCCGTTGTCGACGTTATAGATCTGGATCTGTTCGTATTCACGGATACCGGCCAGGTCCAGCCACTCGCCGTCGATGGCGCAGGAGCCTTCGTAATCGAGCACCGAGTGAGTCACCTGGGCGCGGTGCAGTTTGGCCTTGAGCATGATGGCGTGCATGGCAGGGTCCTCCGGGTGCGCAAGCGGCGCAGAGTTTGCCTTAAGCCTCGAACGTGATCAAGGCTGTGGGCAATTGACTGGAATCAGGCCGATGTGCGGATGTCGACGAGCAAATTATCGAGCAGTCGTGTCTTGCCGAGATAGGCGGCGACAAGGATGACTACTTCGCTGGAAGCGTCGCTCACCGGCTGCAGATCGATGGCGTTGCGGATCTCCAGGTAGTCCGGGCGCAGGCCGGCGGATTGTAGCGCGCTCAACCCCACGGCGATCAGTGCCGGATAATCGCGGCGGCCACCACGGATCGCCGTTTCGAGCTCTTTCAGCGTGCGGTACAGCACGGGTGCGGTGGCACGCTCGTCCGCAGTCAGGTATCCGTTTCGCGATGACAATGCCAGGCCGTCATCGGCCCGAACGATCGGCTCGGAAAGGATCTGCACCGGCATGTTCAGGTCGCGAACCATGGTGCGGATCACCGCCAGCTGCTGGAAATCCTTCTGCCCGAACACGGCGAGATCCGGCAGGACCATGTTGAACAATTTGGTGACTACTGTGGAGACGCCATCGAAGTGCCCGGGACGACTGCCGCCACACAAACCTTCCGATACACCGGGAACGCGCACGATAGTCTGCTGGGCCTGCCCGTGCGGGTACATTTCGTCCACGCTCGGCGCGAAGAGCAGGTGGCAGCCTGCTTCGAAGAGCTTGTCCTGATCCGCCGCGAGGGTGCGCGGATAGCTGTCCAGGTCCTCGTTGGGGCCGAACTGCAACGGATTGACGAAGATGCTGGCGACCACGAAGTCGGCACGCTGACCAGCCTTTTTCACCAGAGCGATGTGGCCAGCATGCAGGTTGCCCATGGTCGGCACGAAGCCGATGCGCTTGCCCTCGCTGCGCGCGCGGGCGACCGCGGCGCGCAGGTCGGCAATGGTCTTGACGATGTTCATGCGGAGAAACCGTGCTCGGCTGCGGGAAATTCGGTGGCCTTGACGGCTTTTACATAGCCGGCGATGGCGGAAGGGATGTCACCGTGCTCGCGCATGAAGTTCTTGACGAACTTCGGTACGCGACCACTGAGCGAAAGCCCGAGCATGTCGTGCAACACCAGCACCTGGCCGTCGGTGTCGCTGCCGGCGCCGATACCGATCACCGGAATCTGCACCGCCCGGGTGATGCGTGCAGCCAGTTCGCTGGGTACGCATTCGAGCAGCAGCATGGCCGCACCGGCTGCTTCCAGCGCTTTGGCGTCTTCCAGCATCTGCTGTGCCTGGGCTTCTTCGCGGCCTTGCACCTTGTAGCCGCCGAAGAGGTTGACCGCCTGGGGCGTCAGACCCATGTGCGCACAGACCGGAATGCCGCGCTCGGCCAGCAGGCGGATCGAATCGGCCAGCCACGCGGTGCCTTCAAGCTTGATCATGTGCGCGCCGGCTTGCATCAGCGCCGCGGAGTTGTTCAGGGTCTGCTCGGTAGTGGCGTTCGCCATGAATGGCAGGTCGGCGACGATCATCGCGCCACGGTTGCCGCGCTTGACGCTGGCGGTGTGGTAGGCCATGTCGGCGACGGTGACCGGCAGGGTGCTGTCGTGACCTTGCAGGACCATGCCGAGTGAATCGCCGATCAGGAGCATCTCGACGCCCGCGTCGCAGGCGGTCTTGGCGAAGGTGGCGTCATAGCAGGTGAGCATGACGATCTTCTCGCCCTTCTGCTTGAGCCCTTGCAGCGTGGTCAGGGTTACGTCTGGCATGAATGCCGTCCTCTTCGAGCCTCGGAGGTCAGGATTGCCGGGTGGCGCACCGCTGGGCAGCGGTCGTCAGTGGCAGAGGGCGCTTATAGTCCCGGCGGCGGCAGAGTAAGTCAATCGCGAGTGTTACCCGCACGTTACGTTCGTTACCGCGGCGGTGACACTGTCGCTGGATAGCCGCTCGAGGCCGCTGAACGGGCAGGCCGTGAGTAGATCGGCGAGCCGTCGACCGTCGGCGAAGACCAGTTCCAGCGGAGCGATCTCGGCCAATGGGTAGAGCACGAATGCACGGGCCTGCATGTGATAGTGCGGAACCGTGAGGCGTGGCTCGTCGATCAGCCTGTCGCCAAACAGCAGGATATCCAGATCGAGGGTGCGTGGGCCCCAGCGCTCGGCCTTGCGCTCACGGCCCTGGGCCAGCTCGATACGCTGCAGGGCGTCGAGCAGCTTCAATGGTGCAAGGTCGGTATCCAGCGCAGCGACGGCATTGACATAGCGTGGTTGGTCGGCTGGGCCGAGCGGGTCGCTGGCATAAAGCGACGAGACTGCTGCCAGACTGCTCTCTGAAAGCTCGGCCAGCGCTTGCAGGGCGCCGCGCAGTTGCTGCTGCGGCTCGGCCAGGTTGCTGCCCAGGCCGATATAGACGCGTTCCATCTTACTCGGCCGGGGCGGCGGTATTGTCGCCCGGAGCCCGGCGGCGACGCCCGCCACGGCGGCGCTTCTTCGCTGCGCCGGCATCGTCTTTATTGCTGAGCCCGCGAATCATGTTGCGCCGCTCGCTTTCGCTGGCCTCCTGGTAATCGGTCCACCAGTCTCCGAGCCCGCCGGTCTGCTCGCCGGCACTCTCGCGCAGCAGGAGGAAGTCGTAACCGGCACGGAAACGTGGATTTTCCAGCAGCTGGTCGGCACGCCGGCCCTGGCGCCGCGGCAGACGCTCCTGCATGTCCCAGATCTCGCGCATGGGCATGGTGAAGCGTTTGGGGATTGCGGTGCGCTGGCACTGTTCCCAGATGATGTCGTGCGCGGCCTCCTGCATCGCCGGGATCGGCGGCATGCCGCGGTTCTGCAGTTCCAGCACGCGGGCCGGCAGGGCAGGCCAGAGCAGGGCGGCGAAAAGGAACGCAGGCGTCACCGGCTTGCCCTGCTGGATCCGCAGATCGGTATTGGCCAGAGCGTTGCGGATCAGCGTGCCGGCATACTCCGGGTCGCGCTCCAGTGCTGCCGCGCTCGCCGGGAACAGCGGGGCGAAAAGGTCGTATTCGAGCAGCAGCTCGAAGGTGCGCTCGGCCTTGCCGCCGAGGAACAGCTTGAGGACTTCGTCGAACAGGCGGGCCGAGGGAATGCCGTCGAGCAGGTCGGCCAGTTCGACGATGGGCTCGGCGCTGTGCCGTTCGATCTCGAAGTCGAGTTTGGCGGCGAAGCGCACGGCACGCAGCATGCGCACCGGGTCTTCCTGATAGCGCTGCTCGGGGTCGCCGATCAGGCGGATCAGGCGATTGCGGATGTCGTGCACGCCACGGGTGTGATCGAGGATGCGCTCCGTGGTCGGATCGTAGTACAGCGCGTTGATGGTGAAGTCGCGGCGCTGGGCATCATCCTCGAGGGTGCCGTAGATGTTGTCGCGCAGGATGCGTCCGCTCTCATTGCGCGAGGCCAGATGGCTGGCGTCGTCGTCATCCTCTTCTGGATGATTGGCGCGGAAAGTGGCGACCTCGATGATCTCGCGGCCGAAATGCACGTGCACCAGCTTGAACCGTCGGCCGATCACCCGCGCGTTGCGGAACTCCGCGCGCACCTGCTCGGGCGTCGCGCTGGTGGCGACGTCGTAATCCTTGGGGTTCAGCTGCAGCAGCAGATCGCGCACGCAACCGCCCACCACATAAGCCTCGTAACCTGCCTGCTGCAGGCGCTCGACCACGCTCACCGCGTAACGGCTGATCTCGTTGCGGTGCAGGGAGTGCTGCCTGCTGGACAGAATTTCAGGTGTGCGGCGGGGATGCGGGATACGGCGCAGAGGAAGACGAAAAGACTGGAACAGCTTTTTCAGCATGGGGGGCAACTGTGTGGCGGAATGACGGGCCGGTGTCGCGAATGACCGCGAAACCTGCGCGGATTCTAGCACCGAGAGTGCTGGATGTTGAACGATGCGCGGGGAGGTGTCAAAAAGCATCTTGCGCAGCGTGACGGGGTATTGCTTGGTACGGCAGACAGGCCGGATGCAGGAGCGCCTGGTGCGCTGCAAGTGCAACGGGTTCACGGGTGGGTCGACAAAGCCCGGATAGCACAAAGGGGAGCCGAAGCTCCCCTTTGAATACTGTCGCGTGCTTTATTGTTATTAGTGGTTCAGGCGTTGCTGTTCTTGTTGTTCGCCTGTTCTCTTGGGCCGTAGCCTTCGAGAGCGCTCCTATAGTAGGAGCTAATAGCAAACGGATTTCTTTGGTCGCTGACTTTGCCTTGATCTTCGATCCAACCAGTGCGGGCCCTGCTTGCTGCAGTTTTTATTGTTCTCGGCCTGGTCGTGGGGCGAACCCCGTGGCAAGTCCTCTCCAAAAGAATCAGTTAGCTGCGCCTCCGCCTTCTTGTCGTTATTTTGCTGGAGCCGTTACGTCTTGTTCTTGTTATGGGAGCTGCTTGTTATTGTTGTTGTGCCACTTAGAAAGCATTTGCTGTGCCAGTTTATGAAAGTCATTATTTTTCAATGAGTTGAGTATTTTCCTCAGTCGCGCGGGCAAGAAAAAACCGGGAGAACGTTACCGTTGCTCCCGGTTTTTGTTACGAATCATGCTGACGCGGTAACAAACTACCCGGCCGCGCTACTCGACTTGCGCCGCGGAATGCCCAGGCGCTGGCGGCGTTCCCACAGACATTTACGGCTGATGCCCAGCTTGCGAGCCAGCTCGGTCTCGGTCATGTGGTCCTGATGCTCGAGCACGAAGTGCTGGAAATAGTCCTCCAGCGACAGATCCTCGGTCGGCTCATTGCTGCTGGCGATACCGCGGATGCTGCCGAGAGGCTCGTCGAAATCGTCGTCCAGCTCATCGAGCTCGATATCGATGCCCAGCAGCTCGGCATCGATCTCCGGGCTCTCACTCAGGATGGCAGCGCGTTCGATGGCGTTTTCCAGTTCTCGCACGTTACCTGGCCAGGAGTAATGACGGATGGCCTGTTCTGCGTCGCGGGAAAAATGCAGGTCGTCGCTGCTCATGCGCTCACCCTGGCGGGCGAGGAATGCCTTGGCGATCTCCAGCACGTCACTGCCGCGTTCGCGCAGCGGGGGTAGCTTGAGTGCGATGACGTGCAGCCGGTAGTAGAGGTCTTCACGGAACTGCCCGGTCTTGGCCAGGGTTTTCAGGTCGCGGTGAGTCGCGGCGATCAGGCGCACATCGACCTTCTGCGATTGCACCGAGCCAACCCGGCGGATCTCGCCTTCCTGCAGAACCCGGAGCAGGCGTGCCTGTGCCTCCAGAGGCAGCTCGCCGATTTCGTCGAGAAACAGCGTGCCGCCATCGGCTGCTTCGACCAGGCCGGCGCGCCCTGCGCTGGCACCGGTGAACGCGCCTTTTTCATGGCCGAACAATTCGGATTCGATCAGCGTTTCCGGGATGGCGGCGCAGTTCACCGAGATCATCGGCGCCTTGGCGCGGCGCGAGAGGTTGTGCAGCGCACGGGCGACCAGTTCCTTGCCGGTGCCCGATTCGCCCTGGATCAGCACGTTGGAATCGGTCGGGGCAACCTTGCGGATCTTGCCGAACAGGTCCTGCATGGGCGCGCAGTGGCCGATGATGCCGATGTCATCCCGACCCGATCCAGCTGGGGTGGCACTTGCACTGCGCGGGGGCTGCGCCTGTACGGCTGCACTTTGCTGATGGTCGCTGAGAATGCGTGCGACGGTCTGCAGCATCTCGTCGTGATCGAACGGTTTGGCGATGTAGTCGACCGCGCCCATTTTCATCGAGTCCACTGCCGAGCGCAGGCTGGCATAGCTGGTCATGATCAGCACCGGCGTGCCTTCGGCGAGCTTGATCAGCTCCGTGCCGGGTGCGCCGGGCAGTCTCAGGTCGCTGACGATGAGGTCGAAGCCCGGGATGCTGTAGCGCTCCTGTGCCTCTTGCACCGAGCCGGCTTCGCTGACCTCGTACTGGTTGCGTTCGAGAAGGCGTCGCAGGGCGGAGCGGATGATGGTTTCGTCTTCGACGATCAGAATGTGTGACATCAGTACTCTCTCGACGGTCTGGAGGCAGCGCCGGCACGGGGCCGGTACGGCAGTCGCCTCTTCAACTTACGGCA
The DNA here is from genome assembly GCF_003864275.1 of Pseudomonas sp. SCT. NCBI lineage: Bacteria > Pseudomonadati > Pseudomonadota > Gammaproteobacteria > Pseudomonadales > Pseudomonadaceae > Pseudomonas > Pseudomonas sp. SCT. The sequence continues at coordinate 65,299 of NZ_BDJA01000011.1, forward strand.
TGGGACGCTTCGACATGCCGCGGCAGGGTGATGCGAAAACGGGTGCCGCGCTGTGTTTCCGGGTCGGCCGGGCTGTCGATATCGATCTGGCCATAATGCTCTTCAATGATCGAATAGACCAGCGCAAGGCCCAGGCCAGTGCCTTCGCCCGGATCCTTGGTGGTGAAGAACGGCTCGAACAGGCGGTCCTGAATGTCCTTGGGAATCCCGCTGCCTTCGTCTTCGACCACAAGGTACACGGTCTGCTCGGCAACTTCGCTGCTGATACGGATCACGCCACCTTGCGGCGATGCGTCGCGGGCATTGGAGAGCAGGTTGATCAGCACTTGGGCGAGGCGTTGCGGGTCGCCCTCGGCGACATGATCGGGGTGGCACAGGTTGATGAACTGCACCTCGGTGCGGTTGCGGTTGAGCGAGAGCAGGCCGATGGCGTCCTGGGTGACCTGAGCGAGGCTCACCGGATACAGCTGGTGCTGGCGCTCGCCGGCATGGGCGAAGCTCATCAGTGACTGCACGATGCGCGACACGCGTTTGGTCTGCTCGATGATTTGCGCACTGATCTCGACGATCTCGCCATCGTCTTCCCGCTCGTCCCGCAGGTTCTGCGCCAGACAGGCGATGCCGGTGATCGGGTTGCCGATTTCATGCGCCACGCCGGCTGCCAGGCGACCGATGCTGGCTAGGCGCTCGGAGTGCACCAGGCGGTCTTCCAGCTGCTGGGTTTCGGTCAGGTCCTCGACCAGCAGCACCAGACCGCTGTTGCCGGGCGCCAGCGGCTCGGCGATGGCTGCCTTGTGCAGGTTGAGGCAGCGGCGATGGCCGTTATGGGCCAGGCGCTGCTTGTGCAGGTGTTCGTCGGCTTGCTCGATGAAGTCGCTGAGCAGGCTACGCCAGGGTTCGGCGATGGTCGACAGGCGCGAGCCCACGACCTGCAGTGCCGGAATCTCGGTGAGTTCCTCGAGTGCGCGGTTCCACATGAGGATTTCCTGATCCTTGGCCAGCGAGCAGACGCCCATCGGCAGCTCCTGCAAGGTCTGCCGGTGATAGCGGCGCAGCGCGTCGAGCTCGGCGGCCAGGCCGGTCAGGCGTGAGTGGTATTCCTCGAGACGGCTCTCGATGAAGTGGATGTCCTCGGTGATGTAGCCCTCGGCGCCGTTCTTGTACGGCAGGAAGTTCTCGACGATGTCCTGAGCCACGCTTGGGCCCATCAGGCCCGACAGGTTGGCTTCGATGCGGTCACGCAGACGGCGCAGCGCATAGGGGCGGTGCTCGTCGAACGGCAGCTGCAGATCGCGCAACGCCTGTTCCACTTCGCGTTGGGCGGTCTTGGCCCCCAGCGGTTTGGCCAGCTGGGTGGCGAATTCCTGCGGCGAGGCCGCCATCAGCTCGCGCCGTTGTGGGCGTCGCACGTTCTCCACGGCGCAGGCCTCGGCAGCGCTTTGCTCCTCCGGACTGGTCTCGCTGAAGATGGAAAACAGCGAGAACGCCAGTACGTTGACCGCCAGCGAGGCGATCGCTGCCAGGTGCCAACTGGTGTCATCCAGCACATAGACGACGTTGAACAGCGGTATATAAAAGCCATCCAGGTTGCCCACCAGCGGCAACAGCATGGTCACCACCCAAACACCGATGCCTCCCAACAGGCCGGCAATGTAGCCGCGGCGATTGGCGGTCGGCCAGTAGAGCACCGACAGCACGCCGGGGAGGAACTGCAGGGTGGCGACGAACGCGACGATGCCGAGGTTGGACAGGTCCTGCTCTGCGCCCAGCAGCAGGTAGAAGCCGTAGCCGGCCATGATGATGGCGAAGATCAGGCTGCGCCGCGTCCACTTCAGCCAGCGGTAGATGTTGCCTTCGCTGGAGGGTTGGTAGAGCGGCAGCACCAGATGGTTGAGCGCCATGCCCGACAGCGCCAGGGTGCTGACGATGATCAGCCCGCTGGATGCCGAGAGGCCACCAACGAAGGCCAGCAGCGCGAGGGTCTCGCTCTGAGCGGCGAGACCCAGGCCGAGGGTGAAGTACTCCGGGTTGGTGCTCACGCCCAATTTCAGACCGGCCCAGAGAATCAGCGGTACGGCCAGGCTCATCAGCAGCAGATATAGGGGCAGTCCCCAGCTGGCGCTGACCAGGCCGCGCGGGTTGAGGTTCTCGGTAAAGGTCATGTGGTACATGTGCGGCATCACGATCGCCGAGGCGAAGAACACCAGCAGCAGTGTGCGCCAGGGGCCTTCCTGCAGCGGCGTATGCAGGGCCTGCAGCGCCGACTGGTTCTGCAGCAGCCAGATCTCCAGCTGGTGTGGTCCGCCGAAGACGACGTACAGCGCGTAGAGGCCGATGGCACCGAAGGTCACCAGCTTGACGATCGATTCGAAGGCGATGGCGAACACCAGGCCTTCGTGCTTCTCCCGCGTGGCGATGTGGCGGGCACCGAAGAGGATGGTGAACAGCATGATCATCAGGCAGTAGCCCAGCGCCACGCGCTCCTGCAGGGGTTCCAGCGTGAGAATGCCGATGGCGTCGGCCACCGCCTGGATCTGCAGGGCCAGCAGCGGCAGCATGCCGATCAGCATGACGATGGTGGTCAGGGCGCCGCTCCAGGTGCTGCGGAAGCGGAAGGCGACCAGATCGGCCAGCGATGACAGCTGATAGGTGCGGGTGATGCGCAGGATCGGATAGAGCAGCACCGGCGCCAGCAGGAATGCGCCACAAACGCCCAGATAGGTGGCGAGAAAGCCGTAGCCGTACTGATAGGCCAGGCCCACGGTGCCGTAAAACGCCCAGGCGCTGGCATAGACGCCCAGCGAGAGGGTGTAGGTCAGCGGGTGGCGGATGATCCAGCGCGGAATCAGGCCGCGTTCGCTGACCCAGGCGACGCCAAACAGCATGAACAGGTAGGCGGCGCTGATCAGGATCAGGTGGCTCAGGCTAAAGCTCGTCTGCATCACGCTGGCTCTGGAGAATGAAGGTCACCACGATCAGGATCAGCCACAGCACGTAGGGCCGATACCAGGCACCGTTGGGGTCGATCCACCAGTCCATGATGGCGGGGGAGAACAGATAGATCCCCACTACCAGGAGCAGCACCAGTCGGTAGATATACATGCCGGGTCTCGTGTCGGAAGTCAGGCGATGGTAGAGCAGCGGCACGTTGCAAGCCACCAGCGGAGGGCAAAACCGACTTTGTGCTCGCGCCTTGTTGCTGCCGGCTACTCAGCGCAGCTGTGCTTCTGCCAATGTCCGGGTGCGCGGGATGCGATCGGCATTCCAGTGCCTTACCGCCCAGGTGAGGATTTCGCCCGGGAGGGCGTCACTCAACTCATCTGCAGGCTGCTGGCCGAGCGCGCGCAGTGCGCGTAGCAGCAGCGGGCTGGCCTCATGGGGTTGCAGTGGTGGTGAGCGGTAGCTCTTGCCGAGCTTGTGGCCGTCTGGCTGGATGATCAGCGGCAGATGCAGATAGCGCAGTTGCGGCAGACCAAGCAGTTCCTGCAAGTAGAGCTGGCGCGGCGTCGAGTCGAGCAGGTCGGCGCCGCGCACGACGTCGGTCACACCCTGCCAGGCGTCGTCCAGCACCACGGCCAGCTGATAGGCGATCAGGCCGTCGCGACGGCGGATGACGAAGTCGCCGACCTCGCGGCCCAGATGCTGGCGGAACTCGCCCTGCACACGATCGACGAAGCCGTATTCTCGATCAGGCACGCGCAGGCGGATGGCGGCATCGTCGAGGCCGTTCCCGGCCGTGCGGCAAAAGCCGGGATAGGGGCCGGGGTAGGCTTCGAGCTGCTTGCGCGAGCAAGTACAGGCATAAGCCAGCCGTTGCTCCAGCAAGCGGTCAATCGCATCCCGATAGGCATCATGACGCTCACTCTGGCGCAGCATTTCGCCGTCCCACTCGAAGCCGTAGCTGATGAGCGTTCCGATGATGGCTTTCTGCGCGCCGGGCATTTCCCGCGGTGGATCGATGTCTTCCATGCGCAGCAGCCAACGACCGCCGACCGCGCGGGCGTCGAGATAGGAAGCAAGGGCGGCGACCAGTGAGCCGAAATGCAGATAGCCGCTGGGCGTCGGGGCAAAACGGCCGACGTAGCGCTCGGTGTGGGCAGATGTGGCAGAAGGCATGGCGGAGCCGGCGCGATCAGGGATGGCGGGGCGGATGAGGCGCAGCAGAGACGGAAATGAAGCGGGGCGCCGAAGCGCCCCGTTCGGGATCAGGAACCGATCTGCTTTTCCTTGATCTCCGCCAGCGTCTTGCAGTCGATGCAGAGCGTGGCGGTAGGGCGGGCTTCCAGTCGGCGGATGCCGATCTCGACGCCGCAGGAATCGCACCAGCCGTATTCGTTGTCTTCGATCAGCTGCAGCGTTTCGTCGATCTTCTTGATCAGCTTGCGCTCGCGGTCGCGGGCGCGCAGTTCCAGGCTGAACTCTTCTTCCTGGCTGGCGCGGTCGGCCGGATCAGGGAAATTGGCAGCCTCGTCCTGCATGTGGTGCACGGTGCGATCGACCTCTTCCATCAGCTCCTGTTTCCACTTGTTCAGGATGCCAGTGAAGTGGGCGCGCATCTTGTCGCTCATGTATTCCTCGCCCTTGCTTTCCTTATAGGGCTCGAAGGCGCGAATCAGTTGCTTGCTCGACGGTGTTTCTTTGGTAATGGGCATGGATGAACGCCTCTCGCTATGTCCATTGCGCAGGATGATTTGTCCCTTGCCGGCCCGTGCCGGCCCTGCGGCTGCAAGCGGGCGAACTTACCAGATCGGATCGGGGTGCGCTACTCCCGAATCCAACAGTAACTGCAGCAGTATCGGGACCTTGGGTAGAATTCACGTTTCGTTCTCAACAGGAAGGTCAGATGACCTCGTCATACAGTGCGCGCAGTCGCGCAATCGAACCTTTCCACGTCATGGCGCTTTTGGAGCGGGCGAACCAGCTGCAAGTTCAAGGCCACGACGTCATTCATCTGGAAATCGGCGAGCCGGATTTCACTACCGCCGCGCCCATCGTCGCTGCAGGGCAAGCGGCGCTGGCCGCCGGGCACACGCGCTATACCCCGGCGCGCGGCCTGCCTCAGCTGCGCGAAGCAATTGCGGCTTTCTACGCGCAGCGCTATGGGTTATCCATCGACCCCGGACGCATCCTGATTACGCCCGGTGGCTCCGGCGCACTGCTGCTGGCGGCCAGCCTGCTGGTGGATCCCGGCAAGCACTGGTTGCTCGCCGACCCGGGCTATCCCTGCAATCGGCATTTTCTGCGGCTGGTGGAAGGCGCCGCGCAACTGGTGCCAGTCGGCCCCGACGTTCGATACCAGCTCACCCCCGAGCTGGTCGAGCGCTACTGGGATCGCGACAGCGTCGGTGCGCTGGTGGCATCGCCGGCCAATCCGACGGGCACGCTGCTGGAGCGTGACGAACTGGCCAGATTGTCCGCTGCGCTGAAAGAACGCGGCGGTCATCTGGTGGTCGATGAGATCTATCACGGGCTGACCTACGGCGTGGACGCGGCGAGCGTGCTCGAGGTAGACGATGACGCGTTCGTGTTGAACAGCTTCTCCAAGTATTTCGGCATGACCGGCTGGCGTCTGGGATGGCTGGTGGCGCCGCCGACTGCGGTGCCGGAGCTGGAGAAGCTCGCGCAGAACCTCTACATCAGCGCGCCGAGCATGGCTCAGCACGCGGCGCTGGCCTGCTTCGAGCCTGCGACACTGGAGATTCTCGAAGCGCGCCGCGCCGAGTTCGCTCGCCGGCGTGATTTCCTTTTGCCGGCCTTGCGCGAGCTCGGCTTCGGTATTGCGGTCGAGCCGCAGGGCGCGTTCTATCTGTATGCCGACATCAGCGCGTTCGGCGGCGATGCCTACGCGTTCTGCCAGCACATGCTGGAAACCGAGTTCGTTGCGATCACCCCCGGACTGGACTTCGGCCGCTTTCAGGCCGGGCATCACGTGCGCTTTGCCTATACCCAGGATCTGCCGCGCCTGCAGCAGGCGGTCGAGCGCATTGCCCGTGGCCTGCGCAGCTGGCAAGCCTGATGCGTTTCGCGCAACCCCTGGAGCAGGGGCGCCTGGTCAAGCGCTACAAGCGTTTTCTCGCCGACATCGTCACGGACGAGGGCGAAGCGCTGTGCATCCACTGCCCGAACACCGGCTCGATGCTCAATTGCATGGAGGAGGGCGCGCGGGTGTGGTTCCAGCGCAGCAGCGATCCACGGCGTAAATTGCCGGGCACCTGGGAGCTGGTCGAGACGCCGCAGGGGCGGTTGGCGTGCGTGAATACGGCGCGCGCCAATCCGCTGATCGAGGAGGCGCTGCTGAATGGGCAGATCACCGAGCTGGCAGGCTTCACGATGCTCAAGCGCGAGGTGGCTTATGGTGTGGAGAACAGTCGGGTGGATTTTCGTCTCGATTACGCTGGCATTGCCGCCTTCGTCGAGGTCAAGAGCGTCACGCTTGGCTTCGCCGACACGGCGGTGGCGGCATTTCCGGATGCGGTGACCCTGCGCGGCGCCAAGCACTTGCGTGAACTGGCGGCGTTGGCGCGTGCGGGAGTGCGCGCGGTGCAGCTTTACTGCGTCAATCTCAGCGGTGTCGAGGCGGTTCGGCCGGCACAGGAGATCGATCCGGTATATGCGGCCGCCCTGCGCGACGCAGTCGCGGCTGGGGTGGAAGTGCTCGCTTACGGCGTCGATTTGTCACCCACCGAACTGCGCATCAGTGGCCGATTGCCAGTGTTGCTGTGAGCTGCCATGAACGATGACGCGATAAATTTTTTGTGCACAGCCGGGGAACAAAGTGCCTTTCGTCTGGCCTCAACGAGGCTGGAAACCACAACCATCACGTACGGGTAGGCTCTGCTCCGCCGTTTGTTACGGCGTAATGACGCGATCCTGCCGGTTTCGATGGTTTCTTCGGGCGGCCTCGCGACCTGTGCGCGTGGCGTCGTGGACAGACTTGATTTCGGACGTTCGCCTTGCTGCGGGCGTCATCGATGAGGCGACAAAGAATGCGAATCCTCGTTTGCGGTGCTGGTGGCCAGGTTGGTCGAGAGCTGGTTGAGCGAGCGGCAAGTTTTGGCTTGGAAGTGCTGGCGCCTGCTCGGGCGCAGCTGGACATTGCCAAGCCGGAACAGGTTGCAGCGGCAATGCAGCAACGCCCCGGGCTGATCATCAATGCGGCGGCTTACACCCATGTGGACAACGCTGAATCCCATGGCGAACAGGCCTATTCGGTCAACCGGGATGGTGCGCGTAATCTCGCCGAGGTCGCGGAACGTGCCGGTATTCCGCTGTTTCATATTTCTACCGACTACGTGTTCTCTGGAGAGGCCGACCATCCGTATCTCGAGAGCGATGAAACCGGGCCGACCGGGATCTACGGCGCGAGCAAGCTGGCCGGTGAAGAGGCGATCCGCGCCTGCCTGCCCGCCCATCTGATCCTGCGTACCAGTTGGGTGTATGGCGTGCATGGGCACAATTTCGTCAAGACCATGCTGCGGCTCGCTCGGCAGCGCGACGCGCTCGGCGTGGTGAGCGACCAGATTGGCTGCCCGACCGAGGCAGGGACCATCGCTTCGGTCCTGTTGGAATTGGCTCGGCGCCATGCCACCGGCGCCAAGCTCGCTTGGGGGGTGTACCACTACAGCGGCGCACCGGCCTGTTCATGGTACGACTTCGCCGTCGAGATCTTTCGCCAAGGCGAAGCCGCCGGCCTGATTGCACGGCAGCCGAGCGTATCGCCGATCGCAACCGCGCAATATCCAACGCCTGCTCGCCGTCCGGCCTGGTCGGTGCTCGATTGCAGCCGGTTCGAGTCGACGTTTGGCCTTGCGCCCCACTCCTGGCAGGATGATCTGGGCGACGTCATTGCCAGCCTGCGTCAGCAGGAGCAACGCTCCGCCGTTCGCGAAAGAACCTTTCGCGCCTGATGCGGCGCCCACGGTGGCCGCCTGGCCATCGTGCGATTTCTCCAGTCACAGGTGTATTCTTGCGCCCCCGCGCCTGGGCGCGGCCTGACGTTCGGCTCTAGGGAGAGGCGCAGCATGGTGGTGGTGTTGGCAATCCTGCCGATCTTCGGTCTGATTTCGCTCGGTTATCTGTTCGGCTGGCGCCAATGGTTGGGCAACGAGGGTGCCGCCGGCTTGGCGAGCGTCACCTTCAAACTGTTCATGCCGGCGGTGTTGTTCAGCGGAATCGCTCGTGCCGAGCTGAGCGACGGCATGTCGCCGATGCTTCTGCTGGCCTACTTCGTGCCGGTTCTGCTGGTATTCCTGCTGGTCAACGCGGTTGCCCATCAACGGGCCGGGCGGGCAACGCCGTTGGGCCTGACCGCCGCCTATTCAAATAATGTGCTGGTCGGTATTCCGCTGGTGACGACGTTGCTTGGCGCAGAAAGTCTGGTCTACGTCTTCGCCATCCTGGTGTTCCACAGCCTGGTGCTGTTCTCGTTGCAGAGCTTCTATGCGGCGCTGGGCGACGGCGACAAGGTAAGCGTGCCGGCCCTGCTGAAAAATCTGGCGAACCCGCTGATCATCGGCCTACTGCTGGGTGCGTTGCTGAATGTCTCCGGCCTGGAATTGCCCGAGCCGCTGTGGCGCGTTGCCGGATGGCTGGCTCAAGCGGCGCTGCCTTGCGCACTGATGGTGCTGGGTATCAGCCTGTCGCGTTACCGGTTGCGACCCAGCGGCTCGGTACTGCTGCTGACGCTGATCAAACTGGCGCTGTTCCCGGCGCTGGTCTGGTGGTTAAGCGGCCTGCTGCCGGGCCTGACTGCGGACGCACGCAATGTGCTGGTGTTGCTGGCGGCCTGCCCTAGCGGAGTGAATGTGCTGGCCTTCGTCAAACATTCGGAGGACACCCGGGCGGTGAGTTCGACGGTTTTTCTGTCCACGGTGATGGCGGTCATCAGCCTGCCGCTCTGGATGGTGCTGGCGTCCAGCTGATTGCACCTTATTCGTTGGCAGCGGGCCGACTCGCCGTTTGCATGTCGGATTTTGTCGAACGCCCCCGGGCCGGGGGTGTCACAAAAACACAGACTTTGGAAACGGGAGAGAACAGCATGCTGAAATTCATCGGCGGGACCGCGGGCATCATTTTCATTATCGGACTGATCGTGGTGATCGGGATATTCAAGCTGCTGTTCTGATCGAACGGGAGCAAAAAAGGGCTGCCGACGCGTGTCGAGCAGCCCTTTTTTCATGCGTGACGTTCTACTTGCTGCGGCCCTGCTCCTGCGCACCGGCCATGATGTCCTCCAGACGCAAGCCGGTCAGGCCGTGGATGGTTCGCCAAAGGTAATAGAAGATCGCCATCATCATCAGCATGCTGGGAATCGCGATCATTGGGTAGCTGAGCAGCGTCATCCGCCCGAGTTCGGCGTTGAACGCCTCGCTGCCGGCCGGACTGTTGACGATCCACTTGGCCAGTACGTAATTCATGAACGACGAAAAGAAGAAGGTGCCGCTGAGCAGGTAGGTCGCGCGGAGCAGGCGCGTCTCGAAGTGCTCGACCTGGCCGTTGTGCTCGAGCTGTTCGTGAATCTTGTCCACGTTGAGCACCTTGGGGTTGTAAAGCAAGGTGCGAATCAGCGGGTAACGAGTGCGGGTCGAGGCCAGCACGGCGATGCCGATGATGCCCGGCACGGCGGCTTCCTTGACTGCCAGCCACTGGGTATCCAACTGCAGCAGACCGATGCCGCCGGTCAGCAACACGCTGATCAGGCCGAGCAGGGCGATCCAGTTGAACTTGCGGTACTTGGCCAGTTCCCATAGCCCCCAGCCCAGCGGGAAAGCCAGGGCGACCAGCAGTGCGCCATCGGCGCCGAGGCGATCTTCGCCACTTAGCTTCATCAGGATCAGCGACGGGAGCAGGATACTGACGGCCAGGTCGATCAGCGGGCGCGGTTTGTGTTCGGCGTGGGTGTGGATGGTATCGGTCATGACATCGGGATGGTCTGGAGAGGGCTGCATGATCGCCTGTGTGGCGTCGGTTCGCCAGACCATCTTCGTCGGTCTGGGCGTTGCGCGCGTTTATTCCGCTGTTCGTATGCCTTCAACGCCGCTGCATAGCGGCTCGGCGCTCGCGCCATTGGCCGTGTTCGAATGCCAGGACGATCAAAATGGCCAGAGCGAACGGCAACAGCAGATAGAACCCGCGGAAAACAATCAGCGCCGCCAGCACATCTACCGTGGGGAGCTCCGGAAGGGCCGCAAGAAACGTAAGTTCCAGTACGCCGAGCCCACCGGGAGCGTGCGACAGCAGGGCCAATGAAAACGAAGCGAGAAATACCCCGAGTATCGTCAGATAACCCGGGTTGTTCTCCGCTGGAAGCGCGAAATAGATGATCGCCGCTGCGCAGAGCAGCTCTAGTGGCCCGGCCAGCAGTTGCCGGCCGACGATCGGCAGCCGTGGATACTCGATGTGCCACTTGCCGAGGCGCCACGGAGCCAGTTGCCGCCAGGCGCCGAAGACGTACAGCGCAATCAACACAAGCAGCCCGGAGCCGACGGCGAGCGACACCCAGCGGGCGCTGTGGACGATGCGGTCCAGCAGTTGCGGTTTGAGGATCAAGACGACACCTGCGGTCAACAGCACTCCCAGCGCGAACGTCAGGGAACAGAAGACGATGAGAATGCCGATTTCCTGTGGCGTAAGCCCTTTGCTGCGGTAGGCGCGGTAGCGCACCAGGGCGCCGGAAAAAACCGACGCACCGATGTTGTGGGCCAGGGCATAGGTGGTGAACGAGCAGAGCGCGATGAACCACCAGGATATCCGCTTGCCCAGGTGCGCTATGGCGATGCGGTCGTACCAGGCCAGCGCGACGTAGGCTCCCAGGGTCGACAGTCCAGCCAACAGCCAGCCACCGGCACCGATCGCTTGCAAGCTATCGGTGAGTTCGGCCAGCGAGATATTGCGCACCTCGTGGTACAGCAGATAGCCGGACAGCAGCACAGCCGAGATCCCGATCAGGGTCCAGGCGACGTCGCTCCTCTTCATCATTGCGTGGCTCCTTGGGGAGTGTGCAGAACGGCCACGCTCGTCGCCAGCGCGTGCCGGTCGGCCTGATCGCCGCCAGGGCTATAACCGCCACCCTGTGTCGACTCGTCCAGATAATCGGCAGCAACCGGCCGGCTTTGTTCAGTTTTCCGACTCTCGGGGCATCCTCGCGGCAACGCTCGACACTGTGCTGTCGACTGCAGACTTGGCAAAAAGTGGAGTACGCCGTCCCGGTGACGAACACCTGCAAAGCTCGCTGGCGCTGCTTGGCGAAGGTGATGCTCGACCTGTGGGGCACCAACAGGGATCCGCGGCACTGGAGTGAAGCCGACGCATTTCAGCCTGAACGCTTTATTAATTGGCAGGGCAATGCCTTCAGCTTCGTGACCCAGGGTGGCGGAGATCCTGCCGAGGGGCATCGTTGTCCGGGTGAGCGACTGGCCACTGAACTTCTGAAGGTCGCGTTGCGCAGGCTGACCCGCGAGACGGAGTACGCGGTGCCTGCACAGGATCTGCGCATCGACCTGTCGCGCATGCCGGCGAAGCCGGAGAGTGGTCTGGTGATCAGCGATGTGACGCCGCTGGCTGATGGCTACCGGTAGCGCGGTCAGTCTACGCTTTCGGCCTGTTTGACCCGGACCCAGTGATCGATCAGCTCACGCAGATGCGAAAGCTCGACCGGCTTGGCCATATGGCCGTCCATGCCAGCCTCGCGCGCGCGCTCGCGGTGTTCGCTGAGGATGTGTGCCGTCAGCGCCACCACCGGCGTGCGTGAGCGCCCGTTGCGGGCCTCCCACTCACGCAACTGCTGGGTGGCTTGGAAGCCGTCGAGCACTGGCATCTCGCAGTCCATCAGAACCAGGTCGTATGGCTGAGCCTTGATGGCTTCCAGCGCCTCCTCACCGTTGCAGGCCGTGTCCGGCTGCAGGTTCAGCTTGTTCAGCATGCCGCGGATGACCTTGGTGGAGATGTTGTTGTCTTCGGCAACCAGGATGCGGAAGTCGCTGGGAACCTCGAGTGGGGCCAGGGGTGGCGACGCTAACGCGGGGCGAAGTTGGCTGCTCTGCAGGCGCTGCGCCAGTTCATCGGCGAGCGTGGTCTTCAGTGTGTAGCCAGCGACCGGCTTGGCCAAAATGCGCTTGATGCCGGCGTTGCGCGCGATGATCTTGCTGGGGGCGCTGCCCATGCCGGTAAGCATGATCAGCAGAATGTCATGGTTGAGGCTGGAGTCTTCCTTGATCTTGCTCGCCAGTTGCATGCCGGTCATGCCGGGCATGTCCTGGTCGAGCAGCACCACATCGAAGTACTCGCGCAGATGCGCCTTGGTCCGCAGCAGGGCCAGTGCCTCCTTGCCTGATGCAACGGCACTGACTTCCAGGCCCCAGGCGCTGCATTGCTGGACCAGAACCTTGCGGCAGGTGTCGTTGTCATCGACGATCAGCAGCCGCGTGCCCTGCAGTGGCCCGTCGAGATCGGCATTGTTCTGCGCCAGCCCTTCGCTGGCCAGCGGCAAACTGATCCATAGCGTGTTGCCCTGGGTAGTTCCTGTCTGGATGCCGAAATCACCGTCCATCAGCTGTACCAGCTGGCGGGCGATGATCAGGCCGAGGCGTCCGCCATGGCGCGTAGCCGCGAGGAAATCGTGGCTGTCTACCGCGGCATTGAGCAGCGCATCGCGCTCGTACGGCTCGAGCGGCCGGCCGCTGTCCTGTACGGTGATGCGCAAGCGAGGGTTGTCCTGTGGGCCGTCTACCGCTGCGATCAACAGCACTTCGCCTTCGTCGGTCTGCTTGAAGGCGTTTTCCAGCAGGTTCAGCAAGGTCTGGCGCAGGCGCGTCGGGTCACCGGCTACCACTTGCGGCAGCTGTGGCTGGATAAAGCTGATCAGCTCGACCTTCTGCTGTTCTGCCTTGGCGCGGAAGATGCTCAGACAGTCCTCGATCAGCGCATTGAAATCGAACTGCACATCATCGAGTTCGATCTGCCCGGACTCCAGCTTGGAGATGTCGAGGATCTCGTTGATCAGGTTGAGCAGCTCGTTGCCCGAGCTGTGGATGGTCTGCACGTAATCGCGCTGCTTGGCCGAGAGCGAAGTGCCGAGTAGCAGCTCGCTCATGCCCAGCACGCCATTCATCGGCGTGCGCAGCTCATGACTGATCTTCGACAGGAAATCAGCCTTGGTTTTCAGTTCGGCACTGGTGACCGCTTCGGCCGTGTACTGGGTGCGGCTATCGCTCTGCAGCTGACGTTGCCGTTCGAGAAGCGCGAAGCTGAGCAGCAGGCCGCCGAGTGTGGCGAGGCTGAACAGCCCGCCGGTCAGCCAGCCCGGATCGAGCTGATCGAAGCCCAGCAACATCGGCATGAAGAACACCATGCCGCTGTTGAACAGCGTCAGCCCGGCCACGACCAGGCGTGCTGGTTGGTAACCCTGGCGCCAGTGATAGAGCGCGACGAATAGCACGCTGAAGGAGGCGACCAGCCCCATCGAATAGATCAGCCAGCTATACCAGGGCCATTGGCCGAGCAGAATGCTGCCGGCCAGCGCCAGGATCAGATTGAACTCGAGACCCAGCAGCCAGGTGATCCAGGTGCGACCACGGTGGTGGAAGAAGCCCAGCGTATAGCCGAGCAACGCAGTGCTGGCCAGCAACGCAGCCAGATCAGCAATCAGTGGTTGGCTATAGGTCAGCCCCGGCAGCCAGACTGCGAGCACGCCCAGGTTGGCTACGGCGCAGACCAGCAGCGCGCCGTGCAACAGACTCAGCCAGATATGGGTGTAACTGAGCGTGTAGGCAAAACGCAGCAGGTTGTAGACCATCAGCAAGGCCAGCGCGCCGAACAGGGCGCCGAACAGGTAGGCCGGCTTGGTCTGGCTGACCAGGCCGCTGTCGTCGATGGTCTTGAACCAGGTCATCACCGGATGGCTGGACTGCAGGCGGATATAGGCTTCCCGCGGCTGGCCGTCATTCGGCAGGCTGAACAGGTAGGCGCGGTTGGGCAGAGGCCTGGTGCTGAGCGGCCGCAATTCGCCGGTGGCGGTGTGCTGCTCCAGTTGCCCATCGCGCAGCAGATAGAAATCCAGGTACTGCACGCGAGGTGCAAACAGCCAGAGCCACTTGGGTTTGGTCAGCGATGGCAGGCTGACCTGAAGCCAGACCGCCCGGTTGCTCGCCGGGGCACTGTAGGAAAGTTTATCGAGCCGCTGGAACAGCGCGCGCTGAGACAGCACCTCATCAAGCGTGAGCCCGCCGGACTGATCGATGAGGATTCGCCAGTTCTGCGGCACCGAGTCAGCTTCGACGAGGACGGTGGAGGGCGACGGCTGAGCAATGGCAGCCTGGGCCGACAGCGGGATCAGGTTGATCAGCAGCAGGCCGAAGATGACAGCGATGGCGATCCGGAGCCGACCCACTAGAGAAGTCCGTTCATGAGTGTGACGGCGGATTATAGCCATGCCGCCTTCGGCCTGTAATGCGTGCGGCGGCGATAAAACCTGGCGCCGCGCGCATTCCTGGCGACTGACCGGGATTAACCCTCGCCAAGCTCCCGGGCGATGGCGCGATAACCGATATCCTTGCGATAGAAGCAGCCATTCCAGCGGATTTTTTCCGCCAGACGGTAGGCCTGCTGCTGCGCTTCTGACACGCTGCGGCCGATGGCGGTCGCACACAGTACGCGGCCGCCGGCAGTGACCACCTGGCCCTGGGCGTTCAGCGCGGTGCCGGCATGGAACACCTTGCCATCCAGCACGGCTGCATCGTCCAGGCCTTCGATCACGTCGCCCTTGGCGTAGTCGCCCGGGTAGCCGCCAGCTGCCAGTACCACGCCCACGGTCGGGCGCGGATCCCAGGTGGCCTCTACCTTGTTCAGTGCCTTGGCCAGTGCGGCCTCGATCAGCAGGACCAGCGAGGATTCCAGGCGCACCATGATCGGCTGGGTTTCCGGATCGCCGAAGCGGCAGTTGAACTCGATGACTTTCGGCGCGCCGGCCTTGTCGATCATCAGGCCGGCATAGAGGAAGCCGGTGTAGACGTTGCCTTCGGCAGCCATGCCGCGCACGGTCGGGTAGATCACCTCGTCCATCACGCGCTTATGCACTTCGGCGGTGACCACTGGAGCGGGGGAGTAGGCACCCATGCCGCCGGTGTTCAGGCCGCTGTCGCCGTCGCCGACGCGCTTGTGGTCCTGGCTGGTAGCCATCGGCAGCACGTTCTCGCCATCGACCATGACGATGAAACTCGCTTCCTCGCCATCGAGGAACTCCTCGATCACCACACGGGCGCCGGCGTCGCCAAAGGCATTGCCGGAGAGCATGTCACGGACGGCATCCTCGGCTTCTTCCAGGGTCATGGCGACGATCACGCCCTTGCCCGCCGCCAGACCGTCGGCCTTGATGACGATCGGCGCGCCCTTCTCGCGCAGGTAGGCGAGGGCGGGCTCGACTTCGGTAAAGTTCTGGTAGTCGGCGGTCGGGATCGCGTGGCGAGCCAGAAAGTCCTTGGTGAATGCCTTCGAACCTTCCAGCTGCGCTGCGGCGGCGGTGGGACCGAAGATGTCCAAGCCGCGCGAACGGAACAGGTCGACGACACCCTTTACCAGCGGCGCTTCCGGACCAACAATCGTCAGCTGCACGTTGGCGGCGGCAAAGTCCGCCAGTTGCTCGATGGCCAGCACGTCGATGGCGACATTTTCGCACTTGGCTTCAGTGGCGGTGCCGGCATTGCCCGGGGCGACGAAGACCTTTGCGACGCGTGGGTCCTGCGCGACCTTCCAGGCCAGGGCGTGCTCGCGGCCGCCGCTGCCGATGATTAGTACATTCATTTCTCTCTCCCAATGGAGGCGGGCCGGTCGCCCGCTTGGTGGATAAGCGAAGCGTTATCCACCCTACGAATTCTGAGGTCGTGATCGGGCTGGTAGATGCAAGGCGCCCGATTCTTCACCCAGCGGAGTTGCCTTCTGGCAATGAGCATGGGGGAAGAGTCGGGCAACGCCGCAGATGCCTGTCCGAATGCGGCCGATTTAGTGGCGGAAGTGGCGCATGCCGGTAAACACCATGGCAATGCCGGCTTCATCAGCCGCAGCGATCACTTCGTTGTCGCGCATCGAGCCACCCGGCTGGATCACCGCAGTGATACCGGCCTTGGCCGCATTGTCGATGCCATCGCGGAACGGGAAGAACGCGTCCGAGGCCATCACCGCACCCGGAACCGGCAGGCCGGCATGTTCGGCCTTGATCGCGGCGATGCGCGCGGAGTTGACGCGGCTCATCTGGCCGGCACCAACGCCGACGGTCTGGCGGTTCTTGGCGTAGACGATGGCGTTGGACTTGACGAACTTGGCCACTTTCCAGGCGAAGATCAGGTCATGGATCTCCTGCTCGGTCGGCGCGCGCTGGGTGACGATCTTCAGGTCTGCTTCGGTGATCATGCCGATGTCGCGGCTCTGGATCAGCAGGCCGCCGTTGACGCGCTTGTAGTCCCAGCCCGGGCTGCGTTCGGCCGGCCACTCGCCGCATTCGAGCAGGCGCACGTTGGCCTTGCTGGCCACCACGTCACGGGCGGCTTGGGAAACCTTGGGCGCGATGATTACCTCGACGAACTGGCGCTCGACGATGGCCTGGGCGGTTTCGCCGTCCAGTTCGCGGTTGAAGGCGATGATGCCGCCGAACGACGACTCGCTGTCGGTGGCGTAGGCCAGGTCGTAGGCCTTGCGGATGCCGCCTTCGTCTTCCGGTACCACGGCGACGCCGCAGGGGTTGGCATGCTTGACGATCACGCAGGCAGGCTTGGTGAAACTCTTCACGCACTCCAGCGCGGCGTCGGTGTCGGCCACGTTGTTGAACGACAGCTCCTTGCCCTGCAGCTGCCTGGCGGTGGCGACGCAGGCTTCGTCCGGCTTCTCGACGTAAAAGGCGGCCTGCTGATGCGGGTTCTCGCCGTAGCGCATGTCCTGCGCCTTGATGAACTGCATGTTGTAGGTGCGCGGGAACAGGCTGCGATTTTCGGTGCTGAGCTGCTCGGTGCTCTGGTCGATGCCGCCGAGGTAGTTGGCGATCATGCCGTCGTAGCCGGCTGTGTGTTCGAATGCCTTGAGCGCCAGGTCGAAGCGCTGGGCGTAGGTCAGCCCGCCGTTCTTCAGGTTGTCGATCACTGCCGTATAGTCTTCGGCATTGACCACGATGGCGACGTCCTTGTGGTTCTTCGCCGCGCTGCGGACCATGGTCGGGCCGCCGATGTCGATGTTCTCGATGGCGTCCGGCAGGGTGCAGCCGGACTTGGCCACGGTGGCGGCGAACGGATAGAGGTTGACCGCCACCAGGTCGATCGGCGCGATGCCATGCTCGGCCATCACCGCGCCATCCAGGTCGCGGCGGCCAAGGATGCCGCCGTGGATCTTCGGATGCAGGGTCTTCACCCGTCCGTCCATCATCTCCGGGAAGCCGGTGTAATCGGCCACTTCGACGGCAGCGATGCCGTTGTCACGCAACAGCTTGAAGGTGCCGCCGGTGGAGAGGATCTCGACCCCGAGGGCTTCGAGTTCGCGGGCGAAATCGACGACGCCGGTCTTGTCGGACACGCTGATCAGCGCGCGGCGCACGGGGAGGCGGGTGGTTTGGTCGGTCATTGACGTTTCCTAGAGGCTACAGGCTTGAGTCCGCGAAGCAGGCAGGTGCGGACAGCCGCGCCCGCCAGCTGTCGCGTCAGAGCAGGTCGTACTGTTTGAGTTTCTTGCGCAGGGTGCCGCGGTTCAGGCCCAGCAGTTCGGAAGCCTTGGTCTGGTTGCCCTTGACGTAGTGCATCACGGTTTCCAGCAGCGGCGCTTCCACTTCGGAGAGTACGAGGTTGTAAACGTCCGTGACGTCGGCACCTTCGAGGCGGGCGAAATAGTTGTGCAGCGCTTTCTCGACGCTGCCTCGCAGCGTCTGCCCCGCTTCGCTCGGCGTGTTCAGGTGCTGCTTGAGGTTCACGTTGTCACTCACGGATGTTGTTCCACTTACCAATGTTTCATTCAACAGCGTCATGCGGCCACCTCTGTTCCATCCACCGAGCCAGGCCCTGAGCGTTGTTCGGCAAAGAACTGCCGAATGCTGAAGCCCTGTGCATCCCTGTCTTCCAGATGATTGAAACGGGCACGGAAGTCCCGCGCGCCCGGTAGTGTTGCGAGATACCAACCCACGTGCTTGCGGGCGATACGGACTCCCATCACCTCGCCATAGAATTCATGCAGCGCCTGCACATGCTCCAGCAAGGTGTCTTCGATCTCTTCCAGCGTCGGCGCTGCCAGCAGCTCGCCGGTGCGCAGATAATGCTCCACTTCGCGAAAGATCCACGGGCGACCCTGCGCCGCACGTCCGATCAGCAGGCCGTCCACGCCGGTCGCCCGCAGAACCCGTGCGGCCTTTCGCGGCGAGTCGATATCACCATTGGCGAACACCGGGATCGAAACCGCCTGCTTGATGGCGGCGATGGTGTCGTACTCGGCCTCGCCGGTGTACAGGTCGGCGCGGGTCCGGCCATGAACGGCAAGTGCTGCAATGCCTGCCTGCTCGGCAATACGCGCGACGCTCAGGCCGTTCTTGTTCTGCCGATCCCAGCCGGTGCGAATCTTCAGTGTCACCGGAACGTCTACCGCGCCCACGACGGCGTCGAGGATCTCCCCAACCAGTCGCTCATCACGCATCAGTGCCGAGCCGGCCGCCTTGTTGCAGACCTTTTTCGCCGGGCAACCCATGTTGATGTCGATGATCTGCGCCCCTAGCTCGACGTTGCGCCGTGCGGCATCTGCCAGCATCTGCGGATCGCCACCGGCAATCTGCACCGAGCGCGGTTCGGGTTCGTCCGCATGGGGCATGCGCAGGCGCGATTTGCGGCTGTTCCACAAGCGCATGTCGCTGGTGAGCATTTCCGAGACCACCAGGGCCGCGCCGAAGCGGCGGCACAACTGGCGGAACGGCTGATCGGTCACGCCGGCCATGGGCGCGAGGATCAACGGATTGGTCAAGGTGTAGGGGCCGATACGTACCGCTGACATGAAGATTCCCTGCTTGGGGCCTGCTTGTTAGGTCGATCGGGACTGCAAAAAAGGGTGGGCATAATACCCGCTACGCATGACGGGTTAAAGGCTGTTTTGAACAAATTCTGAACAGCGGTCGCCTTATCGCCGGGAGTTTGGATATGACAGTTGTAGGGCGTTGATGCGCTCAGGGCGGAGCGGAAAGGGTCGAGTCGCTATTCCGGCGAATGGAAGCTCAGGCTGTAATTAACGGCCTTGGCGCCGGGGTCGAGGATATCCAGGGCGATGTGGATGGGCACCTGCGGCGGCATTTGCGAACGCCCTGCGAGCTCACCAGAAAGGTATTCGCTGGGCTTGAAACTGCGGCTGGCCAGCAGTTTGCCGTTCAGGTCGGCGAAGCGGATCTCCAGCAGCGGGAACGGTTGCGCGAAAGGGGCTCGGTTGTAGAGGATCGCATCCACCACCAGCGCGCCGGTGAACTCCGGATGGCTGCGTACCACCAGGTTACTGCTCTTGATCTGGTCGATATCGACCAGCGCAGGCAGTTCGCAGCCCAGCGTCGGGCAGATACGCTCGAACCAGGCGCGGTACTGGTGCTGTCGCGACAGCTCTTCGTAGTTGTAGGCGACATACTGTGCGCCCAGGGCAAGCACTGCGAGGAGGTTCAGTGCACCCCAGCCCAGCCAGCGTCCCCAGGGCTTCCTGCGTTCCTGCCAATCCAGTTGCAAGGGCTCGTCGTCGAGTTCGAATAGCGGCTCGCCACGCAGGTCCGGCTCTCGACGCGGTGCGGTTGAGCTGGCTGCATCATTCTCGTTATCGGGGGCAGTCGAAGCGGCAAGCGCTGGCTCAATGCGCTCGCTACGGATCTGTTGGGCCTTGGCCGTCGCGAGCGGCGCGGAGTTTATCGCCAACGGGCTTGGTGGTTGTGGCGATTCAGCCGTCACCGGAGTGAAGTGAATCGCCTCCTCGGGCGAACTGTCCATTGACGGTCCGGCGCCGCGTTCGGCGTTCAGCAGGATCTCTGCCCAGCTTTCATCGTGCTCGGAGGCGGCATTCGCGTTACGGACAATCGGCTCCGATGAGATTTGACGTTCAGATTCCAGGCTGAGCAGGTCGCGTGCGAGCTCGCGCTCCTGTTGCTCCAGCTTGGCCAGCTCCTCGTCCAGATCGAGGCTGTCGAGGTCCAGGTCGTCATGGATCCACAGGGTTTCATCGGATCTTGTGGTTGCGGCTGGCTCGGCGGTACCGGCGACTCCGGCCGTCTGAGGCGTGGCCTGCGTGGCCTCAGGGGCGCTCAGCGGCTGGGTTGGATTCAGTTCATCGCGCAGCAGACGGTGAGCTGCGTTGAAGACTTCCAGGCAGGCGCCGCAACGCACTGCGCCATGGGCTGCGCGCAGTTGGCTGCGGCCGACACGAAAGCGGGTGCTGCAGTTGGGGCACTGGGTGATGAAGCTGGTCATGCGTGTTTCCGCGCGAATGTGCCGGCTAGTCTAGCGTAAGCCAGGCGCAGAGCGGCAGTGGGTCGCGGCGGCTGGCATGCGGGGGTGCGGGCGGAGTCTCAAGCTGCCTCAGTCACGGCGAACGCCACTGATACGTACCCAGCCGTCCTTTTCAGCGGTTGGGTCGAGCTCGAACGCCTCTCTGTAAGCCGCGCGGACGTCTTCCGCTTGCTCGGCCAGGATGCCGGACAGCGCCAGACGGCCGCCAGGCTTGGCCAGAGCAGTGATGCGCGGTGCGAGCGAGACGAGGGGCCCGGCAAGGATGTTGGCGACCACTACATCGGCGGGCTCTTCCGGCAGCTGCTCGGGTAGATACAGTGCGAAACGTTCATCGGCAATGCCATTGCGCATGGCGTTGTCGCGCGAGGCTTCCAATGCCTGCACGTCGATGTCGGTGCCGACGGCGTGCTCGGCGCCCAGCAGCAGGCCGGCAATTGCCAGAATCCCCGAGCCGCAGCCGAAATCCAGCAACGACTGCCCCTGCAAGGACTGCGCATCCAGCCATTCGAGACACAGCGCCGTGGTGGGATGGGTGCCGGTGCCAAAGGCCAGTCCGGGGTCCAGCAGCAGGTTGACGGCGTCAGGCTCGGGTGCCGCGTGCCAGCTAGGGACGATCCACAGGCGGCGACCGAAGCGCATCGGCTGGAAGTTGTCCATCCAGCTGCGCTCCCAATCCTGATCCTCGATCACCTCGATCTGATGCTCGGGTAGCTCACCGCCACGCAGCAGTCGCAGATGGGCAAGCAAGGCGTCCGGATCGGTATCGGCTTCGAACAGTGCCAGCAGGTGCGTATGCGACCACAGCGGCGTGGTGTTGAGATCCGGCTCGAAGATCGGCTGATCTTCGGCGTCCATGAAGGTCACGGAAACCGCGCCCACGTCCAGCAGCTGGTCTTCCAGGGCTTCGGCCTGATCGGGGGTGATGGCGAGTCGGATCTGCAGCCAGGACATGGAAGCCTCTCGAGTGGGGTCGCGGTAAAGGCCGGCAAGCTTACTGGAGGCGGCGTGTTGCGGCCAGCGTGGGCGGTTTGGTGCCGAGCCGCAGAAACGACAGAGGCCGCCCGAAGGCAGCCTCTGTAGTACAGCGCCGAGCGGGGCTCAGTGCTTGTCCATACCCAGTTTCTTCTCCAGGTAATGGATGTTCACGCCGCCCTTGCAGAAGCCGGGATCGCGCACCAGATCGCGGTGCAGCGGGGCGTTGGTCTTGATGCCGTCGACGATCAGCTCGTCCAGTGCGTTGCGCATGCGGCCCATGGCTTCGTCACGGTTGGCACCGAAGGTGATCAGCTTGCCGATCAGCGAGTCGTAGTGCGGTGGAACCGAGTAGCCGTCGTACAGGTGCGAGTCGACGCGCACACCGTTGCCGCCTGGCGCGTGGAAGTGCTTCACCTTGCCCGGGCTGGGCATGAAGGTGCGCGGATCTTCGGCATTGATGCGGCACTCCACGGCATGGCCGCGGATGACCACATCTTCCTGCTTGATCGACAGCTTCTGGCCGCCACCGATCAGCAGCATCTCCTTGACGATGTCGATGCCGGTGACCATCTCGGTAACCGGATGTTCGACCTGAACGCGCGTGTTCATCTCGATGAAGTAGAAGTTGCCGTCTTCATAGAGAAACTCGAACGTGCCGGCGCCGCGGTAGCCGATGTCGATGCACGCCTTGACGCAGCGGGCCTGGACCTTGCGGCGGGCTTCTTCATCGATCAGCGGGGCTGGGGCTTCCTCGATCACCTTCTGGTGACGGCGCTGCAGCGAGCAGTCGCGGTCGCCAAGGTGGATGGCGTTGCCCTGGCCGTCGGCCAGCACCTGGATTTCCACGTGGCGTGGGTTGGTGAGGAATTTCTCGAGGTAGACCATCGGGTTGCCGAAGGCTGCGCCGGCTTCGTTGCGGGTCAGCTTGGCCGAGGCGATCAGATCCTCTTCCTTGTGCACCACGCGCATGCCGCGACCACCACCGCCACCGGCGGCCTTGATGATCACCGGGTAGCCCACTTCACGGGCGATGCGCAGCGCTTCCTTCTCGTCTTCCGGCAGTGGGCCGTCAGAGCCCGGAACGGTCGGCACGCCGGCCTGCTTCATCGCGTCCTTGGCCGATACCTTGTCGCCCATCAGGCGAATGACGTCGGCGGTTGGGCCGATGAAGGTAAACCCGGACTTCTCCACCTGTTCGGCGAAGTCGGCGTTCTCGGCGAGGAAGCCGTAGCCGGGATGGATGCCGTCGGCGCCGGTAACTTCGGCAGCGGCGATCAACGCCGGGATGCTCAGGTAGGACTTGGCAGAGGCGGCCGGGCCGATGCAGACGGACTCGTCGGCCAGCGACACGTGCATCAGGTCACGGTCGGCAGTGGAGTGCACCGCCACGGTCTTGATGCCCAGTTCCTTGCATGCGCGCAGAACTCGAAGGGCGATCTCGCCGCGGTTGGCGATCAGTACTTTTTCCAACATCGCTGGCTCTCCGCGGTTCAAACGATGGTGAACAGCGGCTGGTCGTATTCGACCGGCTGACCATTCTCCACCAGGATGGATTCGATGGTGCCGCTGATCTCGGCCTCGATGTGGTTCATCATCTTCATGGCTTCGACGATGCAGAGGATGTCGCCCTTCTTCACGCTCTGACCGACTTCGACGAATGCCTTGGATTCCGGCGAGGATGCACGGTAGAAGGTGCCGACCATCGGCGAGCGGACCACGTTGCCGTTCAGCTTGGGCGCAGCCGGAGCAGCGTCAGCGGCCGGGGCGGCAGCCGCTACCGGAGCGGGAGCTGGTGCGGCCGGAGCCTGGGCGTAGATGGGCTGCTGCATCGCGACCTGCTTGCTGTGGCGGCTGATGCGTACCGACTCTTCACCCTCGTGGATTTCCAGTTCGTCGATACCGGACTCTTCCAGCAGTTCGATCAGCTTTTTGACTTTGCGAATATCCATGAAGCATTGACTCCGAGGTAAGTTCAAAGGGCATTGCTGCTCGCTTCTTCAAGACACGACGCCGTGCGTGCGGGTCCCTCAGGAAGCAGCGAGTTGTTCCAGGGCGGCCTCCAAGGCCAGCCGGTAGCCGCTGGCGCCAAGGCCGCAGATCACACCCACCGCGATATCGGAAAAGTAGGAGTGATGGCGGAAAGGTTCACGCTTGTGCACATTGGACAGGTGCACTTCGATGAATGGGATGCTCACGGCCAGCAACGCGTCACGTAATGCGACGCTGGTATGCGTGAATGCCGCGGGATTGATCAGGATGAAGTCGACACCTTCACTGCGAGCGGCGTGGATGCGCTCGATCAGCTCGTACTCGGCGTTGGATTGCAGATGCAGCAGGTGGTGTCCGCGATCACGGGCAAGCTGTTCGAGATTCTGGTTGATCTGCGCCAGCGTCACTGCGCCGTAGACGCCTGGTTCGCGGGTGCCGAGCAGATTCAGATTCGGCCCGTGGAGGACCAGAAGCGTGGCCATTGATGTTCCTTGTTTTTCTGGATGCGCTGGCCGGCCAATGGCGGCTGGGTCGCGAAGGGGAAAAACTATGCCCCAAGCGAGGGCTGACTGTCCAGTCATGTCTCAATCGAGGGAAATGCCCGCATTATGTCTGAAGATTGCCGCAATCATTCCATCCGGAAATGAGCGCTTGGCTTGCCGCGGGCGAGGCGGGGGCAGCTTCGTCTGCTGACTAGAGTCCCGCGGCGGCCCGATCCAGCCGCTCGGCGAAGCCGGAGGCGTCTATTTCGCCGACTACGCGGACATCGGCCATCTCGTTACCGCTGCGATCGAAGAACAGGATGGCGGGGGGGCCGAACAGCTTGTAACGGTCCAGCAAGCTGCGTTGGGCTGCGTTGCTTTCGGTGATATCGAAGCGGATTAGACGATAGTCGGCCAGGCGCGGTGCTACCTTGGCATTGGCGAAGACTTCGCGTTCGATCACCTTGCAGCTGATGCACCAGTCGGCATACCAGTCCAGCATCAGTGGTTGGCCGGCGGCGCGGGCTGCGGCCAGCTGTGAATCGAGTTCGGCCGGCGTGGAGATCGTGTGCCAGCCTTCGCTGGCCGCGCTGCTTGGCGCTGCCCCGCCAATGGCATGCGGTAGCGGGCGAAGCGGGTCCGAGCCACCCTGCAATGCGCCGACCCAGGCCGCCAGCGCATAGACCAGCAGTACCAGGCCGGCTAGTTGGGCGAGCTTTTGCCGTGGTGTCTTGCTGGTGAGCTCAAGCGTGCCGAGAAAGACCGCGCTGCCGGCGGCCAGCAGACCCCACAAAGCTAGCGCCAGCGGACCAGGCAGTACGCGTTCGAGCATCCAGACGGCGACTGCTAACAGGAGCACACCGAATACGTTGCGCACGCTGATCATCCAGGGGCCGCTCTTGGGCAGCAGGGCACCGCCGCCGGTGGCGAACAGCACCAGTGGCGCGCCCATCCCCAGCCCCAGGGCGAACAGCTTCAAGCCTCCGCCCAGCGCATCACCACTGGCGCTGATGTACAGCAGTGCGCCGGCCAGTGGCGCTGAGACGCAGGGCGATACCAGCAGGCTCGATACCGCGCCAAGCAAGGCGGCGCCGGTGAACGAGCCACCCCGTGCATTGCCGGCGAGACGGTCGAGCCGGCTGGCGAGCGCCTGCGGCAGGCGCAGCTCGAACAGGCCGAACATCGCCAGAGCAAACGCGACGAAGAACAGCGCAAACGGGACCAGAACCCAGGGTGATTGCAGGCGCGCTTGCAGATTCAGCTCTGCCCCGAACACCCCCATCAGTGCGCCAAGCAGGGCGAAGCCGCCGGCCATGGGCAGTACGTAGGCCAGCGACAGCAGGAAGCTGCGCATGCCACCCGGCTGATCACGCAGCACGACGCCGGTGAGAATTGGCAGCATTGGCAGGACGCAGGGCGTGAAGGTCAGTCCCAGCCCGGCGAGAAAGAACAGGGCGATCGACTTCCAGGAAAGGTCACGCTGGCTGGTCTGACTGCCGATGCCAGTGGTCGCTGATGCGGCCCCGTCGCCAATCGGCAGCGACTCGGTTTCCGGCGGGTAGCACAGCCCCTTGTCGGCGCAACCCTGATAGGACACCTGCAGAACGAAAGGGCGGTTGTCCGGGTTGGTGACTGGTACGTCGATATCGACGATGCCGTAATAGGCTTCGATCTCGCCGAAATAGTCGTCGACCTTGGGTACGCCATCGGGCAGCTTCGCCTCGCCAAGCGTGACGTTCGGTTCGCTGGTCTGGAAGGCAAAGCGGTGCCGGTAGAGGTAGTAACCGTCCGCGGCTACGAAGCGCAGCGTGACCCGTTCAGGGGTTGCTTCGACCAGGCTCAGCCGGAAGGCTTCGCGCACCGGCAGGAAGTCGCCACTGTTGTTCAGTGCGCCGCCGAGGGTTGCGCTGGGCTTGCTGTCGAACAGGCCGGCGTTGGCGGGTAACACAAAGAGCAGGAGCAGCAGACTCAGCAGGCGAAGCATGGCGATCTCACGGTAAAGCTGTGGCGGCATGATAACCAAGCGCGGGTCTCGGCGCCCGCGTTCAACTGTCGCTCTGCCGATCAGTTTGCAACCAGATGCTCCCCGCCTGTTCGGCGACATCCAGCTGGCGTAGCGCCTGTCCGGCACAGGGCCCGGCCACGCACTCGCCGGATTCGATGAGAAACAGTGCGCCATGGGTCGCGCATTGCAGCAGGCTGCCACTGTCGTCGAGAAATTGGTGCGGTTGCCATTCCAGGGGCACGCCGCGGTGGGGGCAGCGATTCTCGTACAGGTACGGCTGGCCATCCCTGCGAACCGCGATCACCTTCAGGTCGCCGACAGTGAAGCCGCGACTCTGTCCTTCAAGCAGTTCGGATGTCGCGCACAATCGGATCATCATGTCCTCCCCCTGAGGCGGCGATTATCGCCCAGCTAGCTGTCATGTGCAGCCTGATCGCCTTCTCCGGGCTGGCGGCGCTCGCAGCACGCTCTTATCCTTCGCCGCTCATACCGCTTGGCGAAGCACTCCGATGGGTAGTCTGGTTTCTGCGCGCTTGCTGTTTGTCGTACTCGCTCTGTTGCTATTGATCGCAATCTGGCTA
This sequence comes from Pseudomonas sp. SCT, assembly GCF_003864275.1. Taxonomy (NCBI): domain Bacteria; kingdom Pseudomonadati; phylum Pseudomonadota; class Gammaproteobacteria; order Pseudomonadales; family Pseudomonadaceae; genus Pseudomonas; species Pseudomonas sp. SCT. The sequence goes on from NZ_BDJA01000011.1 coordinate 91,817, forward strand.
TCGCTGGCCCTGGGGCCGCTGAACCTGGCGCTGGGCGATAGTCTGGCGGCTGCGTTCAGGCTGCTTGGCGCGCCAATCGAAAGGGCCGGGCTGGAGCAGGCGGAGCTGGTCCTTGCGCAGATTCGCCTGCCGCGGACGCTGCTGGGTTGTGCTGCCGGCGCGGTGCTCGCCCTTTGTGGGGTGGCGATGCAGGGCCTGTTTCGCAATCCGCTGGCCGATCCGGGGCTGGTCGGGGTGTCCAGCGGCGCAGCTCTGGGGGCCGCAGTTGCGATCGTCGGAGCCACATTCGTCCCGGCATTGCCGCTGATCTGGGAGCCCTACCTGTTGTCGGCGTTCGCCTTCATCGGCGGGCTCGGCGTTACGCTGCTGGTCTATCGCCTGGGGCGGCGCGATGGCCAGACTCATGTCGCCACCATGTTGCTTTCCGGTATCGCACTCACGGCCCTCGCGGGTGCGGTGGTCGGACTGTTCACGTATCTGGCCGACGACCGGACGTTGCGCTCGCTGACCTTCTGGAACCTGGGCAGCCTGAATGGCGCCAGCTACGCGCGGTTATGGCCGCTGCTGCTGATCACGATCGCTGTGGCGTTCTGGCTGCCGCAGCGGGCGAAGGCGTTGAATGCGCTGCTGCTGGGTGAGTCGGAAGCGCGCCATCTGGGCTTCGATGTCGAGCGCATCAAGCGCGAGCTGGTCGTCTGCACCGCGCTGGGAGTCGGTGCAGCGGTCGCGGCGGCCGGTTTGATTGGCTTTGTCGGGTTGGTCGTGCCGCATCTGATGCGCCTGCTGGTCGGGCCCGATCATCGGCTGCTGTTGCCGGCATCGGCGCTTGCCGGCGCCAGCCTGCTACTGCTTGCCGATGTCGCCGCTCGACTGGTGATTGCGCCTGCCGAGCTGCCGATCGGCATCGTCACGGCACTGCTCGGTGCGCCGTTCTTCCTTTATCTACTGCTGCGTGAGCGCGTCTGATGCTGGCTGGCAATGATCTTACGATACGGCGTGGCGCGATCACCGCCTTGCAGGGAGTATCGCTGCAGCTGCGGCCAGGGCAGGTGTTCGGTGTGCTCGGGCCGAATGGTGCTGGCAAGAGTACGTTGCTCGCGGCGCTGTCCGGTGAGCTCGTGCCATCCGCGGGTCATGTCGTGCTGCAGGGTCGGGCACTCGCTGACTGGCCGGACCTGGAGCGCGCGCGCTGTCTGGCGGTGTTGCCGCAGAGCTCGACGCTCAATTTCGCCTTCCGCGTCGCGGACGTGGTGGCCATGGGGCGTATGCCTCACCGCACCGGACGTCGGGCCGATACTGCCATTGTCGAAGCGGCGCTTGCTGCCGCGGACGCACAGCATCTGGCCGCACGCAGCTACCTCAAATTATCGGGCGGTGAGCGCCAGCGGGTCCATCTTGCCCGAGTGCTGGCGCAACTGTGGCCGGGCGGGCCGGGGCGCGTGTTGCTGCTCGACGAGCCCACCTCGATGCTCGACCCGGCGCATCAACACAGCATTCTCCAGACGGTCAGAGGCTTCGCTGCGCAGGGGGGGGCGGCTATGGTCATTCTGCATGACCTGAACCTGGCGGCGCGCTACTGTGATCGGATTCTGCTGCTCAAGGACGGCCGTCCCCATGCGGAGGGCGTGGTCGACGAAGTGTTGCGCGCCAAACCGCTGGAAGCGGTGTTCGGCCTGGACGTGCTGGTGCAGCGCCATCCCGAACGCGGTCATCCGCTGATCATCGCCCGTTGAGGAGGTGCGCCGTGCGCATTGCTCTGTTGCTGATATTGGGATTGCTTGCGGGTTGCCAGGCATTGCCGCCACTGCCCGAATGGCAAAGCCCCGACGGCCGCGATCATCCCGACCTTGGCGTGATCGTCGATCTCCGTCGCGGCATAGCAGTAACGCCCGCCCAGCTCGTGGCGAGACTGCAGACACACGAAGGTCTACTGATCGGCGAGCGCCACGACAATCCGGATCATCACGCCCTGCAGCTCTGGCTGTTGCAGGCGCTTGCGCAGGCGCGTCCGCAAGGCAGCCTGTTGCTGGAGATGCTCGAGCCCGGGCAGCAGGCACGAGTCGATACGGTGCGCGGGGATTTGGCGGAGGGTCGTGCGGAAGACGATCTGCCACAGGCGCTCGGCTGGCAGAAGGGGTGGGACTGGGAGCTGTACGGGCCGCTGGTCCGTTATGCACTCGACCAACCTTATCCGCTGTTGCATGCCAACCTGGGGCGCGAGGAGATCATGTCGATCTACCGCGCTGCACCGGCACTCTCTGGGCGCGCGTCCGCCACCGATGCGATCCGTGATGCGTTACTGGCGCAGATCGAAGTCTCCCACTGCGGGATGCTGCCCGCGACCCAGCTGCCGGCGATGCTGGCGGTGCAGCAGCAGCGTGATCGGCGCATGGCGGAGCGGATGATCGCTGCACCGAAGCCTGCAATGCTGTTCGCTGGCGCGTTTCATGTGCGGCGTGATCTGGGTGTGCCGCTGCATATCGAGGATCTGTCAGGGGAGCCGGTGGGTGTGCTGATGCTTGCTGAAGTGGGCGAGGCTGTGTCCGCCGCACAAGCCGATTATGTCTGGTATACACCGGCGCAACCGGAGCAGGATCACTGCGCACAGTTGCGCCAGTCGGGCAGGTGAAGCGGCTCGCTTTTATGCAGGCAAAAAAAGACCCGGCAGAGCCGGGTCAAAACCGTGATTAGCCTGATGAGGAGATAACCTGAAGGATCGACTGCCTGAGCCTTCAGCTATCGGCTGACCTCGCGATCAGTTGCGATAATAATAACAATTCTCATTTCTGCGTCAACAGGCTTTCGTAAAAAAATTGTGCGCGCTGCGGTCAGCATCAGACGGCAACGTTGACACGAAGGTGGGTGACTTCCTTGTTCAGCAGGTCGATGCGCCGCGCCATGCTCTCGATGAGGCTGTGCGCGATGCGGGGATTGCTTTGCGTCAGGCCGAGAAACTGCTCCTTCGGAATGACCATGACCGTGCAAGGCTCGCTGGCCACCACCGTTGCGCTACGCCGCTCGCGGGTGAACACCGCCATGGCGCCGAAGATCTCGTCCTTCTGTACGTCGCCGACCTTCTGTCCGTCGACGATCGCGTCGGCATGACCCTCGATGATGATGAATACGTTGTCCGCCTCGTCGCCCTGGCGAATCAGTTCTTCGCCCACAGCAAAATGCTTGAAGCCGGTGGACGGCCGGATCTCCGGTTGCTTGAGTCGCGCCAGAGCGTCGCCGAGTAGCGCGGTATGGCCGATCAGATACTGGGTGAACAGCTCCTGGCGATGTGCGTCAGCATGGATATGCTGAAACGCGGCGTTGCGCGAGTAGGGGATCAGGCTGATCGGCTCGTCAGTGCAATAGCGGCACTCGGGCAGGTCTCCGGACTGGCGCAAGCCGACCAGATCGCCCTCCTGGAGATAGAACAGTGCCTTGCCGTCGATCTGAGCATGCAGCAGTCCCGTTTCGATGATGAATAGTTGCTGTGCCGGCAGCTCGGCGCAAAGATCGTCGGTGTGCTTGAGTTCAAGATTTGGGCCCGACGGCTGCAAGCCTTCCAGCAGCTGTGAGGGGATTGTTTGCAGACGGTTGATCAGGCGATCGGCGTACGCCGGTTGCTCCCCGAGTAAATACATATCGGTAATCCTTGAACGAACGGGCAGGCGATTGGCAGGGTCACGTCGGCGCACAATAGGGCTTGTGACGTGATCGAGTAAATCTCGCCGAGCAGAGGATGTGAGCCAGCTCTAGTTGTCGCGTTCGTCGGACAGACTTCGGTTGAGTTGTTCCTTCAGCGGCGCGGGCAATTGTTGCCACGGCACGTCGCGCAAGGCGCCTTCGATGGCATACAGCAACACCTTGGAGGCACCAAAGCCGCGCGACTTTACCGCGCGATAGGAACTTACCGCGCCGAGCCTTCGCAGATCGGCTGCCGTATGGATGCCCGATGCGTGCAACCACTGCACCGAGGTCTTGCCCAGATTGCGGAGCGAAAGTAGTTCGTCGTGCATGGCGGCATCCTTGCGGTACTAGCGGTTGGGGAAGCCTGTCAGGAAGTGTAGCGGCCAGCGCACGGGTCGCCGCCGATCAGGTGGCCCCCAGGCCGAGGACAGCGCGGCTTCGATCATCGCAACCGGGTCCTGCCCGTGCTGCTTCTGCCATTGTTTGACTGCCGACCAGGTGCGCAGGTAGCCAACCAGGTCGGCGAATTTCCAATGTGCTTCCAGGGAAAACGCTGGGCATTCGATGGGTGCGAAAGGCGCTTGGATATCGCGATAACCGGCATCTACGCTGGCCCGGCCTGCAGGCCAGTAGCCCGCCAGGGTTTCGCCATAGAGCTTCTGGATGAGCGCATCCACCGCGGGCGTCACCTCCAGCAGGCTGTAGCACCACGCGCAGAACAAACCGTGCGGCTTCAGCGCGAGCCGCGCCTGGGCGAAAAAATCCGCTGTGGCGAACCAGTGCAATGCCTGGGCGACCACCAGCAGATCGAGCCGTCCGCTTTGCACGGGCAGGTGTTCGGCGTCGGCGACGAAGCGTTGCACGTCCGGCCAGTCATTCGCTGCGTTCAGCTGTTCGACACTGGCGTCGCACGCCAGGACACGACGGAAGTAGCGTGTCAGCGGAAAGCTGGCTTGCCCGTTGCCTGCTGCGAGGTCCAGGGCGATGTCGGTCGTCGCGCATTGGTCTGCCAGCCAGGCGAACAGCGCCTCGGGGTAGGTCGGGCGGAAACGCGCGTAGTCATCGGAGCGGCTGGAAAATAGCTGAACGCTTTCGCTGGCCGTCCCGGAGGAACGTATTTCGCTTGTAGGCATATCGGATATCCGCGATTGGATACCGGAGTATAGAAGCACCGCCGCGCTCTGCCGGCGGCGGTGCCTGGCGGTCAGAGGCCGGGCAGATGCTGACGTATGCTCGCGACCAGCTCGTCGAGGCTGCCAGCATCCTGTGTATCCACCCGGCGGCTGTGCAGTCGCTCGCTTTCGCTCAGGGCTTCACGGCTGGCTTGCTGCGCGTGAACCACCTCCATCGTCGCATCGGATGGATCAACACCTTCGGTCTGACGCTGCGCCAGCCACTGGGCGATCACCGCATCAGGTGCCTGACAGTCGAGGATGAGGAAGGGCACGCCGGTGGTTTCGGCCGCCTGCCAGGCGTCCTGGCGTTGTTGCTGTTTCAGGTACGCCGCGTCGATCACTACCGAGAAACCCGCCTGCAGCGCGGTGGTCGCGAGCTGGTGCAGATGCTGATAGGTCGCATCGCTGGCCTGTTGGCTATAGATGCCTGTATCGAGCTGGCCTTGCTGTGCTTGAGGCTGCTCCCCGTGCAGCCGCTTGCGTTCAACATCCGAGCGCAGACGGATCGCGCCGAGAGCCTCGACCAGGCGCAGTGCGACGTGGCTTTTGCCCACGGCTGAAACACCATGGGTGATTGCGAGAAAGCGCGAGGGAATGGCGCTGTAGCTCTCGGCCAGGTTTGCATAGCTGCGGTACTGGCGCACGATCACCTTGCGCTGAACGGCGTCCTGCTCCTGGTACAGGCGGAACAGGCTGACCTTGGCGCGCACCAGCGCGCGATAGGCCTTGTACAGATTCAGCAGTGCCAGCGCCGCGTAGTCGCCGGTGTGCTCCAGCCAGCCGTTGAGGAAGCGGCGCGCCTGGCATTTCAGGCCGCGATCCTCCAGGTCCATGGCGAGAAACGCAGCGTCCGAGGCGATATCGATCAGGCGGAACGGCTCATTGAATTCGATGCAGTCGAACAGGACGACATTGCCATCGATCAGCGTGGCGTTACCCAGGTGGAGATCGCCGTGACACTCGCGGACAAACCCTTGCTGGCAGCGCTGCTCAAGCAGCGGGCGCAGACGCTGGATGCTGGTTTCCGTCCAGTCCTCGAGCGCGTCCAGCTGGCGCAGGTCCGCCGCCTCGCTGAGCAATGGGCGAATCTGCTCGAAGTTCTGCCGCATCGGCGCAACGATTGCGTCGGCACTGCTCAGCGCATGACCGGCAGGTACCTGCGGGGTGCTCTGGTGAAAGCGGGCGATCTGTTCGGCCAGTGCATCGATGTGCGCGTCCGTGAGTTCCCCGCGCGCCTGCAGTTCGGCCAGCAGCTGGGTTTGCGGGAATTCACGCATCTTCAGCGCGTACTCGAACGGTTCGCCAGCGCCATTTAGCTCGGGCGCGTCTGGCGAGCCGCTGATGGGCAGGACCTCCAGATACAGGTCCGGCGCCATGCGCTGATTGAGCCGCAGCTCCTCCTCGCAGAAATGCTTGCGCGAGGCGACATCGGTAAAGTTGAGGAAGCCGAAGTCCACCGGCTTCTTGATCTTGTAGGCGTACGTGCCGGTGAGGATTACCCAGGAGATATGGGTCTCGATGACCCGAAAACCCTCGGTGGGGTGCGGGTACAGGGCAGGATTCTGCAGGGCGGCGATCAGTGCTTGGCTCACGGTCATTCCTTGTTGAAGTTCTTGAACGGGGGCGTGCGAGTCCACTGCGAAGCAGTCCACACAGTCGAAAAGTCGCAGGCATTATGGCCGCTGTGCGTTGCGCTGCAAACCGCTGAGAGGCCGTCGGTCCGTTGCAGCAAAGTGCGTATAATGCGCCGCCATGACTAAACCTCGCTCCCCTCGTACACGCTCCAGACGCCGCTCCGCTGGCGCTCGCCCCTGGTTGGGCTGGGCGGTAAAACTGTCCATTGTCGGCCTGGTGATCCTGGCTGGTTTCGCTATTTATCTCGATGCCGTGGTGCAGGAGAAATTCTCCGGCAAACGCTGGACGATTCCGGCCAAGGTCTACGCCCGGCCGCTGGAACTGTTCGTCGGGCAGAAGCTGGACAAGAACGACTTTCTCGCCGAGCTGGACGCACTGGGCTATCGCCGCGAGCGCGCAGTGAGTGGTCCGGGTGGCGCATCGGTGGCTGGTAATGACATCGAGTTGCATACCCGCGGCTTCCAGTTCTATGAAGGTGCCGAGCAGTCGCAACGGCTGCGGGTGCGCTTTTCCGGCGATTTCGTTGCCGGCCTCAGCGCGGGCAATGGCGGCACGCTGCCGGTCGCGCGGCTGGAGCCGGTGCTGATCGGTGGGCTGTATCCGGCGCACAACGAGGACCGCATTCTGATCAAGCTGGATCAGGTGCCGCCTTACCTCGTGGAGACGCTGGTCGCCGTGGAAGATCGGGAGTTCTTCAATCATTTCGGCGTGTCGCCCAAGTCCATCGCGCGTGCGGTATGGGTCAACCTGACTGCGGGCCAGGTTCGTCAGGGCGGCAGTACGCTGACCCAGCAGCTGGTGAAAAACTTCTATCTGACCAATGAGCGCAGCCTCAATCGCAAGGCCACCGAGGCGATGATGGCAGTGCTGCTGGAGCTGCACTACGACAAGCAGGAGATTCTCGAGGCCTATCTGAACGAGGTTTTCCTTGGTCAGGATGGTCGTCGTGCCGTGCATGGCTTTGGCCTGGCGAGCCAGTACTTCTTTGGTCAGCCGCTGGCGGAACTGAAACTGCCGCAAGTGGCACTTCTGGTTGGCATGGTCAAAGGACCGACCTACTACAATCCGCGCCGCAATCCGGAAAGAGCGCTGGAGCGCCGCAATCTGGTTCTCGACTTGCTGGCCGAGCAACAGGTAGTCAGCGCCGACGATGTGGCCAAGGCCAAGCAGGCGCCGTTGGGTGTGACCCAGCGCGGCAGCATGGCGGACAGCTCCTACCCGGCCTTTCTCGACCTGGTCAAGCGCCAGTTGCGCGAGGACTATCGGGACGAGGACCTCACCGAAGAGGGCCTGCGCGTCTTCACCAGTTTCGATCCGATCCTCCAGCTCAAAGCCGAGCAGGCGATGAGCGAAACGCTCAAACGGCTTGGCAAGAGCACCGAAGGTGTCGAGGGCGCGATGATCGTGACCAATCCCGAGACCGGTGAAATTCAAGCCCTGCTGGGTAGCCGCCAGCCGGGATTCGCCGGATTCAATCGTGCGCTGGACGCCTCGCGGCCGATCGGCTCGCTGATCAAACCGGCGATTTATCTTGCCGCCTTGGAGAAGCCTAGCCAGTACACGCTGACGAGCCTGCTCGAAGATGAGCCGTTCTCGGTCAAGGGCGCCGATGGGCAGGTCTGGAAGCCGCAGAACTATGGGCGTCAGGCCTACGGAACGGTCTACCTGTATCAGGCGCTGGCCAATTCCTACAATCTGTCTACCGCGCGACTTGGCCTCGATCTGGGGGTGCCGAACGTGCTGAAGACCCTGGAGCGATTGGGCGCCTCGCCGAAGTGGCCAGCTTACCCGTCGATGCTGCTTGGAGCGGGCGGTTTGCGGCCGATCGAAGTGGCCGACATGTACCAGACCCTGGCCAATGGCGGTTTCAACACGCCGCTGCGCGGCATTCGCAGTGTGCTGACGGCCGATGGCGAGCCGCTCAAGCGTTATCCGTTCCAGATTCAGCAGCGCTTCGATCCGGGTGCGATCTACCTGACCCAGTACGCCATGCAGCGGGCGATGAGCGAGGGCACGGGGCGATCAGCCTACAACCGCCTGCCGCGGTCGCTCAATCTGGCGGGCAAGACCGGGACCACCAATGATTCGCGTGACAGCTGGTTCGCCGGTTTCAGCCAGGATCTGTTGGCGGTGGTCTGGCTGGGCCGTGATGACAACGGCAAGACGTCACTGACCGGCGCGACCGGCGCTTTGCAGGTCTGGACCGACTTCATGCGTCGGGCCGATCCGCTGCCTCTGCAGATGCCGGTGCCGGACAACGTAACGTACGCCTGGGTGGATGCACGCAGCGGCCTGGGTACAGACGAACGCTGCCCCGATGCCGTGCAGATGCCCTATATTCGCGGCAGCGAACCGGCTCCCGGGCCTGGCTGCGGCATCCAGGCGCCGGCCGAATCAGTCATGGATTGGGTGCGTGGCTGGCTGCAGTAATTGCCGGCCTGAATGCATCTCGTGTTTTTCTTGTGGAGAGGTCTGAATTGGTGAACAAGCAGTGGATGGCTGTTGTTACGGCGGTGGTGCTGATCCAGGGCTGCGCCACGGTCGATCGTCGCTCGATCCCTGTGGTGGATTCGGGCGCTCCGGTATCCGAAGAGATGGCTGCTCGCCAGGGCTATCGTGCGCCACCCGCCGCGACGGTTGCGGCACCGCGGCAGCAGCAGGAGGATTCGGGTGTGGTAGTGATGGTGCCGCAAGGCAGCTCCGCACCGCTTGAGACCTTCGCAGCACCCGATGTGCCTTTTACCGGCTCGAGTGGCGCGACCGGTGCAAGCCAGCCCGCCTGGCAGCCGGCTCCGTCGATCTCGGCGCCGGCCAGCGCTCCGCAGCCGAGCATGCCCAGCGGCATTCCTCGTGCTGGAAGCGGCCTGGCTGCCGATGAGCAGCTCGACGGCCCGGTGCTCGCGCTGCTTACCACGGCTCAGCAACAGCAGGGCGGTGGTGACCTGAACGGCGCGGCCTCCAGCCTCGAGCGCGCACAGCGCATTGCGCCACGTGAGCCGCAAGTACTCTATCGTCTCGCTCAGGTTCGATTGGCCCAGGGAGATGCCACTCAGGCCGAACAGCTGTCGCGTCGCGCCCTAAGCTATGCAAGTGGACGCCCAGCCTTGCAAGCGAGCCTCTGGGAGCTGATCGCACAATCGCGGGAGCGTCAGGGGGATAGCGCGGGAGCCGCCCAGGCGCGTGAGCGCGCCAAGGTCAGCCTGTGATGGATCAGCGCCTGCCTGCGGTCGCGCAGCAGCTGCTGTTGATCGAGCGTGAACTGCGGGGGCTGGGGCTTTGGAGTCTTGAGTCTCCGGCTCCGGAGGCGTTGGCCAGTGTCGAGCCGTTCTGCGTGGATACGCTGCGGTTCGAACAGTGGTTGCAGTGGATATTCCTGCCGCGGATGAAAGCCATCGTCGAGGCGGATTTGCCTCTGCCGGCAGCCTCCGGAATCTGTGCGATGGCTGAGGTGGCTTACCGCGAGACGAAAGTGGCGGGGCTACTCGAGGCGTTGCGCGACTTCGATGCGCTGATCGAGTCGCCCTAGGCAGCGGCGGGGGCTGGCGCCGCTGGTGGACTTCTGCTCAGTTGCAGTTTTCGGCGATCTTGTCGCGAGTCTCGTTGATTCGCGATTGCCGCTCCTCCTCGGTTAGCCGCCGGGTTTCACCGTTGTCCTCGACGCGCACGCGCGGGTTGTTCTGCAGTTGCGCCAAGTTGGTGCGCATGGTTTCGCAGTAACGCTTGCGTTCGGCCTCCTGCGCGGCGACCTGCTGCTTCACCTTGCGGTCGATGTTGCTCTGGTCAGCTTCAGCCTCGTCCTGCTCTACGGATTGTGGTGTCGCCGCCGGTTTTGCAGGCGCCGTTACAGTATTGACGGTTTCCACCTGCTGGCCCTGAGGCGGTTGTGCACCGAAATGCGTAACCTTTTGAGCGTCCACCCATTTGTAGACCTGGGCGGCCATGACGTTGCCGCAAAGCGCCAGTAGCAAGCCGCCCGCAAGAAACCTGAATCGCATGCTGTTACCTTCGTTGGAATCGGAGACTGGTGATCACTATACCCAAAAGCCGGCGCGCCGCTTCTGCACCCTGTCACAGCTCAACGTTGCTCAAACACAACGGCGAGCTTGACTTGCTGGTGCCGAATCCGAACAATTCGAAGCTTGCTGTCCTGAGTCGCCTCGCCGCAAGCGATACCGGCTCAGTCTAGACAGACATGAGGTGCTACCCGCGCCGACCTGCATCACCCGCAACGCGTTACCTCGCGCTGGGTGGAGAGCCCGCGACACCAGGGTCTCTTCCAATACTGGCTCAGTCAGTGGCTGACGTAGTCGGCGACCACCGTCGCTCATGCCCTGCTGGCAGTAAACCTATTTCTGGCGGCTCCGACTTGGAATCGCTATCTGGCGTTTCAGAGGTGAACAACGTGGAACTCTTATCCGGCGCTGAAATGGTCGTCCGCTCCCTGCGTGACGAAGGCGTTAAGTACATCTACGGGTACCCGGGCGGTGCCGTTCTGCATATTTACGATGCGCTTTTCAAGGAAAAGGCCATCGAACACATCCTGGTTCGTCACGAGCAAGCCGCCACGCACATGGCCGATGGCTATGCGCGCGCGACCGGCAAGGCTGGCGTCGTACTGGTGACATCCGGACCAGGGGCGACCAACGCCATCACCGGTATCGCCACCGCTTTCATGGACTCGATCCCAATGGTGGTCATCTCCGGTCAGGTGCCCAGCACCATGGTCGGCACCGATGCCTTCCAGGAAACCGACATGATCGGTATCTCCCGACCCATCGTGAAGCACAGCTTCATGATCAAGCATCCTTCGGAAATCCCCGAAGTGATGAAGAAGGCGTTCTATCTTGCCGAGTCCGGGCGTCCTGGACCGGTTGTCATCGATATCCCGAAGGATATGACCAATCCGGCCGAGAAATTCGAATACGTCTACCCGAAGAAGGCCAAGCTGCGTTCGTACAGCCCGGCCGTGCGCGGGCATTCGGGCCAGATTCGCAAGGCGGCAGAGCTGCTGCTGGGCGCCAAGCGGCCGATCATCTACGCCGGTGGCGGCGTGATTCTGGGCAAGGCCTCGGCGCAGCTGACCGAGCTGGCGAAGATGCTCAACCTGCCGGTGACCAACACCCTGATGGGCCTGGGGTGCTATCCGGGCAGCGACCGCCAGTTCGTTGGCATGCTCGGCATGCACGGCAGTTACACCGCCAACCTGGCGATGCATCACTCCGATGTGATCCTGGCGGTCGGTGCCCGCTTCGATGACCGCGTGATCAACGGTGCGAGCAAGTTCTGCCCGAACGCCAAGATCATCCATATCGATATCGACCCGGCGTCCATCTCCAAGACCATCAAGGCTGACATCCCGATCGTCGGTCCGGTCGACAGCGTGCTCACCGAGATGGTCGCCATCGTCAAGGAAATCGGCCAGGCGCCGAATGCCGAGACCGTAGCCAGCTGGTGGAAGCAGATCGACGAGTGGCGCGGCAATGGCCGGCTGTTCCCCTACAACGAGGGCGATGGTTCGATCATCAAGCCGCAGGCAGCTATCGAGGTGCTCTGCGAGGTGACCAAGGGTGAGGCCTATGTCGCGTCGGACGTCGGTCAGCATCAGATGTTTGCCTGCCAGTACTACAAGTTCGACAAGCCCAACCGCTGGCTCAACTCGGGCGGCCTCGGCACCATGGGCTTCGGCCTGCCGGCAGCCATGGGCGTGAAGCTGAACTTCCCGGAGGCCGATGTCGCTGTGGTGACGGGTGAAGGCAGCATCCAGATGAACATTCAGGAGCTTTCCACCTGCCTGCAGTACGACCTGCCGGTGAAGATCATCAACCTCAACAACGGTGCGCTGGGCATGGTCCGCCAGTGGCAGGACATGGTGTACAACAGTCGCTACTCGCACTCCTACATGGAGTCGCTGCCGGACTTCGTCAAGCTGGCCGAGGCTTATGGTCACGTCGGTATGCGCATCACCGACCTCAAGGACCTCAAGCCGATGATGGAAGAGGCGTTTGCCATGAAAGATCGCCTGGTCTTCCTGGATATCGCTGTCGATACCGCCGAGCACGTCTATCCGATGCAGATCAAAGACGGTGCAATGCGCGACATGTGGCTGAGCAAGACGGAGCGGACCTGATCATGAGACACATCATCTCCCTGCTGATGGAAAACGAACCGGGTGCGCTGTCTCGTGTGGTCGGCCTGTTTTCGCAACGCAACTACAACATCGAAAGCCTCACCGTTGCCCCGACCGAAGACCCGACCCTGTCGCGTCTGACGCTGACCACGGTAGGGCATGAGGAGGTGATCGAGCAGATCACCAAAAACCTCAACAAGCTGGTTGAAGTCGTCAAGCTGGTGGACCTGTCGGAGAGCGCTCACATCGAGCGTGAACTGATGCTTATCAAGGTCAAGGCCACTGGCGCCCAGCGTGCCGAGGTCAAGCGCACCACCGATATCTTCCGTGGGCAGATCGTCGACGTGACTACCAGCGTCTATACGATTCAGCTCGCCGGAACCAGTGACAAGCTGGACAGTTTCATTCAGGCCGTGGGCACTGCTTCGATCCTGGAAGTTGTGCGCAGCGGTGTCACCGGGATTTCCCGCGGTGACAAAGTACTGAGTATCTAACGGCTGTAGGGCGTGTCGCCTCTCCAGTCAGTACCGTTTTATCGATGGCCCACGAGGCCGGCAACAGGGGTAATTCATGAAGGTTTCTTACGATAAAGACTGCGACCTCTCCATCATTCAGGGCAAGAAGGTCGCCATCATCGGTTACGGTTCCCAAGGGCACGCGCATGCATGCAACCTGAAGGATTCCGGCGTTGACGTAACTGTTGGTCTGCGTCCGGGCTCGTCCTCGATCGCCAAGGCCGAGGCCCATGGTCTGAAAGTCAGTGATGTGCCGGCCGCTGTTGCTGCCGCCGATCTGGTGATGATCCTCACGCCTGACGAATTCCAGGGCCGTCTGTACAAGGACGAGATCGAGCCGAACCTGAAGCAGGGCGCGACCCTGGCTTTCGCTCATGGCTTCTCGATCCACTACAACCAGGTTGTACCGCGCGGTGATCTAGACGTCATCATGATCGCCCCCAAAGCTCCGGGTCACACCGTGCGCTCCGAGTTCGTCAAAGGCGGCGGTATCCCCGACCTGATCGCGATCTACCAGGACGCTTCCGGGAATGCCCGTAACGTCGCTCTGTCCTACGCTTGCGGCGTCGGCGGCGGCCGTACCGGCATCATCGAAACCACCTTCAAGGACGAAACCGAAACCGATCTGTTCGGCGAGCAGGCTGTTCTGTGTGGCGGTTGCGTTGAGCTGGTCAAGGCTGGTTTCGAAACCCTGGTCGAAGCTGGTTACGCGCCGGAAATGGCCTACTTCGAGTGCCTGCACGAACTGAAGCTGATCGTCGATCTGATGTTCGAAGGCGGCATCGCCAACATGAACTACTCGATCTCCAACAACGCCGAGTATGGCGAGTATGTGACCGGTCCTGAAGTCATTAACGCCGAGTCCCGCGCCGCCATGCGTAATGCCCTGAAGCGCATTCAGGACGGTGAGTACGCCAAGATGTTCATCACCGAAGGCGCTGCCAACTATCCGTCCATGACTGCCTACCGTCGCAACAACGCGGCGCACGGTATCGAAGTAGTCGGCGAGAAGCTGCGCGCCATGATGCCTTGGATCGCAGCCAACAAGATCGTGGACAAGAGCAAGAACTGATCGTTCTCCTGCTCACGAAAACGCGGCTTCGGCCGCGTTTTTTCGTTCTGCCAGCCTGGCTTCTGGTATAAATCGCGGGTTTGGCCAGGCTGAACCGCAGGTCCATCGACCTGGTCGAAATCTATCCGTACCTGTTGTAGAAGGTGAATGCGCATGAGTGGACAACCCGAAGAGCCGAACAAGCCAGTCGAGCCAGAGAGCATTCTGCCGATCGACGAGCATGTCGAGGAAATCCAGGAACCCGATGGCCGCAAGGTACGCCACCGCGGCATTTACCTGCTGCCGAACCTGTTCACCACTGCCAACCTGTTCGCAGGGTTCTTTTCGATCATCACGGCTATCAACGGCAACTTTTATGTGGCCGCTGCGACGGTCTTCGTTGCCATGGTGCTCGATAGCCTGGACGGGCGCGTGGCTCGCCTGACCAATACGCAAAGCGCCTTCGGTGCCGAGTACGACTCGCTCTCGGATATGGTGGCCTTCGGGTTGGCGCCGGCGGTGCTGGCTTATGAGTGGGCATTGTCCGAGTTGGGTAACGTCGGTCTCACGGTTGCCTTCATCTATGTCGCCTGTGCAGCGCTGCGACTGGCCCGTTTCAATACGCAGATCGGCAAGGTGGACAAGCGTTGGTTCATCGGCCTGGCAAGTCCGGCTGCGGCGGGTGTGGTCGCTGGTTGGGTTTGGGCCGTTTGGGCGCTGGATGAGGTCGGCATTCGTGGCGTCGATCTGCCGCTGGTGCTGGTCATGCTGTTTGCGCTGATGGTTGCTGCTGCGGGTCTGCTCATGGTCAGCAACATCAAATACTACAGCTTCAAGGACCTCGATCTGAAAGGGCGCGTTCCGTTCGTCGCGATTCTGGTAGTCGTGCTCGTGTTTGCCGTCGTGTTCAGTGACCCGCCGCGCATTCTCCTGCTGATATTCCTTGCGTATGCGGTTTCCGGCCCTGTGCAATACCTGATGCAGCTGCGTCGGCGCAAACGCATCGAGGGTTGATTTTGACTCCGGCTCCGCGTATTGCTCCATCGGGATCAATACGCGGAGCTTCTCCATGCTCATCAAGTTTCCCGCCTCCGGCGAATGCCGCGAGTCTGACGTAACGCCCGAGGTGGCTTATCTGAGCCGCCGTCAGGTGCTCCGTGGCGCCATGCTCTCCGGCGCTATGGTCGGCCTGCCTTCTCTGGCGAATGCTGCTGAGCGCTATTCTGGCGTCACTGCTGAGCCCGCTCCGGCCTGGTTCACTGGCAAACTTGCGAACGCCCGTTGGCAAGCTGTCGTAGCGGAGGGCGAACCCATCACGCCTTATGCGGATGCCACGTCGTACAACAACTTCTACGAGTTCGGCCCCAACAAGAGCGATCCGGCGCGCCATGCTTCGGCGCTGAAGGTGGAGCCTTGGACTGTGCTGATAGATGGTGAGGTTGAGCAGCCCGGGCGTTACTCAGTCGAAGATTTGTGTTCGGAGGCTCAGCTGGAAGAGCGCATCTATCGACTGCGCTGCGTGGAGGCCTGGTCGATGGTCATTCCTTGGCTGGGCTTTCCCCTGGCAGACCTTGTGAAAAGAGTCCAGCCGCATTCATCCGCCAAGTTCATTCGTTTCGAAACGGCATACCGGCCCGAGGAAATGCGCGGCACTCGCTCCGGTTTTGCGCTGATCGACTGGCCCTATGTTGAAGGCCTGCGAATGGATGAAGCCATGCATCCGCTGACGTTATTGGCCGTCGGTATGTATGGCCACACGCTGCCTAACCAGAACGGTGCGCCGTTGCGGCTGGTGGTTCCTTGGAAATATGGATTCAAGAGCATCAAGTCGATTGTGCGCATCAGTTTCGTACGTGAACAGCCGACGACGACCTGGCAATCGATGGCGCCGGAGGAGTACGGCTTCTATGCGAACGTGAATCCCAAGGTATCCCATCCTCGCTGGTCACAAGCCCGCGAGCGTCGGCTGCCTGGTAGTCTTTTTAACGCAAATGTTCAAGACACGCTGCTGTTCAACGGCTATGCCGAGCAGGTCGCCGGCTTATACAGCTCGATGGACCTGGGTAAGGATTACTGATGCGCTACCGCTGGTGGCGGTTGGCCGTCTTCGTGTCAGCTTTGAGTGTGCCGCTGTACTGGCTGTATCTGGCCTGGCAGTTCGCTCTCGGGCCGGATCCTGGGAAAGTGCTGGTTGATAACCTGGGGCAGGGTGCGCTGGTGCTGTTGCTGTTGACTCTTTCGATGACGCCTCTGCAGCGGCTGACAGGTTGGGGTGGCTGGCTGGCGGTCCGCCGTCAGCTTGGACTCTGGTGTTTTACCTATGGGCTCCTACATCTAGCCAGCTATCTCTACTTCCTGCTCGGGGGTGAATTATCGCGCCTAGGCGGGGAGCTACTAGAGCGGCCTTATATACTCGTAGGAGCGTTGGGCTTCTCTGGTTTGGCAGCCCTGGCAATGACATCCTCCAAGTGGAGCATGCGTCGTCTTGGGAAACGCTGGAAAGCGTTGCATCGGCTGATCTACCCCATTGTGATCATCGTGCTGCTGCACATGTTGTGGGTTGTTAGATCTGACTCCGCACGATGGTTTCTTTATGCCGGTATCACAGCTGTGTTGCTGTTGCTGCGCGTTCCTGTGATGGCTACCGCTCTTGCTTCGGTACGAGGCAGAATGAAAGCCCGAACAAAACTGAAATAAACGGTTGACGTTAGTTTTCAGGCTCCTATAATGCGCACCACTTCCGGCGCAGTCCTTAAGCAAAACCTCTTGTAAATCAAAAGGTTAGCGAAATAAAAGGGTTGCACGGATGGCGGATTC
>NZ_BDJA01000012.1:0-59026 GCF_003864275.1 Pseudomonas sp. SCT
TTTCCAGTGTCGTCATTGTCGGCTATTGGCCGGCAGCAGCCCGTCGTTGCCTGATGGATCCAACCCCTCCGCTGCTATAGTGCAGTCGGCTTCTGACGTTCAGTGCAGCCGTCTTCTGAAAACGACAGCTGTGCTACCTGTGCAACACCCCCTCAAAAATGTACGGAAAACTCTATCGCTATTCACTATTATGCGGAAACCTGTTTTTGATGGTTATCCGCCTATGTTGGTTGGCTACATGCGCGTGTCGTCGGACTCCGACCGCCAGAGCACGGACTTGCAGCGCGACGCGCTGCTCGCCGCCGGCGTCGATCCGCGTCACCTGTTTGAGGATCGTGCCTCTGGCGCGAAGGATGACCGTGCCGGCTTGGCGCGGGCGCTTGAGTTCGTTCGAGCCGGCGATGTGCTGGTGGTGTGGAAACTCGACCGGCTCGGTCGCTCGCTGTCGCACCTGCTCGCCATTGTGACTTCGCTCAAGGACAAGCGGGTGGCGTTCCGCTCGCTGACAGAGAACCTGGACACTACGACGCCCTCGGGCGAATTCCTGTTCCAGGTGTTCGGTGCGCTCGCGCAGTACGAGCGCGCCTTGATTCAGGAGCGCGTCGTCGCGGGCTTGGCCGCCGCACGCAAACGCGGCCGGATCGGCGGCCGGCCGCAGGCGATCACTGGTGAGAAGCTGGACGCCATCGTCGCCGCGCTCGATGGCGGCATGTCTAAGGCGGCGGTGTGCCGCAACTTCAATGTCAAGCGCACTACGTTGATCGAAACATTGACGCGAGCAGGTTGGCGTGGTGCGGGAAGGACGGTCGATGAGCAACAAGAATAAGCTACTCACCGTCTTTTCTGACGCAGAGCAGGAAGCCTTGTACCGCCTACCGGACTTCGACGATGCTCAGCGGCTGGAATACCTGGCGTTGGCCGAATCTGAACTGGCGTTCGCCAGCAGCCGGCCTAGCCTGCAGGCCCAAGTCTATTGCGTCTTGCAGATCGGCTACTTCAAGGCCAAGCATGCTTTCTTCCGCTTCGATTGGCATGAGGTCGAGGACGATTGCGCCTTCGTGCTGAGTCGCTATTTCCACGGCGAAGCGTTCGAACGCAAGGCGATCACCAAGCATGAGCACTACAGCCAGAGGGGTCAGATCGCCGAACTGTTCGGCTACCGGTCGTGGGCGGCTAGCTTCCTGCCGCAACTGGCACAGCAGGCTGAACAGATCGTGCGGCGCGACGTAATGCCAGGATTCGTGGCCGCCGAACTGATCGTTTGGCTCAGCGAGCACAAAATCATCCGGCCCGGCCACACCACCTTACAAGAGCTGGTCAGTGAAGCCCTGTCCACCGAACGCAGGCGCTTGGGCGGCTTGCTGGCAGAAGTGTTGGACGAATCGGCCAAAGCTGCGCTGGGCCAGCTCCTGGTGCGTGACGACACCCTGTCTCAACTGGCAGCGCTCAAGCAGGACGCTAAAGATTTCGGCTGGCGTCAGATGGCAGGGGAGCGCGAGAAGCGCGCCACGCTGAAGTCCTTGCACGGGATCGCCAAGGCGCTGCTGCCCAAGCTCGGCATCTCGCAGCAGAACCTGCTGTACTACGCGAGCCTGGCGAACTTCTATACCGTCCATGACCTGCGCCACCTGAAGGCGGAGCAGACCCGGCTCTACCTGCTGTGCTATGCCTGGGTACGTTACCGGCAGCTCACCGACAACCTGGTCGACGCGATGGCCTTCCACATGAAAAAACTTGAGGACGAGAGCCGCACGGGTGCGAAACAGTCCTTTGTCGCCGAACAGCTGCGACGCCATCAGGAAACGCCGCAGGTTGGCCGCCTGCTGTCGCTGTACGTGGACGACAGCGTGGCCGATCCGACGCCGTTCGGCGAGGTGCGCCAACGCGCCTACAAAATCATGTCCAGGGAATTGCTGCAAAACACGGCGCAGCGCATGAGCGTCAAGCCACTGAACAAACTGGCGCTGCACTGGCAGGCGGTGGACGGCCTGGCCGAACGCATTCGACGCCATCTACGGCCGCTGTACGTCGCGCTCGACTTCGCCGGCACGGCCCCCGATAACCCATGGCTCGCGGCGCTGACTTGGGCCAAGAGCGTGTTCGCCAAGCAGCAGCGCCTATCACAACGGCCACTCGACGAATGTCCGGCGGCAACGCTGCCGAAACGCTTGCGTCCGTACCTGCTGATGTTCGATGCCGAAGGCACGCCGACAGGCCTGCATGCCGATCGTTACGAATTCTGGCTTTACCGTCAGGTCAGGAAACGCTTCCAGGCGGGCGAGCTCTACATTGACGACAGCTTGCAGCACCGGCATTTGTCCGACGAGTTGGTTTCGATGGACGAGAAAGCCGCCGTGCTCGCGCAGATGGACATCCCCTTCCTGCGGCAGCCGGTCAGTGCCCAGCTCGATGCACTGGCGGCCGAGTTGCGTGCGCAATGGGTGGCGTTCAATCGCGAGCTGAAACAGGGCAAGCTGACGCACCTGGAATACGACAAGGACACGCAGAGACTGACCTGGCGCAAGCCCAAGGGGGAGAACCAGAAGGCGCGCGAGCAAGCTCTCTACGAGCAACTGCCATACTGCGATGTCGCCGACGTGTTTCGCTTCGTCAACGGCCAGTGCCAGTTCCTGTCGGCGCTGACACCATTGCAGCCACGCTATGCGAAGAAGGTAGCCGACGCCGACAGTCTGATGGCGGTGATCATTGCCCAAGCCATGAACCACGGCAACCAGGTTATGGCACGTACCAGCGACATCCCGTACCACGTCCTGGAGAGTACCTACCAGCAGTACCTGCGCCAGGCGACGCTACATGTGGCCAACGATTGCATCAGCAACGCCATCGCCGCACTGCCGATCTTCCCGCATTACTCGTTCGACCTCGATTCGTTGTACGGTGCCGTTGATGGGCAGAAATTCGGCGTCGAGCGACCAACTGTGAAGGCGCGCTACTCGCGCAAATATTTCGGCCGCGGCAAGGGCGTCGTCGCCTACACGCTGCTGTGCAATCACGTGCCGTTGAACGGCTACCTGATAGGCGCACACGAGTACGAGGCTCACCACGTGTTCGACATCTGGTACCGCAACACGTCGGACATCGTGCCGAGCGCGATCACCGGCGACATGCACAGCATCAACAAGGCCAACTTCGCCATCCTGCACTGGTTCGGACTTCGTTTCGAGCCGCGCTTCACCGACCTCGACGACCAGTTGCAGGAGCTGTATTGCGCCGATGATCTGGCATTGTACGAGAAATGCCTGATCCGGCCGGCTGGCCAGATCGACCGGCAACTCATCGTCGGTGAGAAGGCGAACATCGACCGAATCGTCGCCACACTGGGCCTGAAGGAAATGACGCAGGGCACGCTGATCCGCAAGCTGTGCACCTATACGGCGCCGAACCCGACGCGGCGCGCAATCTTCGAGTTCGACAAGCTCATCCGCAGTATCTACACACTGCGCTACCTGCGCGACCCGCAACTGGAGCGTAATGTTCACCGCTCGCAGAACCGCATTGAGTCCTATCACCAGCTACGCTCGACCATCGCCCAAGTCGGTGGGAAGAAGGAATTGACCGGCCGCACCGACATCGAAATCGAGATCAGCAACCAGTGCGCCAGGCTGATCGGCAACGCGATCATCTTCTACAACTCGGCGATCCTGTCCCTGCTGCTGACGAAGTACGAGGCAGCTGGCAATGCCAAGGCGCTGGCGTTGATCACGCAGATGTCGCCAGCGGCCTGGCGGCACATCCTGCTGAACGGGCATTACACCTTCCAGACTGACGGCAAGTTCATCGACCTGGATGCGCTCGTGGCGGGACTGGAGCTGGGCTGACGGAAATTTCTGGGATTCCGGCGTACAACCCCTATTGGCCAATGCCTGAAAATAGGCTTTGAGCGCCGCCAGTAAAGACGGATGTGCATCGATCTGGCTCTGCAAGTCTTCCCCCATTTGACTGGCGTACAGATCCAGTGCTTCGGCGAACAACCCGCTTTTGCTGCCGAAGGTGGCATAGAGGCTGCCGGGACGCATGTCCAGTGCCTGCTCGATATGCTTCAGCGATGAGGCGAAGTAACCGCGCTCCCAGAACAGCGCGACAGCCCTGTTCAGTGCCGTGTGGCGATCATATTTTGCGACTCTAGGCATAGGGTTTCAGCTCGCGTGGTGCCGTCGACTCGGGTTTCGGCAGGCGCTTAGTTTGAGTGGTCACTCAACTATAGCTTGAGTGACCACTCAAATATAGGTAGCCTGGGCGCTATTGTTGAGCAATCGCTCAACACGCGCAGAGGCGATTTTCATGAAGAGCTTTAAACTGCACGACCAGTCTTCAGCACCGCAGGCAGCCAAGCCACTCCTGGAAGATTCCATGAACAGCTTTGGCATGATCCCAGGTTTGCATGCCGTAATGGCCGAGGCACCTGGCGTGCTGGACGCGTACAAGAAGTTGCATGCACTGTTTCTCGACAGCAGTTTCGACGCCGATGAGCAAACCGTGGTGTGGCAGAGCATCAATGTGGAGCATGGTTGTAATTATTGTGTGCCCGCACATACCGGCATCGCCAAATCGATGAAGGTATCGGACGACGTGACTAATCCATTGCGTGATGAAACGCCGTTATCCAACGAGCGACTGGAAGCGCTGCGCAGTTTTACCCTAGTAGTACTGCGCAACCGCGGTGAGGTCGCCGATGCAGACTTGCAAGCCTTCTATGCCGCCGGCTATGAGCAGCGTCATGTACTGGAAGTGATTCTTGGCCTATCCCAGAAAATCATGAGCAATTACATCAACCATATTGCGAAGACACCGGTTGATAAGCCCTTCATGAAGTTTGAATGGCAGAAAGCGCAAAAATAGACCTTGGTCGAGTTCATGCTATGAGTTCATGGTGGTGACACTGCCAAGGTGGAGCTGCCTCGGCTGGGCGAGATAGTACTGATGACCAGAGTGGGGCGTTAATTGGTCCCCAGTACCTGTGCTCAGAGGTTGGGAAAATATCGAGCGCCGTCGCGAGGCGGTCGCAGTAGACGGGAGTTTTTCACAATCTCCCAGCGCTGCCTGGCACGACGGGCGCTAGCTTGCCGCGCTGACACAAGTAGTTCGACCGATGATGATAGATAGAGCACGTCTCTGGCATGAGGATCCGCGCGTCTGGCGCTTGGTCTTGGTGCGCTACCTGGTCGTATTCGCGCCCCTCAGCCTGCTCTGGGAACTCGCCCAGCTGCCGCTCTATACCCTGTGGACGCAGGCGTCGCCCGCATCCATCGCCTACGCCGTCATCCACTGCGCGCTGGGGGACATGCTGATTGGTGTCCTGGCCCTGCTCGTCGCGCTGCTCGTCACCCGCGCCGGCCCGCTCGAGCGCTGGCGTTGGGGACGGGTAGGGGCCGTCGCGGTCGGTTTTGGTCTCGTGTATACGGCGTTCAGCGAGTGGTTCAACACGGCGGTGCGGATGAGTTGGGCCTACTCCGACTGGATGCCGCTGACGCCGATCGTTGCCCTCGGCGTCTCGCCGCTGCTGCAATGGTTGCTGCTGCCAACAGTCGCGCTGGCCTGGGCCCGGGCTGCTGCGCGCAAGGCAAACCAGGCTTGATCCTGGAGTTGGCGCCAGGGCCTATCTTCACCGGATCGCCCGAACGGTTGCTGCGTTCTGTTCGCGGTCGATTTCGGCAATAGCCGCATACACAGGTGGCGACCGGCAAGGTCTTGAGCGTGGTGTCTAGGAGGCTGTCGAACGTTGACGGAGCGGAGTCCGCGACCTGTCAGGAGGCGACCCAGCGGCCGTAGACGTGACCGACTGTCGAGTAACCTGGCTTGGCGTGCTGCCTGCCAGATATGGCCGGCGGCATCAGGCTGTGCGCCGAACCAAGCCCTCGTTGCGGGAGAGATGTCGGTGTTGCCGGCATTCCCCCGATGCTTGATAACGCAAGGTGTACGCCATCAGTGAGGGCCAAAGAGCACCCGGTTCTTCAGAATGCCGGGTTCCGACTTTTCGATCCGTTGTGGTTGTTGCTCGCGTTCAGGGCCGGCGGCAGTGGGCTGCTCCTTGATCATCTGCACAAAACGCTCACCGGAGTCCTGGTTGGAGCGATTATTCACCACGGCCTGTTGCTCCAGGCGGTAGTCCATCAGCCGGTCACTGCCACCTTCGGCCTGCACCGTGGTCACGGCTGCGCCCATCATCAGTGCGGCCAGTGCCGTCATACTCAGTAGCGTTTTCATGGTGTCATCCTCTAAAGATGCGGTATGCATCATTAGGATGACTGGCGAGGCGCTTTGTTACAGGTGTCGTGCCGAGCGCAATACGCTTCTAGCAGCGCTGCTCGGAGCGCTTAGCCGCGCAGATACGCGCTGCCCTGTACCGCAAGCCGCGCCAGCACGAATTCCGCGAGGCGCCGGAAAAACTGCTGCGGATCATGGCCAGCACCGGCGGTTGAGCGTCCTCGTGCTCCAGTCTCCCTGGGGCTTGTGCAGCACGGCATGCTCGCCGAGCAAGCCGGGATAGCGCAACGGCCGGGACAAGGAACGGAAGAACTCCGCACGGCGGTGTTGCCGCCGGGTGTTCCCCGTGAGCGGAAAAGAAAGGGGAGATACCCAGGCTATGGGCATCTCCCCGGGGAGGCTTTAGCACGCAAAACCTGCGCCGTCAGTGAGGACCGTAGAGTGCCCGGTCCCTCAGAATGCCGGGTTCCGACTTTTCGCTCCGTTGCGTCTGCTGCTCGCGCTCAGGACCGGCGGCGGTGGGTTGCTCCTCGACCATTTGCACAAAGCGCTCGCCGGAGTCCCGGCTGGAGCGATTCTCAGCGAGCGACTCGCGCCGCAGGAAAAAATCGGCCAGCCGGTCGCTGCCACCTTCGGCCAGCAACAGCTGCGCGCCGTCACGTGGCCAAGGCCCGTTCACTTCGTCAGCCTGTACCGTAGCCACCGCAGGACCCATCATCAGTGCGGCCAGGGCCGTCATACCCAGTATCGATTTCATGGCGTCATCCTCCACAGATGCGTTACCCATGAATTGGATAGCTGGCGAGGCGCTTTATTACAGGTGCTGTGCCGATCGCACTGTGCTTTTAGCTGCCGCTGGTCGGAACGCTCCGCCGCGGGCTGGCAATCGGATGTTGTGAAAAATCGAGCGCCGTCGAGAGGCGGACGCAGTCGGTGGGAGCTTTTTCACAACCTCTCAAAGCAACCGCAACACCCGGGGTGCGCCGCGGCGCCGTTGCCAGCAGCGGCTCAGCACCAGCAGCAGCAGGGACAGCGGCAGCAGCCAGGCGAACAGGCCGACGAAGGCGCCCAGCCCCGGAATGCCCAAAACCAGCAGCAGACTGGGGGCGCAACAGGCGCCGCCGGCGAGCAGCGCCGGCCACAATCCGGCACTCGACGCGGCGCCCTGGGACAACGAGCACTGGGCGTTGGCACGTAGCGCCAGGGCGCCGTGCAGATTGAGCGCCAGCAGGAGCGCCAGCAGCCCGGCCAAGGCCAGATTGGCCGGGCTGATCAGCAGCACCAGCACGCCCATCTCGAGCATGGCCACGGCCTCGAAGTACCAAGGCCCGCGGCGCGCCCATAGGCGCTGCCATTGCCAGTCCAGGGCCTGCCAGTTCCAGCCGGTCCGAGCAATGTCCAGATCGCCGATGGCATACAGGTAGAGCAGGCCATAGAGCACGGTAAGGCAGCCGATCAGCAGTCTGTCAGGGCTGTGGCGAGCCATCGAGCAGCACCGTTTGCGGGTAGAAGGCGTACCAGGCGAACCACATGGCGTCGAAGGCGTTGAGCGACTCCAGGCCTTCGAGATCGGCAGCCTGCGGCCCCGCAGCGGTAAAGCGCAGGCTGGCCGGATCCAGCTCGATCGGCGTGTCGGAGCGGTAGACCCAGCCGCTATCCAGTTGCTCGTCCCGGATGATCAGAAAGTGCTCGTCGCCATGGCGGTAGCGCAGCACAGCCTGTTCGCGCAGGTGCGCCCTGTCGACGGCGATGGCCACCCGCTCGGTGCGAAAACCGAGGATCATCCGCTTGGCCGGCAGGCGGCTGTCCTGGTGCATGACCGGGAACATCACGCCGGGGTCGGCATAGTAGCCCTGCAGTGGCAGGTAGCTGCCGTAGGGGTCGCGGTTGTAGTTGCGCAGGGCGCCGGTTGCCCGGGTCAGCACCTGGGTCTGCGCATGGCGTGCCTGCCACCTGGCCCAGGTGGTCCAGACCACCCGCACTTCCTCCAGGCTGCGGCCCTTGGCCGGCCCGTCGATGGCCACGCCGGCGATCTGCGACCAATGGCTGTCGCTGGCGCGGTCGTACATCACCACGTTGCTGTTGAGCAGCTTGCCGGAAACGCCGAGGCTGGTAGCGCCGCGCTTGAAGCCGACGGCGGTGGCGGTGAGCGGGCAGTAGGTGATGCTCAGGCCATCCTCGCCCAGGCTGTCGTTGACGATCTCGTGCCAGACCAGGATGCGCTGCGGATAGGCGCGTGCCTGGCCCTGGTGGAAGACGCCGAAGACGATGTCCTGGGGATCGAGAAAGCCATTCGCGCTTGCCGCGTCGCTGAAGCGCGGGCTGTCGATGGCCGGAATGCCGTCCTTGCCGGGGCCGCCGGACAGCATTGCGTTTGCATACGCCTCGTGACTGGTAGACAGCAGGCGGGCCGGCCCCTGCGGCGGAACGGCCAGGGCCGCACCGCTGATGCACAGAGACAGCGCCAGGGCCTGGCAAAGGGTGCGTGGCTGCAGTAGTTGGCGCATGGGCTGCTCCGTCTAGCAATCAGCCAGCAACGTCGCCAGTTCGCCAGCGCTATCGAGTCTGGCCAGGTCGTCGTAGCCGCCGACATGCCGTGCGCCGATGAAGATCTGCGGCACCGTCCTGCGGCCCGTCTTGTCGATCATCGCGCGCAGGGCCTGGGGATCCAGATCGACCCTGATTCTGCTCAGCGGGCCGGCGTCACGACGTGCCAGCAACTGCTCGGCCATGCGGCAGTAAGGGCAGTGCTGACTGGTGTACAAGGTGATCTGACTCATGGCGCTACCTCTCGAATAACCGGATATGAACGCTACCTTTGCCTAGGATGAATGCGACTGCGCTTTGTTACAGCGCGAGAAAAGGACGCAGATTGAGCGCGGTGAACAGCACCAGGATGAGTACGCCGCCCGTGAATACCTTCCTGCGCCGCGCGACCAGGTTGGCGCCTACATGGATGTAGGAATGTACCAGGCGGGTGCCGACAAAGGCCCAGCAGAGGGACAACAGCAGCCAGTCGACCCCGTCGTTCGCCCACGCCATGAATGACAGGACGTAGAACAACACGGGGGTCTCGAACTGGTTGTCGATATTGTTGGCGACTTTGAGCACGTAGTCGGGCCAGGCGTCCTTGTGCAAGGCACGGCGACGTTCATCGACTTCGCCGAGGCGCACGGCGCGGGACTTCACCGCACCCAGGCGAATGAACAGCAACAGCGTCAAGGCGACTTGAAACAGCACCGGCAACAAAACTGATGTTATTGCGCGCCCAGGCGAGCCACAGCGCCAGCAATGCCAGGGCTGAGTTTGTCGCCAGTTGCCACACTTCGTGCAGGCGCATGTGGGGCTCCCATTGCGGATTGAACACATGGGTCTGATTGATTTCCAGTAGGGGTACGCCAAGCCCATAGAGCAGCGCGCCGAAGGTGATGATGAGTTTTGCCAGCATGCTTGGAATTCCTCATGGAGCTGCAGTTATGGCTCTAGGGCCGGACAAAGCCTTACTCGCCGGCTTTGGTAATATGGATCTATCGGCGCTGCCCAGCGTGACTGATGGACTTAAGTCCCTTTGCGTTAAAGGTCGACAAACCGATTCAGTGCCTCCATTACCTCGGGCGCAGCAAGGATTCTGTTGTGGCCGTAACCCTGGGTTTTCATAAGCTGCGCGCTGGGCGAGAGCCCGACCAGCCTGTCGCCTTCGCTGTGATTTACGATGCGATCGTCCTGGTCATAGATCAGCAGGGTTTTCTCGTTTAGCCCGCGGTAGAGGGTGCCGGCCTGCATATCTTCCCAGGATGCGCCCAGTTGTTCGGCGATCAATCGCTGATAGCGGCTGATGACGGCTGGTCGCGGGGCCAGCTTGCGCCGGATCACCTCGATCGGCGGGAAGGGGTGGGAGGGCGCGCAAATACAGGTATAGCGGCTGGCCCTTATTTCGCCGGCATGACGGGCGGCCATCATGGCCAAGGCTCCGGCGGAATGGCCGATCAGGGTATGGATGTCCTGATCGAGGTCGTTGACCAGCTGCAGTAGATCGCGACGAAAGAAATGCCACTGGGTTCGCGTGCCAGGGGAGTCGCCGTGGCCGGTGATATCGGGGGCCACTACGCGGTAACCGCGCGCGGCAATTTGCCTGGCCAGAGGCGCCATCTGCGCCGCTCGACCACTCCAGCCATGTACCAGCAGCACCAGTGGACCCTCGCCCCAGCACCAGGCCGTATGAGTGGCCCGTTCGCCGTAGCGAATGGCTTGTGCCTGGCTTATGGCGGCGCGCTGGGCCTGATTCATAGGAGGGCGCTGTGTGCGCGATGCCAGTGAGGCGACCAGGCGCAAAGCCAGTGAGTCGGAGGTGATGTTGAGTGTCAGTTTGGCCAAATCGAGCAGCATGATTCCCCCACATCACCCCGCGGGGTGTTATTGGCGTTGCCCACACCTGAGGCTTTCCCAGGCGCGGTGCAGTGCTGTTGGTGTCTTTACTTCTGCGTCCAGGCGCGCCCGCTGAACATCTCATCGAGCGGCGTATGGAACAGGTGGTTGGCATAGTTGCTGAGGGTTTTCACCGCCAGCGCCAGGACGATCTCCAGGATCTGGCGCTCGCTGTAACCCGCACCCAGAAAGGCCTCGACCGCCGAGTTGGCCGGCAAACCGCGAGTATGGAACAGGGTGCGAGTGAACTCGGCCAGCGCCGCCAGACTGGCGTCCCCGATAGGAGTGCCGTCGCGGATCGCGTCGGTGACCTCAGGCGCCAGGCCGGACTTCATATCGGCCAGGGCGCTGTGCGCCGACACACAGTATTCGCAGCCGTTCTCGCGGCTGATCACCAGGAACACCAGCTCCTGCTCGGCCGGGGTAAAGCCCGATTCGTTGCGAAAAGCGCTGTAGCCATCCAGGTAGGTTTCCAGCAGGCCGGGGGAGTTGACCATATTGGAGTACATGTTGGGGATAAAGCCGACCTGCGCCTTGGCCTTCTCCAGGACGGCCTGGCCGCGGGCGTCGGTGCTGGTCAAGTCGAGTGCGGGGAGGGTCAGTTGGTATTCGCTGAGCATGGTGCTTTCCTCGATATATGGACTGATTGGTCTTTTAATCTGAAGCCGAAGGGCCTGCTGCCAGATGTGGAGCGATAGTGGGCTGTGTTTCAGTGATTCGGTCTATTCTGGACTTATCGGTTCGTATGTCAATCCAGGCAGCCTGCTAGCTGTACCGGGCTGCCCGACTCTGATACCGATCAAGAGGTTTTGTTACAGCTTGCGGACGCCCGTGCTGTGAATTAAATAATGATCGGTCCATAATGCGCAGCATGAACCGCGGACGCCCAAGAAACTTCGACCCCGACCTGGTCCTGGAAAATGCCATGCAGCTTTTCTGGAGCCAGGGCTATGAAGCCACCAGCCTGCAGGATCTGGTGATGGCCACCGGGCTGTCCAAGAGCAGCCTGTACGAGAGTTTCGGCAACAAGCAGAGCCTGTTCGAAGCCGCCTTCACCCGTTATTTCGACACCCGTGCCAAGCACATGCGCGAGCGCCTGGAACAGGCCGAATCGCCGCTGGGCTTTATTCGCGGCTGCTTGCTGTCCGTGCTCGACGATGCGCAGCGGGACACGCCACGTGGCTGCATGCTGGTTAACGTGGCCAACGAATTCTCCACCGCTGACCCTGCCGTACAGCCCTTGATCGAGTTGGCCACACGGCGTTTTCGCCAGGTATTCGAGCGCGCCTTCGAACAGGCCCAGGCCCGCGGCGAGTTGTCGGATAGACAATCCCCCGCCGCCTTGGCGCTGTACATGCACTGCGCCATGAGTGGTTTGCGCACTCAGACCAAGTCCGCCATCGCCCAGAAAGATCTGCTTACAGTCATCGAGCTGGTGATGGCGAACTTGCGCTGAATTTTTTTGCCTTATTTTGGACTTTTTAGTCCGTAAATGAGCGGCATAACCAGGAGTTTCCCATGAACAACGCTGTGGCCTTCGACATCTATGGCACCCTGATCGATACCCAGGCCGTGCTCGCCAGGCTGACCGAGCTGCTCGGCGACAAGGCTCCGGCCGTTTCGCGCTTATGGCGACAGAAGCAGCTGGAGTACAGCTTTCGCCGGGGCCTGATGCGCGACTACTGCGATTTCTCGGTGTGTACCCGGCAAGCCCTGGTGTTTGCCTGTCGCGAGCACGCGGTGACGATCAGTGAAGAGGCGATCGAACTGGCCATGCAGGCCTATGCCGACCTCGATGCTTTCCCCGATGTGCTGACCGGCTTGCACGCGCTGCGCAGTCGCGGCACGCGCTTGTATGCCTTCTCCAATGGCAGCCGCGAGGCCGTGGAGCGACTGCTGAAGCGGGCCGCAATTCGCGACTGTTTCGAGGCGGTGGTGAGCGTCGAGGACGTGCATTCCTTCAAGCCCGATCCACAGGTCTATGCCCATCTGGTGCGCAGTTGCGACGTGCCGGCCGCCCAGGTGTATCTGGTCTCGGCCAATCCTTTCGATATTCTCGGCGCCGCCCATGCCGGCCTGCGCACCGCCTGGTTGCGCCGCGATCCTGGCACGCCGTTCGACCCTTGGGGGGTTGAGCCGAACGTCACGCTCGAGAGTTTGCGCGACATTGCCCACCGCTTGCCCGCCGGCGATTAATGCCTGGCGTTGCCCAACCGCCGTAACGAATGCTCGCTTCGCGTCTCAAAAGCATAGTTCTCCACGAGTTTTAATCCTCATGCATGCCACTTTACCCCTGCTCGACGCGCTGAGTTTTCCCGCGATCACCCGAGGCCAACTGCAAGCGTTGCAGGTCAATCTCACCTACTTGTGTAATCAGCGTTGCCTGCATTGCCATGTCAACGCCGGGCCCACCCGTACCGAAGCCATGACCGACGAGAGCCTGGCGCTGCTGCATCAGGTAATCGACGCCCATTCGGTGCAAACCCTGGATCTGACCGGCGGTGCGCCCGAGATGCATCCGCGCTTTCGAGAACTTGTCAGCCACGCCCGGCGCGAAGGCTTGCGCGTTATCGATCGCTGCAACCTGACCATCCTCAGCGAGCCGGGCTATGCAGACCTGGCCGATTTTCTCGCCGCGCAAGGCGTGGAAGTGAGCGCCTCGTTGCCGTGCTATTCGCGCGATAACGTCGACAAGCAGCGCGGCGATGGCGTGTTCGACGCCAGTATCGCAGGCCTGCAACAGCTCAATAAGCTGGGCTATGGCCTGGATGGCAGCGGGCTGATTCTGAATCTGGTGTACAACCCGCAAGGCGCCAGCCTGCCTCCGCCACAAGCGCAGCTCGAGGCCGACTACAAGGCTCACCTGGCCGAGGACTTCGGCATCTATTTCAACAATCTGCTGACTATCACCAACCAGCCGATCGCCCGTTTCGGCAGCACCCTGGTGAGCAAAGGCACCTTCAACAGCTATATGCAGTTGCTGCGCGACAGCTACCGCCCGGAAAACCTCGAATCGGTGATGTGCAAAAGCCTGGTGAGCGTCGACTGGCAGGGCTACCTGTACGACTGCGATTTCAATCAGATGCTCGAATTGCCCCTGGTCATGCCCGGCCTGATCGGCCGTGACCGCCCTCATCTGCGCGACCTGCTCGGCTCACCGAGCCTGGCAGGCAACCCTATTGTCACCCGCGATCACTGCTACGCCTGTACGGCCGGGCAGGGCTCGAGCTGCGGCGGCGCGCTGGATAATCATTAAGGAAGGATTCACATGGACAAGCGTAAAGCGGCCCTGCTGGGCATCATTCTGCTGCTGGTGGCGGGTTTCTTCCTGTTCGACCTGGGCCAGTACCTCAATCTTGCGACCCTCAAGGCACAACAGACCGCCCTGAATGCACAGGTATCCGCCAACCCGCTGCTGACTGGTGGCTTGTTCTTCCTGCTGTATGTGGTGGCTACGGCGCTATCGCTGCCTGGCGCGGTGTTGCTGACGTTGGTTGCGGGCGCCTTGTTCGGCCTGCTCGGCGGCACCCTGCTGGTGTCGTTTGCCTCCACCCTGGGGGCGACCCTGGCCATGCTGATCAGCCGTTTTCTGCTGCGTGACTGGGTTCAGGCCAGGTTCAGCCAGCGCCTGGCCGGTATCGATCAGGGCATCGAGCGGGAAGGGGCGTCCTATCTGTTCGCCCTGCGCCTGGTGCCGGTGTTCCCGTTCTTCCTGATCAACCTGGCCATGGGCCTGACCAAGTTGCCGGCGCGCACTTACTGGTGGGTCAGCCAGCTGGGCATGCTGCCCGGCACCCTGGTATTCGTCAATGCCGGCCGTGAGTTGGGCCAGCTGGACTCGCTGGGCGGGATTCTTTCGCCAGGGCTGCTCGGCGCCTTCGTCCTGCTCGGTTTGATGCCGATTGCCTCGCGCAAACTGCTGGATCTGTTCAAGGCGCGCAAGGTCTACGCCGGCTGGATCAAGCCCAAGGTGTTCGATCGCAACATGCTGGTGATCGGTGCCGGCTCCGGCGGGCTGGTCTCGGCTTATATCGCCGCCGCGGTGAAAGCCAAGGTCACCCTGATCGAGAAGCACAGGATGGGTGGCGACTGCCTGAACACCGGCTGCGTGCCGTCCAAGGCGCTGCTGCGTTCGGGAAAATTTGCCAATGAACTGAAGAAGGCCGAGGCGTTGGGCTTCAAACCGGTAACAGCCGAGGTGGATTTTTCCGCCGTGATGCAGCGCGTGCAGCGGGTGGTGGCGGACGTCGAGCCGCACGATTCGGTCGAGCGCTATACCGGTCTGGGCGTGGAAGTGATCCAGGGCGAAGCGAAGATCACCTCGCCGTGGACGGTGGAGGTCAACGGCCAGAGTCTGAGCACCCGCGCCATCGTGATTGCCACTGGAGCCCGACCCCTGGTGCCGAAGATCCCTGGTATCGAGCTGGTTGAGCCGCTGACCTCGGATAATGTCTGGGACTTGCGCGAGCAACCCAAGCGCCTGCTGGTGCTCGGCGGTGGCCCCATCGGTTGTGAACTGGCCCAGGCCTTTCAGCGCCTGGGCAGCGCCGTGACCCAGGTGGAAATGACGGAACGCCTGCTGGTGCGTGAGGACCTCGAGGCCAGCGAGGCGGTGATGGCCAGCCTGCGCCACGATGGGGTAGCGCTGCGCTTGCAACACAAGGCCATGCGTTTCGAGGTGGTCGAGGGGCAGCGCCAATTGGTCTGCCTCAACCTGGCCGATAACCGCGAGGTCGCCATCGCCTTCGATCAGGTACTGCTGGCCCTGGGCCGGGTGGCCAACGTCCAGGGCTTCGGCGCCGAGGAGCTGCAACTGGCGCTGCGCCCTAATGGCACCCTGGAGGTCGACGAATACCTGGCCACGCGCTTCCCCAATATCTTCGCCGTGGGCGATGTGACCGGCCCTTATCAGTTCACCCACACCTCGGCGCATCAAGCCTGGTTTGCCGCCGTGAACGGATTGTTCGGTGGTTTCAAACGCTTCAAGGTGGACTACCGCGTGATTCCCTGGGCCACCTTTACCGACCCCGAAGTGGCCCGCGTGGGCCTCAACGAACAGGAGGCCAAGACGCAGGGAATCGCCTATGAAGTGAGCCGCTTCGGCATCGACGAGCTCGACCGCGCCATCGCCGACGAGGCCGCTCATGGCTATATCAAGGTACTGACCTCGCCGGGCAAGGACCGCATCCTGGGCGTGACCATCGTCGGCGAGCATGCCGGCGAGCTGATCGCCGAGTACGTTGCGGCGATGAAGCATGGCTATGGCCTGAACAAGGTACTGGGCACCATCCATATCTATCCGACCATGGCCGAAGCCAACAAATACGTGGCCGGCGAGTGGAAGCGTGCTCATACCCCGGTAGCGGTGCTGCGCTGGGTCGCGCGCTTCCACCAATGGCGCCTGGGCGGCGCCAAGGTGGATGCCCTCCCTGCGCTCAAGGTGAGCGAGAAAGCCTTGTGAGTGGTCAGTTCGATTTATTGCTCGCGGGGGCGGGGCATGCCCATCTGGGCGTGCTGCGCCTGTGGTTGAACGGGCAACGGCCGAAGGGGCGTATCGGCCTGGTCAGTGAAGGCCCGCATGCCTGGTACTCGGGCATGTTGCCTGGCCTGTTGGCGGGCCTCTACCGTCCAGAGGAATGCCGGATCCCGTTGCAGGCATTGTGTACGGCTGTCGATGTCGAGCTGCTGCAGGGGTGTTTGCTTGGCCTGGATCCGGCCAGCAACAGCGTCGAGCTGGCAGATGGCCGGCACATTTCAGCCACCTGGCTATCGCTCAACCTGGGTTCGCAACCCAGGGTGCCACGAGGTGCCGGCGCTGCGCTGGAGGTACTGCCGGTGAAGCCTTTCGAGGCTTTTCTCAAGGGTTGGGAGCGGTGGCAGCAAGCGCCGCAAGCGCTGGCCATTCTCGGTGGCGGTGCCGCCGGAGTCGAGTTGGCGCTGGCCCTTGCGCCTGTGGTGCCGGCACTCACCTTGCTCAGCAGTGCACAGGTCTTGGCCGGCCACCCGCAAGCGCTACGCACACGGGCGGTACGCCGCCTGGCCGAGGCCGGCGTGGTGGTGCGTGAGGGTATTGCCGTGGATGCAATCGATGGCGATGCGCTGCTGGCCGGCAACCAGGTCGCCTGGCGTGGCGGGCGGGTAATTCTCGCCACGGGCGCCAATGCGTTGCCCTGGCTTGGCGCATCCGGGCTGGCCTGTGATGAACGCGGTTTCGTGACGGTGAGCAAGACGCTGCAGAGTCTTTCGCATCCGCAGGTTTTTGCCGCCGGCGATTGCGCAAGCCTCAGCGCAACACCGCGCAGTGGCGTGTACGCCGTGCGCCAGGGGCCTGTTTTGGCTGCTAACTTGAGCGCAGCACTCAGCGGTTCTCCCTTGACACCGTTTTTGCCACAACGCCGCTCGCTGGCGCTGTTGGCCGACGGCCAGGGCGGAGCCATGCTCAGTTGGGCGGGTTTTACCGCCGAGGGTGAACTGCTCGGTTGGTGGAAAGACCGCCTCGACCGCCGGTTTATCAACCGGCATCTCGGCAAGCAATGAAGTTCCCATACCTGCCCGACCAACCCGGTTGCGGTGGACCACCATGGTCGGGGCACGAGCCCGGCCGTTACCAGGAGAAGTTGTAATGAAAATCTGGACCCTGATGCTGCTGCGCGTATCGCTTGGCTGGCTGCTGGTCATCTGGGGCGCCGACAAGGTGTTCAACGTCGAGCACGGCATGGCGGTGGCCAACAAGTTCTACTTCGGCTTGCTCGCCGCTGAGAGTGCGCTGCAGGTGGCGGGTGTGCTGCAGATGCTCATTGGCCTGGCCGTAGTCGTGGGTTTTGCAAGGCGTTGGGTCTACCCCGTGCAGGTGCTGCTCAACGGTGCTTCGCTGCTGGCGGTGATGCAGTCGGTGATCGATCCCTGGGGCTGGGTCTTCGCGGACAGCAACGCGCTGTTCTATCCCTCGCTGATCATCTTCGCCGCCAGCTTGCTGCTGATTGCATTTCGCGATGAGGATCGATTGGCGCTCGATAGATCCTGAGCTGTAACAAAATTTCGGTACCTGACTCGAAGTAGGTCAGCAGCAGTTGCGCTGGCATTGGTAGAACAACAAGCGTCCACCCTGTGGGGTGGCGCATAGCCTACGCAAGAGGGGTACCCAATACGCCCGTTCCAACTCAGTCTATTCAGTCTGGCCGTTGCCGCCGCCATCAGTCAGTCGGCTCTGGCCAGTCAGCAATCCGAGGCCCAGGGCTTCATCGAAGACAGCAGTTTCAACCTGCTAAACCGTGCGTTCTATTTCAACCGTGATTTCCGCAATGGTGGCTTCAACGGCGCCGGCACCAATGCCAACAAGCCTGGCGAGGAGAACGGTTATCGCGAGGAAACAGCCTACGCCATCATGGGCTTCTACGAGTCCGGCTTCACCCAGGGGCCCGTGGGTTTTGGGGTCGATGCCTATGGCTACCTCGGCATCCGCCTGGACAGCGGCGGCGGTCGCACCGGCACCTTTCTGGTCCCGGTCGGCAGTGATGGCGAGCCCGAGAAGGACTGGAGCGAGGCGGGCGGGGTGGTCAAGCTGCGCTGGTCGAATACCGTGCTCAAGTATGGCGAGCAGCGCTTCGGCAACCCGGTGGTCGGCACTGGCGACGCCCGTCTGCTGCCGGAAACCGCCACCGGCTTCGTTCTCACCAGCGAGGAGATCGAGGGCCTGGCCCTGGATGCGGGCCGTTTCACGGCGATGAACCGGTTCGACAGCACCAATTCCGACGACGAGCTGCTGATCCAGTACGCCAGTGATGTCGGCGATGCCATCAGTTGGGCGGGGGGGCTTCTACACACCGACCGACAACCTGACCCTGGGCCTGTACGCTTCCCGCGTCGAGGATACCTGGGACCGCTACTACGCCAATCTCGGTTACACCTTCGACTTGGGCGCAGAGCGGTCGCTGAATTTCGACCTCAACCTCTACCGCACCGACGATGAAGGCAAGCGCCTGGCTGGTGAGATCGACAATACCGATTGGTCGTTGGCCAGCAAGTACAGCGCCGGTGCTCACGCCCTGACCCTGGCCTTCCAGCAGATCGATGACGAGGCCGGTTTCGATTACATCGGTTTCGATGGCATCTACCTGGCCAACTCGGTGCAGTACTCCGACTTCAACTCCCCGGGCGAAGAATCCTGGCAACTGCGCTATGACCTCGACATGGCCGGCTATGGTGTGCAGGGCCTGAGCCTGATGGCGCGTTATATCATCGGCAGTGGCATCGACAGCTCGGATACCGATCCCAACAGTGCCTTTGCCGGTGCCGATGGCGAGCATTGGGAACGCGATATCGAGGCCAAGTATGTGGTGCAAGCAGGTCCGGCCAAGGATCTGTCGTTGCGCGTTCGGCAAGCGACGCATCGCGGCACTTCCGACCAGATCGACGGCGATATCGACGAAGTGCGCTTCATCGTCGAGTACCCGTTGAGTGTTTTGTAACGCTTTCACTCATGACTGAGTGAAGTACAGGGGTTGCTCCTTTCCTCCCCGACCTTGGGGCTGTATCTCCGATACAGCCTCTTTTTTATTTCGTGTCGACCCAGCGCTGTGCGGGCTGGCGCTGTAACAAGCGTGTTGATTTTTTATCTAGTTAGTAAGTGACATTTTTTCAACCAATCACTTTGATCGGCGTTGTTCTGCCCCTTTGCTGCGCAGGGCGACCCACTCCATGAACAGCTCCATGAACAGAGGTTACCCATGCACGAATCGGTACAGAACTACTACGGCAAGGTCCTGCAGAGCAGTGGCGACCTGAAGACCAGCGCTTGCTGCGATGTCTCCAACATGCCGGCCTGGCTCAAGCCGCTGCTGGCCAATGTGCACCCGGAGGTCAGTGCGCGTTATTACGGCTGCGGCCTGGTCGCGCCGGCACTGCTGCAAGGCTGCCGGGTGCTGGATCTGGGCAGTGGCTCGGGGCGTGACTGCTATGTGCTGGCTCAGTTGGTCGGCGCGCAGGGTTCGGTGCTGGGGGTGGACATGACCGCCGAGCAGCTGGCGGTGGCCAATGCGCACCTGGACTACCACGCCGAGCAGTTCGGTTATGCCAATGTGGCTTTCCGTCATGGCTATATCGAGGACCTGGCGGCGCTGGATCTGGCCGATGCCAGCTTCGATGTGATCGTCTCCAACTGCGTGATCAACCTGTCGCCAGACAAGGACAGCGTTCTGCGCGAGGCCTATCGCCTGCTCAAACCAGGCGGCGAATTGTATTTCTCCGATGTCTACGCCGACCGCCGCCTGGCCGAAGAACTACGCCAGGACGAGGTGCTGTACGGCGAATGCCTGGGCGGCGCGCTGTACTGGAACGATTTCGAGCACCTGGCGCGCCGTCATGGCTTCAGCGATCCGCGTCTGGTCGAAGATCAGCCGATCGACATCACCGACCCGGCCCTGGCCGACAAACTCGGCGATGCGCGGTTCTTCTCCGCCACCTGCCGGTTGTTCAAGCTGGAGGACCTGGAGCCGGCCTGTGAGGATTACGGCCAGGCTGTGATCTACCAGGGCAGCATCCCCGGCGCGGCCACGGCCTTCGTGCTGGACAAGCACCATCGCCTCGAGACCGGTCGGGTGTTCCCGGTGTGCGGCAATACCTGGCGCATGCTGCAGGGCAGCCGCTTTGCCGCGCACTTCCAGTTTATCGGTGACTTCAGCCGCCACTTCGGCCTGTTCGAGGGCTGTGGCGGTGGTTTGCCGTTCGACCAGCAGGGTGCCGCCTCTTCTCCAGCCAGTTGTTGCTAAGGATTCCAGTCAGATGATCAGTCGCAACCTTATCGCGCTGGCCTGCACGACGCTGCTGCTGAGCGCGTGTGCCCCGCAGGACAAACAGACCATCACGGTGTCCGGTTCCAGCACCATTGCGCCGCTGATGGCGGAAATCGGCAAGCGCTTCGAGGCGCAACACCCCGATGTGCGGGTCGATGTGCAGGCGGGGGGCTCCTCGCGTGGTCTCCAGGATGCCCGCAGCGGCCTGGCGGCCATCGGCATGGTGTCGCGCTCGCTGAACCCCGATGAGCAGGACCTGAGTCCCTTCATCATTGCCCAGGATGGCATCGCCATGATTGTCCACGCCAGCAATCCGCTCGATGACATCAGCAGCGAGCAGGTGGTGGCGCTCTATAGCGGCCGGCTCAGTGATTGGTCGGATCTGGGTGGTGCGGCCGGGCAGGTGGTGAAAGTACACAAGGCCGAAGGTCGCTCGACCCTGGAGCTGTTTCTCAAGCACTTCAAGCTCGACAACGCGGAGGTTCATCCGGATCTGGTGATAGGTGATAACCAGCAGGGCATCAAGTCGGTAGCCGGCAACCCGCACGCGATCGGTTATGTCTCCATCGGCAGTGCCGAGTACGAGGTGAAACTGGGCGCACCGATCAAGCTGCTGGCGCTCGATGGCCAACCGGCCTCGACCGCGGCCTTGCTTGCCGGTCAGTATCCGCTGCAGCGCGAGTTGAATCTGGTCGTGAAAGGCGATCCGGATGCCAATACGCAGGCATTGCTGGCGTTCGCCCAGTCTAGCGAGGTGGCCGACCTTGTCGAGCAGCACGCCTTTATCCCTGCGCCCTAACCTGGACTGGTTGCTGCGCGCGGCCAGCCTGGGCTGTGCGCTGACCGCTGCGGTGGTGCTGTTGCTGATTCTGCTGTTTCTGACCCAGGCCAGCTGGCCGCTGCTGCAGCAACCGGCAAGCCTGTTGGGCACAACCTGGCAGCCGTCGAGCGGCCAGTTCGGCCTCCAGGCCATGCTCGGCGCGTCACTGCTCAGCAGCCTGCTGGCCCTGCTGCTGGCGGTGCCGGCGGGGTTGCTGGTGAGCATCTGGCTGATCTTCTATGCGCCAGCGGCCGTGGCGCGGGTTTATGGGGCCATGCTCGGCCTGATGGCCAGCATTCCGTCGGTGGTCTATGGGCTCTGGGGCCTGGTGGTGCTGGTGCCGTTGCTCGGTGCCTGGATGCCGCCGGGTGCC
Source organism: Pseudomonas sp. SCT (assembly GCF_003864275.1). NCBI lineage: Bacteria > Pseudomonadati > Pseudomonadota > Gammaproteobacteria > Pseudomonadales > Pseudomonadaceae > Pseudomonas > Pseudomonas sp. SCT. Next base: position 21,635 of record NZ_BDJA01000012.1, read on the forward strand.
AGTCTGTTGGCGGCGGGCATCGTGCTGGCGCTGATGATCCTGCCGCTGCTGATGGTGCAGGCCGATGTGGCCTTGCGCGAAAGCGCCCGTCGCCACCTGCCAGCGGCCTTGTGCCTGGGGGTATCGCCCTGGTCGGCGATTCGTCGCGTAGTGCTGCCCGCGGCCTGGCCGCGACTGTGGCCGGCCATCCTGTTGCAACTGGGACGGGCGCTGGGCGAAACCATGGCGGTGCTGATGGTGGCGGGCAATGTGGTGCAGTGGCCCGGCTCGCCGTTTGCGCCGGTCAGGACCCTGACCGCGAATATCGCGCTGGAAATGAGCTATGCCACGGGCCCGCATCTGCAGGCGCTGTATCTGAGTGGCTGGCTGTTGCTGGTGTTGGCGCTGCTGCTGATGGCGCTGGCGCGGATCTACGGCAGCCGTACATGAACCGCCGGGAAGCCTGGCGCGCCCGCGCCCTGGGATTGTTGGCGCTGGCGTTGATGCTGGCCCCCCTGAGCCTGCTATGGACGGTATTCGGCGATGGGATAGGCGTGCTCGACTGGCAGTTCCTGCTGGCTGAACCCGAGCAGGCAGGGCGCAGCGGCGGGATCGCCCCGATCATTGTGTCCACCGCATTGGTCTTGCTGATCTGCATGAGCCTGGCGGTGCCCTTGGGCCTGGGAACGGCGCTGTTTCTGGTGGAACAGGTACGTCCCGAGGGCCGCCTCAACCTGACCCTGCAATGGGCGCTTGATGGTCTGGGCGCCGTACCCTCGGTGGTCTTCGGCCTGTTCGGTTATCGCCTGTTCGTGGTCGAACTGGGCTGGGGCTATTCGTTGCTGGCCGGTGGCTGCACCCTGGCCTGTATGGTGCTGCCGCTGTTTATCCGCGGTTGCGAGCAGGCCTTGCGCGACTGCCCGCAGAGTTACCGACAGGCGGCTGCCGGTTTGGCCATCTCCCGGGTCGGTTACCTGCGGCGCATCCTGCTGCCGTTCGCGGCCCCGGGGATTGCCGCCGCCCTGGTGCTCAGTGCCGGGCGCGCCCTGGCGGAAACCGCGGTGCTGCTGTTCACCGCCGGTTATGTGATGCGCTGGCCGGAGAGCCTGTTCGACTCCGGACGTACCCTGGCCGTGCATATCTATGACCTAGCCATGAATGTATCCGGTGGTAGCCCGGCCTCGGCGGCAACCGCGCTGGTCTTGCTGGGCTTCGCGCTGGTGATTCAGTTGCTGGCCTGGCAGATCGGCAAACGACCGCTTTCCTTCGCGAGATGATGTTATGACTGCGTCAACCCAACCACCTTCACTCAGTATCCAGAATCTCAGCGTGCACTACGGTGAGCAGGGGGCCTTGCTCGGAGCGTCGCTGGACGTGGCAGCTGGCGAGCTCATGGCCGTGGTTGGCCCCAGTGGCTGCGGCAAGAGCAGCATGCTGGCGGCGGTAAACCGCATGACTGATCTGACCCCCGGGGCTCGCGTCAGCGGCCGGGTGTTGATCGACAATCAGGATGTACTGGCCGGGGCAGTGGATGTGCAAGCCCTGCGCCGTCAGGTGGGCATGGTGTTCCAGCAGCCCAACCCGTTCCCCCTGAGCATTGCCGAGAACATCCTGTTTGCCCTGCGCGAGCATGGCGTGCGCGACAAGCGCGAACTGCATGGGCGCATGGAGCAGGCGTTGCAAGCCACGGGCTTGTGGAACGAGGTGCGCGACCGCCTGCACAAGCCGGCACTTGGGCTGTCCGGCGGCCAGCAACAACGCCTGTGCTTCGCTCGCGCCCTGGCCCTGGAGCCCCGCGTGCTGCTGCTCGACGAGCCATGCAGCGCCCTGGACCCGATCGCCAGCGCTACGGTCGAAGGCCTGATCGACAGCTTGAAAGGCCGTTACACCTTACTCATGGTCACCCACAACCTGGCCCAGGCGCGGCGCCTGGCCGATCACGTGGCGGTGTGCTGGGTGCGCGATGGCTGCGGCTGCGTACTGGACAGCGGTCCGGCCGGCGAACTGTTCGAAAGTGCCCGTGACCCGCAGGCCCAACGCTATCTCAACGGGATGCTGTGTTGAGTCGCCCGGAATGACGACTCTAGTCTAGGAGGTACGGCACGACGTCCCTGGCAAGTTCATGCCCTGCTGGCCGGCCGAACCTGAAACGAAGTTGGACACTGACCTTGCTGGGCTGCTCCTGCCTCCTAGGAATCATGGCTGCCTGGGTCGATTGGGACTTCGAGCGAATCATCCGTAACGCTGAGCTTCGCTATGGCGCTCTGGGGGTAACCCGGGCACTGGCAGGATTCAACGCACTGGCGATGGATGTTGTCGACCCATTTCTGCTTCATGGGGCGCGCCTCGCCACCCGATTCGCCGCCGACAATGACCCAGTGGATATCAGTGAGATCCAACTCGCCCGATGCTAGGCACGCCGTAAGCCTTGTCCTCCACCGAGACACCCAGCCAGGCGTTCACAGGAGGTGTGCGCTGACTGAAGTAGTCGGCCAACCGTTCGGCGCGCTTGGTAAGTATCTGGAAGGTATGCTGGGACGCCTGGCGAATAACTTCGAATACCTGGTCGATGTACTCATCCGGCACCTGCTCGTGGAATAGGTCGGACATCGAGTTAACGAAGTTGATGGTCAGCTTCTTGCGCTGCAACGGCTCCTGCAGTTTTTCCGGGCGTAGGCTCAGGAGAAAACCGTTCTCGTAACCGGGCGTACCCATGACTGCAACCGGTGCGCCATGTTCTCGGCATAGCAGTGTTTGCAGTCCGGCGACACCTTGGTGCAGCCCACCACCGGGTTCCAGGTTATTTCCGTCCATTCGATGCTGGTCTGCGTACTCATTGCACCTTCACTCCTGTCGTGCGCCGATATTAGTGAGAAGTTGGCAGTTGAGTCAAAGTGCCAGTATTCAGTTCAAGGGCGGGCTTGGCCGCCAGCCCGCCAAAGGAAATGGCGGGATCGATGTAGCGCATGGCTGACTTGATGTCCTTCCAGCCCACATAGGTCATCAGTGCCTTGAGATCCCAGCCATTGGCCGTGGCCCAGGTGGCGAAGCCACGGCGTAGCGAGTGGCTGGTATACAGCTCGGCGGGAATACCGGCGCGCTGGAGGACCTGGCGCAACAAGCTGATCAGGCTGCCGGGATGCAGCGCATCTTCGCTCAGGTGCCCCCAGCGATCCAGGCGGCGGAACACTGCACCGCGGGCAATGCTGGCGACACTGATCCAGTCGAGATAGGCCTGTACTGGACAGAGGCGTTTCAGGGCCGGTGCGTAATGGGTCGTGCCGAGGTTCTCCCGATCACCTTTGCTCTGTGGCAGGAACAGGCTCATGCCAGCACCGGCTTCGGCCTGGATATGCTCGACCTGCAGTCGACAGAGTTCGTCGCTGCGAAAACCACGCCAGAAACCGATCAGCAGCAGCGCCGCATCGCGCCGGCTGCGCAACAAGCCTTCCAAATTGCCGGACTGCCGAGTCCGTTCGGCTTCCTGATTTAGCCACTGAACAGCCTGTTCCAAGTGCTGCAACTGCAACGGTGCAGCCTGCTTGGCTTGCGTCGGATGCAATGTGCGGATGCCCTTAAGCACCTGCCGCACCGTGGGCGCCTTGGTCGGATCAGGAAAGCCCTGGGTGATATGCCACTGGGCTAGGGCAGCCAGGCGCTGCTTGAGCGTACTGAGGCTCAGAGTGTCGGCGTAGTCCACCAGGTAGCGGACGATGCAGTCGCTGGTGGCGGGCAAGAAGCCGCCCCAGGTCACCTCGAAGTGCTCGATGGCCGACTGGTAGCTGCGGCGGGTGTTCTCCCGCGTACCGGCTTGCAGATAGCGCTCAATGTCCTTCATCGCCCGAGGTTGCCCTTTGTGTACTGAAAAACGGCTGCTCAGCGACCGTTTTTGCCAATCATATTGAATAACCCTATATTATCCGATTTGTTTACTTTGCCGAAACCGCCCTTTACAGCTGCTCCAAATAGTACGTAAATACGTAATACGTAATACATAACGAAAACGTAGGAGCAGACGTGTCCAGAGGCGGTATCAACAAGGCACTGGTTCAGCGGGCAAGGCAAGCGCTCTTGGCGCGCGGTGAACATCCGAGCATCGACGCTCTCCGTATTGAGCTGGGCAACACCGGCAGCAAGACAACAATTCACCGTTATATGAAGGAGCTAGAGGAGGCCGACCGTGCTCGGCGTTCGCCGGCTGTTTCCGTAAGCGAGCAGCTGCTCCATCACGTCACTAGGCTGGCCGAACAGCTTGAGGAAGAGGCGCAGGTGGTGATAGCCGAGCAACGTGCGAGATTTGAGGAGGAGCGCCTGGAGTACGAATCGACGGCAGAGGAGGCCAGTCGCCGGATTGAGGGGCTTGAGGCCCGCACTGCGGCGCTCACCACCCAGCTGGAGGATGTCCAGAAAGCGCTCGAGGCGGAAAAAGCCCTCCGGCAGCAGGCTGACATTGAGAACGCCCGTCTTGGCCAGGAAGGCCTCGATCTGCACGTTCGCCTAAAAGACCGCGATAGCCAGATCGCCTCGCTTGAGGAGAAGCACAAGAACGCGCGCGAAACACTTGAGCACTACCGACAGGCGAGCGTGGAGCAAAGAGAACAAGAGCAGCATCGCCATGAAACGCAGATGCAACAGGTGCAGCTTGAAATGCGACAGCTACAGCAGGTGCTAATCGTCAAACAAGACGAGGTGACCATGCTCAACCGTGACAATGCACGCCTGGTTACCGAAGCGCAGCAGCAGCACAAGCGCATTTACGAACTCGAGGATCTGCTGAGTAACAGGACGCAGGCCTGTACCGCAGCAGAGACGAAGCTGCTCAGCGCCGAGCGCGATGGCGAGGCGTTACAGCGCCGGTGTCACTCTCTGGAAGAAGATGTTGCTCAGCTAACCGACGCCTCAAACGCTCAACACGCCCTGGTCCAAGAGATGCAACTGCGGTTAGTCGATGCGATCGCCCAGGTGAGCAGACTTGCCGAACGAGCACCTGAGCGCGAAGCGCCCGGCCCAGCCAAAGGCGACTCCTCGGGAGATGGACCCTCCGCTCAGCCCGAACCTGACCAGTAGGGTTGCCGGTACGGCGGGACCGTACAGCTAGCCGTCTGGCTTGTTCTGGTCATCCAACATCTGGTAGCTTTCCTCCGTGCTCAACAGGCGCATGACACCCGTCGTCCAAAGCTGGCAACAGCACTGTTTGTACTGCCAAACGCGACCGACATTGACATCGTTCGGTCCTTGTAGCGGAGACGGGTGACGCTTCCATAAGGGCCTGGAGCATTGTCATGAGTCAGACGTACACCCCGCCAAGCACCATCCTGGGCATCTCCCGCCTCGCCAAGTCCATTCGTCAGCAACGCGGAATAAAACACACCCAGGCGCTTGAAGCTGCCGCCAGAGTTGCGGGCTTTCAAAGCTTCAAGCACGCCAAGCGCGCCCTTAGCGCGTCCGCCACTGCCGATACACTGGTACCGCTTTTTCTAACCGTCTTCTGGCACGACCGGGATGCAACGCCATTCTCTGGTCGGTGCACAGCACTGGTCCATCTGCCACAGCGAACGGTGGAGCTGCTACCGTCGCTGAAGGTTCGTGGCTATTCCATGCTGGGGGGCTTTCAGTTGGAGAGCGCTGACCATCTCCGGGCCTTGCTAGACGCGGGGTCCGCCGAACAGGCGAGAAAGCGCGTGACGGATGCCATCCGGCAATTGGTCTTTACCGACGCTACCGGACTTCGCCCAGCCCGGAAAGCGGCAGATGCACGCCGAATGAGCTTCCTGCAGAACCTGCCGGGGAATGACCACCTCACGCTTTGGATCGATCCCCTCACCGGTGATGGTGTTGGCTTGGACGAGCCTTATCAGTCACGCCTTGCATCGCGGGTCAAAGATCGCGAGGAATGGCTTGCTATCCACGGCCTGACCTCCGTCGCTCCAGACTGGGACGGTCTGTACGCGCCCGGGCGCACGGTTCCGTACCTGGTGTCATCGAACGAGGAGCTATTACAGCGAACCGTCTCAGCAGTGGAGAATCTGGGCGACTTGCCCGCCATCGACTGGGCTAGCCACGCGGGGCCTTACCACGCACCGTTCATTAGCCCTCATCGGCTCGCCAGTGGCCAACGTTACCGACCGCGGCCGCAACCCTCTTTCGGACAGAAAGGAGGAGCTATCGCTTACGGCGGCCGCGCCGGTGTCGCCTCGGAGTGGCGGCCCGCAGTTTCGATGCCGATCGCAGATCACATGACCCTAGGGTCGATTCTGAGAGGGCTCGCCTGGTCGCACGTGTCCTCCCGGATACAGGCAAAACTGACAGCAACTTTATCCCGCCTCGACGATTGGTCGATGTGCGAACACCCAAACGAATCCAGCCAAACCCTCAGTGACCTTTACTACGGCTCGGGCCGCCAGGACTTCACTAGCGTGGCGGAGCAGTGCGCCGGCTTGGCCGACGCCCGCCGGCTCGTCACGTCCTGCTACAACGACTGCCGCCCACGGCAGGACCTACTAGCAGTTTTTGAGCAAGTCGAAGCGCACGTGATCGCGTTGGGGGCAGGCGGCGATTAGGCTAGCTGGCACAGCGGGGTTTGGAAAAGAACGGGCTGCTCTCAGCGCCTCATAAGGAAGGCGCTGAGAGGTCGCAATAGCATCGCCGGCGCTGCTACCGGCGAATCCCAAGCCCCTGACTGCTGGCGGCCCGCTCTTGGTCGATTGAGTTGTAATACACGTCCTGCGTGGTGTGCAGGCTGCTGTGCCGCAGATCCAACTGCAGGTGTTTGGCGGGGCGGTGAGGGGCGTCAAAGGTTGCGCCGGTGTGGCGCAGCCAGTGTACGGTTGCTTCCTGGAGCTGCATGCACTCATCATCCGTGCGGCCGTCCGCCCGCATCCTGGCCAACGCGCGGTCGAAAACCTCTTGTACCAGTGTGCGGATATGCCGAGCACTCAGCCCTCGCCGGGCGTTGCGTCCAGTAAGCAATGGAGCGGAGTCAGTGCTGGTGGGCAGCGGCGTCAGATTCCGGCTCTCCCGGTACCGCTTCAGATAGGGGATGAAAGCGGGCTTGACGCTGATGGTGGCCTCTACGCCACCCTTGCCAATGCTCGTGTACCACCAGTTGCCGCCACGCCGACTGAACGAACCCATTGTGGGCGTCCACTCACCATTCCCTGCAAGGTCGCCGATACGCAGGTACATCGAGAAAAGCGCCACCACGATGAAGAGGCTCCGTTCGTACCTCGAGTCCTCATCTGCCATTAACTCGGCCGTCTCTAGCAGGAAGTCCCACTCGAGTTGCGTCAGGGCTTTGCTTGTCCGCTGAGATCCCTTGCCTCCTATCAAAGTGCTCTTTTGCTTAATCGCTGAGAACGGATTTCCGACTGGATGGCCGTCCGCATTCATGAAGGAATAGAACGTACTGCAGCTGGCGAAGATCAGCTGCAACGTCGGCTGGGTTGCTATGTACTCCCCGTTACCGCCGCGCTTCTTCTGGATGCTGAAAGGGCGCCACTCCGGATTAAAGCCCAAACCATCATCGCCAGGCACAAATCGGTGCTGCGTTAAAGGGCCGATCCAGTCAGCGGGAGGGGTTTTGTTAAAACGCATGAAGTCTTCCGCATCGCTGCGAACGAGCGACAACACCGATCGCCCCCTAACAATCCAGCTCCACAGCAGAAGGCGTTCCACGAACCCGCGATAGACCTTATATGTAGACGCCTTGCCGCTGTATGAAGTTAGAAACCGTTCGACGTGCCAATAGTCGACCGACACGTTGATCTCGGGGGGGAAGGTCTCCAAGTAGCGTTGAACCGCACCGTCCGGCGACGGTATCGGTTTCGCGTCCAAGATCGAACCCTCGGTGCTCGGCTTGATTGCACCAAAAAGCGGTCTGGGTTGAATGGTCCCTGTTTCCCTTGCCAAAAGATGGCTCCTCTTCCGGGCGTGAAGCGTTCTCTACGGTGGCATTCTAGGACTTAACACCACGGCGCGGCTGTTCGTTCCAGGAACAAAGCCTTAGTTGTGAGCCGCCGCAATCTCAGCATCAGTAAGGACGTGCTCTCGCACATCGTCGACCAGGTAGAACCCCGGGACGCAGTGTTGGCGAGCCCACGCCTCCAGCGGAGCGAGGAGGGCGGTCAACTCTGCCATTCCCGCTTCGCTGACACTGGGGTAGTCGTCTACCCACTCTCCGTGATCGCTGCCTTCGGCCTGATCCTGCATGTGCTGAACAACGTCGTCAGCGCCAGGCAAAAACGATGCGGGATCAGGGTAGGGGAGCCCGCAGAACTCGGAAAAAATCGTACGCTAAGGTTTTCCGAGCTGCCGCAGCGGCCTGAATTTCCCGTCTTCCAGCTTGCGGCTTTGCCGCCAAACGTAATCGCCGGTCAGGTTGATGTGCTCCCAGCCCAATGGCGAAAGGTATTGCAGTAACTCAGGATTAACTGGCTTGCCTGCCTCTTCTCGGGCCTGGGTCGCGCGCTCCAAGTACACGGTGTTCCACAACACGATGGCGGCCGTCACCAGGTTGAGGCCGCTGGCCCGGTAGCGCTGCTGCTCGAAACTCCGATCCCTGATCTCGCCGAGGCGGTTGAAGAACACCGCCCTGGCCAGGGAGTTACGCGCCTCGCCCTTGTTCAATCCGGCATGCACGCGGCGACGCAGTTCCACGCTTTGCAGCCAATCGAGGATGAACAGCGTGCGCTCGATCCGACCCAGCTCGCGCAGAGCCACGGCCAGGCCGTTCTGGCGCGGGTAGCTGCCAAGCTTGCGCAGCATCAGCGATGCGGTGACGGTGCCCTGCTTGATCGACGCGGCCAGCCGCAGAATCTCGTCCCAGTGAGCGCAGACGTGCTTGATGTTCAGGGTTCCGCCGAGCATTGGACGCAGCGTCGGGTAGTCTTGGACGCTATTGGGCACATACAACTTGGTTTCACCGAGGTCGCGGATGCGCGGCGCGAAGCGGAAGCCCAGCAGGTGCATCAGGGCGAAGACGTGATCGGTGAAGCCAGCGGTGTCGGTGTAGTGCTCCTCGATCCGCAGATCGGACTCGTGGTACAGCAGACCGTCGAGCACGTAGGTGGAATCACGCACGCCTACATTCACCACGCGGGTGCTGAACGGCGCGTACTGGTCAGAGATGTGGGTGTAGAACAGCCGTCCTGGCTCGCTACCGTACTTCGGGTTGACGTGGCCGGTGCTCTCGCCTTTACCGCCGGCACGGAAACGCTGGCCATCGGAGGATGAGGTGGTGCCGTCACCCCAGTTGGCGGCGAAGGCATGCCGGAACTGGCTGTTGACCAGCTCGGCCAGGGCCGTCGAGTAGGTTTCGTCACGGATGTGCCAGGCTTGCAACCAGGACAGCTTGGCGTAGGTCATGCCCGGACTCGACTCGGCCATTTTGGTCAGGCCGAGGTTGATGGCATCGCCCAGGATCGCCGTTAGCAGTAGCGTCCGGTCTTTCGCCTGTGCGCCATCCTTCAGGTGCGTGAAGTGGCGGGTGAAGCCCGTCCATTCATCCACATCCATCAGCAGCTCGGTGATCTTGATGCGCGGCAGTAGCTGGCTGGTCTGGTCGATCAGCGCCTGCGCGGTGTTGGGCACCGCGGAATCCAGCGGGGTGATTTTTAGCCCGGACTCGGTGAGGATGGCATCGGGTAGTTCGTTGTCCTTTGCCAGTCGGGTGACAGTGGCCAGCTGCTCGTCCAGCAGCTGCAAACGCTCTTCCAGGTACTGGTCGCTGTTCGGGTTGATCGCGAGTGGCAGCGCCTGTTCCCGCTTGAGTGCGGCGAATTTCTCGGGAGGCAGTAGGTAGTCATCGAAGTCGCGGAACTGCCGCGAGCCTTTGACCCAGATGTCGCCGGAGCGCAGCGCGTTCTTCAACTCGGACAAGGCGCAGATTTCGTAGAAGCGCCGGTCGATGCCTTCCGGGGTGATCACTAGCGGTTTCCAGCGCGGCTTGATGAAGGCGGTCGGTGCGTCGGAGGGCACCTTGCGCAGATTATCGGCATTCATCTCGCGTAGGGTCTGAACGGCATCCAGCACGGCTTGCGCTGCCGTCGCGGCTCGGAGCTGAAGCACCTCCAGAAAGGCTGGGGTGTAGCGGCGTAGCGTAGCGAAGTTCTCGCTGACCAGGTGCAGGTGGTCGAAGGCTTCCGGCCGGGCCAGCAGCTCGGCCTCAGTGACACTCTGGGTGAACTCGTCCCAGGGAATGACCGCCTCGATGGCGGCGAACGGATCGTCACCGGACTCTTTAGCGTCCAGCAGGGCCTGGCCGATCTTCGAGTACAGGCGCACCTTGTCATTGATCGCTTTGCCCTGCTTCTGGAACTGCTGCTGATGCTTGTGTTTCGCGCCACTGAACAGCTTGACCAGGATGCGGTCGTGCAGATCAACCAGTTCATCGATCACGGTCGCGGTGCTTTCCAGTACCACGGCGACCAGCGTGGCATAGCGCCTCTCCGGTTCGAACTTGCCGAGGTCTTGTGGCGTCATCTGCCCGCCCTCGCGGGCGAGCTTCAGCAATCGGTTCTGGTGGATGTGCCGGCCGAGGCTGTCGGGAAGGCCCACCAGTTGGAAAATCTTCAGCCGCTCGATGTGCTCGATCATGTGCCGCGAGTTCGGCTTCAGCGGTGATTGCCGCAACCAGGGGTCGTCTCAGAAAACGGAAAATAAAGCACGCTAAGCCGGTTGCAGCGGCCGTAGCGGCCTGAACTTGCCCGCGCCGATCTTGGCGCTGCTGCGCCAGAGGTAATCGCCGGTCAGGTTGATGTGCTCCCAGCCGAGCGGCGACAGGTACTGCAACAGGCCGTCATCGACGGCTTGACCGTGGCCACGCAAGGCGTTCGCGGCCCGCTCCAGATAGACCGTGTTCCATAGCACGATGGCCGCCGTCACCAGGTTGAGGCCGCTGGCCCGGTAGCGCTGCTGCTCGAAGCTGCGGTCGCGGATTTCCCCCAGGCGGTTGAAGAACACGGCGCGGGCCAGCGCGTTGCGCGCCTCGCCTTTGTTCAGCCCGGCATGCACGCGGCGGCGCAGCTCGACGCTTTGCAGCCAGTCCAGGATGAACAGTGTGCGCTCGATGCGTCCCAGCTCACGCAGGGCGACGGCCAGGCCGTTCTGGCGCGGGTAGCTGCCAAGCTTCCTGAGCATCAGCGAGGCCGTCGCCGTGCCCTGCTTGATCGAGGTGGCCATCCGCAGGATTTCATCCCAATGGGCGCGGACGTGCTTGATGTTGAGCGTGCCGCCGATCATCGGTTTCAACGCCTCGTAGGTGGCATCGCCCTTCGGGATGTAGAGCTTGGTGTCGCCCAGGTCACGAATGCGCGGGGCGAAGCGGAAGCCCAGCAGGTGCATCAACGCGAAGACGTGGTCCGTGAACCCTGCCGTGTCGGTGTAGTGCTCCTCGATCCGCAGGTCGGATTCGTGATACAGCAGGCCGTCGAGCACGTAGGTCGAGTCGCGCACGCCGACGTTCACGACCTTGGTGTGGAACGGCGCGTACTGGTCGGAGATATGGGTGTAGAACGTCCGCCCTGGGCTGCTGCCGTATTTCGGATTGATGTGGCCGGTGCTCTCGGCCTTGCTGCCGGTGCGGAAGTTCTGGCCGTCCGACGATGACGTGGTGCCGTCGCCCCAATGCTCGGCGAAGGGATGTCGGAACTGCGCGTTGACCAGCTCGGCCAGTGCCGCCCCGTAGGTTTCGTCGCGGATGTGCCAGGCTTGCAGCCAGGCCAGCTTGGCGTAGGTCGTGCCGGGGCACGATTCCGCCATCTTGGTCAGGCCCAGGTTGATCGCGTCGGCGAGGATCGTGGTCAGCAACAGGTTTTTGTCCTTGGCCAGGTCGCCTGACTTCAGGTGGGCGAAGTGCCGGGTGAAGCCCGTCCATTCGTCTACCTCCAGCAGCAATTCGGTGATCTTGACGTGCGGTAGGATCATCGCCGTCTGGTCGATCAGGGCCTGTGCGGTATCGGGCACCGCCGCATCGAGCGGCGTGATCTTCAGGCCCGACTCCGTGATGATGGCGTCCGGCAGCTCGTTGGCCAGCGCCATGCGGTTGACGGTGGCGAGCTGCGTTTCCAGCAGCGTCAGCCGGTCATGCAGGTACTGGTCGCAATCGGTGGCCACGGCCAGCGGCAATTCGCTGGCCTGCTTGAGGCTGGCGAATTTCGCGGGCGGCACCAGGTAGTTGTAGCGGCTCGCGTTTGAAAACGGGCGTGCTCGCATTCGACGCCGCTTTCGGCTCGAATTAACTGCAACTGACGGCGCGCTGATGCTCACGCTATCTGCAAACGAGCTTGCAATCGACGGCGGCGGCTCGCATTTCATGGCGGCGTGCTCGAATTAATTGCAAGTGAAATGCCGGGTTCCAAGCTATCCAAAATCAATAGATGCAGTGCCGGCTGCCCGCTAACGCCTCTGAGCGGTCAGACGGGGATTGACCTACGCCGCCTCTCGCACGAGACGGATATCGACTTCTCTGTCAACGTACTTCCATTCCTCTGTTGCACGCAGTTCGGAAAGCAATGCGTTGAACTCAGCCTCATGGGTTGGCGCGAACTCGAACCAATTGAGAAAATCGAACGGTTCATTTTCAGAGAGGTCGCGGCAGTGGTGGAGCTTGCGCGCTACTGCAGGCAAGTAGTTGAGCCCGATTTGGATGTGCTTTGACTTTTCGAAAACGCTCCGGCGCTCGTCTTGCGTGAATTCCCACCAAGCTGCGTTTTTTCGGATCGGTATCAACGCAGCGCAAGTTGCTTCTGGGCGCGCTAGCCCTTGCTGCTTCACCACAATTTCGTTCTTCTCTTCGCGCATGACATACCGTTCATTGCTTGTTATTCCGCGAAGTACCCAGGGTGCATTGGTTTCGGGCTGCAACTCTGAGGCAGATATTACGTTGAGCCTTTTGGCTTCAGGCAGTGACTTGCCAACTATGGTTTCGGTTCCAACGATCCGCCAAAGACCGCTGTCTCCGCCGACGAATGCAAATAATCGTGTATCCATTTCACCCCCTTCATGTGAGTGTGTTAACTTTTTTACAGCCTCAAAAAACCTATCTGCCCATCCCATGCTTGTGCATCATCGTCTCGCCTCGCTTAGCGTAGTATTGCATTACGCTTACCAGCGCCCCCAGTTAAATTGTAAATATAGCATCGAATTGGTCTGTGATACGACCGCCAGAAAATAGCCGTTTGTCGCCATTTCAAAAATTAATTGTACCGTATCGGTACGCCCTAACTAGGCGTCAGGCCGGAACCTTGGGCCGCGTCAGGATAGGGCCGATTCCAGCATTTTCTGACGCCTCGCCGGCAACCTCTAGGGCCTCAACCTGACAGGCCGTACGCTTAACGTACGATTTTTTCCGTTTTCTCTATCGTCCCCACTTCCCTCCTATCCGCATGTTTTATAAAGACTTTTCAGGACGTAACTGAGTCTTGCCGAGATAAGGCAAAATTAGGACATTCGTTCTCTAAATTATTGTATTTAAACGAGCATCAGAAGCCCTGCTCAGCAAAGACTGCTTCGCGCCCAATCGCTTCAGCCATCCATTGAGGAAGGTTTGATCTATGCGATATCAAAATCTGCCAATCGTTACTCGACAGGCACGTGCGCAGCTTGGCGACTGCCTCTGGGGCGTGGGGTTTCCCCAGCCAGGCAAGCGCACGTACAGCGTCGCCAGCAATGGTTGTTCCGAGGGCGATTTGCCAATGCGGCGCATGCTCGATTCTCACCTGAGCCTTGCCTAGCTGCAGGGTTCTCGGCCGTCCGCCGGTAACAAATACCTCCCTAATCGACACCTGTTGCGTTAGCCCTAGAAGGTTCGCTGCGCGGGCACCGCTTAACGCGATTACCTGATGGCTTTTCGAAGCTATCGCACTGATAACCTTCTCCGTCGCCGGCGCGCGTTTGCCGAAGCGCCCGGTGACCGGCGCCACATAGAGGCCGCGTGAAATCCGCATTAACTCCCCGCCCTTGGCTAATCGAGAGAATGCTTGGTCCACCGAAGCACGGTCAGCCAAGTGAAGGAATTCGTTTGGTGCAAGGATGCCTCCTTCAGGAAGAAGCCTGCTGTGTTCGATGATTGCCGCGGAAAGGGATTTCATGGATGGCTGGTTTTTGAAATATGTCAGAAACCTAGCAACAATCCTGACACTGATCAACGAACTGCGGCGCGGCAATCGGCAGTCGGAATAGGATTCGCGCCCAATCGCTACAGCCATCCAGAGAGAAAGGACGGATCAGTCGCTTGGTTGCACTCGCAGAAGAGCGTCGAACACGATTCGCAACCCGCCTGGGCGGTTAATAATTGATCAATTATCTATGTCGAGATAATTGCAGATAATTCCCGCAATCCGTGGCCGACTCGAGATCGAAAAATTGGAAAAAAGGACGAATTAGAGGGCCTGCGGAGGCTGCCAGCTAGCCGACAGGCACCGGCTCTGAATAGCCTGTCTTCACGTCCTGAGTGGCGGCGTAATGGCGGGTTTGGAAAGCCAGGACATCCTGCATCTGCTTGCTGACGTCTTCCTCCAGCCCCCATTCATAGGCCAGCTTGTCGAGCTTGTAGCGAGAGACCAACTGGGTCGCCCGCGGCGAGCGTTCAGCCGGTTTCAGGTTCGACCAGCTGCTGACAAAGCCTTTTAGACGCGCGGCTTTTTCCGTTGATACACAGGGAAAGCGACGCAGCAGGTCGACCAGATAGAGGGCTCGCAGCTTCTGTTCAGGCTTGCGCAGCTTGCCCGCCACTTCACGCTGCAGTACCGGCACGAGGTCGCGCTCTTCGTACCACAACTGTTTGGCGAGCTCCACAAGAGCATCGGACGCAACTTGGCTAAGGCGCTGCTGGGTGACAGTCTCCAGGAGCGCGCCAAAGCTTTGTTTACGATCCAGACGTGGCATCTCGCCCATCCTCCAGGTACTTCGCTGTGACCAGCTTCAGGCAGCCTAGCATTGCGCTTCGGTTGCCCACGGCATAATCGATTGCCTCTGTTGCCAGTGTAACAAACTGGCCGACATCGACACGGCCACATTCGATGAGCTGTTGGATATCAAATTGATCGTTTTCCGTAAAGCGGCCGAGTTTGGATATTGCTAGATCCACGCCGGCGGCAACGAAGATATGCAGCGGCTGCTCACCCTCGAAACCCTCCATGGGGATGGCGCGCTCGCGGTAGTCCTCGTGCAGTGGCCCGAGGGCATTGGTGTAGTTCTGATCCAGATAAACCTGCAAGTCGCGGCCGTCTCTGTCCTCATAACCCTCTGGCGGTGTGTAGACGGCCATGATCTCGTCCTTGCGCAGCACGCGGGCAGCCTCGATCTCCGCATCGATGTCCGCACTACCACGCGCATGGGTGAGCAGGTGCACCGCGCAGCCGCCGAAGACGAAGACCTTGAGCGAGCCTGGTGGGTTGCCATCCAGTAGCGGCAAGGCCCGGGCGAACAGATTACCAATGGCCTGGCCTAGCGGTGTAGTCAAACGGACAGGTTCGGCGGCCCCCTCATTGGCAGTCTCAAGTAGTGTCATCTTCACCTCCACTCAGCACATGGACTCAGTGTGCCGGTTCATGTGCTCGGTGCGCTATCGCTGTTCGCAAGCGGCGCCCCGAGTAGCTTCAACTGTGCATTGGCTTCGATCAGGCGCTCCTGCAGGCCCTGCGCCTGCTGCGTCTGGATCACAGAGGCTGTGCCCAGCCGGGATACCTCCTCCTGCAATGTGCAACAACGCTGTTCCAGGGTTTCATTCGAGCGCTCGGCACCGGCCAGCGCGTTCTGCGAGGCATCCAGGGCCTGAGTTTTCTGCGCCAGTAGCTGTTGCTGCGCATGTTGCTCTTTTTGCAGTTGCCGCGCCTCAGCTAGCAGACGCGCATTGTCGCGGTTCAATTGGGTCAGCTCGTCCTGCTTGATTATCAAGGTCTGCTGCAATTGCCGCAGTTCCAATTGCAGCTGCTGTACCTGCGTCTCGTGTCGACGTTGTTCCTGCTCGCGCTGCTCCTTGCTGGCCTGGCGATAGTGCTCCAAGGCGTCGCGTGCGTGCTGATGCTTTTCCTCCAGCGAGCGAATCTGCCCATCGCGGTCCTGCAGGCGCTCCTCCAGGTCGCGGTTGGCCTGCAGCAAGCGGGCATTCTCGATCTGGGCCTGTTGGCGTTGCTGCTGCTCCTGCTGTAGTGCTTGCTGGGCAGTCCGGAGCTGTTCCGTGAGCCCGCTGCTCAGGCTTTCCAACTGCTGGATTCGGCCTTCGGCCAGCCGAGCCTGGTTCTGGAAATCGAGCCGTTCGCGTGCCAGATGTTCGCGCTCCTGGGCCACGGTGGCCTGCGCATCCTCCTCTAGCTGATCTGCCAGTTGGCCGACCAGGTTGGCCAACTGTTCGCTGAGCGGGATTGAGCCCGCATCCCGGCCGCGCTCGGCGTCTTCGAGCTCTTTCAGGTAGCGGTGAATGGTGGTTTTCGAGCCGGTATTGCCCAGTTCAACCCGTACCGCGTCGATGCTCGGGTTCTCGCCTCGCGCCAGGATCGCCTGTCGCGCTTTCTGAACCAGTGCCTTGTTGATGCCGCCGCGGGCCATGGTCTGCTCCTACGATTTCGTAGTGGATTACATACCATGTATTTACATTCTAAAATTACCCGATGTAAAGACCTTCACAAGGGGATCATTAAGATAAAATAATAGAGCGTTATTCAATAAGACTGGCACAAACGGCCGCTTAGCTGCCGTTTTCCCGTACACAAAGGGCATTTCGAGCGATGAAAGACGTCGAGCGCTATCTGCAAGCCGGTACGCGGGAAAACACCCGTCGCAGTTATCAGTCGGCCATCGAGCACTTCGAAGTGAGCTGGGGCGGCTTTCTACCCGCCACCAGCGATAGCATCGTGCGCTACCTGGTGGACTACGCCGACACCCTAAGCAGCAACACGCTCAAACAGCGCCTGGCTGCTTTGGCTCAGTGGCATATCACCCAGGGCTTTCCTGATCCGACCAAGACGCCCACGGTGCGACAGGTGCTCAAAGGCATCCGCACCTTGCATCCGGCACAAGCCAAGCAAGCTGCACCGTTGCAGTTGCAACACCTGGAACAGGCGGTTCACTGGCTGAATCAGGAGGCCGAACGAGCTCAGCAGTCCGGCAATTTGGCAAGCCTGCGGCGCAGCCGGCGTGATGCGGCGCTGCTATTAATCGGCTTCTGGCGGGGTTTTCGCAGTGACGAACTCTGTCGACTGCAGGTCGAGCATATCCAGGCCGAAGCCGGTGCTGGCATGAGCCTGTTCCTGCCGCAGAGCAAGAGTGACCGGGAAAACCTCGGCACGACCCATTACGCACCGGCCCTGAAACGCCTGTGCCCAGTACAGGCCTATCTCGACTGGATCAGTGTCGCCGGCATCGCCCGCGGCGCAGTGTTCTGTCGCCTGGATCGTTGGGGGCATCTGGGCAGCGAGGCCCTGCATCCCGGCAGCCTGATCAGCTTGTTGCGCCAAATCCTGCAAAGCGCCGGTATCTGGGGTTTGGGGAGCAGTGGAACCAAAAACCAACGTAAGGCTTAGCTAGAGTTCACCGCTGCCGAAAATAGGGGCGGTTATCCAGACTTTGTTTTACTGAACGACTTTTCTGCACTGCTTTTCATGCGTTTGGACGGCCTGGCGTCAGTGCCTGCCAGGGTTCGACAAAAGGATGGTTTTCCCGAACTAACCAGACGCCACAAGGGTTTGCGGGCAGGCGCTGGGCTTAAGTGCACTTTCTGTTCCGTTGCTCCCCAAACCCCAAAATCTACACCGCGAATGGATCGACGAACACGTCGACGTGTCCTTTGCGTCAGAGCGTTGGGTCAAAGTTGTGCGCCGTTCTGCCACCGAAGGACCGCCGACCAACCGACGCTATCTAGAAGTCTGCGTATTCTCCTATCTAGCCAGTGAGCTGCGCTCGGGTGACATGAGTGTGCTGGGGTCGGAATCTTTCGCCGACTATCGTAAGCAGCTGCTCCCCTGGAATGAATGTCTTCAGCGACTACCTGCCTACTGCGAAAAGGAGGGACTGCCAGGCACGGCGAAGGAGTTTGTTGCTTCCCTCAAGGCCCAGCTGGAGGAAACCGCGCAGCAGCTGGATGACAAATTGCCCTCTTGCCGAGGTGACGTATCGATCAACGAAGCCGGCGAGCCGGTGCTGCGCCGAGTGACAGCACGAGACATCCCGCCTTCGGCCATCTCGCTACAGACAGCGCTTATCCAGCGCATGCCGGCCAGGCACGTGCTCGACATCATGGCCAACATCGAGCACTGGATTCAGTTCACGCGGCATTTCGGACCAATGTCCGGCAACGAGCCGAAGCTCAAAGAACCGGCCGAGCGTTACCTGATGACCATCTTCGCGATGGGCTGCAACCTCGGTCCCAACCAGGCAGCTCGGCACCTTGCGGGGAACGTGACCCCGCACATGCTCTCCTATACGAATCGCCGCCATCTCTCGCTGGAGAAGCTGGACAAGGCCAACCGCGAACTGGTGGAGCTCTATCTCCAGCTGGACTTGCCCAAGGTATGGGGTGACGGTAAGGCGGTGGCAGCGGATGGCACCCAGTTCGACTTCTATGACGACAACCTCTTGGCCGGGTATCACTTCCGCTACCGCAAGATGGGTGCCGTGGCCTATCGGCACGTGGCAAACAATTACATCGCGGTCTTCCAGCACTTCATCCCACCAGGCATCTGGGAGGCGATCTATGTGATCGAGGGGCTGCTCAAGGCGGACCTCAGCGTCGAGGCCGACACGGTGTATTCCGATACGCAGGGACAGTCTGCGACGGTCTTCGCCTTTACCCATCTGTTGGGCATTAATCTAATGCCGCGGATTCGTAACTGGCGCGACCTGGTGATGTGTCGACCAGATCGCGGGCTTTCCTACAAGCACATCAACCGCTTGTTTACCGATACGGCCGATTGGCAAATGATCGAGACCCATTGGCAGGACCTTATGCAGGTCGCCTTGTCGATCCAGGCTGGAAAGATTTCCTCGTCCATGCTGCTGCGCAAGCTAGGTTCCTACAGTCGGCGCAACCGCCTCTATCATGCTGCGCAGGCGCTCGGTGCTGTGGTGCGGACAATCTTCCTGCTCAACTGGATCAGCAGCCGTGAGCTGCGCCAGGAGGTGACCGCCAATACGAACAAAATTGAGTCGTACAACGGCTTTTCCAAGTGGCTGTCCTTCGGCGGCGACGTAATTGCCGAGAATGATCCGGATGAGCAGCAGAAGCGCCTGCGCTACAACGACATGGTGGCCTCATCAGTGATCTTGCAGAACACCGTAGACATGATGCGCATCCTGCAGAAACTGGCCCGCGAGGGGTGGCAGTTCACCGATGAGGATGTGTCCTTCCTCAGTCCCTACCTGACTAGCAACGTCAAGCGCTTCGGCGAGTTCAACCTCAAGCTCAACCGACCGCCGGAGCCTTGGATCAAGGACTCGGTGTTTCAACAAGCCGCCGGCTCGCTGCGGGTGATCACTCCCCGCCAGATCGATATCGAGAAAGCCTTATGATCAACCTTCCTACCGCATCCTTTCGCATTACCCCCTATGGAGAGGTGGACGCTGTGGCGTTGGAAAATCTACGCGACGGCTTCGACACGTCGCAACTACTCCGACTGGTTGATCGATTGGACTCCTGTCTGGCCGAACTGGGTGGAATCACCGCCATGCGCGATGAATTGCTGAATTTGCATGCGATGGCGCTGACGCTAGTCGAAGGCGCCGTACCGACAGTCCCTGCTGAGAATATCCGTATCTGGGAGGTGGCCGAATCGTTGAGGCTAGATCTTGAAGCGCTGAGCTCCTGGATTCGCGATGCCCAGTTGACGACCGCACCGCTGAGAGGTCTTGCTCCGGACGGCGGTGCGTAATTGTGTGCGCAAGGCAATGCGGCGGTGACGCATACGCTGTGCGCCAAATGAAAGGCCGCTCGAAGGCGGCCGGAGGGGTGTCGCACGGATGAGCCTTAGGCTAGCCCCAGCAATTGGTATTTTCGCGAGCTGCTCTGAGGATATCCGAACAGAAAAACAAACACGCTCTTACGGCCAAAGCCGAACCTTTGCGGAATAACGCAAAGTCTTGGCAGGGCAATGAATATACCTGCGCTCACACCATATAGCCGATATCGGATGCGCCGGTGGGATAGGCAAACATCGTCGACTTGATGTCGTCGGCGGTAAGTCCATGACGGATCGCCAAGGCAAACAAATTGATCACTTCATCGACATTTGGCCCCACCAGATGCGCGCCAAGTATCCGGCCCGATCCTTCTTCTACCAGCACCTTAAAGCCATAAACCGACTCGGCGGCCTGACGCGCGGTGAACCAGCCGGAGGCCTGTTCACTTTTGAGGTTGAATTTCAGGCCTTGCTCACGCGCCTGCGCCTCGCTCAAGCCGACGCTCGCAATAGGCGGGATCGTGAAGGCCACGCTTGGAACCCCCTGATAATTGGGCACACGGTGATTGCCTTCCAGCAAATTCGCCACAACCACCTTGGCGTCATGGCTCGAAACCGGCGTCAACGGCGGGCCCATCTGCGCGGCATCGCCGGCAGCATAAACGGCCGGGTTGGAGACGCTTTGCAGGTATTCGTTGAGCTTGAGCTTCCCACCTTCCGTAGCGACTCCGGCAGCCTCAAGATTCAGGGCGTCAAGATCGGGGGCGCGTCCGGCGGCATGGATCACGCAGTCGGCCTCGAACTGCAGCTTTTGCCCGCCGCTGGACGCCTGCACCCTGTAACCCTCACCGATCTTCTCAATGGCTTCGACCTGTGTCTCGGTGTGCACCTGGATACCAGCCTCCTGGAACGAGGCCATCAGCCAACCGACCAGTTCCGGCTCAAAGTGTTTCAGCATCTGGGCACCATGCTGCAGAACCACCACCTCTGCACCCGCCCGTGCCGCAAGGTGCGAAAACTCCGCCGCGATATAGCCGCCGCCGACCAGCACGATCTTTTTCGGCAGTTTTTCCAGGGTCAGGAACCCTTCGTTGCTGATCAAATACTCCTCACCGGGAATGCCCAGCGGGATCGGCTCTGCACCCGAAGCGATAAGGATGTTCTCCGCCTCGAGTGACTGGCCTTCGACATCGAGCGTATTGGGACCGGTGAACCGGGCGCGCCCATGGTAGGTATCGATGCCCTTGTCGGCGTAGCGGCGTTCCTGCTTTTCTGGGACCGGATCGGTAAAGCTGCGCTTGAAGCCCATCAATTCCGGCCAGTCGATGCTCACCTCGCCGGTGACACCTTTACCATGCATGCGCCGGGCATGATCCAGCGCGTGGGCGCCGTTGATCATCATCTTTTTGGGATCACAGCCACGCAGCGCACAGGTCCCGCCAAAAGGTCGGAAGTCGATGACGGCCACTGTGCGGCCGGCTTGCCGAACCCGCATTGCAGCCCCCATGGCTGCTGTTCCCGCGCCAATAACGATAAGCCCGTATTGTTTGGTCATGGATTCGTCCTCTCAGTGGTTGAGCGTGGGTATGCCTGTAACAGCTCCTGCGGATCCAGAATGGATCGCCTGGACTCAGATTCTGCCGGCGCGTCGTGGGGGGCGTGCCACAAAGCCTGTCGGTGCAGCATGAGCTCAGCGGCTCGTTTCGAACGGTCAGCATGAGTTCCGCTGAGCGATTCGGCCCCGCCTTCCTCATGGAGCCGCAAGTGGATAGCACTATTAATCAAGGCCAGATGAGTAAAGGCTTGTGGGAAGTTGCCAAGGAAGGCGTCGGTCATCGGGTTGATTTCTTCGGCGTAGAGCCCTACGTCATTGGCTTTGGTCAAAAGCCGCTCGAACAACGTACGCGCCTCCTCGGCACGGCCGCAGATCAGCAGCGCATCAACCAGCCAGAAGCTGCAGATTAGGAACGCGCCCTCGCCACCCGGAAGACCGTCCTCAGTGAGGTAGCGGTGGACGTAGTCACCCACACGTAGTTGTTCCTCCACCGCTTCCACTGTGCGCGCCAGCACTTCTGGCTCTAGGGGCATACCCAACAAGGTAACGAGCAGAAGCGCCGCGTCGAGATCCGGATAACCGAAAGCCTGCACCAGGTGCCCGCCACTGGGATCGACTCCCCGCGTTGAAACAGCCTCCAGAATTTCTGCCCGCGCAGCATCCCAAACTGGATTGGGGCCCAGCAGACGCAGCGCCCGGTCGAGTGCTACCCACGCCATCGCCTTGCCGTGAACGTGAGGGCGAGGTTCGCCGCGCATTTCCCAGATTCCCTGGTCGGACTCGTGCCAGTGTTCGGCTACGTGGTTGGCCATTTCCCGAATAATCGTTTCCAGTGTGGAATCAACGGGACCACCAAGGGCCTGGTAGATCAGCGCCCAATCGGCAAGTTCGCCATAGATGTCGACCTGTTTTTGGGTGTAAGCGGCGTTGCCGACCCGTACCGGAGAGGCACCGTCATGGCCTTCCAGGTGATCGAGCAGGCGTTCATCCAGTTCCGCCTCGCCGGTAATGCCGTACAGGATCTGCAGTTCAGGCAGCGTTTGCACGCAGCACAGCCCCAGATATTCGCAATACTTTCGTGCTTCACCGCCATAGCCGAGCGCGGCCAACGCTTGAAGTACGAATGACGAGTCGCGCAACCAGGAAAAGCGGTAATCCCAATTTCTGACGCCTCCGGCCTCTTCAGGTAGCGAGGTGGTCGGCGCTGCCACGATCGCTCCGGACGGCGCGAAGCTCAGGGCTTTTAAAACCAACGCACTGCGCCTCACCATGTCATCGTAAGGGCCTTGATAACAGCAGCGCTTGCACCATTGTTCCCAAAAAGCGCGGGTTATCGCCTGCAACCGGTCGACCTGGGCCAGGGGGGCACGGGCGGCATCCGATTCCGGGGCGATAACAAACGCTCTCCGTTCGCCAGCCTCTACTGTCAACACCGTGTCCAGCATCGGAGCTCCAGCAGCCGGTGCCGAATCGCAAAAGAGTATCGGCGCTTCGCTGTCCTGGCTGAAACCTCGATCAAATGCCTGCACGGCGCTTCGATACTCAACGCGAAGCTCGCTGCGCCCCTCCAGGCCCTCCACGACACGCACTAACCAGCCTGGCGCGTTGAGGGCGACATAATCTGCCTCGTCGGCCGTTGGGTCACGCCCTACCGGCATGAAATCGGTCACGGCGACTCGACCGCTTGGCGTGGTGAATACGGTGCGCAGCATATTGGTGTCCGGCACGTAGGCCCGCTCGACAGCGGTTTTTTGGGTGGGATGAATCAGGAAAAACGCACCCTTGTTTATGTCGAGCAGGCGCCACAAGCTAGGCTCGGCATCGAAACGACCGAGACAGCACCAATCGATGCTGCCGTTGGTGCCGACGAGCGCGGCACCATGGCAATCGCCGATCAGGGCGTAGTCCTTGATCGGCTGATATTTCTGGGTTCTTATCGGCTCGTCTGGCGCGTTTGGCTTTGCTGCACCCATGTTTAGCCTCCTTCCCGGAACGCTGGGTAGAGCAGCATGCCGCCATCGATAAACAGCGTTGTGCCGACGACGTAGTCGGATTCATCCGAGGCCAACCAAACGGTAGCCTTGGCGACATCCTCGGCCTCACCGATTCGCCCGTAGGGGATCAGCTTCAGTAATTTTTCTTTGGCCTCTTCGGTTTCCCACGCGTCCTGATTGATCGGCGTCTTGATCGCTCCAGGCGCGATAGCATTGACGCGAATTTTTTCGGGCGCCAACTCCTGCGCCATGCTTTCCATGAGTAACTTCAACCCGCCCTTGGCGGTGGCGTAGTTCACATGCCCGGACCAGGGAATCGCCTGGTGCACGGAGCTGGTAAAAATGATTTTACCCAGCGCTGGTGAACGCTCTGGATCGAGGCCTTGATGGCGAAAGCGGCGCACCGCCTCTTGAGTGCAGACGAACTGTCCGGTGAGATTGACTTCGATAACCTTACGCCAGTCGTCCAGTGTCATTTCGGTGAACGCAGCATCACGTTGGACCCCGGCATTGGCGACCACTATGTCGACGCCACCCAGCTTTTTCTCAAGCGCGCCAAACAATCTTTCACAATCTTCAGGCTTGGAGACATCCGCCTGCACCGCAAACGCCTTACCGCCGCGGTGGGTGATATCCGCCACCACCCGTTCGGCCTCTTCCTGGCTGGAGCGGTAGTTAACTAAGACCACCGCGCCTGCGTCGGCAAGCGCGCAGGCGATGGCCCGTCCGATCCCGGAGCTTGCCCCGGTTACCAGGGCTCGTTGCCCTGCCAGCAATTTTTCGGTCATAGAACCTCCATTCAGACGGTGGCTTTGGCAGGCCGCCGCTCGTTAAGAAGGGCACCACGGACACGCGCTTCCATGATCGGTTTCAGCGCGGTGGTTTGCCTTCGTTATCAATCGGGTTGTCTTCAGTGGCACAGGTGAGTCCCGATGAACAGCGGCCCTCGTTGCGGGGACAGGTTGCACAGCCGCGCTTGAGATACCAGATGAAGCCAATCACACCGACCACGGCAAATAGCCCACCCATCACAGGCCAGCTCGGCACCAGAAAAGCCAGTGATACTCCTGAAAGCAAAAGCAGCGGAATGCCGCAGCACAGCAGATGCAGCCCTGCGAAGGCCGCTATGAGCAGTCTGGAATCGCCAGTCTTTCTGTTTTTCATATATCCCGATCCGGTTTGACCATTGTTCGGGCGAGGAGCTGTCGCTTCCCCATCCACTTGCCGTGGGCCGCATTCGCGTCTTAACCACAGGCCATCATCCGTAACGGGTAATGGCAGGTTGTGCTTCGAGGAATTGCATTTTCTCCGCCATCACAATCGCAGCCAAATGCCAACGATTCGCACGGTGGTAATTGCGCAGAAACGCATCTCGAACATCGGCGCGGTGACTGAGGACAGCCCCATGGTTCCAGCGATTCATGAAAGCCTCCACGCTGAATACATGACCAACCATGATCATGCGGTCGTCGATCGCGTCCGTATCCAGACGGCCCAACGACTCGGTACTTTTCGCGTCGTGCACGGCGTTGTAGGGCGCAGGAAGTGCATAATCGCCCTGTTCGAGCAAGACCTTCAGTTCCGTCAGATTGGGCTCACAGACGTCATGCCGATAGGTTTCCATGGACTGGCGAAGCTTTGGGTTCTTCAAGGTCTGAATATAGAGATTGCACTGTCCCATGCAGACCCATTCCCGAAGATAGCCTTGGGAAACGGCGTAATATTCGCTAGCGTCCAGTGTTGTGCGGTTATTGCGGGTCGACTCGTACAGTTTTAGTGGCTCGTCGCTGTAGGGAGTGCGGCCATACTCCTCGCCAATTACGATTTGCGGCTGCTGATCGCCGCCCTCGGTACTACCCCCCATCAACCGGCTCGCTGCTTTCTCAAGGATGTTTTGATCATGCGGCTTACCATGTATTTGGTCGCTCATTGAAATAACCTCCGCTTGGCTCATGATCCAGCCGTTGTTTCGCTTGCTAATCGCCCCTCAAAACCGAGAGGCAACGATTGTTCTTTTACTGATATCAACGAACATAGGGCGTTCAGCGTTAGTAACGTACCAACGTACGGCTATAACCTGCCGAAGCATCCCGAAACACCCAGGCAAACCACCGGGCAGACTCCAAACCGCACACCTGCTACCAA
The DNA here is from genome assembly GCF_003864275.1 of Pseudomonas sp. SCT. Classification (NCBI taxonomy): domain Bacteria; kingdom Pseudomonadati; phylum Pseudomonadota; class Gammaproteobacteria; order Pseudomonadales; family Pseudomonadaceae; genus Pseudomonas; species Pseudomonas sp. SCT. The sequence goes on from NZ_BDJA01000012.1 coordinate 47,197, forward strand.
GCACGCGCAGGTCACCGGCTCGGCGTCGAAGCGACTAAAACAGACCAGGCGATTGAACCGTCGCGCGCCGCCAGACAACGGAACATGCCAGCCACCGGCGGATAATCCCGGGCCAGGCGGTAACACGGCTACGGTACTGCTAGGCCGCTTATGAAAGCGGCCGTCTCGGGATGCTGGTTAATTTCGAGGCCTTGATGAAGATTCATCGGGCCGGAAAATCTTTCTAGCAGCCGATGATTGGCCATCGATGTGATTCTTTTGGTTATTAAGTCGACTTGTATTGGCGGCCTACTTCCGAGGCTCATGCTTCGTTGATGGAGGAGCTTCTTTAAGTAAACTAAAGACCGTTCCCTTGTCTCGTATATAGCGCTGAGCTAATAGCCCCACGATTGCACCAAAGACAAGGTGAACGAGAAGGCTGGCAATAAACAGGCCAGGCCAAGCGCCGTAGATTCCGAACGGCCCAAACATCAAAGGGACTGGTGGTAAAGTCATCATGCCCATTTCAAAAAACAGGATCCAGGCAACCCCCCAGCCCCAGTGCGCCCGCCCGGCAATCAAGGCATATAACAGCGCGAATGTGCTTCCGTTGAGGACGATATGGTAAACGGAGCCGGTAAACGTAACGATTGGGCTATCTGTCATGTTCCCTGTAATCCACTTGCCGAACATGATTGGCATATCGCTTGGGAACCAGCCCATCCAGACACCTAGCAAACGTACGGGCTCACCACCGATAATTGTTCCGATCAGACCCACAGCCAAACCGACACCGATCCGGTTAGCCAGGCGTGGATAACGTCGTACTGAATAGACCCATATCAAGGCAATCACGATCAGGGCAGGGATGATTACGTCCATGATGTACCAGGAGGTAAACGAGTGCATCATCTTCATCATCTCAGGAACTTTGGTCGGATCTGGCGGAGCGAACCACATATCAGCCATTGATATCCCGTTCGAAAGCATGAATGCATATCCGCCGAATGTGATCATCAGAACCGGCAGGGAACCTGCAATGAAGGTAATCGCTGTAAGCATGAATTCAATTTTGGAGCTAGTTGGTTTCATACAAGTCTCCTGCACAAAATAGTTGTTTACGTTTTAGCCGTGTTCTTCGCGTATAACGCAGCGCTTTCAGTTTCGGCCAGTATGTGCCAACTGCTAGGTTTTCTTGCTGGCTGTCCTTACACCTGAGCATGGTGATTGCTCATCTAGTGATATCAACAAACGCAGGGCGTTCAGTGTTAGTGACGTACTAACGTACGGCTATAGCTGCCAAGGCATCACGCCATTGACGCACTGCTTTTGGCGGGCCGCTTTCACAGCCAGTTATGAAGGGGAACAGTCGAACTGAGGAAGGCAATCGCAGGACACCGTCCCGGATCACTCCTGCAAGTGGTGAAAGCAAATTAATCAGGTCGCTTTATAACTGCACGGCGTGGCTGACAGGCGAGCGGACCTTTCGCTGGGCCCCGTCAAGCGCAACTGAGACCATGGCTTTTCTTCGTTGGGCTAGCCATAACCGGCTACGCCAATGGCTAGCCAGCTATGGCTTCGGAAAAGGAAGCGCCTCAATTTCGTCACGCACGCGTTAGGAATTCGTTGGCCCGCCTGACCCGTATTTTGTCTTGGTCTTGGACTTCACGGAAAAAGTCGGCCAAATCCTGGTTACCCGCTTGCTGAGCATCACGAATGTATTGATCGCAGGCCTTCGCGCCGTGAAGCGCGTGATAAAGGATGCTCGTTAGATTGTAGGTAACATCGCTAGTATCGGTTTTCGTTGAGTCGGTGCTCATCTCGATTCTCCTTATGGGTAGTAGCCTTTCTGGGAGAGGTCGAATCGATCGCAAAGTTCATAGCCACATAGGCATCTATGTCGTATCTATGTACGGAGACAGCAGTTGCTTTCATCACAATCAGCTTTTTAACCTCAACAGGAATCGAGATCTAAGCTAAGCAGCCATCAAGCTAAGCGAGCAGTGTCCGCGGCCTGTTGTAAAGAAGAGATGAGCGGGCAACTTACATTATTGTCTCGGTGATGGCATCGGCCTGCAAATTGCGACAGTACCGCTTGCATATGCTCCAGGTCCGCCAGGCGTGAGCGTATGTCTGCTAGTTTGTGCTCAGCGATTTCCGCCGCCTCAGCGCAATGCATTCCGTCTTCGAGCTGAAGCAGTTGTGCGACTTCATCCAATGAGAAGCCAAGGCGTTGCGAGAACTTTATGAACTTGACGCGCGCTATATCTGAGTCGCCGTAGCGGCGAATGCTTCCGTAGGGCTTTTCCGGTTCGGGTAGCAAGCCCTTACGCTGATAGTACCGAATGGTCTCTACGTTTACGCCCGCTGCCTTGGCGAAGACACCGATGGTGAGGTTGCCGAGTGTTTTTTTCATAACGCTTGACTCCGTAGCTGGATACGGAACCAAGATTATGTCATTCACACGTCGATCGAAAGGAGGAACCCATGTCGGAACCGCGAAGTGGTCGTGCTGCACTAGTCACGGGAGGGCTTGCCGCTGTCGTAGCCTCGGCTTGCTGCCTGGGACCTTTGATTCTAGTAACCCTGGGAATCAGCGGTGCCTGGATCAGCAACCTGGCAGTTTTGGAGCCTTACCGGCCGATCTTCATCGGCGCGGCACTGATAGCGATGTTCTTTGCGTACCGGCGGATCTTCCGTCCGGCACAAGCCTGCAAGCCGGGTGATGTCTGTGCGGTGGGGCGGGTCAAAACCTCGTACAAAGTGCTCTTCTGGGTCGTGGCCACGCTGGTTCTGGTTGCGCTTGGGTTCCCTTATGTCCTGCCACTGTTTTATTGAAACCGAAAGGAAAATGTCATGAAAAAAATCTTAACAGCAATCGTCCTGGCCGCTGGGTTCAGCTCATCCGTTTGGGCCGCTTCGCAAACCGTCACGCTTTTGGTACCCGGCATGACATGTTCGTCTTGCCCCATCACGGTCAAACACGCGCTGAACAAGGTCGAGGGGGTCAGCGAGGCGCAGGTTAGCTTTGCAACCAAGCAGGCTACCGTGACTTTCGACGATACGCTGACTGACGTCGAGGCGCTGACCAAGGCGACTACAGATGCCGGTTATCCATCTGAGCTGAAAGAATAGTCTAAGCCGGCAGCACGCTTGACTAGGCTCGCCATGTATCCAGGCGGCGCCAATTCTCCTCGCGGCGTCTCCACTCGCTTATCGGCGCAGTGGAGGCCATCGCAAACGTGCTAGCCGACCATGTCTTCCGGTCAGATGAATCGTCAGTAGTTACCGCGCCGGACCAATGCCGAAAGGCTGTCGGCCCCCAGTGCGAAAAAAGGAAATTACATATGAGCAAAACAGATCAGGTCACCCTTCAGGTGACGGGCATGACCTGCCCAAGCTGCACGCAACACGTCGAGGCAGCGCTACTGAAGGTGTCTGGCGTATCGCATGCCGCTATCGAATACTCCGAGGGCCTTGCTCGTGTTACGGGTACCAGGCCGGACCTGTCATCCTTGATCGCAGCTGTTCAGGCGTTGGGTTATCAGGCCGCCCTTGTGGAGGGCGGCATGCGCAGCGAGGAATCGGCAGGTACACCCGGCTGGCAGACTGGCGAAACCGCCACGCGGAACACTGGCGGTCGGTTGCATATCGCGGTCATCGGTAGTGGCGGAGGCGCGATGGCGGCCGCTCTCAAGGCTGCCGAGAATGGTGCGAACGTCACCCTGATCGAGCGCGGCACCATTGGCGGCACCTGCGTCAACACCGGCTGTGTACCGTCGAAAATCATGATTCGCGCCGCGCACATTGCCCACCTTCGTCGTGAGAGTCCTTTTGATGGCGGGCTTTCGGCAGCAGCTCCGACCGTGTTGCGCGACCGGCTGTTAAAGCAGCAGCAAGACCGCGTCGAGGAGCTGCGCCACGCCAAGTACGAAAGCATTTTGGACAGTAGCGATGCTGTGAACGTGATCCGTGGTACGGCGCGTTTCAAGGATGGCCACACCCTGACCGTGGCATTGGTTGAAGGCGGTGAGCGAGAAGTGACCTTCGACCGCTGCCTTGTCGCAACAGGCGCGAGCGCGACCATTCCACCGATCCCCGGTCTCGACGGCACCCCATATTGGACATCCACAGAGGCATTGGTGAGCGAGACCATTCCGGAACGGCTTGCCGTGATTGGCTCGTCTGTCGTCGCACTGGAACTGGCGCAGGCATTTGCCCGCTTGGGCAGTCAGGTCACCATTATTGCCCGCCGCACGCTGTTTTCCAGCGAAGACCCGGCCATAGGCGAGGCAGTGACAACCGCTTTCCGCGCCGAGGGCATCGAAGTTTGGACACACACGCAGGCAAGCGCCGTGTCTTATGCCAGCGGCGAGTTCGTACTGACGACTGACAAGGGCGAGTTGCGGGCCGACAACCTGTTCATAGCCACCGGGCGCTCACCCAACACCGAGGGCTTGCATCTGGAACGCGCTGGAGTGGAACAGGACCAGCGTGGTGGCATCCTGATCGATCAGGGCATGCGCACCAGCGCACCGAATATCTATGCAGCGGGCGATTGCACCGACCAGCCGCAGTTCGTTTACGTCGCAGCCGCCGCGGGCACGCGTGCAGCAATCAACATGACCGGCGGCGATGCGAAGTTGGATTTGGATGCCATGCCGGCCGTGGTGTTCACCGACCCGCAGGTTGCCACTGTTGGCTACAGCGAAGCAGAGGCCAAGCGCGCCGGTTATGAAACCGATAGCCGTACTCTTAGCCTTGACAACGTGCCGCGCGCACTCGCCAATTTTGACACGCGCGGTTTCATCAAGCTTGTCGCCGAGGCTGGCTCGGGCCGCCTGCTTGGCGTGCAGGCAGTGGCACCGGAAGCGGGCGAAATCATCCAGACCGCGGTGATCGCCATCCGTGCCCGCATGACGGTACAGGATCTGGCCAACCAGCTCTTTCCCTACCTGACGATGGTCGAGGGCTTGAAGCTGGCTGCGCAGACCTTCTCGAAGGACGTCAAACAGCTGTCCTGCTGCGCGGGATGAAATCTAGGAGGTTGTTATGTCTTGTATAAAGCTCGCGGGACGCTTTCCTCGGTCTTCGCTAAGAAGCCTGTTGCTCGGTGTTGCAGCATTGAGTTTGTCAAACGCGGTTCTTGCCTATGACTTTTCAAAGCTGGAGACGGCATTTGAAACCTTGTCGCCGGAGACCATTAACAGCTGGGAGCAAAAAGCGCACGCCGGTAATGCCCTCGCGCAGAATGTCGTAGGCGTGGCTTACAAGTGCGGCATCGGTGTAAAGCAAGACCATGCAGCGTCGGTCAAATGGTTCCGTATGGCGGCTGAGCAGGGTGAAGCTGATGCTCAGTTCAACCTGGCGCGCCTCTATGGAAGCGAGGTCAACGGGGCCTACAAGAAAGCTCGCGCAGTCCCTGCAAACGATGAAGAAGCGCTCAAGTGGTATCAGCGCTCGGCAGAGCAAGGACATACACAGGCCCAGGTAAAACTTGCAGAGATGTACGCAGATGGAGCGGACAAAGGCCTGCACGTTCAGGGCTTTGTCCTGGCTTATAAATGGCTGAGCCTGGCTGCAGCTGCAGGGGAACCAACGGCGAAAGAACTTATCCAGGTCTATTCGACACGGATGGAGCCCGAGCAGGTGGCTGAGGCCAGGTCGCTTGCGCAAGAATGGTTGAGCCAAAAACGCGCTAGTTAAGCTTTGAGCTCTCGCCGATAGGCAAACAGGAGCGGGCGCATCTTGGTTTTCCAGTTCTGTAACATCGCCGATACGTCCCGATCCTGCTTGCCGCCCCAGTAGCCAAGAGGGCCCTTGGTACCAGATATAGCCGAGCATTGCCCACGCCCACGCCCAGTGGCCGGACAGCAGGCGATCATCGCTCACTGTTACGCATACGATGCTGACTTTAATCACATCGTCAGAGCGCGGCAGGCAGGTCCGTTTCCTATTGATGCGCCCATCTTTGTTCAAAAAAAACTTGATCCCGTAGCCTGGTACGGAGACAGCATCCTCTTTTCTGTCTTCAGCGGCTAGAGACCGCCGCTAGGTAAAAATATCCGAACGCGGGATTTGCATGTACACACAAGGAAAGCGCTGTATTACACCTAGGCACAGTAACCAGAAGTACCTGTCTGGAAGCTTTGAGCGGCTGTCTCCCGAGGGGGACTCGCGGCTTCCGATTAAGCTCACGAAGGGGTACGCGGTTTCCCAGCATAAAGGAGCCCAAGCGGTAAACCTTGTGCAGAAGCTCCATCCGGCGCGAGATCTCCGCTTACTGTTGACCCACGACGATAGCGTTAGCTCTTCGTGACGGAATACACTGTATCTAGGCTGGCGAAGGAAGCGGGGATCAGCATCAACGTGGTGCGTGACTACGTACTGCGTGGATTGATACAGCCGACACGGCGCACAGTCAGTGGTTATGGCCTCTACGACGAGTCTGCGCTGTCCCGGTTGCGTTTCGTTCGGGCTTCATATGAATGCGGCATTGGGCTCGATAAGCTGGGCCAGTTATGCCAAGCGATCGATGCTGGAAACCGGCTGGATACCATGCGATGCATAGAACATTTGCATGTTCACATCAAGCAGCGGCAGCGGGCATTGACTATTGTTGAGGCCCAATTGGTAGAGGTGGCTGAGCATGCCTCGGAGCAAGGCTGCGGTGATATGTTGTCCAAGTGGTTTGAAGCCAACCTGACACATGACGGATGAACTGTTAATTATATGATCCTAGGTCCAGCCGAGGGACATGATCCGGCGGCGTGAAGGTCGAGTAGTCGGCCCTGGTGGATCGTCAGCTATTCAGCGCGATGGTGCACCCCGCCAAGTTCTAAGCCATTACGCCGATGCTGGTCTGCTTACTATTAAACCGTGCTGCTATCGTGCGGCGATGTTAGCGACTGGCAGTTGAGCTAAATGCCAACATTTAGTTCTAGGACGGGCTTTGCCGCCAGGCCGCTAAAAGAGATCGCAGGATCGATGTACCGCATGGCTGAGTTAATGTCTTTCCAACCGACATAGGTCATCAGCGCCTTGAGCTCCCAGCCGTTGGCCGTGGCCCAGGTTACCAGGGCACTGATTGACGTGATTCAGAGCCAAGCGCGACGCCAGATTGCCGAGAGCTGAGATGGATGACGAGGGCAGATCGGTGCCGATTGTACTTAACAGGCGGCCCGTAAAATAAAGGCTCGGCGGAACGCGCTACTGCAGAACAAATTCCGCAAACTCCCTCAGTGTGGCAAACCCAGCTTGCCGTACCTTACCCTCACGCTGCAGGTGATGGCCCTGCATGCCCAGTGTCTCTGGCCCTAGAACATCGGCAACCAGCGTATCGCCGATCATCGCGATGGCGGAAGCCTCAAAACCAAGTTGTTCGATCACCTGACGATAAATTCCAGGCTCTGGCTTTATCGCCCCGACCTCGAAGCTCCACGCGTAAACATCGAAGGCGAGCAAGAGCAGCTTGGCTGGGATCGCATAAGGGGCCGCGAGATTGGAGCACAACGCGAGCTTCAGGCCGGCCTCCTTCAGTTGATTTAGCGATTCCAGGGTGTCCTCAAAGCAGCGAATGCTGGCCAACTCGGTGAAAAGATCGGTTTCAAGTCGAGCCAGCTCGAAATGGTTCAATTGGGCACCGAACAAAGCGGCAGCTCCAGCTAAGCCCAAATTTTGGGTCATGAGAGTCCGCGCATCGCCTGGCTTTGGTTGCCTGCCCTGAAGCCGCAGTTGCTGCATCAACTGACGGAAAGGATGACGTCGCTCGCCAATCTGGAGCAGCGTGCCAAATGCGTCGAAAACTACTGCTTGTATCACGCCGGTACCTATACCGTTAAAGACGAGCCGCCGCCAAAGAGCGGGGCCGAACCTCAATCTTCTGAGTTGAACTTCTTCAGTGGTGGCAGGAAGAAGATGGGTCTCTGCGGCGGAGCAATCAAAACGTCAGTGGATTTGATGCTTGTGCCTTTGCGGCGCCTTGTTTTGCCCTCCTTGTCCACTGCCAGCAAATCACCGGTCGCGACAGCCATATGGAGAGCCTGCTTTACGCGAAGCTCATCAGCCATGGTGTAATTGGTCAATCCACTCATCAGGCCCAGAAAAGGTTGCCGTTCTACTTCGTAGACCTGCTTAGGCAAGAGCTCTGAAAGCTCGCCACGGATGCGGTCATCCGTGGCATCGTCGAAGTGGTGCTCATCCAGCAGCAAATCGTGTTGACCTGTCACGGCGATATCACGATTGGCGTCGTAACCGAAAAAGCTGGAGGGCGAGAGCATGTGGGAAAAATTATTGCCGTACTTCCAGTGGATTTTCTTCATCACATCGTTGGCGCGGTAGTTGTTTGCCAAATGGATGAACCAATAGGCCATCGGGTTGCTGCCGGCCGGACGAATGAAGAAGACGGTCATGTACTGGGCACCGCTTTCCTGCTTGATCCCCTCAGACAGATAGCGCTGGATCAGGTATTGCCAGCTCCGCGGCTGATGCGCCTTCAGCTGTTTGAGCATGTCCCATGGCACATGGTGGTCCAAGCCGATATTGGAAATGGCTTTCCGGTTCGCTTGGCGGTCGGCCAGGTAGGTAACCAGAAAATCGACATTGAAGGTCAGCAGGACCTCGGCTTTGCTGAGGTTCTGGAAAATCCATTTGATCTTGGGGAACGGCACGTCGGCATAACCGTACTGATCCAGCAGGAAGAGCACACGCTCACCCTTGCCGAAGTGCTTGAGCTTCTGAGCGATTATCGGCAAGGCCTCGGTGAATTCGGCGCGATGCAGATGCACATCCTGACCAACCCGAGGGGCGTGACCGCGTGCGGCCAATACCGAATGCAAGCACGCGATGTTCTCAGGCTTCACATCCACGAAATAGTGCTGGGAGCGGATGGGCCGTCGCTTGATACGCTCCAGATTGTTTCGGATCTCCGACGCCTGAATCGCCTCCAGAGCTATTACTGGAGAGCCAAAGTGGTGTTTGCCTGCGCCGTCATGGTAGATACCGCCGCCACTGAAGCCATCGACGATCGATAACCCCAGCTCTGGCATCAGCTGGTTGCGCATCAGCACGTCGATGTAAGTCTGGATGTACTCATCGATGATCTGGTGTTTGATGTTGCTGTGCGGATCGATGACCGGGAAGGTTTGCGTTCTCCAATCCCAGCGGTACTTTTCATCATCCTTGGCCATGGCGTATTCCTTGTACTGATTTCAGGCGAGATTGAGCAGAGGGATTTCATCCCAGGTCTGGCCGTTCAATAGTCGTCCATTCGCCCTTTTCGAACGCTTCACTCCGTCGGCCCCCCAGCCGCCCCATTGCTTGAAGAAGAACGCTGAGCCGAAGGCGTCGCACTGGCGATGAATGTTGTCGACCCACTCTTGCTTCATCGGCCGCGCCTTAGCCCCTGACTCTCCACCGACAATCACCCAGTGGATGTCGGTCAGGTCCAGCTCACCTAAGTCCTCCAGCAGCGGCTCGGCAGAGAGAAAGCGAATCGTGGCATCGACTTGGCGCAGGCAGTCGATCCTCGGCACTCCATATTCGCGGTCCTCAACTGATATCCCCAGCCAGGCATTGGCTGGCGGCGTCCGCTTACTGAAGTAGGCGGCCAGGCGCTCGGCACGCTTGGTGAGGATTTGAAAGGTGTGCTGGGAGGCCTTTCGGATGACCTCGAACACTTGGTCGATATATTCGTCCGGTACGTTCTCGTGGAATAAGTCGGACATCGAATTGACGAAGTAAATAGTCGGTTTCTTGCGCTGTAGTGGCTCTTGCAGCTTCTCCGGCCGCAGGCTCAGACGAAAGCCGTTCTCGTATCCTGGCGTCCCCATAGCCTGCAACCGGTAAGCCATATTCTCGGCGTAGCAATGCTTGCAGCCCGGCGACACCTTGGTGCATCCCACTATCGGGTTCCAAGTCATTTCCGTCCATTCGATGCTGGTCTGCGTACTCATTGCACCGTCACTCCTGTCATGCGTCGATGTTAGTGAGAAGCTGGCAACTGCGTCAAAGTGCCAGCATTAAGTTCAAGGGCGGGCCTAGCCGCCAGGCCACCAAAGGAGATGGCCGGATCGATATAGCGCATGGCTGATTTAATGTCCTTCCGCCCCACATACGTCATCAGGGCTTTGAGATCCCAGCCGTTAGCGGTGGCCCAAGTAGCGAAGCCACGACGCAAGGAGTGGCTGGTGTACAGCTCAGCCGGAACACCGGCGCGCTGCAGAATCTGGCGCAACAGCGTGATGAGACTTCCGGGATGCAACGCTTCGTCGTTGAGGTGTCCCCAGCGATCCACACGGCGGAATACCGCCCCGCGAGCAATCCCGGCGACACTAATCCAGTCGAGATAGGCCTGCACCGGGCACAGTTGTTTTAAGGCCGGTGCGTAGTGGGTGGTACCGACGTTCTCCCGGTCACCCTTGCTCTGCGGGAGAAACAAGCGCATGCCAGCACCGGCTTCAGCCTGTACATACTCGACCTTTAGTCGACAGAGTTCGTCGCTTCTAAAGCCCCGCCAAAAGCCAATCAGCAGCAGGGCCGCGTCACGCCGGCTACGTAGCAGACTAGCTAAGTCCCCTGATATCTGAGCTCGCTCGGCTTCCCGATTCAGCCATTGAGCCGCGTGGTCGAGATGCTGCAGCTGCAATGGAGCAGCTTGCTTGGCTTGCGCCGGATGCAAGGTGCGAATGCCTTTGAGTACCTGGCGCACCGTGGGGGTCTTCGTCGGGTCAGGAAAGCCTTGGGTGATATGCCACTGAGCCAGGGCGGCTAGGCGCTGCTTCAGCGTGTTTAGGCTCAAGGTGTCTGCGTAGTCAACTAAGTAGCGGACAATGCTGTCGCTGGTAGCGGGCAGGAAGCCACCCCAAGTCAATTCGAAGTGCTCGATTGCTGATTGATAGCTGCGGCGAGTGTTTTCTCGCGTGCCAGCTTGCAGATAGCGCCCAACGTCCTTCATCGCCTAGATGGCCTTTTGTGTACTGAGATGTGACCATTTTCAAAAAAGTAGACTCCGCTAAACCCTTGTTATTTAGAATGTTATTTCTGAAATAGTAGACAAAATCCCAGCAGTTAGATTTTTGTCTACTATTTTAGCGAGGCAAGCATTCAGCGAAAATGAGGCTGATATGCTCTGCGCCGGGACTGAGCTTGTTATTCCCTTAAGATCTTTTACGCCAATATTTACTCGAAACCGATATAATAAAGCTCTGAGGAATAACTATACCTAATAATGGGTTTTCTTGACTGTTACAAAGAGGGCGGATAAATGACGACTATTGATATAAAAAAGGTTTAAGTGTAGTAGCCAAAGGATTGCTTTGCCGAATTGAAGAGCTACTCCCTGACATGCGATTCTTGGTTATTTCGCGGGGAAACGGCACAAGATTTATAGCTTCTATAGAAGAGATTGAGATTATAGGGGCGGAGGATAAGGCTGCGACAGTAGTTACTCTGGATGACAGCATCAATGAATCATCGTTAGAAGAAATTGAAACTGCATTAGCACGATTCAAGGTGATCGATGACTGGCGTGCCGGGCGCTGCGATATATTATCCGCTATTGAGCAACTAAATATTTCAAGAGCTTACTTATTCAAGCTTGCTAGGCGGTATGACCCCGAGGCCGGGTATGCCTCTTTGCTTATGCACAAGAGAGGTCGACAGGCTAAGGAAAAGAGGCTTTGTGAGGCGGTCGAAGAAATAATCCAGAGAAGCATTGACTCTGAATGTAGTGGTCAACCCATCCCGGACAGTGGGTTAAGTTTTTCTTCGGCCACCGCAGGCGGCAGCCCGTCGTTGAATTGATGCGGTCTGATCCAGTTGTAGCGATGCATCAGGTAATGGCTGATGTCTC
>NZ_BDJA01000013.1:0-45804 GCF_003864275.1 Pseudomonas sp. SCT
GAGACATCAGCCATTACCTGATGCATCGCTACAACTGGATCAGACCGCATCAATTCAACGACGGGCTGCCGCCTGCGGTGGCCGAAGAAAAACTTAACCCACTGTCCGGGATGGGTTGACCACTACAGCTCGATGTGCATCGCTCATATGTTGTCCATGCCATGGCCCGGAGCTGACAGGCTCATCGCTCGACGCCGCGAAGGATGACAGGCCATGGATAGGCCGCTCGGCTTACTGAAGCGATTCTGTCTACGCCTCATATCGGTCTGTTCCTTTGTGTCGAAGTCCGGGTCGGTCCAACTTTATTTCGGTGGAAGTTCTGCCTGATGTGTCGTGGACCCTGAAAAACAATTCTCCCTCTGCTTGGCGGATTCCTACGCATTACCCCCGTGCGCTTCTGGCAACAATCTATCTCCTCCTGATCGATAAGGAGAACTTTAGGCACAACCTGATCTGGTTTAGGTCAATGACTACGCTTAACCGGGGCTATTCGTACCCGAATTTCCGAGCACTGTCTTTGTCACAGGTGTAACAGCGTGGATTGTGGCTAACCCCAATTATCTGGCGAATCGCCCATAGCAGCTTGGAATACAGCCATTGGCGTTCATGCTTGGTCGTTCTGTAGCTGCCGAAAGGCCTCAGACGCCAGACAGCGCCCCGACCGAAGAGAGGCAAATTATGACAAACCAAACCGCAACCATTGGCGGCATCACTATGCGTTGGACCGAGCAGGGCGAGGGGTTTCCTGTCGTTTTCATCCACGGCATTCCGACCTCCCCGGTGTTGTGGCGCCACGTAATGCCGAAGGTTAGCGGCGTCCGTTGTATGGCTTTCGAGATGGTTGGCTATGGCGACTCGATGAAAGCGGGCGAGGGGCACGATATCTCGGTTGCGCGGCAGGCCGATTATCTAGTGGCCTGGCTCAAGCATCTAGGTATCGAGCGAGCGGTTTTTGTCGGACACGATCTCGGCGGTGGTGTGGCGCAGATCGCGGCGGTGCGTCAACCGGGACTCTGCGCCGGGTTGTTGCTAACCAATTCTATTGGTTACGACTCATGGCCGATTCCTAGCGTCAAGGCGTTAAACGCAGCGGCAGCATTAGTCAAACATCTGCCGGACACCGCGGGGAGGCAGATTCTTCGCACCATGATGTACCGCGGACATGACGACAACGCGCTTGCCAGCGAATCCCTGGATCTGCACTGGCAACGCTACGCCCGGCATGAGGGAGCTGCGAGCTTAATCCGTCAGGTCGAGGCGCTGGATGTGAACGATACCCTGGCGGTTGCCGATGCCTTGCCGTCGCTGAACATACCGGCCCGCGTGGTCTGGGGGGCAGATGACAAGTTTCAGAAGCTTGAGTATGGAGAGCGCTTCGCCCGGGATCTAAAGGCTCCGCTGTTGCGCATTGAGGGTGGCCTGCATTTCACTCCAGAGGATCATCCTGACGTCATCGCGGAGCAGATCCATCTGCTGCTAGAAGACGTGCGCCGAGCCGAATCCACTATACAAGCCAGCTAGGAGCCGCCAATGCAAGCGCCGCCGCTCGCCAGCAGCCACCGATAGCTGCCCGGCCCAGCCATCGCCATGAGGGTGGAGCGGGCAATCTGCATGAAGCAGTAGCTGTTGTCCTTGATAGCCGAAAGAGAGCCCTTCGGCTGACAGGCTCGCCTCGCCGGGCATATTTCCGAAATCTGGCCGAGGCTCGAAGATCAGCTCGAAGTCGCAGTGTCCGGCAACGCCCTCTATCTGCCAGAGAAGGTGCTGCCCGTCTGTTGATTCCGGCCATCCCATGCACAGCGTCACCCGCGCCCGACCGGTCGAGCCCTTGATGTCGAATTCGAGGATGGCGGTTTCGTCCAGGTAACGGATTCGGCTGTCAGCCTCCTGCGCCTTCAGCTGAAGCCGACCGCTACGCTGACGGTCAAGCAATGGCCAGATCAGCGGGGCAGCATCGAAGCGTCCCGGGCAGAACCATTCGATATTGCCGTCCGACCCTACCAGGGCCATGGAGCGCCCGTCACCGATGGCTGCGTGTGAGGCAATCGACGGATATTCGGCTGGTGATATTCGAGATGACAATGTATTTCTCCAATAATAACGCTTGGCCTACGTCCTGGGGCAGGTCGCCCGGCGCCGATATCCGACCGAACAGGCGATGCGGCGCTTGCGGTTTGGACTGGCCTTTAATAGACTCGCCGGTTATGAAAATCTGTATCCGGCTCTGCCTTTTAGTGATTTTGAGCATCGCGCTTCCCGTGACGGGAATGGCGCAGATACTCATGACAGCCGGATCTTCTCCGATACAGCAGATGCACCATCAGGCTAGTATGACCAACATGTCCATGGCCGACGCCGAGCATGAATGCTGTGGGCAGCACGAGCAAGGCGATCCTACCGTCTGCAAGACTGGTCAGGAATGCAAGACCAGCAGTCTGCTGAAAGTCGTAAGCATGAAAGCGCCCTTGGTGGTCCTTGGGCAGCACGTTTCGGCCCCTTACACTGACCTCATTCCTTCTCTTGCGCCCGATGCCGTCTGGCATCCCCCCCGGGCCTGATTCCGATCACATCCTAAGCACCATCTCGAAGTTTTAAGCATCGGGCTGGTTACTGCGAACCTTTCGGCTCGCATGGAAGATCAGGAATAACTTCTCAATGAAACTCCGATTTTTTTGGGCGCGCCGACATGCGGCTGCCCTGATGGCGTGCGCGTTGGCTTTTCCCGGGCTGGCAACCGCTCTTACGCTGGAGCAGGCGATGAGCCTGGCCGAACGTGAAGCCCCTTCGCTGGATGCCCAGGCGGCGAATCTCCAAGCGGCGCGAAGCGCTGCCATCCCCGCCGGCGAGCTACCCGACCCCAAGCTGAAACTCGGGCTTCAAAACGTGCCTATCGAAGGCGACGCGCGCTGGCGCCTGGATGAAGAGGCGATGACCATGCGCATGATTGGAATTGTGCAGGACGTTCCTAACCGCGATAAGCGCCGCGCACGTGTCGAGGCCGCAAAGGCTGGTGTCGCGCTGGCTGACGTTCAGCAAACCATCGAGCGGCTAAAGGTACGCCAGCAAACTGCCGAGGCATGGATCGCCGTCCTGGCGGTCGAGCAAAAGCTGACCCTGCTCAGGGAGCTGTTTAGCGAGAACCGCCTTTTTGCCCGGGCGATCACCGCGCGAATTGCAGGTGGCCGTGGCTTGGCAGTGGACGCTGTATCGCCGAAGCAAGAGGCGGCACTACTGGCCGAGCAGGAGGACGAACTTCTGCGTGATGAGGCAATTGCCCGTGCCGAACTCCGGCGCTGGATCGGTGATGCTGCAAGCGAGCCGCTTACTGGAGACTGGCCGCAATGGCTGGCCGACCTTAAACACTATCAGCACAACCTGTACCGTCATCCGAGCCTGCTGGCTTTCGATCCCCTGACCCGTCAGGCGGAGGCGAACGTACGCCAGGCCATCGCCGAAAAGACGCCGGACTGGAGTTGGGGCGTCGATTATCAGAAGCGCGGCCGGGAATTTGGCGACATGGTCAGTCTAAACGTTAGCTTTGACTTGCCGCTGTTCGCCGGCGCCCGCCAGGATCCGAAGATTGCCGCCGAGCGCGCCCGCCTTGCGCAAGTTGAGGCAGAGCGCGAGACGACGTTGCGCATGCATAACCAGGAGCTCTCTGCGGACCTGGCTGAGTATCAGCGCCTCGATCGAGCGCTGGTTCGTCTCGAGCAAGCCCTGTTGCCGCTCGCGGAAGAAAAGGTACGCCTGGCCATGGCGGACTATCGCGGCGGCCGCGGCGAACTGACCGCTGTGATCGACGCCCGCCGCCAGCTGATCGAGACCCGTTTGCGGCGCATCGATATTGCCCGTGATCGCTCCCAGAGCAACGCCAGCCTGCATTTCGCCTTTGGAGATACCCGACCATGATATTTCGACTTAAGCGGCTGGCGCTGCTCATAAGCCTCCCGGTGCTTATCAATACGACAGGCTTCGTTGCTCTGCCCTTGATGGCTGGGAGCGTGCAAGCCGCCGAGGAAAAGGACAAGGAAGTGTTGTACTGGTACGACCCCATGTATCCGCAGCAGCGTTTCGATGAACCTGGCCCTTCACCTTTCATGGATATGGACCTTGTGCCGCGATACGCCGATGAGGGTGGCGATAGTGCGTCCATGACGATTGATTCCAGCATCATGCAGAATCTCGGCATGCGCCTGGCTACCGCCACGCGCGAATCTATTAGTCAGTCACTCAATGCGGTAGGTGCGCTGACCTTCGATGAGCGTGATGTGGCGATAGTCCAGGCGCGTAGCGGCGGCTTCGTCGAGCGGGTCTACGAGCATGCGCCCGAAGACGTTATTGAGCAGGGCGCGCCGCTTGCCGATCTCTTTGTGCCCGAGTGGGCTGCAGCCCAGGAAGAATATCTGGCGTTACGGGGAGCCGGTCAGCCGCAGCTGCTTTCAGCGGCTCGCCAGCGCTTGCGTCTGGCCGGTATGCCATCAGACCTCATCGCACAGTTCGAACGCAGTGGTAAAGCTCGACCAGTCTGGACCGTGACGAGCCCGATCGGTGGAGTTATCCAATCGCTGGACGTGCGAGAGGGCATGATTATGTCAGCGGGTGCACCGCTGGCACGGATAAATGGGTTGGACAGCGTTTGGCTGGAGATCGCAGTCCCGGAGGCGCAGGTCGCTCATCTTGCGCAAGGCCAAACGGTAACAGCGCGGTTGCCTGCATTTGCTGGCGAGACGTTGGAAGGCACCATTCAGGCCGTGCTGCCACAAGCCAATCTGGATAGCCGCACGGTACGTGTGCGGGTGGAACTACCCAACCCACATCAGCGCTTGCGTCCGGGCATGACCGCTGAAGTTACCCTGAGTCGCGATATTGACGACGCCCTGGTGATACCGACCGAAGCGGTGATCCGTACCGGCCGGCGCGCCCTGGTCATGGTAGCCGAAGAAGGAGGCCGTTACCGCCCTGTAGTGATCCGCACCGGCCGCGAATACAACGACAAGACCGAAGTGCTTGAGGGGCTGAAAGCCGGTCAGCAGGTCGTTGCGTCCGGCCAGTTCCTGCTCGATTCCGAAGCGAGCCTGCGCGGGTTGACCGCTCAAGAGCTGGGGGCGGCGCAACCCGACGCTGAGCCGGCCCTGCATGAAGCCGAAGGCACCGTCGTCAGCCTCGAAGATGGCATGGTCGGTCTCTCTCACGGTCCCTTCAAAACGCTCAACATGCCCGGTATGACCATGTCCTTTGCGGTTGCAAGCGATGCTCCGCTGGAAGGCCTGGAGGAGGGTGATCGCGTGCGTGTCGGTGTGAGCGAAAGCGACGAGGGGCTGGTGATCAAGCGCATCGAGAAGCTTGGAGGTCAGCCATGATCGCGGCGATGATCCGCTGGTCAGTGGCCAACCGGTTCCTGATCCTGCTAGCGACCCTATTCGCCGTCGCCTGGGGCGTATGGTCGGTGAAGAATACCGCGGTCGATGCGTTGCCAGACCTTTCCGACGTGCAGGTCATCATCCGCACGCCGTATCCGGGGCAGGCGCCGCAAATTGTCGAGAACCAGGTCACTTATCCCTTGACCACCACCATGCTCTCGGTGCCTGGTGCCAAGACGGTGCGTGGCTATTCGTTCTTTGGCGATAGTTACGTCTATGTGCTGTTCGAGGACGGGACCGATCTTTACTGGGCGCGCTCGCGCGTACTCGAATACCTGAGTCAGGTGCAGAGCCGGCTGCCGGCGGCGGCCAAGCCCGCCTTAGGACCGGACGCCACCGGCGTGGGCTGGATCTACCAGTACGCTCTCGTCGACCGCACGGGCAGCCACGACTTATCCCAGCTGCGCTCCCTGCAAGATTGGTTTCTGCGCTATGAGTTGAAAACCCTGCCCAACGTCGCCGAGGTGGCGCCCATCGGCGGGATGGTCAAGCAATATCAGGTGGTCCTCGACCCTGTCCGCATGGCCAGCGCTGGCGTGACCCAGCAGCAGATCACCAAGGCGATCGAGGACGCTAACCAGGAAACCGGCGGCAGTGTGCTGGAACTCGCGGAGACCGAATTCATGGTCCGCGCCTCTGGCTATCTGCAAACGCTCAGTGACTTTCGGGCCATTCCTTTGCGCCTGGACAACAGCGGCGTACCGGTGACGCTCGGAGATGTCGCGCATATCCAGCTCGGTCCGGAAATGCGCCGAGGCATTGCCGAGCTCGACGGGGAGGGCGAGGTGGTCGGCGGAGTGGTGATTCTGCGTAGCGGGAAAAATGCACGTGAAACCATTGCCGCCGTTCAAACGAAACTGGCAGAGCTGAAGAAAAGCCTGCCGGAGGGGGTCGAAGTCGTCACTACCTATGATCGCAGCAAGCTGATCGACAGCGCGGTGAGGAATCTTAGCCACAAGCTGATCGAGGAATTCATTGTTGTCGCCTTGGTCTGCGCGCTGTTTCTTTGGCACTTGCGCTCATCTCTGGTGGCGATCGTCTCGTTGCCGGTGGGCATTTTGATCGCCTTCATTATCATGCAGCGGCAAGGGGTCAATGCCAATATCATGTCCCTGGGGGGAATCGCTATTGCCATCGGCGCGATGGTTGACGCTGCGATCGTAATGATCGAAAACGCGCACAAGCACATCGAGGCGTGGCACAAAAAACACCCGAACAGCAAGCTCGAAGGCGAAGCGCATTGGCGGATAATCACCGATGCGGCTATGGAGGTCGGTCCGGCGCTGTTCTTCAGCTTGCTGATCATCACCCTGTCTTTCATTCCAGTATTTACCCTTGAGGCTCAGGAAGGACGATTATTCGGCCCGCTGGCATTCACCAAGACCTATGCCATGGCGGCGGCCGCCGGCCTCTCGGTGACGCTGGTCCCGGTGCTCATGGGCTATTGGATCCGAGGAAAAATTCCCGATGAACACCGCAACCCGATCAACCGGGGGCTGATCTGGGTCTACCAGCCGGCCCTGAACGCCGTGCTGCGCTGGCCGAAGGCAACCCTCCTGGTGGCTGTCCTGGTATTTCTCACCGGTCTCTGGCCCGTTGCTCGCCTTGGTGGTGAATTTCTGCCGCCGTTGGACGAAGGTGATCTGCTTTATATGCCGACCGCGCTGCCGGGCCTTTCGCCACAGAAGGCATCAGAGCTGCTGCAGCAAACCGACCGCCTGATCAAGACCGTGCCCGAGGTCGCCCATGTGTTCGGCAAGGCCGGCCGCGCCGATACCGCGACAGATCCGGCACCGCTGACCATGTTCGAGAGCACCATTCAGTTCAAGCCAAGGGACCAATGGCGCGCCGGCATGACGCCGGATAAGCTGGTCAAGGAGCTGGACCAGGCAGTACAGGTGCCGGGCCTCGCTAATCTATGGATTCCACCGATCCGCAACCGTATCGACATGCTCGCCACGGGAATCAAGAGCCCCATCGGGGTCAAGGTGTACGGCACTGATCTGGCTCAAATAGACAAGACTACCCAGGCCGTGGAACGGATCGCCAAGACGGTGCCTGGGGTCAGCTCAGCGCTGGCGGAGCGGATGACAGGCGGGCGATATATTGATGTCGATATTGATCGGGCGGCTGCCGCGCGCTATGGGTTGAACATAGCTGAGGTGCAAGCCATCGTCTCCGGAGCAATAGGCGGCGCGAATATCGGGGAGACGGTCGAGGGGCTGGCACGCTACCCGATCAGCCTGCGTTACCCGCGCGAATGGCGTGATTCGCTGAGTGACTTGCGCAACCTGCCAATCTACACCCCGCAGGGCAGCCAGATCACTTTGGGAACGGTGGCAACCGTCCAGGTCACCGATGGCCCACCGATGCTGAAGAGCGAAAATGCGCGCCTGACCGGCTGGGTCTATGTCGACGTGCGTGACCGTGACATGGCCACGGTCGTGAAAGAGCTCCGCGCTAAAGTCAACGACGAGGTGAAGCTCGAGAGCGGCATGAGCATCAGCTACTCCGGCCAGTTCGAATTCATGGAGCGTGCCAACGCAAAGCTGAAGCTCGTGGTGCCGGCTACTTTGGTGATTATCTTCGTACTGCTGTACCTGATTTTTGCTCGGTTCAGCGACGCGTTGCTGATCATGGCCACCCTTCCTTTCGCCCTGACGGGAGGTGTCTGGTTCCTCTACCTGCTGGACTTTCACCTATCAGTAGCGACCGGGGTCGGCTTTATCGCCCTAGCCGGGGTTTCGGCCGAATTCGGCGTGATCATGCTGCTCTACCTTAAGAACGCATGGACTGATCGTGTGGATGCTGGATCGCAGAATGAGCATGCATTGCTCGATGCGATCCGCGAAGGCGCGGTCCAGCGCGTGCGACCCAAGGCAATGACCGTCGCGGTCATCATCGCCGGTTTGCTACCTATCCTCTTGGGCAGCGGTACCGGGAGTGAAATCATGAGCCGCATCGCGGCACCGATGGTCGGTGGGATGGTCACCGCGCCGTTGCTTTCCCTGTTCGTCCTGCCGGCAGCGTATCTATTGATGCACCGTCGACGAATCCGTGCCCTCAAGCAATCGCAACCCACCGATGAAACCGGAGTACAACCATGAAAACCACCCTTTGCATCCTCGCTGCACTTGCCCTGGTACCCACCGCTTATGCCGAGCAAAAGCAGATGGAAGGAATGTCCATGGATCACAAAAATATGAAAGACATGCCGATGGAACACAAAGCTGATGCCAAAACCGCTCAGGCCACCGGCACGGTGAAGAAGATCAACTCGGACAAGGGCACTGTGACCATCGCTCATGGGCCGGTGGCTGAACTCAGCTGGCCGTCGATGACAATGGGCTTCAAAGCCGAATCCGAACAACTCAAACAACTCGAAGAAGGCGACGAAGTGGAATTTGAGTTCACTTCCAAAGGTATGGATTCGACCATTACCTCCATCACTAAAAAATAAGTGACCGATAATAGCCATCGTTCAGCGGAGGTCATTGACTATTGCTAGGGATGGCCTGAGATAGCCACATGTTGCAGGCTGTTTTCAGCAGTTACTTTTTTAAAGGCGGTCAATTTGAGCAAAACGCTTGAGCCATCCGCCTTTTCTGCGTTTAGCAGCGGCGAGCATCTCCGGCTGCCATTTTCTGCAGGCTGCATCGGTTCGCCGCTTGCGACGGTTTCGCTCAATCGCGCGCGACTAGTGCCCAGATCCCTCCTACTAGTGACAGCCATATCAGCATGATCACAATCGCCGCGCTCTTACTCACCGGGCGCGGTGACTGGCTGCGCTCCCAGTCGGCGGCCTGCTGACGGCGATGCCCCAGGACCAGAGGGGGCAATAGACGGATCACGAGCCAGATCCCTAACGGCAACAAGATCACGTCATCCAAGTAGCCTAGAATCGGGATGAAGTCTGGGATCAAATCAATGGGGCTCAGGGCGTAAGCGACGATTGCAATGGCCACCAGCTTGGGCAGCCATGGTGTGGCCGGATGCCTACAGGCGAACCACAACACCATGACCTGACGCTTAAGCGCCTTGGCCCAGCCCTGAACGCGCTGTAAAGCTTTACTCATTTTCGCCAGATCTCATCACGAGGCTGGGTCCGGTGTTCACAGCATGTAGCCGATATCGGAGGCGCCGGTGGGATAGGCAAACATTGTCGATTTGATGTCGTCAGCCTTCAGCCCATGACGGATCGCCAGGGCGAACAGGTTGATCACTTCATCGACATTTGGTCCCACCAGATGCGCGCCAAGTATCCGGCCGGATTCCTGCTCGACCAGCACCTTGAATCCATATACCGACTCGGCGGCCTGCCGCGCGGTGAACCAGCCGGAGGCCAGTTCACTTTTGAGACTAAACTTGAGGCCCTGCTCACGTGCCTGCGCCTCGCTCAAACCGACGCTCGCAATGGGTGGGATCGTGAAGGCCACGCTTGGAACGCCCTGGTAGTTGGGCACTTGATGATTACCTTCTAGCAAATTCGCTACGACTACTTTGGCGTCATGGCTCGACACCGGCGTGAGGGGTGGGCCTATCTGGGCAGCATCGCCTGCGGCATAAACGGCGGGGTTGGAGACGCTTTGCAGATACTCGTTGAGCTTGAGTTTGCCACCTTCCGTTGCGACTCCTGCAGCCTCAAGATTCAGGGCGTCAAGATCGGGTGCCCGTCCGGCGGCATGGATCACGCAGTCGGCCTCGAACTGCAGCTTTTGCGCCCCGCTGGCCGCCTGCACCCGGTAACCCTCGCCACTTTTCTCGATGGCTTCGACCTGTGTCCCGGTGTGCACCTGGATCCCTGCCTCCTTGAACGATGCCATCAGCCAACCGACCAGTTCCGGATCGAAGTGTTTCAGCATCTGAGCACCATGTTGCAGGACCACAACTTCTGCACGCGCCCGGGCGGCAAGGTTCGAAAATTCTGCTGCAATATAGCCGCCGCCGACCAAGACGATCTTTTTCGGCAGTTTTTCCAGGGTCAGGAACCCTTCGTTGGTAATCAAATACTCTTCACCGGGAATGCCCATCGGAATCGGCTCCGCACCCGAAGCGATAAGGATATTCTCCGCCTCGAGTGACTGGCCTTCGACGTCGAGCGTATTGGGACCGGTGAACCGGGCGCGCCCATGATAGGTATCGATGCCCTTGTCGGCGTAGCGGCGTTCCTGCTTTTCAGGGACCGGATCAGTGAAGCTGCGCTTGAAACCCATCAATTCCGGCCAGTCGAGGCTCACCTCTCCGGTAACGCCCTTGCCATGCATGCGCCGCGCATGATCCAGCGCGTGGGCGCCGTTTATCATCATCTTTTTCGGGTCACAGCCACGCAGGGCGCAGGTCCCTCCAAACGGTCGGTAGTCGATAACGGCCACTGTGCGGCCGGCTTGCCGAATCCGCACTGCAGCTCCCATGGCTGCCGTCCCCGCACCGATAACGATAAGCCCGTATTGTTTGGTCATGGTTTCCTCCTCTTGGTGATCGAGCGTGGGGGCCTGCCTCTAACAAGTCCCGCAGATACAGAATGGATCGCTTGGATTCAGATTCCTCCGGCACCTCAATGGTGTCGCGCCGCAAAGCCTGCTTATGAACCATCCGCCCAGCGGCTCGTTTCGAACGGTCAGCATGAGTGCCGCTGAGCGCCTCGGCCCCGCCTTCCTCATGGAGCCGCCATTGGGTAGCGCTGTTGATCAGCGCCGGATGGGTGAATGCTTGGGGATAGTTGCTAAGTACGGTCCGGCTGATCGGATCGACTTCCTCGGCATAAAGCTCGACGTCGTTGGCTTTGGTCAAAAGCCGCTCGAACAATGCGCGCGTCACCTCGGTACGGCCACGGATCATTAGCGCATCAACCAGCCAGAAGCTGCAGATCAGAAACGTACCCTGGCCACCCGGAAGACCTTCCTCAGTGAGGTAGAGGTGAACGTGGTCACCCACACGTAATTGTTCATCCACCGCCTCCACTGCGTCCCAGAAAGCACGCGTTATGGCCTGCAACCGGCCGGCCCATGCCAGAGGGGCGCGAGCAGCAACCGATTTCGGGGCGATGACGAACACTCGCCGCTCGCCAGCCACTACTGTCAGCACCGCGTCCAGCATCGGAGCTCCAGCAGTCGGCACCGAATCGCAATAGAGCATCGGCGCTTCGCTGTCCTGGCTGAAACCTCTACCAATGCCTGCGCGGCGCTTCGATATTCAACGCGAAGCTCGCTGCGCCCCTCTAGGCTCTCCACGAGACGCACCGACCAGGCTGGCGCGTTGAGGGCGACACAATCCATCAGGGCGTAGTCGCGGATAGGTTGGTATCCCCTAGTTTCTGGCTTGTCTGTTGCTAGTGGTTTTGCTGGGGCCACGCTTAGCTGCCTTCACGGAAGGCGGGGTAGAGCAGCATGCCGCCGTCGACAAACAAGGTTGTGCCGACAACATAGTCGGATTCATCTGAGGCCAACCAAACGGCAGCCTTGGCGACATCCTCGGCCTCACCGACTCGCCCGTAGGGGATCAGCTTTAGCAGTTTTTCTTTGGCCTTTGCGGTTTCCCACGCGTCCTGATTGATCGACGTCTTGATCGCTCCGGGCGCGATGGCATTGACGCGAATTTTTTCCGGCGCCAACTCTTGCGCCATGCTCTCCATGAGCAGCTTCAGCCCACCCTTGGCGGCGGCGTAGTTGATATGCCCGGCCCAGGGGATCGCCTGGTGCACGGAGCTGGTGAAAATGATTTTACCCAGCGCCGGCGAACGCTCGGTATCGATCCCCTGATCACGAAAGCGGCGTACCGCCTCTTGGGCGCATATGAACTGTCCGGTTAGATTGACTTCGATAACTGTATGCCAATCCTCCAGCGTCATGTCCGTGAGAGCAGCATCACGTTGGACGCCTGCATTTGCGATTACAATGTCGACGCCGCCCAGCTTTTGCTCAAGCGCACCGAACATATTCTCGCAATCTCCAGGTTTGGCCACGTCCGCCTGCACCGCAAAAGCCTTACCGCCACGCTGAGTGATATTTGTCACCACCCGTTCGGCCTCCTCCTGGTTGGAACGGTAGTTAACCAAGACCGCCGCGCCCGCGTCTGCAAGCGCGCAGGCGATTGCTCAGCCAATTCCGGAACTCGCCCCGGTGACTAAAGCTCGCTGTCCTGCCAGCAATCTATCGGTCATTAGAACCTCCATCGACGATGGATCCCAAGCCGCTTAGTTATGCCCTTGGGGCTGGGAACGCGAGCGGCCTCTGAGCCCAGAGGCAACGATTGTCTATTTACTGATACCCACATACACAAAGCGTTCAGCGTTAGCACCGTACCAACGTACGGCGCCTTATCGCCTATCAAGGCATCACTCGGTTTTTTGCCGCTGTGTCATTTGCGTTTTATCAATGCACAATCGCGACTAGCGGTCATCGAATGATAGACAGTTGAGGTGAGCAGCTTTCGCAGGTCCCGCTATGAGCCCAAATGGGATGGTGGAGCAAATGACTACTTCAGCAGGCGCGCTCGGCGGTGCTGGGCTAGCCATGAGAGGCTTCAAGGGCTAGCCAGACCAGAGGCGATATGAACAAGAATACTGCAGCAGAATTTGCTGGGCCCAGGCCTGGGCGGGGGAGCAAGTAACCATAAGATCAAGCAAAACGAGCGGTATTCGCGGCCTGCCGTAAAGAGGCGATCAGGGGGCAGCAGACCTTGTTATCTCCGTGGTGGCATTGACGCACCAACCTAGACAATACCGCATCCATTTGCTTCAGGTCCTGCAGGCGCGACCTTATATCCGCCAACTTGTGCTCTGCAATTCCCGCCGCTTCAGCGCAATTCGTTCCGTCTTCGAGCGTAAGCAGCTGTGCCACTTCGTCCAGGCTAAAACCGAGGCGCTGCGAAAACTTGATGAACTTGACGCGCGCTATATCCGAATCGCCGTAGCGGCGAATACTTCCGTAGAGTTTTTCCGGCTGGGGTAATAGGCCCCTGCGCTGGTAATACCGAATGGTCTCTACGTTTACGCCGGCTGCCTTGGCGAAAACCCCGATGGTGAGGTTGTCGAGCTTTGTTTTCATAAGGCTTGACTCCGTAGCTGACTACGGAAGGAAGCTTAGGCCATCCACTCATCGATAGGAAGGAAGAAGCCATGACGGGACCACCAAGCGGTCGTGCGGCGCTAATCACTGGGGGACTTGCCGCAATGCTCGCCTCCGTTTGCTGCCTGGGACCTCTCATTCTGATCAGTCTAGGCATCAGCGGGGCATGGATCAGCAATCTGGCAGTTCTAGAGCCTTACCGACCGTTTTTCGTTGGCGGGGCGCTGATCGCGATGTTCTTTGCCTATCGGCGCATTTTCCGTCCGGTCCAAACCTGCGAGCCGGGCGAGGTCTGTGCCATCCCACGGATCCGCACCACCTACAAGTTGCTGTTCTGGCTGGTGGCGTTCTTGGTACTGGTCGCGCTTGGCTTCCCCTACGTTCTTCCTTTGTTTTACTGATCAGGACTTCGCAATGAAAAAAGTGCTCGCAGCCTTCTTCTTTATCTTCTCCAGCATCATCGCCGCGCCGATCTGGGCTGCCACCCAAACCATCACCCTGTCGGTGCCTGGCATGACCTGTGCCGCCTGCCCGTTAACGGTGAAAAAGGCACTGACCAAGGTTAATGGCGTGACTGGCGCCGATGTGAGTTATGAGAATCGTGAAGCCATCGTCACCTTTGACGATGCCAGGACCAGTGTGGAAGCGCTTATCAAAGCCACCGCGAACGCAGGTTATCCGGCGTCGATCAAGGAGAAGCCACAATGGCCAACTCCGATACGTTGATGAAAATTGGACTGACCGGATCGGTGTTGGCGGTGGTCTGTGTAACAACCGTGTTGGTAGTCCTCCTTGGGGTTGTCGGCTCATCCGCCTTGGTGGGGCACTTGGATTATGTGCTGCTGCCGGCTTTAGCAGCCTTCATTGCCCTAACCCTTTACGCCGTACATGAAAAGCGTAAAGCCGGTGGGTGTTGCACAGCCGATGCCCATAGGGAGAAAGTTAATGATCCAGCTTAACGTGGAGTACATGACCCGCGGATCGTGCGCGGAACATATCAAGCAGGCACTGCAGAAGGTGGCGGGCGTGCGCTCGGTGAGCCTTTCCTATCCGCAGGGGGTAGCAGCGATAGCGACCAATGGCCATGTTGGCCTGGAGCTGCTTATCGCGGTGGTTGCGGCGCTCGGTTATCGCGCGCAGGTCGTCGGCAACTCTGCCGGTCCATTCGTCCAGGCGCCAAGCAGGCAAACGATGCGGGCGGGCAGGGCGCAACCGGTGCACGTTGCCGTCATCGGCAGTGGCGGAGCCGCCATGGCAGCTGCTCTCAAGGCTGCCGAGAATGGTGCGAACGTCACCCTGATCGAGCGCGGCACCATTGGCGGAACCTGCGTCAACACTGGCTGTATACCGTCGAAAATAATGATCCGCGCCGCGCACATTGCTCATCTACGCGCCGAGAGTCCATTTGATGAAGGGCTTTCGGCAGCAGCTCCGACCGTACTTCGCGACCGGCTGTTAAAGCAGCAGCAAGACCGCGTCGAGGAACTGCGCCACGCCAAGTACGAAGGCATTTTGGACAGTAGCGATGCAGTGACCGTTATCCGCGGTACTGCGCGGTTCAAGGACGGCCATACGCTGACGGTGACATCAGCCGAAGGCTGTGAGCGAGAAGTGACCTTCGACCGCTGCCTCGTCGCAACGGGCGCGAGCGCGACCATCCCACCGATCCCCGGTCTCGACGGTACTCCATACTGGACATCCACCGAGGCGTTGATCAGCAAGACCATTCCACAACGGCTTGCAGTGATTGGCTCGTCTGTCGTCGCGCTGGAATTGGCGCAGGCATTTGCCCGCTTGGGCAGCCAAGTCACCGTTCTTGCCCGGCGCACGCTGTTCTCCTGCGAAGACCCAGCGATAGGCGAGGCCGTGACAGCCGCTTTCCGGGCCGAAGGCATCGAAGTTTGGACACACACGCAGGCCAGCGCTGTGTCATATACCCGCGGCGAGTTCGTCCTTTCGACTGAAAAGGGCGATTTGCTGGCTGACAACCTGTTCATAGCCACCGGACGCTCACCCAACACGGAGGACTTGCACCTGGAAGGTGCTGGGGTGGAAAGGGATCAGCGGGGCGGCATCTTGGTCGATCAGGGCATGCGCACCAGTGCAGCGCACATTTATGCTGCGGGCGATTGCACCGACCAGCCACAGTTCGTTTACGTCGCAGCTGCCGCAGGCACTCGCGCGGCAATCAACATGACCGGTGGCGATGCGGAGCTGGATTTGAATGCCATGCCAGCGGTGGTGTTCACCGATCCGCAGGTCGCCACCGTTGGCTACAGCGAGGCAGAAGCCGAGCGCGCCGGCTTTGCGACTGATAGCCGTACGCTGTCGCTCGACAACGTGCCGCGCGCGCTCGCCAACTTCGATACGCGGGGTTTCATCAAGCTTGTCGCCGAGGCTGGCTCGGGCCGCCTGCTTGGCGTGCAGGCAGTGGCACCGGAAGCGGGCGAAATCATCCAGACCGCGGTGATCGCCATCCGTGCTCGCATGACGGTACAGGATCTGGCCGACCAGCTCTTTCCCTACCTGACGATGGTCGAGGGCTTGAAGCTGGCCGCGCAGACTTTTTCAACGGATATTAACCAGTTGTCCTGCTGCGCGGGGTAGGGTCATGAGGCTTTGAGTTGCCTGCAAGAACTCGCGGGACGCTTTCCACGGCCTTCATTGACATGTCTGTATAGGCCCAGGTCGAGTCTTCTTGCAGAGGTAGCCGTCGCGCCAGCATATACCAGCCCGCTCCCAGCGCGGCGCTGACGAATATGACCGGGATCATGCCGACATGAAAGCGCAGCATGGCCACAAAAGCCCCCGTCGACAGGCGAGGCTGGCTACGTCAAGTGTGGCAAACACCGGTACCTGCAGCTTCAATCCGAAGGACCGGACGACGTTGACCTCAGCGACACCACGTGGAGCGCGAACCAGATCGCGAGGTTCTGCACCACGCCCACGACAGCCGCCGTGACCGCTGACAGGGCTGCGCCAAGTGCCTAGTTGTCCCGCAGAGACTCGACATAGGGCGCGCCGATGAAGATCCACAGAAAACAGGGGACAAAGGTCACCCGGGTCGCCAGCACCGAGGCGAGCAGGCCCGCCATGAACGGATCGAGCCCGATGGCGTCGCGGAAAGTGCCCACATTGCAGGCTGACCGTGAAGCCACCCAGGCAAAGCGACAGTCATTTCATCATTTCTGTTGCCAGGTCCGGCCTGCAAACATCTTGTCTACTGGCGTATGAAACAGGTGATTGGCGTAGTTGCTCAAGGTCTTGACGGACAACGCGAGGACAATGTCCAGCACATGCCGCTCGCTGTAGCCTGCCGTCAGAAATTCTTCTACCGCGCCTTGCGAAGGCAAGCCACGGGTGTCGAACATTGTGGCCGTGAACTTAGCCAGCGCCGCTAGTTTCGGATCCTCAATCCGGGTCCCGTCGCGGACCGCATCAGTGACCGAAGGGGCCAGGCCGGCCTTCATGTCGGCGAGGGTGCTATGTGCGGATACACAATACTCACAACCATTTTCGCGGCTGATCACAAGAAAGATCAATTCCTGCTCTGCAGGGGTGAACCCCGACTCTTCGCGAAACGCGTTATATCCGTTCAGATAGGTATCGAGTAGGCCTGGCGAATTCACCATGCGCGAATACATATTCGGGATGAATCCGACCTGAGCTTTAGCTTTTTCTAGCACCGCGCGAGCGCGGCCGTCGGCGTGGTCGAGGCTTACTTCAGGAAGCTTCATTTTATATTCGCTGAGCATGATTCATTCCTCTGCAAGTGATAGATCGTGGATCAAGAGCGGGGCATCGGGGCCGATGATCCTTCGTTCATTCTGGACTGATCGGTCCTTATGTCAAGTGATCAACACTGCGTTGCTCAAAACTCTGAGCGGGCCCCAAGGCGTGTGTATGCCTGGGAGCTTAGACTTGAATTATGAAATGATCGGTCCATAATGCGGTCATGAACCGCGGACGCCCACGAATTTTCGACCCCGACCTTGTCTTAGAAAACGCTATGCAGCTTTTCTGGAGCAAAGGTTATGAGGCCACGAGCCTGCAGGAGCTTCTTGCGGCCACCGGCCTATCCAAGAGCAGCCTGTATGAGAGCTTTGGCAACAAACAGAGCTTATTCGAGGCGGCGTTTTCTCGGTATTTCGATGCTCGAGCCAAACAAATGTATGAAAGACTCGGGCAAGCCCGTTCCCCGCTGTCCTTCATTCATGACTGCTTACTGTCCGTAGTCGAAGAGGTGGGGCAGGGCACGCCGCGTGGCTGCATGCTAGTCAATGTGGCGAATGAATTTTCCACCAGCGACCCGTCGGTGCGAGGGCTAATCGAACTCGCTACACGCCGCTTCCGCCAGGTATTCGAGCGTGCTTTCGAGCAGGCACAAGCTTGCGGACAAATAGGCGATAGCCATTCACCGGATTCGCTGGCGCTTTACACGCACTGCGTGATGGTTGGCCTGCGCACCCAAGTTAAGTCTGGTTTACCCAAACAGGAGTTGCTCATCGTCGTTGATCTGGCGATGGCCAATTTCAAAGGCTTTGGATTAACGACCAAAACTTAGTAAGTAATGCGGTCAAACAGGAGAGAGGCAATGAGCCATGCGATTGCGTTTGATGTTTACGGTACGTTGATCGACACCCAAGCGGTTTCGGCCCGATTGGCAGAGTTGATCGGTGAAAAGGCCCCTGCGATATCCCGCGCTTGGAGACAAAAGCAGCTCGAATACAGCTTCCGCCGTGGGTTGATGCATGATTATTGTGATTTTGCCGTCTGCACCCGCCAGGCCCTTATTTTCGCTTGTCGTGAAGCCGCTGTGGATATCGACGAGGCAGCAGTCGAGCTGGCGATGCAAGCCTATGCCGATCTGGATGCGTTTCCCGATGTCCGGCCTGGCCTGGAAGCGCTTCGCCAAGATGGCTTGAAACTTTATGCCTTTTCCAATGGTAGTCGTGAGGCTGTGGAGCGACTGCTACGGCGGGCCGGAATACTCGATTACTTCGACGGTGTCGTAAGCGTCGAGGATGTACGCTCGTTTAAGCCCGACCCGCAAGTCTATGCCCACCTTCTTCGCGTCTGCGACTTACCGGCGTCGAAGGTTTATCTAGTATCAGGCAATCCCTTCGACATTCTTGGCGCTGCGCACGCCGGCCTGCGCACGGCCTGGCTACGCCGTGACCCGAAGGCGGTCTTTGATCCATGGGAAATCGAGCCAGACGTGACCGTGGCGAACTTTGGCAGCATCGTCGAGACAATAAGCTGCTCATGAGATAACCAGCGACGCATCGCTGCATAAATGAATGGTGATGCTCGCTATCTTGGTACTCGATGCATGTGGCTGTTTGTCGTTACCCGACGAGACCGTCCGGCTTCCCTGCGTGATAACCATGCGGTGAGGACCGGAACGATTAGCGCAGTTACGAGATTAGGCGCATCGCGGTGCAGTTTTGTTCTTCGTAGTGGATAGACCGCCGGTTGCGACTGCTCATCGTCGCACCAGATATACATCGGATGCACCATTCTCTAGTGCGCCAAGAGGCCGATACTAATTTCAGCTGTAACTTGCCTTGGTGGGACCGGTTGTTCGGCACTTGTCGTGCCCAGCCTGCAGCGCGTCATCTAGGCATGACGCTGGGGCTCGAGACCTTTCGCGAAGCACGAGATTTCAAGCTCGACCGGATGCTACCGCAGCTCTTCCGCAGCACCCGCCGCTGAGGAAGCGAGCCAGGCATTGCTCGGAAAGGCTCGCCGGCAATATCAACAGATCCAACAAATTGCCTGTAACGCCAAGGTGCTTCTCGACTCCAACATTACAATTCAGGAGCTGGACAACCGCAATGCATGCCACTCTTCCTTTGCTTGATGCCTTGAGCTTTCCATCGATCCGGCGTAGTGATCTGCAGGCTCTGCAGGTGAATCTTACCTACCGCTGCAACCAGCGTTGCCTTCATTGCCATGTCAATGCAGGCCCAACTCGAAAGGAGGCGATGAGCGATGAGAATCTGGCGCTGCTGCGCGAGGTGATCGACGCTCATTCCGTGCAGACTCTCGATCTCACCGGCGGCGCGCCGGAAATGCACCCACGATTTCGTCAGCTAGTTGTGCATGCCCGTGGCGAGGGGTTGCGGGTGATCGATCGCTGTAACCTGACGATTCTTTCCGAACCGGGCTATGAAGACCTCGCCGAGTTTCTTGCTGAGCAAGGGGTTGAGATCACTGCGTCCTTGCCTTGCTATTCACGTGGCAATGTCGACAGGCAGCGCGGGGATGGTGTCTTCGATGCCAGCATCACCGGGCTGCAGAAGCTCAATGCCCTCGGCTACGCTGCCGAGGGCAGCGGATTGCTCCTCAATCTGGTGTACAACCCCCAGGGCCCTAATCTTCCGCCTCCACAGGCTGAGCTCGAAGCCGATTACAAAACCCACCTGGCGGAAGACTTTGGCATTCGTTTCGATCATCTGCTCACCATCACCAATCAACCTATTGCCCGCTTCGGCAGCACTCTCGTGAGCAAAGGCCAGTTCAACGGGTACATGCAATTGCTGCGTGACAGCTTCCGATTCGAGAACCTCGATGCAGTGATGTGCCGCCATCTGGTTAGCGTGGACTGGCAGGGCTATTTGTACGACTGCGATTTCAACCAGATGCTCGATCTGCCCCTGCAGTTTGAAACCATTGGCCGAGATCGCTCGCACCTGCGCGATCTGCTCCACCCCTCGGTGTTGCAGGGCAACCCGATTACCACCCGCGACCATTGCTATGCCTGTACGGCGGGGCAGGGGTCTAGTTGTGGCGGCGCACTTGGGGAGTGACGTTTTTATGGAATCGCATCAGCTGATCGGGATATTTTTTTGGGGTTTTCTGGTGGTGTATGGCGCGCTGATGATCGCGCTGTCGCCACACTCGGTGACGCTCGGCGGATTTTTTAATGGTGAGGATGCCCAGGGGCGGCGGGCGGCGCCCTGGCTGCTGACATCGAGCATTTTTATTAGTTGGATTTTCGCCAAGTCCGTCACCAACGCGGCGAATCTGGGGGCCAGCTACGGCCTGGTCGGGGGGGTGGCCTATGCCACCTATTGGCTCTCGATCCCCTTGGCCGGACTGGTCATCTACCGCTTGCGGCGGCGCTTCGGCGCGACTGGTCTGGTCAGCTTTCTGAGCACTCACTACGGCCGGGCTGCCGCTGTCCTGTTCAGCGCCGCCATTCTGATTCGGCTATTCAATGAAATCTGGAGCAACACCGCAGTCGTGGGCGGCTACTACGGTGATAGCGGCAGCCCACCGTTCATCATTGCCGCGTTGCTGTTCACAGCCGTAACCCTGGCTTATAGCCTGCGTGGCGGCCTGCGCAGTTCCATTCTGACCGATGCGATGCAAGCGGTTATTTTCCTGGTCGCGCTGGTCTGGGTTCTTGGCTTGGTATTGCCACAACACAGCGTGGCGGCTCTGGTAAGTACAAGTCATTGGGCGCTCGATGCAGGGGTTGACCTCCTACTGGTGGCTGGCCTGCAGATATTCAGTTACCCGTTCCATGACCCGGTGCTGACTGACCGTGGATTTATCAGTGACGAGAAGACGGTGCGCCGATCCTTTCTGATTGCCGGAGTGTTGGGGTTCTTCGCCATTCTGGCCTTCAGTCTGATTGGCGTACACGCCAGTCTTACCGGCGTCGGCGCGTCGGACAACGTGCCTGCCGCCTTGGCGAAGTCTTCTGGTGTAATCGCGCTGCTGGTGATGACGGTAGTTATGGTTTCTGCGGCAGGCTCGACGCTTGATTCAACGTTTTCGAGCCTGGCCAAGTTGGCTGGACGGGAGTTGCCACTGCTTGCGGGGCGCGATCTAGGCCGGAAGGCCATCGGCGTGGGTATGGCAGTCATGGTGGCGTTCGCACTACTCGGCAATCTACCGATGCTGGCCGGTACCGATATCCTCAAGGCGACCACCATTAGCGGCACCATGGTTATCGGCCTGGCCCCGGTGTTCCTTCTACATGGGCTGGTGCGGCCGACGCGGCTGGGGTTTCACTTGAGTTTCTGGATCGGCTTGGGGCTCGGGTTGGCGTTGACGCTCGGATGGGTGCCGTCAAGCTGGGCCATAGGCGAAGGCAAATATGCGTCGCTGCTAGGTACCAACCTTTATGGCTTGATTCTTTGCACGCTTGGCTACTTGTTGCCTGGCGTGTTTAGCCTGCGCTGGGCTGGGGCGGCACGGCCATGAGCATATCTGCTTCCCCTGATATCGCGGCGATTCGGCCTGGTAGAGACTGCCCGTTGGACTACCGAATCAAGGCCGATGCGTTCAATGGCCCACCTCAGCATGAATGCGAAAGCCTGTATGTGATCGGCGGCCTGTACGGCAATCTGCAAGCGCTCCGTGCGCTGGATTCGCTTTTGTTGGCTGAGCCACACGCGCAGGTGATATTCAACGGCGATTTGCATTGGTTTGACCGAGATCCGGCCATTTTTCGACAGGTCGAGCAGTTTGCTGCGCGACATATATTGCTGCGCGGAAATGTCGAGACGGAGCTGGCACGGGCTGTTGATGCCGGAGCTGGCTGCGGCTGTGCTTATCCGGATGAGGTAGCCGACGAAACGGTCGAATGGTCGAATCTTATTCACCAGAGCCTACGGCAGACACTGCAAGACATGCCAACGCTCCGAGCGAAGATGATGGAGCGGAAGGCACATGCGTTGCTTGAAGTGGCGGGACACCGGGTTGCGGTCAGCCACGGCGATGAGTTCTCGTTGGCCGGGTGGAAATGCTCGCGCCAGGCGCTCCAGCGCCCCGAGCGACAGCGGCAACTGACCGCCTGGATGGATGAGCAGAAAATTTCCGTGTTTGCCACCAGCCATACCTGCGCGCCGGTGGCGTTGAGCTGGGGAATTGGGGCGGTAATCAATAACGGTGCGGCTGGTATGCCGAACTTCACCGGCGGGCAGTACGGCGTCATCAGCCGTATCGCATCTACGCCATGCTCGAGGGCCTTGTATAGGGCCCGCGTGCAGGGGTTGTATGTAGAAGCCATTGCTTTGCAATACGACCACGCCGCATTTCTAATCGACTTCCACCGCCAATGGCCAGCGGGCAGCCCAGCGGCGCTTTCCTACGCTGAGCGACTGCTGTCTTGTTCGCCCGGCAGTCCTTCCTCTGCGTTGTTGGGTGGTTTTCGACAATGCCCCATCTCCATGCAAACGAGCATTCATCATAATGAATTTACGTAAGCTTTCCCTGCTTGGGGCGGTTGTCTGCTTCATAGCAGTGTTCTGGTTTTTCGATCTTGGCCAGTACTTGGACTTGGACTATCTGAAAGCGCAGCAGCAGACTCTGGATGCTCAAGTTGAGGCAAATTTTGGAATGGCAGCGGGTCTGTTTTTTCTGTTTTATGTATTGATAACCGCCCTTTCATTACCTGGCGCGGCCCTGTTGACGCTAGCAAGTGGAGCGCTGTTCGGCCTGTTAGGCGGCACGCTACTGGCTTCGTTAGCCTCCACCCTGGGCGCTACGTTGGCCATGTTGATCAGCCGATTTCTTTTGCGCGACTGGGTGCAACATCGATTCGGGCAACGCCTGAAGAGCATCAACCAAGGATTGGAGCGTGAAGGGGCGTTTTACTTGTTCGCCTTACGACTGGTGCCGGTTTTTCCTTTTTTTCTCATTAATCTCGCTATGGGGCTGAGCCGGTTGCCGGTGCGAACCTTCTGGTGGGTCAGCCAGCTGGGCATGCTGCCCGGTACGCTTATCTATGTGAATGCCGGGCGTGAACTGAGCGAATTGGAATCCTTAAGCGGCGTACTTTCACCCGGGGTGTTGGGCGCCTTCGTGCTGCTTGGGTTGCTGCCGATCATTTCACGGAAACTGCTTGGGCTGTTCAAAGCGCGCAAGGTCTATGCGGGGTGGACCAAACCCAAGCAATTTGATCGCAACATGGTGGTTGTCGGTGCTGGTTCGGGAGGATTGGTAACTGCCTATATCGCGGCGGCGGTCAAGGCCAAGGTCACGCTGATCGAAAAGCACAAGATGGGTGGTGACTGCCTGAACACGGGCTGTGTGCCATCGAAAACGCTGATTCGTTCCGCCAAGATGGCGCATGAATTAAAGAGGGCGGAACACCTCGGTTTTAAGCGCGTTACGGGCGAGGTGGATTTCCCCGCAGTGATGGAGCGTGTGCAGCGCTCTATCGCGCAGATTGAGCCCCACGACTCGGTTGAGCGCTATACAGATCTTGGCGTCGAAGTTATCGAAGGCAAAGCAACGATCACTTCACCGTGGACCGTAGAGGTTGGAGGGCGCAGTTTGAGCACCCGATCCATCGTGATTGCCACTGGGGCGCGACCATCTGTTCCGGATATTCCAGGCATCGAGCTTGTCACTCCGCTAACGTCCGAGAACTTCTGGACGTTGCGCGAGCAACCCAGGCGGTTGTTGGTGCTTGGCGGTGGCCCGATCGGCTGCGAGCTGGCGCAAGCTCTGCAGCGCTTGGGTTGCAGCGTGACGCTGGTGCAGCGAAACCAGCGCTTGGTTCCCAAAGAAGATCCGGACGCCAGCGAAGCGGTCGAGGCTAGCCTCCGCTCCGATGGTATTGACTTGCGCCTGGGCCACGAGGCCCAGCGCTTCGAAGAAGTCGAAGGGCATAAATACCTAGTCTGCAAAAACAAGGCGGACCAGAGCGACGTTGTATTGCCCTTCGACGAAGTACTGTTCGCGTTGGGCAGAGCGCCAAACACGAGCGGCTTCGGGGTAGAAACGCTGCAGCTGGCACTAGGTGCTAAGGGGACCCTGGAGACCGATGAGTATCTGGCCACGCGGTTTCCCAATATTTTTGCGGTCGGCGATGTGACCGGCCCTTATCAATTCACCCATACCGCATCGCACCAGGCCTGGTTTGCCGCGGTGAACGGACTGTTCGGTGGCTTTAAACGGTTCAAAGTCGATTATCGGGTGATCCCTTGGGCAACGTTCACCGATCCTGAAGTCGCACGGGTAGGGCTCAATGAGCAAGACGCCAAGGCGCAGCAAATTCCCTACGAAACGACCCGATTCGGCATTGATGAACTGGATCGCGCCATCACCGATGACGCCGCTTATGGATATATCAAAGTCCTTACCGAACCAGGCAAAGATCGGATTCTCGGCGCAACCATTGTCGGCGCGCATGCCGGCGAGTTGATCGCCGAATACGTCGCCGCGATGAAGCACGGCTACGGTTTGAACAAGATCCTCGGAACCATTCATGTCTATCCAACGCTGACCGAAGCCAACAAATCGGTGGCAGGCGAATGGAAGCGCGCCCATGCCCCGGCCGCTGCTTTGCGCTGGGTGGCACGCTTTCACTGGTGGCGCTTGGGTGGGGCCCGCCAGTCATAAGCCAACCCGTGTCTGGCAGAAACGCCGGACTGGACCAATCCCGGGCCTACGCTCGGCATAAAAGCTAAAGGACACATAATGAAAACCTGGTCACTGCTTTTTCTCCGCGCATCACTTGGCTGGTTGCTAGTCATCTGGGGGGCCGACAAGGCATTCAACCCCGAACATGGCATGGCGATCGCCAACAAATACTATTTTGGTTTCCTGGCCATGGAAAACGCGCTGCGTCTGGGTGGAGTCCTGCAAATGCTTGTTGGCGTGGCGATAGTCGTTGGATTCGCACGCCGCTGGGTCTATCCCGTACAAGTGTTACTCAACGGTGCTTCGCTGTTGGCGGTGATGCAGTCTGTCATTGACCCATGGGGCTGGGTCTTCGAAGGCAGTAACGTTTTCTTCTATCCCTCACTCGTGATCTTCGCTAGCAGCTTGCTTTTGATCGCGTTCCGGGATCAGGACCGCATGGTTCTGGACAAGGCCTGACGTACTCAACGTATCGGAGCATCTATTCTGTTAGCACGCGAACACGAACCGGCTGAGGAAAACGATGATGAACGAAATGATGGCTTGCTGTGGCGGGGCGATGATGTGGGGGATGGGGCTCGTTGGCCTGTTGGTGATATTGCTCCTGCTGCTCGGCGTCGCCGCGCTGGTGAAATATCTGCTCTTTAATCGCAAGCGATAGCGGAGACACATCTAACCGTTGTGCATAGCCCTTATGCATAGTGTCCAAGCCCGCTGGCGTGATGGCCTGCAACGCAGGCCATCCGAGATTCCTCAACGTTTAGGGGTTCAGTCGGGATCTCTGCGGTTGAGCATACTTACCGTAATGGCAGCAAGGCCAAGGGCGGCCACCGCCAGGCCAAACTTTGCCCCAGGTGGGAGCGGGCGACTGCGTGCCGCAATAGGGGCCAGCAT
This sequence comes from Pseudomonas sp. SCT, assembly GCF_003864275.1. Classification (NCBI taxonomy): domain Bacteria; kingdom Pseudomonadati; phylum Pseudomonadota; class Gammaproteobacteria; order Pseudomonadales; family Pseudomonadaceae; genus Pseudomonas; species Pseudomonas sp. SCT. The sequence continues at coordinate 25,766 of NZ_BDJA01000013.1, forward strand.
CGGACGCATGAATTGTCCCAGCCAAAGATTGGCAGCGAGCGGTGGCGCGCCTTTCACAAGGTCATTGATGGCAGTCTTGCCGCCACGTGAGGGTCCCGTCCAGCCGTAGGCGGTGGGCCCGACCATATGCATGGTTTTATCCACCCCTTCGTCGACCGGGCCAAGCCAGCCCCTGGCTTCCAGTTGGTTTAGCGCGCGCCACAATGTAGGGGCGTGAGCGAACTCACTCCGAAAGGCAACCCGACCTTCCGTATCGATGAGAAAGAGGTGGTTTGGTAGCTCGGTATATTGGCTATGGGTGGCCCCGTCCAGCTCCCCAACCAAAATAGGCCAAGCCACGCCGTCCTCGTCCCGTAGGCGCCGAGCCTGTTGATTTTTTTGCTCAATGCTCTGGTGGGCAGGCATCTCTTCTCCTGGGTGCGCTTCGCGTACATAGAGCAAAAGCCATTGCACCCCGTCATGCCCTCGCTCCTGATGCAGCGCATTGAGCCCTGGCAGGCTGCCGGTCGTCATGGGGCAGGTGCCACTGCCGAAAATAAGCACGACGGGTTGGCCGCGTAACTCGCTTAGCCGCCATGTGTTGCCGTCTATGTCCTGCAGAGCGAAGTCAGGAGCCATATCGCCAGGCAATGGTCCTGGTGAAGACATTACCAATTTCACGTCCTGACCAAGCGTACTGGGTTGAAATCGTTCGTAGTTGTAGGTGGCTGGGGTCTGTTGGGCTTTGGTTTGCTCGTGTGCTTGCGGTGCTTGCATGGGGAAGTCTCCTATTGCTAGGCACGCGCAACGTGCCAGAGTCGGTCCTGCTGATGTAACAGGGCAACGGTTTAGTGGCCCGTGCCGCGTGCAGCGGTTGCATCATGATTGACGTGGAGCTGCTTGGTGGTTCGGCCATAGACCCAACCCAATACCCCGCCAAAGATCAGGTGAAGCACAAGGGTCATCATCGGCGCCATGATTCCGATGCTCATGCCAAACAGGCCTTTGCCTGCCATTGGCATCATGACGACCATCATTACCAACCATCCTGCTGTGCCCAGGATTAGCCCGGTAACGACCGCTGAGCCTGGAATTGAGCGCGCCAAAAGCGCAATGGTGATGCCATAACCCAACGTGCCAATCGCCAAGTGCACCATCCAAGCGGTCGTGCTGCTTACTCCCAACATTCCGCTTAGCATGGCGATTACATCGAGTTCCGGCATTACCCCCATCATCGTCTTCATGATCATCAAGGCGGACAACACCAACGTGGCAATGAATCCAGCAAGTATTCCCTTTGAAACATTTCGTTCCTGGACGGTCTTCGAGTTGTTCATCAGATCCTCCTAATGGTTGAATTCTCTTCCGGCAGATTGCGTCGTTTCTATGCGTGCTCCAGGCGACCTCTGGGCTAAGACGTACCAGCAGCACTTATAGATGCGATTCACTCTGATCAGACGCGTTCCCCTTCGAACAGCCTTCGGTCGATTTGCAGTCGATCCAGACACAAGTCTGGGTTCGGTTTTTTGAAGATTCAGCCCCGCTCTCGTTACAGCTTTAGCTGTCGGCACTGACCAGTGGTTGAGGCCGTTTTGGCCCATGCGCCAGGACGCGCTTGGGGCGGGAGTGCCCTGTGCTTGCAGGTCGATGCTAATCGAAGCAGAGTTGCACCTGAAACGGGCCGAAAGATCGTTGCTTCTGGGGACGCTGATGACTCAGCTTGGGCATCGAAGACGATATCGGCGCTTCGGCAGATATCGTTGTAACAAAGATTCTCCCTAACCGTCCGAGTGCTAGGTTCGCAACTACGGACAATGGCACCGTCATAAAGAGGGACAAAGAGAATGTCTATAGATTGGTGCGCAGTTTTCGTTTGAGGCTTGGGTGGGACGCCAACAACGCAGGTATCTCAGCCCTTAGGTACAAGGACGTGCCGACCAAGCGAAAGCACACGATTCATGTTTGTAGGTAGCTCGCACAGACAGCTCATTTAGGTTGATGCAGTGCGGTGGGGCGGATTGGAGGAGCGACGACCCAAGGAAGTGATGGCCATCTCTGGATGGTAGGTTCCATAAGCGGCAAGTCGCAGATAGCTATCTAAGGCAACGCGCTGGGCAGAGGGAAGGCCCGAATGCCTCGCACTGGCACAGGGGTAATCCCGAATGCGATCCTTTCTCGCCGGTTGGTTGAACAAGACAATGCGGGCATCCCATGAAGTCGACGACGCATCGAAAGCATTGGCCAGCAGCCTTCTGCTGATGGCTTGGTTTGTCGAAGCCAGAGATCCCTATACGGGTGGGCACCTCTGGAGGGTGTCGCGTTATGCCAGGTTGCTCGGTCAGGAAATAGGACTACCGACTGCCGATGTCGCTCGAGTCTGCCTCGGCGGGTTCTTGCATGATTTAGGGAAGATCGGCGTTCCTGATGCAGTGCTGCGCAAGACCAGCGCACTGAACGAGGGTGAATACAGCATCATACGCACGCATCCGGAGCTGGGCTGGCGAATGTTGTCTGGGCATCCCTTAGCCGACTTGGTCAAGGAGGCGGTCTACAGTCACCATGAACGCCCCGATGGCAAGGGGTATCCACGCGGCTTGCGGGCCGGAGAAATCCATATCGACGCCCGAATCATCGGCCTATGCGATGCGTTCGACGCCATGACTAGTAGTCGTCCGTACCGTACGGGAATGAGCCGCGGTCAGGCGCTGGCTATCATCCAAAGTCAGAGCGCCAGCCAGTTTGACGCTGAGTTGAGTCGACATTTTATACAGCTGGGGAGACGTGGCCTGCTCGACCATACGATGGGGCATTCTGATGACGGCATACCGCTACAGGCGTGTCCCGTATGCGGCCCTACATTAGTGATCAAGCGCAGTCTGCGGCCAGGCCAGCATATCTATTGCCGGAACTGTGGAGGAGAGTTTGCTTTGGAGCCGGCAGGGGACAACGCCAACCTCGTCGCCCGGCCTACGGGGCGGGTTGGGAACTCGCAGGACTTACAGCCCGACGCTGACCATGAATTGATCCGAAAGGTGGTGGCCGAAACGGTCAGTGGCATGCCCCTTCGGTGGATGCTATCGACTGATGAGCAGGCGCCCGACGGGAGAGTAAAGGCATGACGGACGGCTGGATTTATTGAAAGCAACAGTACTTTCCTGAGTGCTCGGGGGAATGCTCGTCCGGAAGCCCAACGATACGTTAATCAAATATTTGATGTCCCTGCACAACGCGGCCTATCAATCTGGCGCTTGCAGTCTGTTGAGGATGGACTGGCTGTCGACAGCTTCGTTCTTGAACGGCAGCTGTTGCAACACCTGGGAGGTTAGTTCGAGCTGCTTGATGTACCGCTTGCAGCGTGAGCACATATGCAAATGCATGAACACCGACAGTCGGGTACGGACGCTCAGATGGTTATCGATGATGTCAGAACCAAGCTCAGACATTTGACGGCAAGTCAGCATGTTCCGTCCTCCTCGAAGTGGTTGAGCATTGCATGCATGCGCTGTCGCCCTCGGTGCAGCAGTACGCGAATATTGCCTTCGGCCAGGCCTAAAGCTTTGGCGATCTCGGGGCAATCCAATCCACCCAGTTCACGCATCATTACGACGCTTTGTTGGTCGCTGGGTAGCTTATGTAGATGCTTGCGAATGCATTCATACAGCTCGGCTTCGGTTAGCAGCGCTTCTGGCGTCTCATAGTGCCACTGGCTGGGCGGAGCCTCCCAGGCGCCTTTCTCGTTGAAGCGTGAACCGATGGGCGAGCCACTATCGACACCCCAGTTTTCCAGCGAGACCTCACGGCCTCGTTTGCGGTTGATGGCGTGAGCTTCATTGATTGCAATGCGCGCTAACCAGGTGCGTAACTTGGAGCGGCCTTCAAACTTACCTATCGCTGCAAAGGCCTTCATCCACGTTTCCTGGACGACATCATCGGCCGACTCGGGCCCGACCAAGGGCATGGCCATCGCTATCAGAAAGGAGTGGTGCAACTTAATGACGCTTTCCATGGCACTGCTGTCGCCCCGCCTTAGTCTGACGAGTATTTCCTGTTCTTCATCCATCGGCGTCTCTCAGTTGGCTGGAATATCGTATGGAGTCAGCCTCATCGTTAATTAGAGGCAAGCTTCTCGCCGTTGTTACAGCGCGATTGATTCGCCTCTGAGGCGGCATTTGCAAGGCTTTTCGCTGTGGCGGAAAGGATAGTCGAGCTGAGGCAGCGACAGAGCGCAAGTGCACCTATGCTCAAGCCGAAGCTGTAACAAAAGCTCAGCTGTTACATCGGAGTTGGGCAAGCGCTGGCCAGGTAAGAGACTGGTTTGGCGTTGGCGCTAATGGATGCGGGGCTAGCGCAACGTTCAGCCCCCGCCACTTGCACACCTAAGCCCGTGAGGTAACGTTATGTCTGATGAACCAAGAGGTAAACCGAACACTGCGGCCCGCCGACCACTAGCTGCGATGCTATGCGCCAGCGCTTTGAGTTTGGCTCTGGCAGGGCCGGCGCTAGCCGCCAATCCCTGTTCCCCTTGCGCCGCTAAGGACGCTCCGGCATCCATGAGTCCTTGCTCTGCAAACCCTTGTGCCGCGAAGAACCCTTGCGCAGCGAAAAATCCCTGCGAGGCGAAAAATCCTTGCGCAGCAAAAAATCCCTGTGCGGCCAAATCGCCCTGTGCGGCGAAGAAGCAATAAGCGGCTCTAGAGTGGCGCTCTGTCGGGTCATAGCGTTTGGTTGGTGAAAACTGCGGAGCTCGGCTCTGTCGCCACCGACGCGTTAGTTGCAGTTTCAGAGCGCTGCTTGTTAACAAGGAGCAGGACGATGTTGGCGGTTAACCGGTTGTAAATGTTCCCTCGGTTGTTGAAACGCTAGCGCTCCGCTAGGAGCGGACATCAAGCTCCGGCTGTACTGGCGCTCTCGCGAGAGAGGCATAGGTTTTGTTTTGCTCTGGCGAAGGCCAGACGTCTTTTCGATGCTCATGGACAAGATCCAACAAAACTCAATAGAGGAAAGAACCATGCGCTACTTATGTCCCGACCAGCCCGGTGGGCAAAGCCATCGTCCGATCACCGCAATGGTGTCGGTCGGCGTGCTGGCAATGGCACTAGCCGGCCCCACCCTCGCAGCGAATCCCTGTAGCCCTTGTGCAGCCGGAAGCGCAGCTGTCGCAATGAACCCATGTGCAGCAAAGAACCCTTGCGCTGCGAAAAGCCCATGCGCCGCGAAGTGTGAACCTCACGCGGCCAATCCCTGCGCCAGCAAGAACCCCTGCGCTGCCAACCCCTGCGCGGCGAAGATGAATCCTTGTGCGGCCAAGTCGGTCAGACGACCAGCAGACTACAAACCTTACCAAGGCACCGCCGCCGATCTTCGGGCCTACGGCGAGAAGCTCTACAGGGATACGAAGCTGAGTACCAATGGTCTGTCCTGCGAAACCTGTCACCAGGGCGGGAACCTCTTCCAGGCGAGCTTTGCCAAGCCATATCCCCACGAAGTAGACATGGCGAAGAACCAGTTCGGCATGTCCCAGGTGTTCCTCGACGAAATGGTGCAGATTTGCATGGTTGCACCCATGGCGGCCAAAGCCCTGGATTGGGAGTCGAAAGAGCTGGCGGCGCTGGTCGCATACACGGCCAGCCTGCAGACCAGTTTCAAACCGAACCCCGGTTCGGCTAATCCCTGTGCCGCGAAAAACCCTTGCGCCGCCAAAAATCCTTGTGCGGCCAGGAGCCCCTGCGCGGCCAAGAATCCTTGTGCTGCCAAGAGCCCCAGCGCGGCCAAGTAAGCATCGTGCTTTGGCCGGAGCGGCTGCTCCTCCGTTCCGGTCCTTTTTGAGAGTTTGCGATGAATTCCCGACTTCACACCTCTGTTACGGCGCTTCCAGAATTCACCATCCAGTTACCCGAGGCCCAACAGCTGACGCCGACTGAGCGCCAATCACTGTTGATTGCGGCGCAGGAGGTTCAGCGCTGTCAGCGGGCGCTATCCAAGGCTGACCTGAACGTGGTCGGCGAGTTGCTCAAGGGGCACGATGGGTTCTACGAGATGAACCACTATCCGGATGGCGACGTGTACGATCGGGACAGTCATGCCCAGTATTACTACCACGCCCATCGTGAAGGCGGCGTCGAGCACGGCCACTTTCATACCTTTATTCGTAGCCAGGGCATTCCTAGTAACGTGCGACTTTTGTCGGCGTCGGAATTCAGCGAACCCTGGCCGAGTGGCGACGAGGTCATCGCTCATCTAATCGCCGTGTCGATGGATGCTTGGGGGCAACCAATAGGCCTGTTCGCCTGCAATCGCTGGGTGACCGGCGAGAATTGGTATCCCGCCGAGGCGGTAAAACAAATGCTGCCGGGCTTTTCGATTGACCATGCCTATCCGTCCTGGGCGACCAATCTGTGGTTGACCGCGTTGCTGCAGCTGTTCCGACCGCATATCGAGGCTTTGCTCGAACATCGCGACCGGGTTGTCGAGGCCTGGCGGGCGACGCACCCCGGGGAGGATATCTTCGAGGACCGCGCGCTGGAGATCACCGGTTACCTACCTATCTCGGTGGATGAATGGGTCGAGGCGCTGACTCAGGTCTGACGTGCGTTTGCGAATGTTTCGCTGGCTGACTGGATAACTGGCGGATGCTCTGAAGGGATTTTCGAGGGGTTGTGCCACGAATTGAAAGGTCCATTCATAAACAAAAATTAGTCGCTTTTTAACCAGCCAGCGCGGGGCGATGGGAAAGTCTATCAGCAAGAAATCTGCCGACGCGGCAGGGCGCCATCGCTCATGCCATCAATAGTCTGCGGAGGTGCAGATCAACGAAACGTGATGCTCCGAGCCGTGCAGGCGCTTAACGGGCGCCATGCCGGGTGGGCTAATGGCATCCCTCAGCCAGCGCCATCAATAGCAAGCTGCGAGGGCGTAAGCTAATCAAGCGCCATATACGAAACACTGCTCTCGATGAGCACGTGTCCTCTAAATGTTGCAGCGATGGGCGAGGGCTATTTTCACCCCGAATCCATGCAGCGGCTATTCGGGTTACCTAGTACTGGCGGTTGGTAACGGGCAGGAAAGACCGCGAGACTGACAGCAGCGCAATGGCGCCCCTGCTATCGGTTGCTGATTCGATCCCATGTCGAACCTACTCAAGTCTTAGGCAGCCCTTCAAACTCGTGATTTCTCGTTGAATTTTTTTCAGTAAATCTTCCTGCTTTAATCCGGGTGTTTGCGTTTGATAAGCCACGAATAGCAGTGTCAGGGGATGAATGCCGAGAATCTCAGCAATCTGCTCAACCTTTTCAATGGATGGCTTCCACTTGCCGCGTTCAATCGCACTGATATAGCTCTGGCTAGGCCCCAGCCCTTCCTGAGGCATATCTTTAGAAATTCGCAGATTCTTGATTGCCAAACCAAGCGCTTCATTAAGTTCCATTTGCCGACCCGCAAAAGGAACGATGAAGCCTTTTTAGTGCTTCTGGGGCTATGCTATATACAGCTTAAAAGAGGGTGTGCTGATGTTTATTACGTACAAGCGCGCTGAAATCACGTATCCGACGCTGTTTGGAGAGGACTCCCAGATGTGGCGATTCGTCGAACTCGAGGATCATCGCCCATGGTTTTACGTGATGATTAACCGCCGCCAGAAGGCATCAGCATGGAGGACGATGCTCTTGATTCCAACGGAGGATGAGTTTGAGCAAATGCTGGTGAGACGCGCTGAAGGAACACTGATTGAGGCAGTTCAAGTCGTGCTGCCATCGCGACTGAATGGATCCGATAATTGGAAGATGGAGATGCTCACAGAGCTTGTGAGGGTCTATGATCAGGACGAGCGAGTCTTGGGATACGACTTTAAGACGGCCTCAGGCCATACCTATTCTCAAAGAAACTGCCACCACACCTTGGATGCAGCTAAGCAACAAATTTATTGCGTTTCTATGTCTCCTGTTTGAAGAGTAGATTGCTGACTGAAGGGAAGCACTAAAGGAATGCTCGAGACGCTGTGTCAGCGCCGTGGCATCTAAAGCGCGCATTGCCCCGTGCAATCTGCTAATCACTCAGAATGGATAGCCAGGATCGTCTGTTGGCGGTCGGCACTGCTGCCAAACGCGGTCTAATACAACCGGCCGTGCCGACAGATAGCTTTAACAGACTCGCTGCAGCAAACGGAATCATGGGCCCCAAAGGCGGCATTTTAATGAAAGTCAGAGCGGCGGAACAGTTCGACTGCGTCAGTGACGTCCTTTGTGACGTTTGCGGGAGCAGTACGCGCGTTGAAGGATTTGGGTTGCAATTTGGGACTCTTCAGGGCAGTTGGGGATTCGGCTCGGTTCATGATGGTGAGCGTTATGAGGTCCATCTCTGCGAACCCTGTTTTTTCAGAACAATGGCCGACCTGAAGCGAGCGCGGATGCTGAATACCATGTTCAGCGACGTCGACGTAGATTTAGGCAATTTCGGACGGGTAGCTCGCGATGATTTTTTCAATGACGGAGGCAGCTTGGCTTGATAGGCGGCTCCAGCTGGACCAACAATTGCCGGGTCTCGGGTTGCAGGTGATGGCAGGGTGGAAAGCTTGGATTTAGCAATTTATCGACCTATTCTCGCTGTTCGCTATTCCCACTAACGCGGGTGCACATGGACCCCGTCTGCAATCCATACTCCCCTGGCGCTGGTACTCCTCCACCGGAGCTGGCAGGTCGCGATCAACTGCGCGAGCGGGTCCGTCAGTCGATCGGGGGCATTCGCGTGGGCCGACCTGCCAAAAGCATAATCCTGGTTGGGTTGCGGGGTGTCGGCAAAACAGTACTGTTGAATCTGATGCTGCGAGATGCCGAAGCCACGGGCATTCACACCGTCTACGTTGAGTCATCCGAGTTTCGCTCTCTGCCAGCGATACTCGCGCCGCAGCTCCGCCTCGCCTTGTTGCGGCTGAGCCGTATCGAAGCAGCCAAGGACGCAGCGATAACCGGCCTGCGAGCTTTAGCCGGTTTTGCCAAGGCTCTGGAGCCGACGTTTAGCGATCTCAAGGTCGGTATTGACTACGAAGCCGAGGTAGCTCTGGCGGGCAAAGGTGATCTCGAGGAGGAATTTGCTGCCCTGCTTACAAAACTCGGTGAAGCCGCCAAAGCAGCTCAGAGCGTCCTCGTTATTTTCCTGGATGAGGCGCAAAACGTAGCAGAGGAACAGCTCGTCGCGCTTGTCGCAGCGCTGCATCGCATTTCACGATTGATCTTGCCGGTTGCTCTCATCGGAGCAGGCCTGCCACCACTCCGAGACCGTGCTGGCAATGTGAAAAACCACCCGGAGCGCCTCTTCGACTACCTCGAGGTCGGCTCGCTGGAGCCACACCAGACGCGTCTGGCCTTTGTAAAACCAGCGGAGGCCGAGGGCGTGACTGTAGACTCAGAGGCGGCCGACATGGTTGCTCAACTCACACGCGGCTACCCTTACTTCATTCAAGAGTGGGGCAGGCATATTTGGAACACAGGGCAGAATAATCACATCACCCTTGCAGACGTCCAGAAGGCATCCGGGCAGGTTATTGCTACTTTGGACGAAGGTTTTTTTAGGGTAAGGCTCGACCGGATGACCATGGCAGAACGCATTTATCTACGCGCCATGGCTTCGCTTGGGGAGGGGCCTCATCACTTTGACGGCATTGCGGCACGCCTGGGCCGTACAAGCCAATCTCTTACTTCAATTCGCAGTTCCTTGATCAGCAAAGGAATGATCTGGACGCCGACCCACAACGGCACCGCTTTCACTACGCCGATGTTCGATCTGTACATGTGCCGGATCATGCCCGGTGAAAGCTGGCGCTCCAGCCTTCCAAAGGCTGACGGCAATTGTTTTCCACCTGAAGAGAGCTCAGATGATTAGAGCGAATGCACTCATCTTGCTACGGCTACGATGGCTTTTTCACCTCAAGGGTGCTTCCGATTTGAGCGGCTGAGTCGATGCTCCGCTGCGTGCGTCAAGATGGGATCGACTTACCTGCGATCGGGGCGTAAGGTCGCTCATGGATATCTTTCTACGGGCGGCACCCGCATAAGCCTGGCAGGAGCGGAGCATGAGCGAACTCAGTGATGATGAAATCGACCGACTTGAGGCAATCATTCCTAGGCTGGCCGCCGTTGCCACTTATGCGGCGTATTTGCGTGCGGTTGCGGCAGGTCATTCCCTGATAATGGCGAAGGATGGCAGGCTCGTACAAATTCATCCCGACGGTTCGGAAGAAATGCTTCGCGACTTATGTGGCAAGCACAAGGTCGAGTCTGGTAAGACTTTCAATGTGGGTATTTAAAGCGCACGTGCCGGCCGGGTGTATTCATAAGGTGAGTGCAGACCACAGCGGCTGGTTTAAGACACTTGCCCATCTTGCCCTGCACAATAGAGCCTTCGCTATGTCGTGCGGGACCTTAAGCTGCATAACTCTACCCTGTAGGACGGAGGATCCTGCGATGCTGGCTGCTTAAGCATCGACATGCGGTCATATATTGGCTACACCCGGAGGCGGGAGCGCCCAGCTGGGGTTGAGCATCAAATCGCCAAAGCTCATGGCTGAATCGAGGTAAGGCAAAGCGGCCTTTTCATTCTTCCAACCGACATAGCTCATAAGAAATCTGAGGTCCCAGTCACTTGAATTGGCCCAATGTGCGAACCCGCTACGACGACAGAACTGCTTAGAAGAATGATTTTCATTTTTAAGTATTGATCTAATAATTCTATCTACCGAGCCGCGGGACAGACCGCTTTCGCTCAGCGCCCCGTGCTGACTAATCGCGCGAAATACCGGGCCAGAGATAATGTCTGCCGCCGCTAGCCAATCCGAGTAGGCCTGTACCGGGCATAGCCGGCTTAATGCAGGAAGAGAAAACGTACGCTCAGCATAGCGGCGGCCATCCCCAATGCGTGGCAGGTGCACCCACATGGCCACCTCGTTTTCATATTTAATGTGTTCTGCGTGTAGACGACAGAGCTCATCGCTATGAAAGCCGCGCCAGAAACCTATCAGAAGCATCGCGATATCCCGCCGGCACCTCATTACCTCAACCCAGTCTTCGGACTTTTCAGCAAGTGAAGCCTGCATCGCTAAAGCGCCATGTATCAGCTCCAGCGGATCCAATTGCAAAGGCGTGGCTTGTGCCTGGGAGATTGGGTGCAGTACGCAGATACTCTTGAAGGTGGCCTTTGCTAACGGCGACTTGGTTGGGTCGAAAAAGCCTCCCGTGACATGCCAATGGGACAACGCGGCGAGGTGTAACTTGATCGTGGCTGTGGCCAGCAACCCGGCTTGGCCAATTAGGTAACTGACGATGTTATCCGTGGTAGCCGGCAAATACCCGCCCCAAGAGGTCTCGAAGTGTTCGATCGCCTGCCGGTAGGCAAATTTAGTATTTTTGCTCAGCTTTGTTGGTTTGCGCGGCGCTGACGGCAAGTGCACATCAACCCTCTCTGCATATCCGTATTTTTCTCTCATACAGGTCTGGCTCCGGGCATTTCGATCCGAAATAGAGGTGCGCAGAAATAGCGGTAATAAAACTGGACAGCTAGCTGATCTGGTTCTGGTTCACAATCCGCTATCGTGCAATCGACTCATAAGCAAGAGCTTCACCTCTCAATAGGACATGCTTGCGCGGCTTTTGTCGACGCGATGTGTCGACCGCTAGTCAGGCAGGTCGGTTGGGCCAGATGGGGCCGGCAGGGGTTGAAGCAACATCGAGGCGCGGCTACTCAGCAGCGCTCCGGCTTGGAAGTAGCCCATAACGGTTTCGACACTGCGATGTTCAGTCATGGCCATCACTTCACCCAATGGGGCTCCCTGGCGACCCGCTTCCGTCACAAAGCCCGAGCGTAAGCTGTGCGCGGCCCAGTCACCGTCTAGGCCGGCCAATTTGGCGCGGCGCTGAACGATCCGTGCTACCTGATCAGTTGATAGTCCGAATGGGCTGACTTTGCCGCCCTTGTAGAGACGCCGAAAAAGCGGACCGGTATCGGCGGGCGCAGCGATGAGCCAAGCCGTTAACGCGTGCGCAGCGCGACCCAGCAGTGGTTTTTCGCGACGGGATCCGGATGTGTCTGTTTTGGTGACGCCCAGCGTATAAAGCCAAGTGTCTTCATCCAGTTTGCGCACATCGTCGACCTGCAGACCTGTCACCTCAGATCGGCGACGCCCGCCGCCACTCCACGCCATCAGGAGGAGGGCGCAATCACGAGTACCGCGAATTCCGTCCGTACAGGTCGCCAACATGGCCTCCAGAGGCTCTACCACGGCTGCCGTCTTTTTGCGGACGACTACTCCTTGGCGCGCCTGTGCTTTTCGCGCATCTCGCAGCAACGTTTTCACTGCCAGCGCTTCAGTAGGGCTTTCCCAGTTGTTGAAGCCATGCCATCTGCCCAGTGCCGACAGCCGATGGCAGACTGTGTTGTAGCTGAGAGGTCCGGGCTTTGCCTTCACACGTGCCGCGACTAACGCGGCATCGATGGTCGATGGTAGCAGATAGCTCCATGCACCATCCGCCAGTGGTCGCGCCAGGTGATCAACTACGAATTGAATGACTACGGTCGACTGTACAGGCGCATCGCCCATCGCAAGGCCGTAGCGCAGGTGCAGCCAAGCCGACCAGTAGGCGAGGGCGCTGCGATAGCTTCGCACCGTGTTTTCAGCGGTGCCGCTGGCAACAAAGCCTGCTGCCGCTTCCTGAGCCTTCAACGCCAATCTATGGGGGTCTAGGGTGGGCTCGTCGATCAACGGCATCTGATCTGTAATATTTACTACGTCCAACGTATTATATTTCCGTAATCAACTGAATAGGGTCGGATAATCTTTAATTATCAGACCTAATATAGCCTGAGGTGTCCCATGGCAGTAGGCGTACCGGAAGAGGTGGTGTTTGCAGCGGCGGATGCGGTGCTGGAACGTGGTGAACGCCCGACGGTGGAGCGAGTGCGCCAGGAGATGGGTCGCGGCAGCCCGGCACGTGTCGGAGCTTTGCTCGACAAATGGTGGGCGCTTCTGGCGCAACGCCTGCGCGGCGAGACGCGGCTGCCCGCGTTGCCTGCGGAGGTGTCGCAGGCTTTTGTCGTAGTTTGGCAGCAGGCCATGTTATTGGCCGAGGGGGTGGCCGAGCAGGCGATGGCGGAACGTCGTGCCCTGCTGGAGGCAGAGCGGCTGCGGGTCGCTGCGCTCGAGGAGGAAGCCCGCCAGATAATGGCTCAGGCCCGAGATCAGATAGCCACCGCTCAGGCAGCTCAACAGCACGCCGAGACCCGCCTAGACGACCTTGAGCTGCTGCTTGTGCAGCGCCAGGCGCAGCTGGATGATCGGCAAAGCCGCTGCGCGGAACTTGCTGAAGAGCGTAAGACGGCCCTGAAAGAGGCCGGTCATGTGCGGGACGAGCTACAGACCGTGCAGCAGCAGTTGACACAGGAGCGAGAGTCCACGGCAACCTATGTACGTGGGGTCGAGGATCGCGCCCACCATGAGGTCGATCGCGCCCGGGAGGAGAGTAGGAGGGCAACGGCGCAGCTCAAGTCCCTTCTCAAGCAGCACGACGGGTTGCGGCAGCGGTTGGATATCACACTGACGCAGCTCAGTGAGGCACGGCAGATCGCTGCCGCCGAGAAGGCCCGAGCAAGCACCCTAGAGCAGCAACTCGCCAAACGGATGCCGGCAAAGCGCGCACGGGCCATACCGGCGAAACGGCAGCGAAAACCAACGGCTATTGGCTAGCAGACACTATTTGTGGTCACATCCGTGCCAGCGCCTCGCTCGGTAGCTCAATTTGACGCCACACGCTGCTTCATCCTTAGCGATGTGCACATCACCTATCGCACGTACGGACTGTTAAGCCACGCCTAGCTGCCGCTGCCCTGAGCCGTCCAGCCGTGGCGATCCAGAGCATCAAAGCTCCTTAAAAGTGAAGACCGTATCGTCAATATTGGAGCGAGCTTCACAACGGCGTATTGCCAAAGCATCGGTCAGGTAAGGCCACCGCCCGCGAGCGGAAGCAAGTAGAAGGAAAGGGCGCTCATGTATCTGCGAGCATTGAATATCAACGGTTTCAAGTGCTTCGGTGAGTCTTTTGCCATCGAGCTACATGATGGGCTGAACGTCTTGGTAGGTGAGAACGGAGCAGGCAAGACAGGTGTGATCAGCGCGATACGCCAGCTATTCAACGACTCGGAGTCGGGCAAGCGGATCATCGGCGAGCGTGATTTTTACAGAGGGTTTAACGCCGGTGCGATTGCGTCAGAAGCAATTCAGATTCAAGCGACGTTCTCAGGCTTGGACGCGGAAGATGCCGTTGCCTTTGAGGACTGGTGCGGAAATCAAGACGAAGCGAAGCTGACCTTCACTGCGCTCAATCAAGAATCGCGTGGCCGATTTAAGCACTACACGTATGGTGGTCACGAGTACACCAAGACGCTGGAGACCGAGACGCTCGACCTTATCCACTGTATCTATCTGCCGCCGCTGCGTGACGCCGAAACCAAGCTGCGCGAGGGGCGCCACTCTCGCCTGGCACGCCTCTTAAAGGCACTCTGCCGTAAGGACCTGAAGGCTGCCAGAGAAGCACGCATACCGCATGCTCTGGAACAGCGCGTAGGTGAGTTCAACCGTGAGTTGTCCGAAAGCGATGAGTTTGCAATCAAATTGGCCAACCAAAGGATCGGCGACAACCTCAAAGCCGCGCTCGGGATCCATTTATCTCAGGGCACCTTGATCCAGTTCTCAGAGGCCAGCTTCTCCCGCATCGTTGAGGGACTGAGGCTCCTGTATTTCCCTGATCTCGCGCAGGCAGACCCTGCCCAATTTAGGTCTCTTGAGGAAAATAGTCTCGGATACAACAATCTCTTGTATATCGCCTCGATTCTGGCGGAGCTGATCCTTGAGGCCGAAGAGGATCGGGGTGAGGAGACCTACCTGCGCCTACTGCTGATTGAAGAACCAGAAGCACATCTGCATCCGCAGCTACAGCTGCGCCTGCTGCGACATCTGAAGACAGTAGCTGAGGAGCGGGGGATTCAGGTGATCATTACGACCCACTCGACAGTGATCTCCGCAGCGGTCTCCGTAGATCACATCATCCACATTTCTAATGAGCGCACGCCTAAAGCGGTGTCAATCAGGAGCTGCGGGCTTCCCGAGCCGAGTCGGCGCTTTGTAGATCGCTGGTTGGATGCAACCAAGTCAAATCTACTGTTCGCCAAGGGGGCGCTCTTGGTTGAAGGTATTGCCGAGGCGATCGTTTTGCCTGAGCTCGCTCGCATTGTTCTGCGCCCCTACGGCAAGGGTAAGGACTCTTTGGACGATTACGGCGTTTCAGTCATCAACCTGGGAGGGATCTACTTCAAGCACTTCATGCAGTTGTTCTGCGATGTCACGGGTGAGCAACCTGGCGAGAATATACCTGTAAGGTGCGCCGGATTAACTGACAATGACCCGCCTAAAACTGTCATGACTGTTGAAGGCGAAAAAGGTGAACAGACCGCTGTTCCGTACCTGCCACATGCGGATGAGTATCGTATCGGAAACAACCCAGCACTGGAGCTGTCCGCCGCCATCAATCAGTCTCAGTTCGCGAGGTTATTTGCTGGCAAATACAAAACATTCGAATACGACCTTGCTATTGAGGGCGGCAACCTTAGAACAATGCTGACGGTGGCGGCTAAACTCTGGCCTGTGCCAGAGGGCAAAGTGGTCGCGCGTCTTGAAGAGGACGCGAAACTGGATTTCGCAGCCACGTGTTCTGCTCAGAGGGCCGTCTTCGCTGGCGCTTTGCTTCACCGACTTGACTCCGAAGAAATCGGCAAGGGACTGTATGCGCAAGAGCTCGCGGATACACTGGATGCTCTAGATGGTGAGTTCGTAGTGCCGGAGTACATCCGACTAGCCATCCTTTGGGCTTGTGGGTTGGAGCAAAGGCCCGCGTAATGCTGCGTTCGACGATGGAGATGGGCAAAGGGCTGCCGATTCGATGGACTTCACCAAAGAACAGTTGGACTACATCGACGCACCGCTTGATCGGCATGTTTACCTGAAGGCTTGCCCTGGTAGCGGTAAGACTGAAGTGGTTGCTGCGATGGTGTCCAAATCTGTTCGGCAGTGGTCTCGGTTCCCTTCTGGCATCGCGGTATTGACCTTTTCCAACAGTGCCACGGATGAGCTCAGGGGCAGGGTGCGTAAGCATCTAAAGGAGCCGATCGGCTTCCCCCATTACATCTCAACATTTGACGGTTTCGTTCTTACACGACTAGTGGCAAACATCGCCAGCGAGCTCACCGGCTACAAAGGGAAAGAAGGCGATTTCCGCATCCGAATCGTGGAAAAGACAGCCAATATCTATCGCACACACAACAGCATTTGCGACCGTAAGATTTCAGCCTGCAGATACAATTTTGATCTGGAAAGAGCGCGGTTCATATTTTCTACGGGCGAACGTGGCCTGGACAATCAGCTGAACTCAACTGTGTTTGATAAAAACATCCATGACGACCTTGTTGCCACCAAGCGAAACCTCTGGCAAGCAGGCTTGGCCACCCATGGTGACATCGACATGCTCGCTCTCATGGCGTTCAAGGAACCAAAATTGGCGGTTCACTTTTCACGCATAGCACGCCGCTTCCCTGTGGTTATAGTTGACGAATGCCAAGACCTTTCCCTTGAGCAACTGCGGATCGTGGAGAAACTCAGCGAATTTGGAGTGAGGTTCCACTTTGTAGGAGATCTTAATCAGTCTATTTACGGCTTCCGCAAATCAAATCCAGAGAACGTTAGCAAGCTTATGGCGAAGCTTGAGTTCGAGTCCTACGAACTGAGCACGAACTGGCGAAGCGGGCAGGCTATCGTTGATCTCTGCTCGAATATCTTAGGAACTGGCCAGGTGATGAGTAATCAAAACATCGCTTCCGTGATGCCGATGATCCTCGAATATGAGCGTTGTCCCTCAGAACTCCTGCCTACGATTCGCAACTTCACTCAAGCGTATACCAACGTAGTTGTGGTAGCCCGGGGATATACGACTCTTAATCGTTTACGCAACGGGGAGAGCGTCGAAGGCGTTGAGCTGCTGGCGGTTGCATGTATTGGTGCTGGCTCCGGTAGCGTGAAGGACATCAAAGAAAACCTGAGGGTGTTCGCCAAATGGCTAGCAGAAAGGCTCCACTTGCAAGTCACCAAGGTGGGCCCTCATTGCCCTATTGCGATGGAGTCCAAGCTAGCTTGGCGCAAGTTTATCCATGAAAGCCTTAAATTCATGGTCGCTAATGGGGCAGGCAACCCAGACCAAACCTGGTCAATGTGGGTACGTACCGCCAAATTGGCACTCCGCCAACTGCCCGATCAAGTATTTGTCCCCGCTGAGATTCGGAAATACCTTGAGGCACTGAGGCATCTAAACCTCGTGGCACGAAAAGGACAGGGCGCAAAGCTCGTATCGGCCCGGCTGATGAGGCAGAAAGTTCATGGCGACCAGGCAGACGCGATGCGCTACGAGACAATCCATGGCGTAAAGGGAGAAACCCACGACGTGACGGTTGTTGTCTCGTCCCTACAACCTGGTAGTCATCTCTCGCATTGGCAAGATTGGCTGCGCGATCCTGAGTCGGAGGCAGCACGATTTGCCTACGTAGCGAGCTCAAGACCACGGCATATACTGATCTGGGCGGTGAAGAAGCTCAAGCCAGCAGAGCGCCCTGTACTGGCTAAGCTGGGCTTTAAGCTCCCCTGAGTGGGCTTTGGCAGCAGCCTCATCTAACCGCTTGCGACTGATACTCCTCACCCAATTTAATTAGCCGCCAAGGGAAGCCATGCAACCGCATGTAATGATCAGTAAGTAGTGCCATCGCCCAGGCTAGGAAGACGTCCAGGGGAGCTGACTAGCGGCCCCTCAGATCGCATGATCGCCACGAACTCCCTAATGCATGACTACAATGATAACTGCTGGGATAACAGCTGGGACGGACGCGTAGATGAACCTGGACGTATAGCACCGGTGTCTACTTTATAAAAATTAGGACATCACTTTGAGACAAGCGAAATCTGCTAAGCGTTTGATTTTTCGACAGTCTTGTTTTTAAAAACCAAAGTCCACTTTTTCAAAAATGATCACATGAGAAATGGCGTTAACGAGTCGTTTTTTCCCGCTTCGATTGAATAATTCTAGATTATTCTGTCTAACATTATATGAAAATTCCTCCTTTACAACAGGTGATTTTCATATGTAAATACATGGTATGTAACACACTACGAAATCGTAGGAGCAACCATGGCACGGGGCGGCATCAACAAAGCGCTGGTTCAGAAGGCGCGACAGGTGATTCTGACGCGGGGAGAGAACCCCAGCATCGATGCGGTGCGAGTTGAACTTGGCAACACCGGCTCGAAAACCACCATTCACCGCTACCTGAAAGAAATAGAGGAGGCTGAGCGCGGCCGGCAAACGGCTCCGTCTCTCAGCGAGCAATTGGGCAATTTGGTGAGCCTGCTCGCTGAGCAGCTCAGAGAAGAGGCTCAGGCAGCCGTAGCACAGGAGCGCGAGCAGCTGGCACGCGAGCGACTCGATTACCAGGACCAGATGCGGCAGGCTGAAAGCCGAATAGAGCAGCTTGAAGGTCAGTCTTCTACGCTCGGGGAGCAGCTCAACGCTGCTCAGCAGGCACTGCAGCACGAGCAACAGAAGTGCAAGCAGGTCGAGCTGGAAAATGCGCGGTTAGCGCAGGCCAATGCCGATCAGGAGACGCGCCTGATTGATCGCGACAGCCAAATTGTGTCGCTGGAGGACAAGCACCAACATGCCCGTGATGCACTGGAACACTACCGGCAGGCCAGCAAGGATCAGCGCGAGCAAGACCAGCGGCGTCACGAAGCCCAGGTTCAGCAACTGCAGGTTGAGCTGCGACAGCTCCGACAGACTCTGATAGTTAAGCAGGACGAGCTGACCCAGCTTAACCGTGACAATGCACGTCTACTCACCGAGGCGCGGCAGATGCAGAAGGATCAGCGTGCTCAAGAACAGCATCTCACGCAGAAAACTCAGGCCTTGGAGATCGCCCGGAGCACATTGACCGGAATGGAGCGTACGAATGATGCACTGGAGCAGCGCTGCCACGCTTTGCAGGATGAAGTCGCCCGGCTTGGCGAAGCCACCGATGCTCAGGCACAAAGAGCCCAGGGCCTACAGGAGCGCTTGTCCGAAGCCCTCGCGCAGCTGAAGCTGCTCAGGCATGCGCCGCCTGCCGTCCCCGGCGACGCAAGTAGCCCATGATCCGGCTCACTGCGACCAGAAACAGACACCGGTACCGTGGGCGGGTCAGACAGGCAAACCATGTTCACCAATTTTCAGGCTCAGCGGACGCAAAGCCTGCAGGCGCCGTTGAGTCACTGACCATGTGACTGCGAATGCTGCCTGATCGGCGCACTCAACCTTCGGCCCAGAAATCGTCCTTTCGCACCAAACCAAACTCATCCTGATTGGTGTCAGGTTCATCATCGAACATGGTGTTAACCATTCGCTCGCGGCGAAGCATGGCCAGCGCTCGGAAAAAGCACGATTCACAAAGGTGAATCTCATAGCGCTCGCCATCATGCTTTGAACCGTACCCCCAGCAAGCTTGAAGAACGCCGAACTGGTGACCATAACCTTCAACGCTTGTGCTCTGGCAACAGGCGTCGCAAGTAACGTCTGAGGTCGTTTCCGTCGGCTCGGTAGCAACGTGGCGCATGATCATCAGCTCCAAGGAGAGGGAGGCTTTCGGCTGCCTTCCAACTTACCAATCGATATGTGGGGCATTGAAAAAGGCGACCCGAGAGATCACCTCGAAGTGACGAGGGTAGCGTATGTCGGCACGGTCAATGTATTCGAGCGTAGAATTCACTTAGGAATCAAACAGTTAGAACGGGAGTGAGTGAAATTTCCCCTTATCTCGGCATGCACCCCTATACAGTTTGATTACGGCACTAAACCCAACAGTGTTACCTCTACCGATAAGACCGTAACCAATACATATAAAGACGGCACTAAGACCAGTACATCTACTACGGTTTCGACTCCACCTGCGACTAA
>NZ_BDJA01000014.1:0-30601 GCF_003864275.1 Pseudomonas sp. SCT
TAGTTTTGACTATCCAGACAGTGAAACCTTTTCCGGTCCTGCATCTGTAGATCTTCCTGGCAGTACGACCACTAACACCGACCCCTCCACCGGTAGCACGACTGTTACAGAAATTCTGCCCTCTATAGGGGTCATGCCGAGATAAGGGGGAAATTCATTCATTTGTTCTGTAAGCTATTGTTGTTAAATAGCTTTTTCTGAAAGAAACGCTGCGACTGATCTATGGTCTATCTTTTCCGCTTGGTTCCAGGAAAGGAGTGATCGATGGCATCCCCCGAACGCACCGCCTATCCCGTTTTGTCGCGCTCCTATTCGAGGGCCGAGCTGCAGCGTGATTTCACCTTCTCCGAGGAAGAAATCATCTGGGTCAAAAGTCGCTCCAATGCGGCCTTCCGGCTGAATCTCGCTGTTCTATTCAAGACCTTCCAGGTACTCAGGTACTTTCCAGAGATCACGGAGGTGCCGGAGCCGGTCGTTGATTTCATCCGGACACAAATAGGTCTGCGCAGCAAGGTCGCGCTATCTCCCTACAAGTGGATGCAGCTTTACCGCCATATGAATGCAGTGCGGGAGCGGCTTGGTGTTCAGCCATTTTATGGCTCAGATGGTCAGGACATTGCAGCCGCACATGCACAGCTGATGGCTCCTCTCCTCGAACAGCGCGCTGACATCATCAACGCGGTAATCGACGAGCTACTGGGTCAGAACTACGAGCTACCCGCCTATTCGACCTTGAATGACCTGGCCGAGACCGCTCGTGCAGAAGCCCAGGAGAAGACCTTCAACCTTGTGGTAACCCGAGTGCCAATCGAGGTGATCTACAAACTGAAGGAGCTGCTCGACACCGATTTCGGGCGGCGGCAGAGTGACTTCAACGCACTCAAGCAGGCACCCAAGAAACCCTCTCGCAAGCACCTAGAGGTGCTGATCGACCATCTGGCGTGGCTAGAGAGCTTCGGGGATCTGGAAGTCCTTTTTGAAGGGATCGTCGATACCAAGATCCGCCACTTCTCTGCCCAAGCTGCGGCGTCGGACGTCGCCGAGATGAAGGACTGTTCACTGCCGAAACGCTACACCCTGATGCTGGCCTTGATCTATCGGATGCGGGTGCGAACTCGGGATCACCTGGCCGAGATGTTCATCCGGCGGATTTCGACGATCCACAAACGCGCCAAGGAGGAGCTGGAGCAGATCCAGGCACGGCAACGCCAGAAGCTGGAGCAACTGGCGGCCACCCTGGACGGCGTGGTGCAGATACTGGTTCAAGAACCGGATAACCAAGAGGCTGGCAGCCTAATTCGGGAATACCTCTCTCCCGATGGCAATCTGGATCGGTTGCGCGAGACTTGCGCCGAAGTCCAGGCTACGGGCGGTAACAACTACCTGCCGCTGATCTGGAAGCACTTCAAGTCCCATCGCTCGTTGTTGTTCCGTCTCAGCCACCTTCTCCAACTGGAACCCACGACTCAGGATCGCTCACTTATTCAGGCGCTTCAGCTCATCCAGGACAGCGAAAATCTACACCGCGAATGGATCGACGAGCACGTCGACTTGTCGTTTGCGTCGGAGCGCTGGGTCAAGGTCGTGCGTCGCCCTGCCAGTGAAGGACCACCGACCAACCGGCGCTATCTGGAAGTCTGTGTGTTCTCCTATCTGGCCAGTGAGCTGCGCTCGGGTGATATGTGCGTGCTGGGGTCGGAATCTTTCGCCGACTACCGTAAGCAGCTGCTGCCCTGGGAAGAATGTCTCCAGCGACTACCGGCCTACTGTGAAAAGGTGGGATTACCCAGTACGGCGAAAGAGTTTGTCGCCTCCCTCAAGGCCCAGTTAGAGGAAACCGCGCAGCAACTGGACGACAAATTCCCCTCTTGCCGAGGGGACGTATCGATTAACGAAGCCGGAGAACCGGTGTTGCGCCGAGTGACGGCGCGGGACATCCCACCTTCGGCCATCTCGCTACAGACGGCGCTTATGCAGCGCATGCCGGCCAGGCACGTGCTCGACATCATGGCCAACATTGAGCATTGGATTCAGTTCACTCGACATTTCGGGCCGATGTCCGGCAACGAGCCAAAGCTCAAAGAACCGGCCGAGCGCTACCTGATGACGATCTTCGCCATGGGCTGCAACCTCGGCCCCAACCAGGCCGCGCGGCATCTGGCCGGTAATGTCACGCCGCACATGCTTTCCTATACCAATCGCCGTCACCTTTCGCTAGAGAAGTTGGACAAGGCTAACCGCGAGCTGGTGGAGCTCTACCTGCAACTTGACCTGCCCAAGCTCTGGGGCGACGGCAAGGCGGTGGCCGCGGACGGTACGCAGTTCGACTACTATGACGATAACCTGCTGGCCGGCTACCACTTCCGCTACCGCAAGATGGGGGCCGTGGCCTACCGACATGTGGCCAACAACTACATCGCCGTGTTCCAGCACTTCATTCCGCCAGGCATCTGGGAGGCGATCTACGTGATCGAGGGGTTGCTCAAGGCCGATTTCAGTGTTGAGCCTGACACGGTGTACTCCGATACCCAGGGGCAGTCGGCCACGGTGTTTGCCTTCACCCATTTGCTGGGCATTAACCTGATGCCGCGTATCCGCAACTGGCGCAACCTGGTGATGTGCCGGCCGGATCGCGGCGTGTCGTACAAGCACATCAACCGTCTGTTCACCGACACCGCCGACTGGCACCTGATCGAAACTCATTGGCAGGACTTGATGCAGGTCGCGCTGTCGATTCAGGCCGGCAAGATTTCCTCGCCCATGCTGCTGCGCAAGCTCGGCTCCTATAGCCGACGCAACAAGCTCTACCATGCCGCGCAAGCACTGGGCAGCGTGATCCGCACGATCTTCCTGCTCAACTGGATCGGCAGCCGCGAGCTGCGCCAGGAAGTCACCGCCAACACCAATAAGATCGAGTCCTACAACGGTTTCTCCAAGTGGCTGTCCTTCGGCGGCGACGTGATCGCCGAGAACGATCCGGACGAGCAGCAGAAACGCCTGCGCTACAACGACATGGTGGCTTCGTCGGTGATTCTGCAGAACACCGCGGACATGATGCGCATTTTGCAGAAACTGGCCCGCGAGGGCTGGCAGTTCACCGACGAGGACGTGTCCTTCCTCAGCCCCTACCTGACCAGCAACGTCAAGCGTTTCGGCGAGTTCAACCTCAAGCTCAATCGGCCGCCGGAGCCCTGGATCAAGGACTCAGTGTTCCAACAGGCCGCCGGCTCGCTGCGAGTCAACACGGCCAGCAAGGCCGATGCCGAGGAGGCAACATGATCGAGATTCCGCCGGCGTCTTTTCACATTACCCCCTACGGCGAAGTGGATGCTGTGGCCCTGGAAAGGCTGCGAGAGGACTTCGACACCTCCCAGCTTCTGCAGTTGGTTGACCGACTGGATGCCTGCCTGGCCGATCTGGGTGGCGTTGTGGCCGTCCGTGATGAGTTGCTGAGGCTTCACGCAATGGCTCTTACTCTCGTAGAGGGCTCGGCACTGACAATGCCTACTGAGAATGCCTGCATCTGGTCGGAGGCCGAGTCGCTACAACAGGATCTTGAGACCCTCTCTGAGTGGGTGCGATCAGCCCAAGCAGGGATCGCCCCCTTGGTCAATCTGATATCTGGCCATAAGCAGTAAGCCCTTGGGAATCGGTAGCCCATTGCAACGGAGCCGCAGGACGAGGGCTCAGCAAGCATCCAGAAGAATGTGCTCGGCGAAGTCGGGGTTGGGAGGCAACGGAACATAAAGCGCAATAACTGGTTGGCCAATATGAGATCAGTTGAAGCTGTTTGTGGTCACGCCGGGGGCCCTCATCGAGCCAACCTCGTGGCTGAGAGTCACCACTGTCGGCTACTCGACTCGCAAGGGGTTGAACGTTCGTGATGACGCCGATATCGGCCCGACAGCCTGTAGCAAGTTACTGACTGGCCGTCAGATATCTCGCTTCACATGGAGCGGCTCCGCTGCGGCTAGCCGAATGGCAACGGAGAACGGAACCGATTCCTGCCTCACCTTGGCCTTCAGGACTTGCCAGCCGGGCAGCAGTTGTGCGTCGCCGACCGTGATCAAGCGGTTGTGGTCAAACCGGTACAGATGGCCGGTATCGAAGGCGAATTGCATGCTTAGGTCCGCTCGCTGGGCAAGCGGGAGGACCGCGGAACGGAGATTGTCGAGTAGGACTGGAGCCGCCTCGTCATCAGCCCAGTAACCCAGCACCATATGGGCCTGCCGGCTCGAGCTTAGCGTGGTATAGACGAGGCGCAGACTCTCCTCGGGAATACCGAGCAGGCGCAGGGTAAAGTACTTGGCGAGGGCGAAGTCCTCGCAGTCGCCGGCACCCCGTTCGAGGGTTTCCACTGGCGAGGCCCAGTAATCGACTTGATCCCAGACCTCGGGGTCCTCGCCATAGCGGATATGCTGGTTGAAAAACGCATTGACCGTCTTCAGCTTGTCAGCGGCGCTTAAATGAATCGACTGCGCGATCAGCGATTGCCAGCCCTGCAGCCGTTGGGCCGCCGGTTCGCTCCGCTGCCCAGTCGGCGGGAGAGGCGAGGCTTTGGCGGTTCCCAGTATCAGGCTGCCACCGATGATCAACCCCGTCAGAACCTGCCGCCTGCGCCAGAGCAAAATCGCGATGATGTAGTGCAGTCCGATCAAGCAACGCTCCCGTACATATAACAAGAAATTACCAGCAGAGGGGGCAACAGGTCTTGGCACCATAAGGCCAAGGGCTATCAAGGACAAGGTACGTTCGTCGGCTCGGCAGGTTGCCTGTAACAAAGCACTTCGCCAGTCATCCGAATAGTGGGTAACGCATCTTTGGAGGATGACGCCATGAAATCGATACTGGGTATGACGGCACTGGCCGCATTGATGATGGGCGCTGCCGTGACTACGGTACAGGCCGAAGGGGGCGCTGACCGACTGGTGAACTACCGCCTGCAGCAGGAGGCACTGGTGAGCGATCGTGCCAGCCAGGACTCCGGCGAGCGCTTCGTGCAGCTGATCAAGGAGCAACCCACCGCCGCAGGCAGCGCGACCGAACAGCGGGACCGGCAGATGCAGAAGCAGGAGGACAGCTACAAGTCGCCGATCCACAGGGACAGAGCGCTCTACGGCAGCCCACATTGAGGGTTATGCCGTGCCACCCACCGCTTGGGGGGAGATGCCAACAACGCCGGTGTCCCCCACCCCGGGCACAGGGACGTGCCACCCAAATCCAGGGGCGTCGGAACGTTGAGAATGGCTTCGCGTCACCGCTCTCGCTCTTCTTCACAGGGTATTGGAGGCCTGTTCCATGCAGTCTTTGCTTTCTACCTGGTTTGGTAAGGCCAAGCCCGCTTCGCGCTCCGTCGATGGTTCCTCGAAGGCACTGGCCGGTAGCCTACTGCTGATGGCGTGGTTCGTCGAAGCCAGGGATCCTTACACCGGCGGCCATCTCTGGCGGGTCTCGCGCTATGCCAGGTTGCTCGCTGAGGCGATGGGGCTGCCCGCCGCCGATGTGGCCCGGGTCAGCCTCGGCGGCTTCCTGCACGACCTGGGCAAGATCGGCATCCCCGATGCCGTGCTGCGCAAGAGCAGTACACTGAATGACAATGAATACGCCATAGTACGCACCCATCCAGAGATGGGCTGGCGGATGCTGTCCGGGCACCCCTTGGCCGAGTTGGTCAAGGAGGCGGTCTACAGCCATCACGAGCGCCCCGATGGCAAGGGCTATCCGCGCGGCCTGCGGGGCGAGGAGATTCATCTGGATGCGCGCATCGTCGGTATCTGCGATGCGTTCGATGCCATGACCAGCAGCCGTCCCTACCGTGCCGGCATGCGTCGCGGGCAGGCGTTGGCCATTATTCAGAGTCAGAGCGGCAGTCAGTTCGACCTCGAATTGAGTCGGGTTTTCATCGATCTGGGCAAACGCGGCGTGCTCGACCATGTGATGGGTCACTCGGATGATGGCATCCCGTTGCAGGAGTGCCCCATGTGCGGCCCCACCCTGGTTATAAAGCGCAATCAACAGGCGGGCGATCACATCTACTGCCGCAACTGCGCTGGCGAGTTTGCCCTTGAAGCCGAGGCTGCCACGCTTGTTGCTCGGCCTACGGGAAGAACCGGAAGCCCGGCGGATCTGCAGCCGGATGTCGACCATGAGCTGATCCGCAAGGTGGTGGAGGAGGCCGTCGACAGGCTGCCGCTCGAACAGATGCTGGCGAGTGCCGGGCAGGTGCTCCAGCGTGGAGGCATGGCATGATGTGGGACTGGCGCGCTCGGCTATCGCGTGATCTCGCATGGCGCGCGATCAAGATCTCCTTTTTCGTGGGTAGCATCCTCAACCTGATCAATCAGGGTGAAGTGCTCTGGGGTGCAGCTGAGCTGTCCATCCCACATGTATTGCTCAACTATCTGGTGCCATTCGCCGTGTCCCTCTTCAGCGCCATGCAGGCCCGCGCGCAGAGCCAGCCGATGTCCACAGCGGTCAGAACACCTGACGTTCGCCCTGCAGCCATCGCCAGGAATCCAGGGTGTCGAAGAACGGACTGATGCCATTCACTGCCAGAACCAGGCCGATATACATAACCTCCTCGGTAGTGGGCGCGCTTGCCATCAGGTAGATCGGCAACATCACCTGAAGTGGCCCCCAAACCAGTAGATGGGGCAACGCCATCAACCGAGTGAACCCCGCATAGCCATACATCAGCAGCATATTGCTGCCCAGTGCCAGCACGGCCGCAATCGCCACCATGCGTGCACCGGGGTACTGCAGCAGGAACAGGCTGAGCAAGTTGGCTGGCAGGAGAACGGCGGCCATCCACAGTTGTACCCACAGCGGTAACCGGCGAAACGATCGCCAAAGGCTCTGGTGGATTGCCACGAATGCGCTCATGGCATCTCTCCAGGGAGCATGTCGGCGTGCGCATGCGCACGCAGGGAGTCGGGAACACCCGTTTGCTCCAGTCCACCGCTATCCAGCCAGGTCCGGGTCTGCAGCTTGGCGCGCTCGATCAGGCTGCGCGTCTGGGTGAAATCGAATACCGAAACGCCCAGGGGGCATAGGGGCGCAGCGACATGGATATGGGCATGCGCGGCATACAGCTCAATGTCGCGTACCAGTTGGCGCATGCTCATCAGGTTGAGGGTATGCAGGGCCAGCGCCACGAACCCCCTGGGCGGCGCCTTGCAGGCACAACCAAAACCGGTGGGCAGGACCACGATGCGCTTCGCGCCCAGCGCCACGGCACTGGCGATCGGGGTATTGCTGGCTACGCCGCCGTCCATCAGCAAGTGTCCGTCGATTGCAATCGGTGGATAGACCAGCGGAATGGCGGCGCTGGCCAGCAACGCCTGGAGGATGTCGCCCTGTGACAGCAACACCTCGGCACCGCTGAGCAGGTCGGTGGTGACCACATGCAGGGGCAGCTCGCAGTCTTCCAGGCGACTGATCGGCAGCGCCGACACAATCATCCGGTGCAGGCCGGCGTTGTCGAGGATGTGTCCGCGGCGCAACAACACGGCCTTGGCCGCGCCCAGCAGGGAAAAGGGGAAAATGTCCTGCTTGCCCAGCGCGCACCAGATGTCGGCCAGCTCGGCTACGCCTTTGGCGCTCGGCTTGCTGGCGAAATGAGCGCCGTTGATGGCGCCGACCGATGCCCCTACCACCAGATCAATCGCCACGTCTGCCGCTACCAACGCCTGCAGCATGCCGACCTGCACGGCTCCCAGGCTGCCGCCGCCAGCGAGTACCAAAGCGCTCTTGTCTGTCATCGTGCGGTCTCCGGGTCAATGGGCTTGGTTGAGTGACCAGTCGTAGTCGAGGAACGCCACTTCGCTTGTGCTCCGGGCCTGTTCCAGCTCCTCCGTGGTTGCCAGCAAGGTCGCCTGTTTTTGCAGATAGGCGTGCAACGAGCCCGATTGCCTGGCGAAGTCGTCGGCGTACCAATCGAAAATTTTCGAGACTCGGAAATGGCCGCTGGCTGCATCGAAACGGTTGCGCCTGCGATCACTGAGGAAGCGCCGCTGGCTGTCCTGCAACTGGGCATCGAGTGTGCCGGCAACGAAGGCTTCTGGCCGCAGGGCAGGGCAGCCTATGGAGGCACAGTTAACCGCGAAGTGGATGCGCGGTTCGTCGAATACGCCGGGTTCGCGGATCAGCGAATGCTCAATCTGATTCAGCGTCAACGTCTGCCCAAGCAGCGGGATGAATGCCTGGCTCCAGGGGCTGTCGAACAAGCCGCCGATCTCCTTGATCGAGTCCAGGGGGTAGTGGTCGATGACGAGCTTCAGGGTAAACGCGTTATAGGCATTGATCAGAAAGGTCAGACGCTGGTCGCGGTTCCAGTTGTCATAGTGCTGGCGCGGCACGCTCGAGAGAACGGCAAGATAACGTTCAAGCTCGGCTTGATCCTGTTGCAAGCCTTGATAGTCGACCTGACTGGCAAAACCGGGATTGACCCAGGTGACATGACGGGCCAGCAGGGCGGTCCATTGCGGGTGGTCATGCTCGAACGTGTTGGCAAACGACAGGCCGCTCAGGCACAGCATGATGAACAATGACAGGGCACGCATGAGGGCTCCTATGGTTTATTGGCGGGGATGCTGGCGGTTGGATTGGCGCGGTTGTAGCGTCGAGCCAAATGAGAGGGAGGTACGCCAAAAAAATAGGCCAGCGCCAGCAGGCGGTTGTGCAGCGAGCGGTACCACCAGCCGTCGCGCTGCCAGCGCCTGGGGTCGACTTGTAAGCCTTGTGCGATACGCTCGAAGCGGCCCAGCCTGCGCAATTGCCTGACCAGTTCCACCTCTTCAAACAGCGGCCAGGGGCTGTGCCGCCCGCAGGCATGGTAGGCACTGGCTTCGACGAAGATGCCCTGATCGCCATAGGGCACCCCGAAATGGTTGCGCCAGGCAATCAGCTGTTCCAGCAACCGGCTCTGCCAGCAGCCCTTGCCGCTGAAGCGGAAGGCGAAGTAACCGCCTACAACACCTGAAGCCATCCTGGCCTGAAGGTCGGGTAGTGGATTGCCCTGGAGCTGGGCATCGGCATGCAGAAACCACAGGATCGAAGACCGGGCGTGCATCGCGCCGAGGCGCAGTTGCGCGCCTCTGCAGGGATCGGCCGGTATCCATTGCGCCCCGTATTGCAGACACAGTTGACGGCAGTTTTGACAACCTACGGCATCTACCACGATGAGCTGAAGTTCTTGCCTGGATCGTCGCGCCAGTTGATTGAGCCGCGACAGCAGATGCTCAAGTACGGCGGTATCCTGCCAGCAGGGAATGATGACGCTGATCGGCGGGTTAGCGGGCATTTGCAGGCACTCCCAGTTGCTGCAGGGCGTGACCCAGGCTCAGCCGTGCGGGGCAACCGTGCTGCGCGAGCAGGCCGGACAGCGCATACAGATCTTCCTTGTGGTCGATATCGAACAACGCACCAGCCCATACCACTGAGTGACCTGCCCGCTGGCAGCAGTCGAACAGAGCCGTGCCCAAATGTTCTGTGCTCCAGGGCAGTGCGCTCAGGTCGGGCCACGAGCGGTTCGAGGCCATCAGCACCACGCCGCCATCTCTGGCTCCGAGCAGCACCGTATCATTGGCCTCGAGCAGGCAGGTCACCCGTCGATAGTCACTGGGCTGCAGTGCAGGGCAGTCACTGCCGATATAGAGCAAGCGCTGCAGGCCCAGGTTGCGCAATCGACGATCCAGGTCGTTGAGGCGCTGGCCCAGATTGCCGTCATGCTGCGCCACCCCCAGGGCCTGGGGGCAGAGCGTCTGTGCCCACGGCAAATGGCGCGAATGGTCGGGAGCAATGACCTTGAGCGCGGGCCACTGCTGAAGATCCTCCAGGGCGCAATCGAGCAGCAGCTGAGCGATCTCAAGTGCCGGTTGCAGGCCTATTTGCTGCGCCAGGCGCTGCTTGGAGTGCCCCAGTGCTGGTCGCTTGCACAGCAACACCAGGCAGGGGGTACTTGCTGTGGGGGCTTCGGCTGCAGTGCTGTCAGTCAAGCGCGTGCTCCAGATTCATGGTCAGGTCCGCCCCTCGTTGAGGCTGTACCCTTAGGAGAATCTGTTCGCGTTTTTGTTACAGCTCTGGCCAGTTCCGTTATTTATCCCGCTCTTGCAGTTTTTCCAGAATGGCCGCGCTATCAACCGCTTCTGTGTTTAGCGGTAGTTGTTGCAGTACTGCAGAGGTGAGTTTCAGCTGTTTGATGTACAGCGTGCAGCGCGGACACATTTTCAAATGCATGAACACTGCCCAGCGAGTGCTTAAGCGCAGATCACCCTCAATGATGTCGGAGCCGAGTTCGGACATCTCACGGCAGGTCAGCATGTTCCTACCTCCTCGAAATGATTAAGCATGGCATGCATCCGTTGCCGGCCGCGGTGCAGCAATACGCGGATATTGCCCTCCGCCAGATTGAGCACTCGGGCTATCTCGCCATAGTCCAGCCCGCCAAGCTCGCGCATCATCACCACGCTTTGCTGGTCTTCAGGCAGCTTGTGCAGGTGTTTTTGAATGCACTCGTAGAGTTCAGCTTCGGTCAGAAGCTCGTCTGGCGTTTCATGGTGCCATTGGGTGGGCGGAACATCCCAGGCGCCTTGCTCGTTGAAACGTGCGCCTATGGGCGAGCCGGTATCGCTACCCCAGCCATCGAGGGACACCTCACGGCCTGTTTTGCGGCGCATGGCATGGGCTTCGTTGATAGCGATCCGGGCGAGCCAGGTGCGCAGTTTGGAGCGGCCTTCGAATTTTCCGATCGCGGCAAAAGCCCTCAGCCAGGTTTCCTGTGCGACATCGTCGGCGAGGTCATTGCCCACCAGCGGGGTGGCCATGGCAACCAGGAAGGCATGGTGCAGTTTGATCACCGTCTCCAGGGCACCCTTGTCACCCTGGCGCAGCCGCTTGATCAGTTCCTGTTCATCCATCGGTTTCTCCCTCGGTGGCCTGAAAATACGAATTGCAGGCCGCTGCCGTCTGATTATTTAGAAGTTTGCCAGGTTGCATTGTTACAGCGCAGTTGTAATCGCTTGTCTCGGACATGGCTGTCCGCCAACCGGGGCGTTACTCGCTATCCCGTTGCTTGGCCGCGGAGAATAACCGAGGTCAGCGCATAACAGTACGTGAGTGTGCGTTGAGCCAGGGCGAGCTTGTAACAAATCAGCGTTCCCTGCATCTGAGTTAAGCGAACGGTGCTTGGCCCGTAAACAAAGGGGCATCCGTCGTTCGCATGCCTTGGGTGGAGCAACATCGAAGCTCCCTGCCCGTACTACTAGATATCCATAAGAAATTTGAGGAACTGATATGACTCACGAACTAAAAAACAAAGCCAATGCCGTCGCTCGCCGTTCCCTGGCCGCCATGCTGTGTGCGGGGGCTCTGAGCATGGCGCTGGCAGGGCCGGTGCTGGCCGCAAACCCTTGTTCGCCCTGTGCCGCCAAGTGTGCACCTGCGGCCATGAATCCTTGTGCGGCTAACCCCTGTGCGGCAAACCCATGCGCGGCGAAGAACCCCTGTGCCGCCAAGAGTCCTTGTGCGGCGAACCCTTGTGCGACGAACCCTTGCGCAGCGAAGAATCCGTGCGCCGCCAAGAACCCTTGTGCCGCCAAGAGCCAGTAGTTACTCGGCCGATACGCCCGCGGGTCATTGCACTTGGATCCCGCGGAGGAGCCGCTCTTGCTGGCAAAGGCGTTGGCTGATCTGCCCAGCCGTCACGGCAACCATCGACGGCTTGCTGCATGCCGTCGATGGGCTGCGGCAGGTTTAATGGCATAGTCATCTGTCGAATTAGAGAGATTAGCGCTGTAACAAAATTGGCCGATTTGCTTCTTAGTGTTGTTGGGCGAACACATGCAGGCGCCACCTGTTGGAGAGATCCATTGCTTATGGCGCCTGGTTCGGCAATGACTAGGTTTTTTGCCGCTATGTCGAAGGGTGCAGACCAGTTAGATGCCCGCTGCCCAAGGGTAAGTGCACAACGTACTGTTACTAACAATAAATAGAACTCACAACGTACCGTTGCTAACCGTGGATTGAGGAAATAACCATGCGCCACATATGCCCCGACCTTCCTGCTTCACACTGTTATCGTCCCCTTGCCGGCATGGTGTCGGCGACGGTGCTGGCCATGGCGCTTTCAGGCCAGGTCATGGCCGCCAACCCGTGCAGTCCCTGTGCGGGTAAGTGCGCACCAAGCAGCTTGAATCCCTGTGCCGCGAAAAATCCCTGCGCGGCTAAAAACCCGTGTGCGGCGAAAAATCCTTGCGCCGCCAATCCCTGCGCCGCCAATCCTTGCGCCGGCAAAATGAACCCCTGCGCCGCCAAGTCGGTCAAGCGTCCGGCCAACTACAAACCCTATCAAGGATCCCAGGCCGAGCTGAAGGCCTATGGTGAGAAGCTCTACAAGGATCCCAAACTGAGTACTAACGGCCTGTCTTGCGCTAGCTGCCACGAGGGCAACAACCTGTTCCAGGCCAGTTTTGCCAAGGCATATCCCCATGAGGTGGCCATGGCGAAGAATCAGTTCGGCATGTCCCAGGTGTTTCTCGACGAGATGATCCAGATCTGCATGGTCGCGCCCATGGCATCCAAGGCCCTGGGCTGGGAGTCGAAGGAACTGGCGGCGCTGGTTGCCTATACGGCAAGTCTGCAGACGAGCTTCAAGCCCAATCCCTGTGCGGCCAACCCTTGCGCCGCCAAGAACCCCTGTGCCGCGAAAAATCCCTGTGCGGCCAAGAACCCCTGCGCTGCCAAGTGCGCGCCCTGCGCCGCCAAGTAAGAAATGTGCCTTGACCGGGGCGGCTGCTCCTCCGCTCCGGCCCTTTTTCGAGATCCCGCGATGAACGCCCAACTTCCTGCTTTCGATAGCGCACTGCCCGACTGTGTGATCGAGTTGCCGCATGCCGAGCGGTTGAGCGCGGCAGAGCGATCGGCTCAACTGGCTGCCGCAGAAGAAATCCAGCGCTGTCAGCGGGCTTTGAGCAAAGCCGGTCTCAATGTGGTCGGCGAACTGCTCAAGGGCCATGACGGCTTCTATGAGATGAATCATTACCCCGATGGCGACGTGTTCGACCGCGATAGCCATGCGCAGTACTACTACCACGCTCACCGTGAGGGTGGCCTGGAACATGGTCATTTCCATACGTTCATCCGTGGTCAGGGCATCCCCGGTTCGTTGCAGCCGCTGTCGGCGCCAGCTGGGAGCGAACCCTGGCCGAGCGGCGATGAGGCCATCGCCCATCTGATTGCCGTGTCCATGGATGCCTGGGGTCAGCCGATTGGACTGTTCGCCTGCAATCGCTGGGTGACGGGCGAGACCTGGTATCCCGCCGCAGCGATGAAACAGCTGCTGCCGAGGTTTGGCATCGATCATGCCCATCCATCCTGGCCGGCCAATCTGTGGCTGACTGCACTGTTGCAGCTATTCCGGCCGCATATTCAGGCGCTGATCGAGCACCGCGATCAGGTGGTCGCGGCCTGGCAGGCGGCCCATCCCGGTGAGGATGTGTTCGAAGATCGCGCGCTGGAGATCACCGGCTATTTACCCATTTCCGTCGACAGCTGGGTTCAGGTCCTGAACCAGGCCCAAGGCGTTCAGCCCTGACCCGGCATTGATTGTTCCGTGAGCATGCGATGAATATTCTGTTTCTCTGTACCGCCAATAGTTGCCGCAGCATCCTCGCCGAGGCCATTTTCAACCATCTGGCCCCCGCGCATATGCACGCCTACAGCGCAGGTAGCAAGCCCTGCGGCTGGGTTCATCCGCAAAGCCTGAGGGCGCTACAGCGCGCCGGCATCGCGACCGATGGGCTGCACAGCAAGTCCCAGGCCGAGCATCAGCAGCTGCAGCCGGATCTGCTTATCAGCCTGTGCGACAACGCCGCCGCGGAACCCTGTCCGACCTATTTTGGTAGTGCGTTAAGAGCGCACTGGGGGTTGCCTGACCCGGCAAGCGAAGGCGATGCCCAGGCGGACATCGATGCGGTGTTCGATGCGGCAGTGGCGAGCATCGTGTATCGGGTCGACAAGTTTCTCGCCTTGCCGCTGCATCACCTGAGTTCGCAGGAGCTCGAGGCGGCGCTGGTAGCTATCGGCCGCAGCTGAACGCTTGTGAAAGGCTATGTGTAAATGCATTCGATATTTGCACCGCTGCGTATTGCGCCAAGAGTGTGTCCAGTCGGGCTGCTTTGCGTGGCGGGGTTCACGATTGATTGTCCGCAAATGACGGCTACATTTTTCGAGGGGGAAAGAACATGCTGACCTGCCGAGAAATGGCACAGCTAGGCTCGGATATTCTCGATAAGCAACTGAGCCTTGGAAAACGCATCGCTGTCTATGTGCATCTGCGGCAATGCAAAAACTGCCGCACCTACATCAAGCAACTGGCTCTGACGTCGGCCGTCCTGCAGGCGTTAGCGGCGCCGACGGATAGTGCAGAGGTAGAGGCCACGCTTGGTCATATCCAGCACGCAATCGAGAAGCGCTCGGGTTAAGTCGAGGGCATGGACTGCCTGGTGATCGATTGCGCGCTCAGGCTTGGCCGCGATCATCCGTTTTGCGTTTCGCGGGTGCCCTCTATCCTGACCGGCGTGGCAATAATCATCTGTCAGGTGCTCGCATCCGGCAGGGACGTGGGAGCAGTTTTGCCTGTGTTGTTGGTCCGCCGCGATTCTTTGAGGGGGTAGGGCTAGACAGTTTTGCTGTCGCTCTCTACCTGTAGCGCCGGCCTGCCAGCTGCTGTTCCTGCCAACCCCGCGTGGCTAATGGCCAGCCAGCCATATAGTTCGTGCACCGGCATCGGGCGGCCGATGCCAAAGCCTTGTGCCAGATCACAGTGATTGACCTGCAGCCACTCCAGTTCGCTGGCCGTCTCGACGCCTTCGGCGACAACCGACAAGCCAAGTTCACGGCACAGCACGATGGTCGAGCGCACGATGGCGGCACTTTTAGGTTGTTGGTCAACCCGGGTGATGAAGGATCGATCGATCTTCAGTTCATGGACCGGCAGCGTTCTCACATAGGCCAGTGAGGCATGGCCGGCACCATAGTCGTCGATCGATAGCTTGACGCCCAGCCGAGCGAGCGCGAGCAGGTGCTCGTGCGCCCGCTCGGGGTCGTCCATCAGGGCGCTTTCAGTGATTTCGAGACAGAGCATTTCAGCCGGCAAGGACGTCTGGATCAGCAACCGTTGTAGCCCATCGATGAGCGCTGGGTTGAGCAGGTCGAGTGCCGATATGTTGAGCGAGGCCACGAGCTCCACGCCATCGCGCCGCCACTGCGCGGCGTGGCCAACCACCTCGCGAATCAGCCAGGGTGTGATCTCGCGAATGAAGCCGGTTTGCTCTGCAAACGGGATAAACAGATCAGGTGCAATCAGTCCCCTGAGCGGATGTTGCCAGCGCAACAGTGCTTCAACCCCGCTGATGCGAGCGTCCGCAAGATGCAATTTTGGTTGGTAATAAATGACGAAATCATTTCGCACCAGGGCATCGCGCATCTCGCCGAGCAAGGTGAGTTGCTCATGCTGCACCACGTCCTCGAGTTCCGCCGCAAACGCAAAACTGTCGTGCCGGCGTTTGGCCGCCTTGATGGCCAGGTCGGCGCGCCTGAGCAAGGCGGTGGGATCATTACCATCATCCGGATAAAACACGACGCCCAGGCTTGCATCGATATCCAGTCGCTGGCCATCGAGGCGCATCGGCCGGCGTAGCGCGTCCAGAATCATCTGTATGTGCCCGGCACTGGCGGATCTATCGCTGCCTTTGTACAGCATGGCGAACTCGTCACCACCAAGTCGCGCGACCAGGTGGGGCGTGGCAACGCAGGCGCGCAGGCGCGCCGCTATTTCGCCAAGCATGCGGTCGCCCACGGCATGGCCCAGGGCGTTATTGATCGGTGCGAAGCGATCGATATTGAGGATCACCAGGGCACCATGTTCACCTGCGCTGGCGGTGGCGAGTGCTTCCATGAAATGTGCCCTGTTGGGCAGGCCGGTCAAGCTGTCGACATAGGCCAGGCGGGTTATCCGCTCTTCGCGAATCACGATGTTTCTGCGCATCAGAGCCAACGCGCGCAGCAGTACCTGCACTTCCGGGCCTCTACCGTGAGGAATGCGCTCGTTGTAATGGCCAGCGGCGATTGTTTCGGCCACGGCGACCGCTTCACCTATGGGTATGACGATGGAGCGCGAGATCAACAGGGCCAGCAGGGCGCCGAGTAGCAGCGCGCTGGCCGTGATCGCGACTATTTGCAGGCGTGTGCCACTGGCGGACTGCTCAAACCGCTCGACCTCCAGGTTCATCAGTGCTTGTTGACGCGCCGTCAGACTCAATGTCTCATCCAGTAGCGCCTTCAGTGCAGCGTCTGTTTGCCGCTCGAAGTGCGCTCGAGCCTGAGTCAGGCCTTGGATTTCAATGAGCTCGACCGTCTCCTGAAACAAGGCACCATAGCGTCGACGCAACTCGGTAACCTGGGCGATATGCGCTTGCGGGTAGGCCCGATTGTCCGCCTGTGCCAGGCTGGCGATGGCCGCATCCGATGCCGTCATGGCGGCATCCATCTGCGCATAGAGAGGGATTCGCCGATCCCGCTCCGGGGTTTGCAACAGGCGCAGCAGCTGGATGGCGGCGTATTGCGAGTGCTGGTTTGCGCGCTCGGCGAGTAGGGCGAGTCGGGCGGGCTGATCGACGAACTCGTGCATGCTAGCGCCCAGTGTTTCGAGGCGCTGCGAGGCCATCACCGAGAGAGCCAGCAACAGCCCGAGCAGAGCGGAGAACGCCAGGATCAACCGGCTGCGAATCGAGGCGAGCTGGGCGAATCGCTTCAGGGTGTCACCGATCATGCTGGTGTGCCTCCTTACTGTGCGGGGCTTGCTTGCGCCCGGCTACAGGCGGAAGGCGGCAACCGAGGCCTGCAATCCTGCGGCTGTTTGCAACAGTTCGCCGGTGATCGTTGAAAGCTGATCGGTAGCCTGTTTATTGGTCCTGGCCATCTCGACGATGGTGCGCACGTTGCCGGCAATCGCCTCGCTTTCCCGGGCCTGGTCAGCCGCCAGTGCAGTCAGTTGTTCAAGGTTGTCGAGGGAATCCTGGGCATCGGTCTGTAATGCCTCCAACGGGACGGCGATGCTCTGTATCAAACCCATGCCGTGCTCCATGCCGCGCTTGCCCGCGTCTATGTCGCGGGTCGCATTCTGGGTCTGTTGATTGATCAGGGTCATCACCCGGTCAATTTCTTCGGTGACATCCGCGGTGCGGTTGGCCAGCGTACGCACTTCATCGGCGACGACCGCGAAGCCTCTGCCACTGTCACCGGCCCGTGCCGCCTCGATGGACGCGTTCAGCGCCAGGAGGTTGGTTTGATCGGCGATCTGACGGATCAGGCTGACCGCCCCCGCGACTTCTTTGGCGCTCAGGCCGAGCCGGGCGACCGACTGGGCCGAGCCATCGACGGCCGTGGCGATCTGGGCGATTTCCGCGGCAACCACGCTGATGGCCCGCGCACCTTCCTGCGCCAGGTCGCGGGCCTTGAGGGCCTGGTCGCGGGTGGTCGAAACGTTACCTGCCATCGCGCCGATGCCCTGGGATAACTGGGCGATGGAACGATCGATAGAGCACGCCAGTTCGTTCTGCAGTGCCGAGTCCGCCTTGACCTTGGCTGCGGGCACCCGCAGTTGCTCGGCCGCCGAGTCTACCTGTGCTGCGCTGCTCAGGATCGAGCCGATAACAGTACGCAGGCGTTCGCACATGCTGCGCATGCCCGCCAACAGTTTGCCGATTTCATCCTTGCCGGCCTTGCCGACCTTGTCGATCGTGAGGCTGAGGTCGCCGCCGGCAATCCGATCAGCCGCCATTCCCGCGCGATCCAGCGGCTGGGTGATACTGCGGGTCATATAAATCGCCATCAGCAGGCCCGCGATCAAGGCGCTGAAACCCAGGGCGAGCACCAGCTGGATAGAGCGTTCGGATGCCTGCACTGCCTGTGCCTGGCGTGCCTGCATGGACAGTTGCTGCTGCTCTGCCAATGCCGCTGTTTGCGCCAGCAGGGCATTGAGTGCGCTGAGAGTCGGCCCCGTCATAAGCTGCACGGCCGAGGCTCGCTCGCCCACTTCCAGCTCTTCTACCGTGGCACTGAAGTGCGTTTCATAGGCATTGCGCAGGCTTTCCAGGCGGGCGAGCATCGCCTGCGACTCAGGCTCGCTCATCAGTGCGCGAAAGCCCTGCAGGGCTTGATCGATCTCGGCGTTCTGCGCGTCGATCTCCTGGTAGATGGTGGTTCGCTGTTCGCGGTCTTCAAGGACGAAGAGCAGCAGTAAGCGACTGGCTGCCGTTTCGGCGTGCAGGTTGATGGCTGAGGCAAGCTTGGCACGCGCGGCATCCCCTTCGACGACGTCGTGCATGCTCTGGGCCTGCTGATCGAAGCGTTGCAGGCTGATGAGGACAATGGCCAGAAGAAATACCAGGACGATGGCATAGCTGGTCGTCAGGCGCTGGCGAATGCTCATCGCAGTGTGTCTTTATGCATGTCGTTGTCGCTCCATGAGGCTTGTGCGGTGCAGGGCGCACTCGCTTGCAGCCTTTATCAGCTGAATTTCCGTGCAATGAAGCGATCCAGGGCGACAGCGCCAGGACCTTTCGCCAGCAACAGCAGCAGCACCGTGGCCCACACACCGTGTGTCGGGTAGGCATCGGGGTAGACCAGCAACTGGATGATCAGGGTCATGAGTAGCAGCGCCAGGGCGGAAAAGCGCGTGGCCAGGCCCAGCAGAATCAGGGCCGGAAAAATGTGTTCGGCAAAGGCCGCCATGATGGCCGCCGGTTCGGGAGTGATCAGCGGCAGGTGATATTCCTCCTCAAACAGATAGACCGCCGAGTCGGAGAGCTGTGGCATACCGAATTGAAACTCGCCGGAGACGATATCGAGGGCAAAGCCTTGCACCTTGGTCTGTCCGGATTTCCAGAAAACCGCCGCGATGGAAAACCGTCCGAGCAAGGCAATCAGCCAATAGGGCGTTCGTTCGAATAAGGCAATCAACCATTTGATCAGCTGTACCGGACGGGCTTGATGCATAGGGGGTTATTCCTGAAGGGTGAAGTGGGTGATGGCGCCGCCGCGTATCAGCAGCGCCAGTGCGTTACTCAGGTCGAAAGGCGCGGCGCTGTGCACCGCATCGGCGAAGCTCGCACCGCTGCGCAGGCAGTCGATGAACTGCGCGGCGCCAGCTTCAATGCGGACAATCTCCACCTCGAGGCCCTGACGGATCAGCAGCGCCGCTTCGCCAAGGTCGAGGTTTATCTCGCCCAGGCTGTTGGCTGGCGTTTGCCCCTGATGGGCGATCCAGAGCGATACCACGGCGTAGCGTGAACGTACTGTCTCGAGGGCGGGGTGCAGGCTGAAACGTACACGGGCGAGGGCATTCGCATCGGCCAACAAGCCGGCCAGGTCGGCCATTGGCAACGCGCTTGCGTCTGCAGCGTGATAGGCCTGCACATAGCGCATTTCCAGGCGGGCGAGATCGGCCAGGTAGGGCAGGCCGGAGGCGGGCGGGAAGCCTTGGACAAAGTCGGGGAACGAGTCGCCATACCACGCCAGTACCGGTGAACGGGGCGGCTCGGCGCGAACGTACAGGCGCGCCATGGCGCGGAAAAACTCTTCGCCGAGCATGGCTTGGGTCACCGGGTAGGTGTCGGCCAGAGCATCGATGAGGGAAACCGTGACGTTGTTGCGATAGACCGCAAAGCGCTGGGCCGGATCCGAACCGTTCCAGGCACGCAGGCCCGGCGGGCAAACGCCGGCGTCGCCGAGCAAGGTTGCGGCGAAATCGTCATGGACACTCATGCCGGTGCTTTCTGCGGCTCTGTGCCGGGCACGCGGTCCCTGAACAGGCGCTCCATGATGGCGTCCGCCTGCCGGGCTTCTTGCAGCAGTACCGCCAGCTCAGGAATAGCGTTGTCGCGTTCGATCAGTGTCGGTTTGGGCCCTGTCAGCCCCAGAGTAAAGGCATAAAGCGCCCAGACGGCTTGCGCCACGGGTGCGCCATGGCTGTCGATCAGCAGTGGCTGACCGATGGAGTCCGTCGCTTCGGCAAAGCCGGCCAGGTGAATTTCGGCGACTGCATGCAGCGGCAGGCCGAGGATGTACTCATGGGCATTGCCGCCATGATTGACGCTGGCCACATGCACGTTGTTGACATCCAACAGCAGCCCGCAGCCAGTGCGGCAGACGACATGGCTGATGAATTCGCTCTCGGCCATGGTCGAGGCAGCGAACTGAACGTAAGTGGCGGGGTTTTCCAGCAGCATGCGCCGCCCGAGGCGCTCCTGCACATGGTCTATATGGGCACAAACATGCGCGAGGCTCTGCGCGGTATAAGGCAGTGGCAGCAGGTCATTGAAAAATCTGCCGGCATGACTGGACCAGGCCAGGTGTTCGGAAAACGACTCTGGCTGGTAGCGCTCCAGCAGTGCGGCCAGGCGCGCCAGATGCTCTTCATCCAGCGGGCCCTGACCACCAATGGACAGGCCGACACCATGGATGGACAGCGGATAGCGCGCGCGAATCTTTTCCAGGTAATAGTGGAAAGGCCCACCCGCCACCATGTAGTTCTCGGCGTGGACTTCAAAGAACCCCAGCTCGGGCGTTTGCGCGAGCACATCGCGAAAGTGTTCGGGCTTTAAACCGATGCCGGCACGGCTCGGCAACACGGGGGAGGCTGCGCTGGCAGCGTCCCCCATGAACGGTGTATCGCTGAGAGGTTGATTCATGGGAACGCTCCGCGACCGTTCATTCGTCGATCAGGCGCTTTTTGCCTTGAATTCCTGGAGTTGGCCAAAGCCGGTGGGGGAGGTCGGTGAGGCGGTTTGTTCGCATGTACCCTTGGGCACCATGGACCAGGCATTGCTTTGATAGTCGACCTTCGAGGTGCCGGCGCAGGACGTGCCTGCACCCGCCTTGCAGTCGTTCTTGCCTTTAAGCGCTACGCCGAAGCACTTGTCTTTCTCGGCGGCGTGAGCGGTCATCGGAATGGCGGCAACTGCCAGGGCGGCGCTCAGGGCCAGGGCCAGGGCCAGGGAAGCGGTGGTTACGGCTTTATTCATGGGTCAATTCCTTTAGCGGACTCAAATGGCGGGTGGATGAGAAAGCACGACGCTGGATATCAGCTCCACGCCCTTTGGAGACATTGGCCGGCCGTTTGTTACAGCGGCGAGTTAACGCGGGAAGAGATCGATTCGATCGGTGCAGGCCAGGTGCCTGTGTGCGGAAGAACAGCATGGCGCGAGCTGTAACAAGGGCGGCCACAGCAGATCAAATTCATGTCAGTCAAATTCCCCTGGAGGATGACGTCATGAAACGCACAATCCGAGTTGCCAGCCTGATCGCCGCAATAAGCCTGGTCGGTGCTGGAGGGCTGGTACATGCCGGCCAGACGCAACTGAAACAGGACATGCAGCCGGGTATCCCGTCACACCTGGAGCAGATCCCGGTCGAGACCTACCACTACGGGATGAAGATGGATATCGCGCGGGTTCTGGCCATTAGCGACACCAGCCAGGTGTGCGATGTCGTGCCCTCGGTCATGCACTACGAAGACAGTGAGGGCAAGCTGCGGGCCTTGGAGTATCTGATTCACGGCGGTGGTTGTTACGACAATTGAGCCCGCCGACAGAAGGCAGTTGCCGGCAAGTGAAGGGCATTCGAGGGACGTCGATCAACAAGCGGGTTTCCGTGGCTGCTTGTCGACCGCCCTCTCGACGGTGGGCCATATGGGCTCAGGGCAGTGCTTGGCTCATGACCGGCTGGTGCCCAGTGGCCGGCAGTGGTTCCGTTGCGCCTTGCAACGAGGCGATCAGCGGGCAGGCAACCTTGCCCTTGCCGGCTTGGCAGGCGCACACAAGCTGGGACAACACCGATTCGATGCGCGCCAGGTCGGCCAGCTTCGCCTGCACGTCCGCCAGCTTGCGTTCGGCCAGGCGGCTGGCCTCCGCGCAGTGGGTGCCATCTTCCAGGCGTAGCAGCTCGGCGATCTCATCCAGGCTGAAGCCCAGACGCTGAGCGGTTTTCACGAAGCTCAGCCGCGCCACGTCCGCCTGTCCGTAGCGGCGGATGCCGCCGGGCGGGCGCTGCGGCTCAGGCAGCAGGCCCTTGCGTTGATAGAACCTGATGGTTTCCAGGTTGACTCCGGCGACCCTGGCAAAGGCGCCGATGGTCAGGCTTGGTCGATGGCTCTGCATAGCGCTTGATTCCGTACATGACTACGGAAGTAACCTTAAACCATCGATCAGCTACTCGAAAGGAGACAGGCATGCCGGAACAGCCAAGCGGACGCGTCCCTCTTGCCGCCGGGGGGCTCGCTGCGATTCTCGCCTCGACCTGCTGCCTGGGGCCGCTGCTGTTGATCACGCTGGGATTCAGCGGGGCCTGGATCGGCAACCTGAGCGTGCTGGAACCTTACCGCCCGCTCTTCATCGGCGCGGCACTGCTGGCGGTGTTCTTCGCCTGGCGGCGGATCTTCCGCCCGGCGCGAGTCTGCACGGCTGGGGAGGTCTGTGCCATCCCTCAGATACGCCGCAGCTACAAGCTGCTGTTCTGGGTGGTGCTGGCATTGGTGCTGGTCGCGCTCGGTTTCCCTTACTTTCTTCCATGGTTCTACTGATCAGGCGTTAGTCATGAAAAATTTATCTGGAACAGGTTTTCGCCCCAGCCCCGAAGGGATAAGGCGCAGGGATGCGCCTTGGAAAAAGCTGCTCGCATCCATCGTTCTCGCCAGCCTGTTCTCTGCTCCAGCGTGGGCCGACAGCCAGACTGTCACGCTGTCGGTGCCGGGTATGACCTGCGCCGCTTGCCCGTTGACGGTGAAGAAGGCGCTGACCAGGGTCGAGGGCGTGACCAAGGTCGAGGTCAGTTTCGACGATAGGGAGGCGCTGGTCACCTTCGATGACAGCAAGACCAGCGCGCTAGCCCTGAGCGAGGCCAGCGAAAACGCGGGCTACCCGGCTTCGTTCGAGGAGTGAGAATGAGTAACCCCAATAGGCTGTTGATGATTGGACTGAGCGACCGGGCGCTGGACGGCCCAGGTGTTGCAGCGCGGTGGGCGGACGGCGAGCAACCGCTGCACATCGCCGTCATCGGCAGCGGCGGGGCGGCCATGGCGGCGGCGCTCAAGGCCGTCGAGCGCGGCGCACAGGTCACCCTGATCGAACGTGGCAGCCTCGGCGGCACCTGCGTCAACGTCGGCTGCATACCGTCGAAAATCATGATTCGCGCCGCCCATGTGGCGCATACCCGGCGCCAGAGTCCGTTCGATGGCGGCTTGTCCGCCGCGACCCCGGCCGTATTGCGCGCACGCCTGCTGGCCCAGCAGCAAGGCCTGGTGGACGAACTGCGCCATGCCAAATACGAGGGCATCCTGCAGCGTACCCCGGCCATCAGCGTGCTGCACGGTGAGGCGCGCTTCCATGACGGACAACATCTGGTAGTTGCGCTGAGCGAGGGCGGCGAGCGCATCCTGGCCTTCGACCGCTGCCTGGTTGCCAGCGGCGCCAGCCCGGCCGTGCCGCTGATTGCCGGTCTCGGGGACACGCCGTACTGGACCTCCAGCACGGCGCTGGTGAGCGACAGCATTCCCAAACGCCTGGCGGTGATCGGTTCTTCGGTGGTCGCGGTGGAACTGGCGCAGGCGTTTGCCCGGCTGGGTAGCGCGGTGACGATCCTGGCACGCCATACGCTGTTGTTCCGCGAAGACCCGGCCATAGGCGCGGCGCTCGGCGCTGTCTTCCGCGCCGAGGGCATCGAAGTGCTGGAACATACGCAAGCCAGCCAGGTGTCTCATGCCGACGGCGCGTTCGTCCTGAGCACCCATCACGGCGAACTGCGTGCCGACCAGCTGCTGGTCGCCAGCGGCCGCACACCCAACACCCAGGGCATGAACCTGCAGGGCGCCGGCGTGAAGCTGGACGAACGCGGCGCCATCCAGATCGACCCCGGCATGCGCAGCAGCGCAGCGGCTATCTATGCGGCCGGCGACTGCACCGACCAGCCGCAGTTCGTCTATGTGGCAGCGGCGGCCGGCACTCGCGCGGCGATCAACATGACCGGCGGGGACGTCAGCCTCGACCTGAGCTGCATGCCAGCGGTGGTGTTCACCGACCCGCAGGTGGCCACCGTCGGCTGCAGTGAGGCGCAGGCGCAGCAGGCCGGAATCGAGACCGACAGCCGCACGCTCAGCCTGGATAACGTGCCGCGGGCGCTGGTCAACTTCGATACGCGCGGCTTCATCAAGCTGGTCGCCGAGTCCGGCACGGGCCGCCTGCTGGGCGTGCAGGCGCTGGCGCCGGAGGCGGGCGAACTGATCCAAAGCGCGGCGCTGGCCATTCGCGCACGGATGACGGTGCTGGAGTTGGCCGACCAGCTATTCCCTTATCTGACCATGGTCGAGGGGCTCAAGCTCTGCGCGCAGACTTTCTTCAAGGATGTGAAGCAACTGTCCTGCTGCGCGGGATAACGGATAAATCGGCGCAATTATCAACTCGGCAACCGCTCCATCATTGCCATCTTGATTGGAGTGCGCTGATGAGCTGGCTGTATCCCACGGATGCAATGGGCTTATGCGGCGGTGCCGCTCTGCGCATATTGATCC
This sequence comes from Pseudomonas sp. SCT, assembly GCF_003864275.1. Lineage (NCBI taxonomy): Bacteria > Pseudomonadati > Pseudomonadota > Gammaproteobacteria > Pseudomonadales > Pseudomonadaceae > Pseudomonas > Pseudomonas sp. SCT. The sequence goes on from NZ_BDJA01000014.1 coordinate 24,623, forward strand.
AGCAGGGCAGCCATATCCTCGGCAAGTTCGAGTACATGCCGGGCGGGTGTCTGGCGCTGGGCAAAGGCGCGCAACCCGATGATCTGGGCCTGCAGCAGCCGAGCCAGTCGGGCGCAATCGACCTCGGGGCGCAGCTCGCCGCGCTGTTGCGCACACTCAAGAAGAGCGCGCAGTTTATGCTCGACGGCATCCAGCAACGCATTGACCTTGTGTTGCAGTTGCGGCTCCTGGTCGCCGACTTCGAGCAACGTCTTGACGAGCATGCAGGCCCGCGCAGGAGGCGCGCTGGTCGCCGTGCATGTATTGGGGGTTGTAAGCCGGAAACCCAGAAATTTCCGTCAGCCGATCAACATGGCTTGTCTCGCGCTTGGTCGATGAGTTCCTGCATCGCCCGCATGACTTCTTCGTGGGTGTATGTTGGCGCTGATGGAAAATTGACCCTGCCGATTGAAATTTGACCCAGGGCGGATTGCTGATTTTGTTACCAGCAACTGTGGATAAGTCTACCAGCGCAGCTGCTGTTGCCCCCACTCCTTCGCTAGCCCAGTTCAGTTGTTTAAGACCTGCCACACGCAGCCATGTAGCAGGCCGTCGTCGCCATGAAATCAGAACGGCTCATCGTCCTCCGGTTCCTGGCTGCCCTTACGCTTTCGCTCCCGTGATTTGATCTTGGCCTGGGCCGCCAAGCTACTGACTGCCACATCGCCACCAACTGCGCCCGCAGAGCCCCGGTGCGGTTGGATTTACCTTACAACATTGTAATGAAGTTTTTCGAAACGGGCTCGGTAGGAGCGTGTCATAATTCAGTGTCTGCTAACAGGCTGATGAGCCGTATCGGTCAGTAGGCACCGACGACATACAACTATCGAACCCTGGAGAACGCAATGACAAACTCAATGTTCGCTTCCTGTATCCAAGCTTGTTCGAACTGCGCCCTTGTGTGCGAAACGTGCGCCTCTGCTTGCCTGCGTGAGGATGACGTAAAAATGATGGCACGCTGCATCGAGCTTGACCGCGACTGCGCGGACATTTGTAGGTTGGCCGCCATACTGATGAGTCGCGAAAGTGATTACGCTAAAGAATTTTGTGCCCTTTGCGCCAAGATCTGCCGTGCATGCGGAGAGGAATGCGCGAAACATCAAGTGGATCACTGCCAAGAGTGTGCCAAAGCGTGCATGAAGTGCGCTGAAGAATGCGAGCGCATGGCTGCGTAACATTCGCGACTTGCTGCTCTGGCAAAGCTCGTCATCTCGTTGCCAGAGCAGCTTCGCCGGAATGACCTTATATCCCAGCATGTGCAGTTGAAGCTAAGCCAGCTGACTTGCTAGCAGAAAAGGCCTAGATATCCGCTGGCCGAGCTCACCCAAACCGTAAGCGTTCATTCCACGACGTACTGGACTTACTTTACGTCCCGAAGGGGCCTTAGCAATTCCGGTGAGACCTTGTACTGTTTCGTGCCGTTCTCGGCCAGGACGATCACGCTCTTGCGGTTGATCTTGGTGACGATCCCCATAGTCAAGCCAGTTCGGCTTTCGAAGGTCACCTTCAGCCCCACGTGCAGCCGACTCAGCGCCTGCAGGTTTTCTTGATCTTGCAGTTCATCAATGCGCCGGCAGATCATTCGGTTCAGCTCCAATAGCTGATCGATGCTCATGTCTTCAATGCGCATGGAGGGTGCCCTTTGGCTGTGCGGTCTGTCGATCAGAATGGCGCGGATCGATCAGCGAGCGTAACGGATTATCGGCGAACCGGGTCTTCCAGAGCCGAGGCGTCAGGTCAGCGACCTTGCTGGCCGGGTGCTGACTGATGCGCTGCAGCACGTCCACCAGATAGGTGTACGGGTTGATGTCGTGCAGTTTGCACGTAGTGATCAGGCTCTGGATGATGCCCACGTGTTCCGCGCCGAGTTCAGTCCAGCAGAACAGCCAGTTCTTGCGTCCCATGGGAATGGGGCGCAGGGCCCGTTCCAGGTGGTTGGTGTCTGGCTGGACGTCTGGGTCTTCCAGGAAGACGGTCAGGCTGGCTTCACGGCTGAGCACGTAGTTCAGTGCTTTGGTCAATAAATCACTGGGCAGCAGACCGCCCTGTGCCAGTTGATCCCGGCACCATTGGAAGAAGTCGCTGACCACCGGCTTTGAGTGGAGCAGCCGGTACTGGCGTTTCTTTTCGCCGGTCAGTTGCTGGACGCGGATCTCTTCTTCGTTGGTGTATAGCTTGGCAATCTGCTGAAGGGCTTCGGTGGCAGTTATCGGGTGGTCCTTCTGCGCCTCAATGAAGTAACGACGACTGTGCACCCAGCACTGCGCGTGGATGATGTTCTGCTGTGCGGCGGCATAGCGGGCATAAGCAGCATAGCCGTCACTGATCAGAGTTCCGCTGAACTGTTCGTTCAGTACCTGCTCGATATGGGCTCGGCCTCGACTGTTCGAGTAAGTGAACACCACTTCATCGGCATCGCCGTATAACGGCCAGAACCAGCCGGATTTCATCTTGCCTTTTTGTGGGCCTGCCCGACCCTGGTGGCCAGCTTTAATCGGCGTCTCATCCATCGCCAACACCCGGCTGCGCAGAACATTGTCGGTCTGGGCATCCACGATCGGCCGCAGCAGATCAATAGATCGCTTGATCAGATTGGTGAGGGTGCTGCGGCTGAGGGTAATACCCGCTTGCTGGATGCGTTGGTGTTGGCGATACAGCGGTAGGTGAAACTGGAACTTGTCGACCATCAGACCCGCCAACAAGCTGACGTCGGCCAGGCTGTTGTCCAGTACGTTGGACGGGGCCGGCGTGGTCACGGGCTTGTCGCTGCCCTTGCGCCGAAATACGGGGCGTTCCACTTGCAACACCACGTAACTGGACGTCCGCTGGGCCAGCCGATAGGTCGTTTTGGTGCCAAGGATGTCGTACTGGTCGGCGTCGGGGCCGCTTAGCTCCGGCGGCAGGTGTTCAACAACTTCCACTGGCACGTCCGCTGTAAAACGCAGACCCGTATCGTTCAGGCAGTCGTCGTCCCGCTGTTTCTTTCCGGTGCCTCGCTGATAAGCCCGAACCGGGCGTTTCTCCGCATCGAGAGGCTTCTCCGGGCTAGCCGCATCATTCGATTGGAACAGGCCGCCCTGCTCCGGGAGGTCATACACCTGCTTCTCGGACTTGGGGCCGAACAGCTGCTTCTTGAACCAGTCCAACTGCCGCTGCATGACCTGTAGCTGCTCACGCAACAGGGCATTCTCCTCGGCCAGTACCGAGTAGGAAGGGGCGTTGGAATAGGACGCGGAAGCCATTGAATTCATGGCCGATATTATACCGGAACACAACCCGCTACGTGCCCCGAAAACGCTTGAACTGACGGTACTTTTGCACCTCGATACCGTCAATCAGCAACTGGAGATCAGTCAGGTTTAAGGGGCGCTGTCCCGAAGAAGACGGCCGTACCCGGAACTGCCCCTGCTCCAGTCGCTTGGCCCACAGGCAGTAGCCCGTGGGCGTGAAATACAACATCTTCATTTGGGTCTTGCGACGGTTAACGAAGACAAAATACTGCCCGCTGAGCGGATCTTGCTTGAGTTGATTGCGGACCAGAGCGCTCAGCCCCCGGAAGGATTTGCGCATATCCGTGGGCTCGGTGCACAGCCAGATCCGGGCCTGGCTATCCAGACCGATCATCTGATCTGGCTCAGCCTTAGCTCAACACCATTACCCAGGCTCAGCACGATATTCCAGCCGCTTCCGGGAGAGGCCGAGTCATCCATCAGCGATGACAGATCCAGGAAGCTGGCATAACCAGAATCCGCAGCCTCACCGACCGGCTGACTCAACAGGCGCTTGCGCCAACTACAGAAGCTGGCATAACCGAGTTTGTGCTCCTTGCAGAACTGCGTGGCCGACAGGCCGCTGTCACGCTGCTGACCGATTAGGACTTGCCACTGTTCTGCGGTGCGGTGTTTTCTCATGGGGTTGTAAGCCGGAAACCCAGAAATTTCCGTCAGCCGATCAACATGGCTTGTCTCGCGCTTGGTCGATGAGTTCCTGCATCGCCCGCATGACTTCTTCGTGGGTGTACGACTTGGCGTTGGGGTCGTCGGCCTCTCGGAGAGCTTCCTCGACCTCGCGGGTCATCCGCGCATATTCTTCCGGCCACAGCGCTTGCTCCATGCGCAGCGACGCCTGCCCAAGCAGGTGCAGCAGGCCGAACAGCCGCATGTCATTGGTGGCGACGACGTGCTCTCGAATCCGCTCCTGGATCACCTCGCAGGCCCGATGCGCCTCTGGCGTCGCCGTGCCCTCGTAGCCGGCTGGGAGTTCTGCTTCTTCAGCGATTCGCGCCCAAGCGATAGCCAGCGCCTCGATGGTGGACAGGTTCATTTGCTCATCCACTTGCGCAGCAGACGCTTTTTCAGGGAGGCGCGCTCTTGCGGATTGCGTCCCTTGTGGTTGGCAATGCGATCCGCCGTGGCGGCCTGGCGCTTGATGGGCCAGTAGGAGCGGCCATCCTTACCCATCGACCAGACGTTGCTGACCTGGTTTTCCAGTAGAGGCAGATGGGCGCATAGAGCTTCCGGCGACGCGCTGGCCAGCGCGGTGCGCTCGTGGGTTCGCCAGCGCTGATGCCAGAGTTTCTTGTCCTCGCGCTCGCTACGGCAGGTCGTGTGCCCAACGATGGGCGTTTTGCGGCGGCTGCGGCTCATGATGTGGTTGTCTCCAAGAACATTCAGGACAGGCTTTCTGGGTAGAGCGCCGTCAACCGGGACAGGGTTTCTTGCACTTGTTCCAGCGAGGTCATCAGATGATCAACCTGATCCTGAAGATCCACGGCGAGATCAAATAGCTCAGCCACTCGGCTGCGTGATCCCTCGTTGAACGCGGCCATTGCCAGTTGATGCAGCTTCAACAGGTCGGTGCGCAGTTGCGGAGGTGCGCCGTCTGCGCTGTCATTCAAATCGCCGCGCAGCACGTCCACGGCATCGACTGCACGCAGCAGTGCCGTGGTATCGAAATTCTCGGGAGTCAGTTCGTCCCATTCGTCGTCGGTGATGCGGGCTGCCATCAGGAGAGCTCCGATTAAGCGGTTGCGAGCGTTAGATGCCCGATCGGCTCGGCTGCTGGCCGTACCTTGATTTCGATGTCGTAGCCGAGGCGATTCAGACAATCCATCAGCTTGCGTTCGGATAGATTGGTGAAGTCGCCGCGCATCATGCCCGACACCTTCGGTTGCGGGATGCCCATGCGTTTGGCCGCCGCTTGTTGAGTCAGCCCAAGGGCGCGCATGGCCCTCCTGATCTCGACCACCAGGCCGGTCTTGATCTTGAGCTTTTCAGCGTCAGGCAGTCCAAGGTCGGCAAAGACGTTGCCCGAGCTGCGCTGAACCTCGACGCCTTCAATGATTCGTTTTTGCATTTCGTAGCTCCTGTGCCAATACCTCGGCCACCTTCAGCCGAGCGCGGATGATGTCCATGTCGGCCTTTGGCGTGGCGATTCCGCTCTTGCTCTTCTTCTGGAAGCAGTGCAGGACGAACACCGCTTCCGCAAACTTGACCGTGTATACCGCTCGATAGGTGCCGCCGGCATCGTCTTCGACGACCTCCAGCACGCCGGCACCACCGAACCCCTTGAGCACCTTTGCTGCGTCATCCTGATCGCCTATCTGCGCCAACGAGAGCGCGTAACCGAAACGGCGACGCACGTCGGACGGCAACGCCATCAAATCCTTGTGGCTGCTCGCGATCCATTCGAGCGGTTTTTCTTTGTTTGTCATGACGGAATTTTATACCTGTTCAGGTAATGATGTAAACGCGGCAACCTCAAGGAGGTGTCGTAAAACATTTGTTTTGCGACAGGCTGTCAGCCGCCGCTGTTGTCATTTTCAGAAGACGACTGCACCAATTGACGGGGCGTAACGCCAGGTGTGCAGTCGGCTCCTGACCACGCAATATCAGAAGTCATCTGCACCAATCTCGACTATGCTCAATACTCGTGTGCACC
>NZ_BDJA01000015.1:0-22523 GCF_003864275.1 Pseudomonas sp. SCT
CAGAACCAAGGCAGCAGCCTCGCGTTTGAACTCGGCGGAAAACGTACGTCGTTGCTTGCTCATCGAACACCTCTTGATGGCGAGGATTTTCGCCTAAATCGGTGTCCGGGATCAGTAGACCACTACAATCTGCACTGTCCAATTTGTATTGATCACTATTGCCAGCTAGAGGTGCTCCCTGGTTTCTCGGTAGGAATAGATAAGCCTTGGGTGGCCTTTTCCTACAGCTGTAAAAATACGACATACAATTACGGTAGAGTATTGGTCGCTCGTCCTTGTCAAAGAATGATATTTCTGTCCTTACAAGTTCAGTTATTGATTAGTCGCGCTCACAAAGGATCTCAATTGCGATTGCCAAATGCGCGCATACGTTATAACAGCGAAGAAATAAAATCCTTCTGTAGATTTCTCTTTGAGAGCTTTCTATACCCGAGGTTTCACTTTTCAGATCGAGACGGACTTGCTAGAGGATGTCAGCGTGGTCAGCATCGTCTGTTTCGGGAGAGCGACTTTAAAAAAGGGGCGTTGCTAGGTTGCTCTCTATGCGATGTTTCTCCGCGCGTGACAGCACTGGCCTTGATCGGTTGTGTATTAGGGGTTTTCCCGCCGCGGCAGTTGAGTATTTTGCAAAACCGCCTGTCTGTCTATAATTCATTTATAAGAGCAGATCCGTTCTATATTGGATGGATGGGGGTTCGCTTCGAGTCGAGCGAGCACCAGAGCAACATTATTAGCTACCTTGAAAACCTGTCGACAGAGCTATATGAAAGAGTTGAGCAGTTTGTTGCCGGGGTACGTAGATCCATAAGTTTCGACATTGACACTAAGGCCCGCTGAATAGGCCCAAGGTTAGATGCCCTGACTACATTTCATCAAATACGCTCCTGATGGTGCATCGATTGTTGAACGGCTGATACCCCCCCCCCCCAGTTATTAGGTGCTCTCCAAACGCGGTAAATGTGGCTTCTCGGTCTCTGCTGGCGACACCTGATTGTTGAATCCATGTGGCCGTTTTTGGTTGTAGAAAATCTTAATGTAATCGAACAAGTCGCCACGCAAATCTTGCCTCTTGCTTTAGATCTCTGCGCGTTTCAGCAAATAGAAGAAGCTTCTGCCAGCTCATTGTTAAGGCGCTTGTGGCGCCGGCTCATGTTCCTATCAAATTATTGACTTTCAGAAAGCTCTGCCAGTTGCCGCTGCTGAACTGACTGCCTTGGTCTGATTGGATTGTCGTTCGTGCTCTGGTGTGCGCCGCCAGACCGCCATCGTCAACGCATCAATAGCTCGTTGGCGCCGCCAGTTCGGGCCTAAAGCGGATGGCCCGCTCCGTCGAGCGGCCATGCATTGAAAAAGCGCGCTCCAGGCTCTCCTCAGCGAACCCCTGCCCGAGCAACGTTCATGTTGGTATAACGCTTCAGACGCAAGGCAGGCGCCTCTACCAACCGCCACGACAGCACGGCGAAACACAGCGTGACAGCCATGCTCGACAGGGCAAAAACCGCGAGGTTTATATCTTCGCCGAACCAGTGAATGATCAACTGCTGCACTGGGAAGCCGAAGATATACATGCCATAGGAAAAGTCGCCGTGCTTGCCGAAGTGGGCCACCTTGGGGATCCGGGCATAGGCGAGGTAGATAATCAGGTAGGGCAGCGTGAGCATGTGAACGACGAACCAAGCAGAACTTCCCAGAGCTAGCACCGAGGCCGCCAGCAGCAACACGGCGATGCGCCCGTCCCAGCGTACCTGGTCCTGAAAGAGATAAAGCGCAGCCCCGCCGTAAAAGAACATACCCAGGCGGAACAGCTTCAGGATGGTCACGCTTTCGACGCCGAGCGCCGGCAACACCAAGAAGTGCCCCAACATCAAGACGCCCAGCCCCAAGACCACCATCTGGCGCTTGAGCAGTTTCAATGCACCCAGCAGCAGCACGCTGCAGTACATCGCGCCTTCCAGCGGAAGCGTCCAAAATGATCCGTTGACCACTTCCGGGAACGGGTTGTTGGCAAAGACGCCCGGCAGCTCATAGCGGGTCATCAGAAAGGTATTGGTCAGGAAAGCGGCCGTTTTGCTGTCGCTGAAATACTCACTCAGCGGAAGCGGTGTGGTTAACGGGCCGATCACCAGCATGGCGAAAACCACGGCAAAGGCCAGTCCCGGGAAAATTCGTAGTGCGCGCTTTAAAACGAAGCTGACATTGCCGTTACCGTGCAGATAGGACGCGGTAATCAAGAAGCCGCTGATGACAAAAAATGCGTCAACCGCCAGATCCGCCATGTCAGTACCGCCCGTCAATGGGCGAAGCGGTTCTTCAGGAAGTCGTCCGCTCAGCCAAAAGCAATGGCCCAGCAGAACCAGCGTCGCGGCCACGAAACGCAGAAAATCGAAGTTGTTGTCCCGAACGCCCAAGGAGAGCTTTTGCATTGTTCCCTCGCTATTGAAGTGTCTTCCATGCCAGTGCGTTGAAAAACGCCCCGCACCATCGTGTAGCGTAGTTAGAGAACATGCAGCCGCATCAGTTCAAGATAACCATCCAGTCACAATCAACTAGCTGATTCAGGCGTCCGCATACTTCCGCTTTCGGCCTGTCCGGCAGCTCCCGTATCGCTTCCTTAGCCGCTTTTGGTCGAGGTCTCTTTTAGATGGGCAATCAGACGCTAGCGAGGCCAGCACGAGCGCAGCCGTTTTCTCATGAGTAAGGGCTGAGACTGGGCCGGTCAGCGCAACGACCTTTGAAAACTACGTGTCGCGTCTGGCGATGGCGGCGGAGGTAGCGTCTTTGAAATCGTTGGCCGACATCGATGCCCGGTGGAGATCCACTGATTGAATTCAGTCTGAGTCGTAATCGAATCGCAGGCTGCGCCGTAGCATAACCAGCCATCTACTGATCAAGTACTGGCGTAACGACCAAACGCCACGGTGCCCAGTAAGCGGGGAGGGGTAGACCGCAGCCGACGCGATTGATCCAACGCCGCGAGCCAGTGCGATAAAACCCGGCTCGCGCATGGCAAATCGTTCAACTACCAAACCTAGCGAAAATATTTGCTAACGGCCTGAGCCAGCGCTCCTGGCATCATTCTTAACTTGCCGGGCAGGGTTGCCTTTGCGGTTTCAGTGGCTGCTCTAAGATATTCGGCATGGCTGAACATTAGCGGCATGTTGCCGAGAAAGGCACCACTGCGCGGATCGACCTCTTCGGGCAGAAGACCCAGGTCGGCGGCCAGATTTTCGATCCGGTCGAGAATTGCTTCGGCCTTGCCGGGCTGGCCGGCCTTCGCCCAAGTCGTCGCTAGCCAGAAGGTGCAGGGCAGGAAGGCCCCCTCGTACTGCACCAGATCGGTCAGGTGTCCGGGTCCGGAAGGGTCGTCGTTGAAACGGTATACCCAGCCGTCCACACATAGCTCCTGCTCGATGCGTTCGGCCGTGGCCAGAACCCGCGGGTCCGTGGCGGGCAGTAGCTCCATCACCGCGATCAGCAGCACTGATGCGTCCAGGCTGTCGGCTCCATAGCGCTGGCGGAAGGCACCCAGAGCGTCGCTCCAACCATAAGTCAGCACATCCTCACGGATGGTGTCCCGGCAGCTTCGCCATGGAGACGGCACCGACATGCCGAGTTTTTCGCCGATGCGGATGGTGCGATCAAGCACCACCCAGCTCATCACTACGCTGCTGGTATAGACAGCGCTGCCCGGCAATTCCCAAATGCCATTTCCGGGGTTGCGCCAGTGATCAAGCACATGCTCGGCCAGGCGGCAAAGTAGCGACCAGTATTCGGGGCGCCAGTTCCCCCCCTGGTCCAGATAAATCAGTGCGCATTCGGCAAAATAACCCAGGCTATCGATCTGGTTCTGGTCCGCTGCGTGATTGCCGAACAGCACGGGCCTGGAGTCCCGGTAGCCGGCCAGATCATCGCGAGTGTGCTGGGTTAGCTCAGTGGAGCCGTCTATGCGGTACAGCACCTGAAGGGGCATGGAAGGGCCAGGTTGGAGTTCTGCGAGCCAGTCCATGTAGGCCTGCGCCGTGGCGGTATCACCGAACATGGACAACACCGCGAGTGAAAGCGAGGCGTCGCGGATCCAGGCGAATCGATAGTCGTAATTGCGTTCGCCGCCAATACGTTCTGGTAGCGATGCGGTTGGTGCCGCGACCAGCGCGCCGCTGGGCGCGTAGCTAAGCAGATGCACGATCAGCGCGGAGCGCCGAACGAAGTGCTGCCGCGGACCGGTGTAGTGGATACCCGAGGCCCAGCGCTGCCAATAGAGATTGGCTTCCTGGGCAGCATGCCTGGCCTCGTCTAGTTGCCAATGCCGTGGATCCAGGCCGAGCCCCAAGGCGAGCCATATCTCCTCGCCGACCTTGAGCGCCCATTCGGCCTCGATTCGGTCCGCTGCCACCCGGACCGGACGGCTCGACCAGAATCCGATCGCATGGCCACCGGCCCGGAAGCAAGCGCCATTCGCCACTGTTTCCAGGGGCTCGTGGGCAGCGAAATCCCAGCGCGGCACTAATTGCAGTCGAGCCGTCGTTGAGCCGGAGGTACAGCGAAGCTGGCGCAGCACGATCCGACGCTCATCGTTACTGCCCGACCGCGTGCCTTCGGGCCACAACATGATGTCGGTCAGCTCCAGAACTGCATCGGGCAGAGCCCAGCTGGTAGTCAGGGCGGCACTGTCGTCGACATAACGCTGATGACCATGGTCACCGCCTGCGGGCCCAAGGCACCAGTGACCACCTTTGGTCGGGTCCAGCAGGGCGCCAAATAGTGGTGCCCCGTCATACCGTGGCAGGCAGAGCCAGGGGATGCTGCCATCGCAGCCCACCAGCGCAGCGCTACGGCGGTCGCCGATCAGCCCGTGAAGCGCGATGGGCAATTGTTTGTAGATGCCTGGCATGGCCTTATCCCTCGGTTTATTGGCTTCGGCCTAGGTGCGCCCGGCAGCCGCACGGGGTGAGACGACCGCCAGCTTTTCATAGATCGCACCGAGGACGGCGCCGAAAATCAGAGTTGCCATCAACGGCGCACAACCCTGTCACCACTTGTCTACCGACACGGGGAGAACAAATGCGGCGATTACGACCGCCGGGTCAGCAACACATGTTCCGTCTTGTTCGGATGAACCTCGCAGGGAGAGTGTTACAACCGTGTAATTTCTTTTCCCCGGCATTCACGTCACGCTCCGGCACTCTGGTTCGTTGCGGCACTTAGCTGTCTTCGTTTTCCAATTGCCGGCCGCCCCCGCATCTGGATGCACCAGGCGAACACCTGCGACTGGCATACGCTGGGAAGACCGTCCGTGAATGGCTACTGCGAACGTACGTGATAGCGTGGCCTTGATACTCAGGCGACCGGTGTTTTGGCAAGCTGTCATGAGCGGGCCAGCATGGGCTGGGGCTGCATGTCGAAGCCGGCATGATGGTGGGCCTGGAGCGACTCCGGCAGCCCGGGCTGGTCCAGGCCGCCAGCCTCGAGCCAGGCCAGCGTCTGGGCACGAGCCCGCTGGAGCAGTTCGTCCGTACGGCCGAAATCGAAAACCGAGATGCTCAGCGGGCACAACGGGGCGACGACATGGATAGAGGCATGTGCGGCGAACAGATCGGCGTCGCGGGCCAATTGCCGCATGCTCATTAGATTAAGAGTATGCAGGGCCAGCGCTATGAGTCCTTTGGGCGCCTCATCACAGGCGCAGGCGAAGCCGGTTGGCAGTACGACGATGCAGGTGGCGCCCAATGCCACGGCACCGGCGATTGGCGTATTGCTGCAGACGCTGCCGTCTACCAGGATGCGCTCATTCCAGCGCACTGCGGGAAACACCAGGGGAATCGCGGTACTGGCGAGCAGCGCCTGCTCGGCATCGCCTGACGAGAGGATCACCTCGGCACCGCTTAGCAGGTCGGTGGTGACGATGTGCAGTGGCAGCACGGCCTCTTCGATACGCCGTATGGTCAACGCTCGGCGGATAAGCCGCGTGAGTGCAACCGGTTGCAGCAGATGACTGCGATTGCGCAGCAATCCGGCCAGGCTGTCGCTCAGCGAGAAGGGGAAGACGTCAGGCTTGCGTAAGCCACTCCAGATCTTGCCCAGCGCCGCAACGCCAGCCGAATTGGGCTGGGTCGCGAAGTAGGCGCCGTTGATGGCGCCGACCGAAGAGCCGACCACCATATCGAAACGCACGCCTGCCTCGATCAACGCCTGCAACATGCCGACCTGAACCGCCCCGAGGCTGCCGCCTCCGGCGAGGACCAGTGCAGTGGAGAAGCTCATTTGCGGCCTCCTGCATCAGTGCATGACGTTTAGCGACCAGTCGTAATCGAGATAGCCAAGACGGGTACCCCGACGAATTCGTTCCTGTTCTGCCGGATCATCGCTCAGCCAATGTGCCCGTTCGGCCAGATAGCGTTCGACCGAACCGGCCTGGCGGACGAAATCCTCGCTGTACCAGTCGAAAATCTTCGAGACCAGCAGGCGGTCAGCGGGTCTGTCGAAGCGGTTACGCTGCCGGTCGCTCAGGAACCGCCTAAGGCTATCTTCCAGCTGTTCGTCGAGCTGCTCTGCCACTAAGGCCTGTGGCCGCAGCGCCGGACAGCCGATTGAGGCGCAGTTGACCACGAAGTGAATGCGCGGCTCGTCGTAATCCCCTCGCTCTCGAATGAGGCCGTGCTCAAGGTCGTCGAGGCTGAGGGTCTGTCCCAGCAGCGCAATGAAGCGGCGCTTCCAGGGCGAGCTGAACAGGCCGCCGATCTCCTTGATCGAGGCCAGCGGGTAATGGTCGAGGACCAACTGCACGGTGAAGGCATTGTAGGCATTGATCAGGAATGCCAGGCGCTGGTCGCGTGACCAGCCGGCGAATTCCGTCTGGCTGATCGCGGATAGCTGCGCAAGGTAGGCATCTAGAGCTGGACGCTGACCTTCGAGGGCCGGGTAGTCGACCGCACTCGCCACCCCATCGCGGCTCCACTGCACATGCCGTTCGAGCAGCTCGTTCCAGGCGCCATGGCGGTGATCGAAGGACTCCGCCTGCACGGTGCCACTCAGTATCAGTAATGCCCACAGCAACAGGGTTCTCATCAGCGGTCCTCCGAGGCTGGGGGCTGGGCTGGCATCGTTACCAACTGGGCCTTGCCCGTGTACAGACGCGCGAGCGTGGCCGGGGTTATGCCGAGCATGAAGCCGATCGTCAGCAGGCGATTTCGAAAGGAACGGCGCCACCAGCCATCGCGCTGCCAGCGGCGAGGGCTGACCCTTAACCCCTGCTGCAGGCGACGGAAAGTACCCCGTTTGCGGAGGCCCTCGACCAGCGGGACTTCTTCGAACAATGGCCATGGGGCGTGCTGGCCAACTGCGAAATAGGCGCGGCGCTGGACGAACAGACCCTGGTCGCCATAGGGCACGCCAACCCGGTTACGCCAAGCCACCAAGCGCTCAAGCAGGCGCCCCTGCCAACAGCCGGCCCCGCTGAAACGGAAGGCGAAATAGCCACCCGCCGCGCCTTCGCTAATGGCCTGGTGCAGCGCTCGCAACGGCTGACCGTCCAGCTCGGCGTCGGCGTGGAGAAACCAGAGGATCTGGTGCTCGGCAAGCGCAGCACCCTGACGCAACTGTTCGCCCCGGCACGGCGTAGCGGTCATCCAGAGCGCGCCGTGATTGCGGCAGAGCATTCGGCATTGCTCACTGGCCGCAGCATCGACGACGATGATCTGCAACTGCGCTTCGGTCTGCCGTTCGGCCTCACGGAGCTGGCCGAGCAGATGCTCCAGCGCCTGCTCGTCGTGGAAGCTGGGGATGACGATACTGATTGCCCGCTCTGTTTTCATACTGGCACGCCCTCGCATAGCCTGGCCATGACTTGGCGCAGGCGAAGCCTGGCCGGGCGTGGGTCATCGGCCAATTCGACCCAAGCACGGGTCAGGTCCCTTGGCTCGTCGATGTCGAAGCTCTCTGAGCAGATATTCATTGAGTGACCAGCCTGACGGCTGGCTGCGGCGAGTGCCTGACCAAGCTCTTCAGTACTCCAGGGCAACCCGGCGAGATCCGGCCAGGGTCGGTTCGAAGCCATCAGCGCCACGCCGCCATCGCTGGCAGCGATCAACACCGTGTCTGCTTCTCGCAAGGCGGTACATGCCATTTGGTAGTCGTCCAGACGAAGCGCCGGCGCGTCGCTGCCGATGAACACCAGGCGGCGATGGCCGGCGGCACGCAGCATCTGATCCAGCGTATTCAGGCGCTCGCCGAGGTTGCCGCAGGCCTGAGGCACGCACCGCGCGTGCGGGACCAATGCGCTTGCCCAGTCCAAATGCTCGGGCGAATCCGGAGCGATGACCGTCGGGCCGCTCCAGCTGTGCAGGTCTTCCAGCGCGCAACCGAGCAGGTGCTCGGCAATCTGCAAGGCTTTGCGCTCGCCAATCTTGGCTGCCAGCCGTTGCTTGCCGTGGCCAAGCAACGGGCGTTTGCACACTAGGACAAGGGTGGCGGCTACCGTGGAGTCGACTTCAGGAAGCATCGTTCAGGCTCGTGAGTTGTGGCTGGAACCTTGCGGTCGGCTCGCTGGCCGTGAAAGACAATTGCTTTTCCCTGTGTTGGAGAAAGGCGGGCACTCTTTGTTACAGCCGTTCGCGACCGGCCCAGAAAGTTCTGAATGGTTCCGCGACGATCAGCAGCCTGCTCATTTGGTTCGGTTGGCTGGTGATGGTCGGTAGGTGAAGGCAGCGAATTTCTGCGTGTCGTATTCAGATTGACGGATAGCGCATGGCCATCGATAACTTGATGCAAAGAGTCAGGCTTTCGTCTTGGCTGCGATTGTTTTCAATATTCAGAGCCAAATAAAGGCGAGCTTATTTAACCCTGCGCCATAGCGCTATCTGTCCCGTCAGGGAGCGTCAAACCCCCCGTATTTCAGAGCTAGGGCCGTATCCGCTTTCTGTAACGCAAGGCGGTCCTGAGCATCCGATTCATGCGAGTCAATTCCTGAGGAGGATGACGCCATGAATATCATGTTACGAATAGTCTTACTAAGCGCTTCACTCATAGCACTGCATGCGCAAGCAGACTCAAGTTCGCTATACCGCACGCATGCACCTGGCTATCTACCGATAGCGACACCAGCCTGGCTTGAGCATGTGCCAGTCGAGCGATACGCGTATGGCATGAAGCTGGATATTGACAAGGTGCTGCGTGTTTCGGATGTAGCAAGCGTCTGCGGGCCTGTGGACGCTACCATGCATTATCGAGATAGCGCAGGCGAACTGCGTGCTTTGCGCTACCGCGCCATGGGTGGCGGCTGCATGGACCATTGAGGCCCAACCCCCGGCATTGCACCCGTATAAGCTTTGCCGGGGATCATGGCGATCAGCAAGAGCCTGCCACATACTGAGCAACTTGGGATAAGGGGCACCCTGCTCCGTTGCCAGATAATTGAGAGGTCGACTTTGAAACTGTGCCTTCCGAGGCTCTTTAGTGGACTCTCGCAGCGGATATACGCAGCCTTTCTGCTGGCGGCTGTGATTCCAACCGCACTAGCGGGCTCGATCGGAATTTATCTCTCGCTAACAGCGCTGAAAAACGAAACGCTGCGCAACCTGCATCAGGAAGTCAGTATCCGTTCGCACGGCATCGGTCGCTTTTTCGACCAGGTTTCGGCCGAGCTGCTCTACCTCGCGAACAGCCGCTCTCTGCTGGATTTCATAGAAGCCCAGCAAGCGGGTGACTGGCTATTGCGGGCGGCAACTGCGCGCCTTGAGCGGGACTACGCTGCGCTCGCCACGCTTTACCCCTATGTCGACCAAATCCGCGTTATTTCCGCCGACGGGCTAGAGTTGATTCGCATCGACCGTAAAGCCGAGGGTGTTTCGGTTCAACCGCCGCAGCAATTGCAATTCAAGGATGATCGCTACTACTTCCGGGACGCGATGACATTGAAGCCTGGACAGATCTATGCATCACCAATTGATCTAAACATGGAATTCGGCAAGGTGGAGTATCCAGAGCGGCCAGTCGTCAGAGTCGCGACACCTGTGGCAGGGCCGCAAGGGCGCACGGTGGGTATGTTGATCATCAACCTGCACGCGGACGTGCTGCTGAAGCAGGTCCAACAGATGGCTGATGCGAGGCAGGGGACTGCTTATCTGCTAGACAACCAGGGGCATTATGTAAGCAGGTCGCCGGGTAGCGAAAGTAACGCGTTCACGATGGAGCGGGTGGAAAAGCTTCGAGAAACGTTTTCTGCGGCCACTGTTCGGCAGCTGATCGGGCAGGCTCCTGCGAATCTTGACGGCGACTGGATTGTTGCCCATGCCCCGATTGATTTCGCACCGCAGGCGTTAGCAGAGAACTCCCGGGGTAGATGGCGCATAGCGTTGGCCTTTCCTGAGCGTGCTCTGTTTCTTGCAGTGTTCAATCTATCGTTTCTTTATGCGGTACTGGCGGCCGCGTTGGTGGTCACAGCAATTGGCGGCTACGCTCTCTCGCGCCGCTTGCTGCGACCGCTAGAAGATCTTGCGCGCGAGACCGATGCGGTGGCGGCGGGCGACCTGACTCGCCGGGTCTCGATCAGTGGTACGGATGAAATTGCCGCCTTGGGCGAAAAATTCAACCGTATGGCCAACCGCCTGCAAGAATCGGCGCGGGCCATTAATTTACACCAAGCTCATTTAGAGGAAGAGGTGTCTGCGCGAACCCGTGAACTCGAACAGGAGCGCGGCTTTCTCGAAGCCATCATCGCGCATACGGCAGACGGCATCCTGGCTATTGGTCCGACGGGTGTTATCACGCTGCTCAACCCTGCCGCAGATCTGCTACTCGCCGGAAGGGTGCCATCTTCGGCGCTTGGGCGGCGCTTATTGTTGTATTGGCCACAGTGGCCAGATATCGTCAAAGACGCGAAAATTTCACCGCTTCGTTGCGACATCGAACTGCCTGAACAAATACTTTCGCTGGCTATTACGCCAACCTCCGTCGGCTTTATCGTCGTCGCCCGCGATGTCAGTCGTGAGCGTGAGGTACAGGATCAGCGCAGGGAGCTTGATCGTCAGCTTTTCCAAATGGAAAAACTCACGACTCTCGGCGAGTTGTCCATGGGCGTCGCCCATGAAATAGGTAATCCGCTAGCCGGTATGAAGGCCGTTGCACAGGCGCTGCAGTACGAGCAAAACCTTCCGCCCGGCGTGATCGACGCACTCAAGCGGCTTGAGGCCGAGATTGATCGTCTGTCGGGGTTTCTGCGCAGCTTTCATGGTCTAGCTGCGCCACAGGCAATTTCCAGCGAGCCCTGCAATCTCGCACAGATTCTCGACGATGTTCTGTTCTGGACGCGTAAGGATGCGGAAAAGCAGAACATTCATTTTGAACTGCACAGGGTGGACGCAGTGCCGCCTCTGCAAGCTGATGCCAATCAGCTAAAGCAAATTTTTTTGAACCTCCTGATGAATGCGGTCCACGCGATGCCGCGAGGTGGAACAATCCACATCAGCGCAACCGTGCAGGAGATGGTGGTGAAAATAGACATTCAGGATAACGGCGAGGGGATGGAGCCTTCAGTGTTAAAGCGCATTTTCGAGCCCTTTTTCACAACTCGCCGGGAGGGCAGCGGTTTGGGTCTATCAATCGTGCACAAACTCGTTGAGCAGCACGGAGGCTCAATCGAGGCGGGCAGTGTCCAAGGGCACGGGTCCTGTTTTTCTCTCACCTGGCCGTTAACCGAGAAATCGCATGCAAGAATCGATACTGATCGTTGAAGATGATGAAACGATTCGAGTGATGGTGAGCGGGTTCCTCGAACGGCAGGGTTACACCATCGAGGCAGCAGAAACCGGCCAACAGGCGCTGGCCGCAAACAAGGCGCGGAACTTCAGCCTGGTATTGCTTGATCTGCGGCTTCCGGACATGAGCGGCCTAGAGGTCATGGCCAGGGTTGCCGAGTCCGACGACAAGCCGTTGGTGGTGATCATGACCGCCTACCCTGAGGTGCGCACTGCGGTCGCGGCGTTGAAGGCGGGAGCCTACGACTACATCAACAAACCGTTCGATCTGGAGGATCTGCTCGAACTGATACAGCGAGCGCAGGAAACCTTGCGGTTGCGCCGGGAGATTGCGTGGCGCCGGGCTCAAGCAGATACGGCTTCGGTAGACGGCCTAATCGGCGCCAGTGCAGCATTTCGCAGGATGCTCGACACCGCTACTCGGATCTCCTCAGCGGGCAAGGTCCCCGTCCTGATCCGCGGCGAGTCGGGTACCGGCAAGGAGCGAGTGGCGCAGATCGTCCACAGCCACTCAGCAAGGGCTGACGGTCCTTGGATAACGCTGAACTGTTCGGCGCTACCAGAAGGCCTTATGGAATCCGAGATGTTCGGACATGAGCGTGGTGCCTTCACCGATGCCAAGCAGATGAAACGCGGCCTTCTGGAATTGGCGAATGGAGGCACACTGTTTCTCGACGAAATTGGCGACCTTTCGCTCACCTTGCAGCCGAAACTGCTCCGCGTGCTGGAGGCGCAGAGCTTCCGTCGGGTCGGCGGTCAGAAAGACATTCATGTTGACGTGCGCTTCGTCTCGGCGACTCACCGGGACTTACCCGAAATGGTCCGGACCGGGCGCTTCCGGGAAGACCTGTACTACCGTCTGAACGTAGGCGCGATTGAGCTACCGGCACTACGTGAGCGACAGGACGATATTCTGCCCCTGGCTCGGCATTTTCTAGTTCAGATAGCCAACATGCTCGGCGTCGCTTCGCCTGGCATCGATCCTGCGGTAGAGCCCCTCCTCAGAGCCTATCGCTGGCCCGGCAACGTGCGTGAGCTGCGCAATGTAATCGAACGCGCCGCCATCCTTGCGCGGGACGAGCGGGTGGCCGCACAACATCTGCCCAAGGAAATCGTTGACGACCTCCGTGGGGTAGAGCAGGGCATTACCGAAACGGCGGTCCGGCCGTTGGCCGATGTCGAAACCGCCTACATCCGCCATGTCCTGAACCTATGTGGCGACAACAAGACACAGGCCGCAGAGTTGCTTGGCATTACCCGGCTAACGCTCCGCAACAAGCTTAAATTGGCAGACGAGTCCGGACGCGAGTGATCATATTGTTACCGGTTAGTAATTAACCGGTGCGGTTAGTATCTGACCGATCTCGGTTTTCAGGTCTTGATAAAAAACTATAGGAAACAGACAGTTATCTAATTGGCACGGTGCCTGCATTATCCCCTTATATCGTAGGGTTTTCTCCTGCGATCTCCAACAAGCAAGGGGAAGGGATATGAAATGGCATCGTGGGCGGTTGACCCAGACTCTTGGGGCCATGGGGCTGACCGCAACCTTGACCGTGGCTGCGCAGGCGGCCGGCCAGGGCGATATGCTCGATCTCGCGCCAATGCCGCCGGCAAAAGCGGGAAATCCGGCAATGATCGAGCTAGGCAAACAGTTCTTCTTTGATCGAAGACTCTCTGGAGATTGGGGGGTCTCTTGCGCCTCCTGCCATGACCCGGCCAAGGGCTGGGGAGACGGTTTAGCACTGTCGAAGGGCTACCCGTCCATGGAGTATTTCCGTAATTCGCCAACAGTGCTGAATGCTGCTCATCGCAAGCGTTTTCTCTGGGACGGTCGTCTCGACGGCGCCGATCCGGGCACGCTGGCGCGCGACATGATCACCGAGGCGCACACCATGAACATGGATGGGCGGCTGATGCAGGAGCGACTGCAACAGGTGCCCGAGTACGCTGCGTTGTGGCAAAAATGGCGTAACGATGACATCAACGGTATGCGTGTCTTTAATGCGGTCGGCGAGTTCATCACCAGCCTGGAAACCCGCAACGCGCCGTTCGATGACTTCGCCAAGGGCGATAGCACGGCCATAACCAAAGAGGCTCAGCACGGTTACGCACTCTTCAAGGGTAAGGCTGGCTGCGTGTCCTGCCACAACGGGCCGATTGGCTCTGACGGCAAATTGCACAAAACCGGTGTTCCTGAGCATCCAGACGTACTGAACAATCCGCTGCGCACCATCACCATGCTGCGTCACTACGCCACCAGTGGCATGCCTAATTACATGAGCGCGCGCAGCGACGTCGGCGCCTATGCCATCAGCAAGGACGAGCGCGACGTCGGTAAGTTCCAGACCGCACAGCTGCGCGATCTGAAATACACCGCCCCTTATATGCACAACGGCGTCTTCGACACGCTTGAGGAGGTCGTTGCCTTCTACAACCAAGGAGGAGGTGAGGGCTCAGCGTTGTCACCGTTGACGCTCTCGACTGCTGAACAACAGGCGCTGGTGGCGTTCCTGCTGACCCTGTCTGGCGATCCGCTGATAGTCGAAGATCCCGGCCAGCCAGACATGCAGCCTCGCGTTTTCGGCAAGAATTGAGGAACGCACCATGAACAACAGAAAACCGCTTCAGCTTTCCCTGCTCGTCGCATCTCTGGCAGTCGCATTCACCGCATCGGCCACGAATGCGGACGCCCATCCGCCTCTAGCTCCTCTACCGCCCGTTCCGGTGCCCAAGGACAACCCCCAGTCCGCAGAAAAGATTGCGCTAGGCAAACAACTTTTCTGGGATTACCGCCTCTCTGGCGACGGCTCGATGCCATGTGTCTCTTGCCACTTGCCCGCACTCGGTTGGGGGGACGGTGGACAGATCTCCCGTGGCTACCCGGGAACCAAGCACTGGCGTAACTCGCAGACCATTCTCAACTCAGCCTATTACAACAAGCTGTTTTGGGAAGGCAGCGTCAACAGTCTAGAGGAGCAGGCGCCTTCTGCGGCGGAAGGCGCGGTAGCAGGAAACGGGGACCCCTCGGTGATGGAGATGCGTTTGCGCTTCGTACCGGAATACGTCGATGCCTTCAAAAATGTCTTTGGAAGCCAATGGCCGCGAATGAACGATGCGTACCGCGCTATTGCGTCATATCAGCGCACCGTTGTTTCCGATGCGAGCAAGGTGCCGTTCGACCGCTATGCGAACGGTGACAAGAACGCACTTGATACATCACAGAAGCGCGGCATGGCGCTGTTCAACGGCAAGGCGGGTTGCGTCCAGTGTCACAACGGGCCTTTGGCCTCCGATCAGAAATATTACGACCTAGGCCTGCCCGACTTTGCCGGCTTTGTCGATGACCCGCTGTATCAGGTAACGCACCGCTGGGAGCACTACCAGAAGGGTGTCAGCGAGCCACGTTATCGCGCAGCGAACATGGATTACGGCCTCTATTACGTCACCAAGAATCCCAAGGACGTCGGCAAGTTCCGTACGCCTTCCTTGCGCGAGGCGAAGTACACGGCGCCTTACATGCACAACGGCGTGTTCACAAGTTTGCAGGAAGTCGTGGACTTCTACGACCGCGGCGGTGGCAGCGGTACTAGCAAGAGCGAGCTGCTCAAGCCGCTGAAACTTGCAGCGCAGGAGAAGCAGGACCTTATCGCCTTCATCGAGGCGCTATCGATGAGCGAACCCCTGCTGCATGACGACCCCACGCTGCCTGGCGAATACCAGCCGCTGCCCGCCCCGATCAAATAGGACCTCTGAACATGAGCGAAAACATCATTCCCGTCCGTGCGGTACCTGCGCACGACCACGAGCACGACGGCGAGCGTGCATGCATGAGCCGGCGGCGCTTCCTCCTCTTCGGTGGTACCAGCGTCGCGTTGTTAAGCATTGCCAGCCTGCCGGGTGTTGCTCAGGTTATGCAGGCGCTGAAGGCGGACTACGCCCGCCAGCGGATCGGCAGCCTGTCCGCACTGAAGACCGGAGAGCCCCTTGATTTCAACTATCCGTACCCCGACGTGCGCAACATCCTCGTCAAGCTGGGCGTAGCAGCAGGCGGCGGAATCGGCGCGGACAAGGACATCGTAGCGTTCAACCAGCAATGCACGCATATGGGCGGCCCGCTCGACGGTACCTACAAGGCCGAGCACCAGATACTCGGACCCTGCCCGCTGCACCTGACCACCTTCGACCTGACGCGCCACGGCATGGTTGCCTCCGGCCATGCCACCGAGAGCCTGCCGCAGATTGTGCTTGAGGTGCAGGGGGATGACATCTACGCGATCGGAGTTCTAGGCCTGGTCTATGGGTTCGATTCGATGAACGACGTGCAGCCAGCCTGAGGAGATCAGCATGAGCAAGCCAGACGAATACCTATCGAGCAATTCCGTTCCGCTTCCACCGCAGGACGCTGATGTTCTCACCACCGCGTGTGACTACTGCATTGTTGCCTGTGGTTACAAAGTCTATCGCTGGCCAGTCGGCAAGGAGGGCGGCGCCAAAGCATCGGAGAACGCCCTGGGCGCCGATTTCCCCCACCAGATGATGATGGGTGCTTGGGCTAGCCCCGCGCAGCACAACGTGGTGAGCTACCGGGACCAGCCGCATCACGTAGTGGTCATCGCCGATAAGGATGCAACCGTGGTCAATCCCGGTGGCAACCACTCGATTCGCGGCGGTACGCTGGCGGAGAAGTGCTACAACCCGAGCAACCGCACTCGCGAGCGTCTGCAGCATCCGATGATTCGCGTGAACGGCAAACTCACGCCGGTCAGTTGGGATCTGGCGACCGAAGTGATGGCTGATATCTCCCAGTACATCATCGCCAAGTACGGCGAGCATGCTTGGGCGGTCAAGTCACACTCCTATCAGTATTTCGAGAACGTTTACGCCATCACCAAACTGGCGATGACTAGCATCGGCACGCCGGCTTTCGCTTGGCACGACAAGTGTTCGGCGACGAACGACGCGACGGGCCTGGACGACGCAGGAATCGATTCCTTCGCATCTAGTTACGAGGACTGGGCCGATTGCGAAGTGGCCTTCCTCTCCGGTGTGGATCCCTACGAGACCAAGACCACGCTATTCACCTCGCACATGATGCCGGGCGATAAGAAGTTCGTCTTTGTCACGCCGCATATGACCATGGGTGTAGCGTGGTCCGTTAAGGCCGGTCGTGGCCTGTGGCTGCCGATTATTCCCGGCACCGACACCGTGCTGCACATGGCGCTGGCCCGCATAATCATCGAAAACGACTGGCAGGATCAGCCTTTCATCGACAAATGGATTGCCAACTCTTGGGAGGTCGATTCCGGCTACGGTCGGGGCACGCGCAACACCGGCTGGCAATGGCGCACCACCTGGGGCACCTGGCAGAGCGATTGGCAGGACTACCGGAAGTTCATTCTGGCGCAGGAGGAATCCAAGCTCGACGTTGCCGCACAGATCACTGGACTGTCCGCTGACGATATACGGACAGCTGCCGAGTGGATCGCTAAACCGAAGGCCGATGGGAGCCATCCGAAAACTTCGTTCATGTGCGAGAAGGGCAATTACTGGTCCAACAATTACATGAATAGTGCTTCGTTCGCCTCCCTGGGCCTGATCTGCGGCTCTGGCAATCGCAAAGGGCGAATGATTTCGCGTGGTGGCGGCCACCAGCGCGGCGGCTTGTCAGCGGGAGGTAACTCTGAATGGCTGTCACCGGAAAAATACCCCGGCCGGCGTAAGAAAAGCTTCAACCTCGATCTCTGGCTGATGGAGGGCAACATACGCTTCGCCTGGGTGATCGGTACCACTTGGGTGGCGGCGATGATGGGGTCGAATGCGCTGGAAGCCAAAATGCGCTCACTAACAGCCGAGAGCCCTCATCAGATCAAAAGTCTGGATCGTGCGGCCATATTCGAAACATTGAAGGCGCGTGTCGATTCCGGCGGCATGGTCATGGCGAACTCCGATCTTTATCCGGTAGTGCCGGTTGGTACTGACTTCGCCGATATTGTTTACCCGGTCGCCTCTTGGGGCGAAGACAACTTTACCCGCTGCAACTCGGAGCGGCGCCTACGCCTTTACAGCAAGTTCTACGATGCACCCGGCGAGGCCAAGCCCGATTGGTGGATCGTGCAGAAATTCGCGCAAAAGATGGGTCTGGATAAGGATGGTGGTTATTCTTGGAAGGACTCCAACGACGTCTTCGAAGAAGTGGCCCGCTTCTCGCGCGACGGAGTGCTCAACTACCACCCTCTCGCTGAAAAGGCCAAGGCGAGTGGGATCAAAGCCCAAGAATTGTTACGAGGCTACGGGACTACCGGCATCCAGACCCCGATCCGTGAGCGCGGCGGTGAACTGGTCGGCACGGTGCGCCTGCACGACCCGGACAACGATTGGGGTGAGATCGAAGGCAGCACGGTTCACACCAAGGCATTGGTGGCTTTCAATACGCACAGCGGCAAGGCCATCTTGCTCAAATCGCCGTGGCAGTATGCGGGCTGGATACAGTTCTACGAGGCCATCAAACCCCGCGCTGCGAAGGGAGAGGTTTGGGTCACCAACGGACGCGTCAACGAGACCTGGCAATCAGGCTTCGATGACAGGCGCAAACCCTACCTGTCACAACGCTGGCCGGAAGGTTTTATCTTTATCAATCCCGAAGATGCTCGAAAAAAGGGCATCGAGTCGGGTGACTACGTCGAGGTTGTGAACGACACCGTCTACATCCAGACCGGTCAGCCACAGGGTGTGCTGGATGCCGATCTGACCTTCAACCAGCTAATGGCCGACGGGCATATCAAGATCACCACTGGCCGCTTCAAAACGATTGCGGTGGTCTCGGATGAGATGCGGCCCGGGGTTTGCCAAGCCAACTTCAACGTCCCGTCTTCTCCGGCCAATGCAGTGGTATCGGCAGTGCCCGATCCGATGACTAACAACTACCGCTACAAACTTGGCCGCGGCGTGCTGAACAAGGTTGGCGAATCTCCCTATAAGCACAACTTTACGCAGATGAGCCTTAAACCCCGCAACATCGTCTGAACCGTCTTGGCGGCACCGCGCGGTGCCGCCTGCTACCCGCAATTAGGAGAGTCAAATGAAATATCAACTGACGGGGCTGCTTGGCCTGGCTTTAACTGCCTGCCTGGCGTCTCCAGTGTTTGCGCAAGATGATGCGGCGATTATGGATCTTGCAAAGAAGAATAATTGTCTGGCTTGCCATTCGATCGACAGCAAGCTGGTTGGGCCGGCCTGGAGAGAGATTGGCAAACGTTACGCCGACGATCCAGCCGCGGCCGAGCAGTTGGCCCTGCACGTCAAGAAAGGCTCCCGAGGCGTATGGGGACCCGTTCCGATGCCACCAAACGCGACGCTCAAGGATGAGGATATACAAGCGCTGGTGGGCTTCATTCTGTCGCTGAAATAACGCGTTTCTATCACCCGGTGCGGAGCGATCCGCGCCGTTACACGTAAGGTTCGACCTATGCTCGTAGATGCCCACAACCGCCAGATCGACTACCTGCGCATGTCGGTGACCGACCGCTGTGATTTTCGCTGCGTCTACTGCATGGCTGAGGACATGACCTTCCTGCCGCGCCAGCAGGTGCTCGGCCTGGAGGAACTGGAACGCATCGCGCGGATATTCGTCGGTCTGGGGGTAAAAAAGATTCGTCTCACCGGCGGCGAACCGCTGGTGCGCCAGGGCATCGTCGGCCTCTGCGAGCGCATCGCTGCACTGCCCGGCCTGCGTGAACTGGTGATGACCACCAACGGCTCGCAACTGGTCAAGCTCGCTGCACCCTTGGCGCGCGCCGGGGTAAAGCGGCTGAACATCAGCCTGGATAGCCTGGATGCCGCAAAATTTCACGCCATCACCCGCACCGGTCAGCTGCAGCAGGTGCTCGACGGCATCGAGGCGGCGCGCGATGCCGGCTTCGAGCGGATCAAGCTCAACGCCGTGGTGATGAAGGGCCGCAACGCCGAGGAAGTCGCCGACTTGGTGGATTTCGCCATCGCCGGTGGGCTGGACCTGAGCTTCATCGAGGAAATGCCGCTGGGTGACGTAGGTCGTTCGCGCGGCGAGAGCTTCTGCTCCAGCGACGAGGTGAAGGCGCTGATCGCCGAGCGGCACACGCTGATCGATTCGGCCGAGCAGAGCGGCGGCCCGGCGCGTTACGTGCGCCTGCCGGACAATCCGCAGACGCGTATCGGCTTCATCTCGCCGCATTCGCACAACTTCTGCGCCACCTGCAACCGCGTGCGACTGACGGTGGAAGGGCGCCTGCTGCTGTGTCTGGGGCACGAGAACGCCATAGACCTGCGTGCCTTGCTGCGCCGGTACCCGGTTTCCGACCAGCCAATAATTGAGGCTGTTCAAATTGCTCTGCAGCGCAAGCCGCTACGTCACGAGTTTTCCATCAGCGGCGAAGTTCAAGTGCTTCGCTTCATGAATGCCAGCGGCGGTTGACCCGTCGCTTAATTCACGAGATCTGCATGCTGCGTATCAATTATTTTGCCCGCTATCGTGAGTTGCTTGACTGCGAATCCGAGTGGCTACCTTGGCAGGCAGACTTCGCTACCATCGAAAACCTGCGCGCCTTTTTGCAACGGCGCGGTGAATGTTGGGCTGTGCTAGCCGAGACTACCCTGATGTGCGCCTGCAATCAGGAGCTTTGCACCACCGATGCCGTACTTCGGGACGGTGATGAGGTTGCCTTCTTTCCAGCAGTAACTGGCGGCTGAATAAGCTGCGCGCGGCTTAATCTAGGAGTTTCGAGCCATGGCTCACCTTTCGACAAGCACTTTCCAGCCCCTGCGCATCGCCGTACTGACCGTCAGCGACACCCGCAGCCAGGCCACCGATACGTCCGGCCAGACCCTGGTAGATTCCCTCGAGAGCGCCGGCCACCAGTTGGCCGAACGCGCGATTGTCATCGACGACATCTGGCAGATTCGCGCGCGGGTCAGCGCCTGGATTGCCGATGAATCCGTGCAGGTGGTGTTGATCACTGGCGGCACTGGCTTTACCGCACGTGACAACACCCCGCAGGCAGTCCAGCTACTGCTGGACAAGACGGTCGACGGCTTTGGCGAGCTGTTCCGCCATGTCTCGCTGGCTGAGATCGGCACCTCGGCTCTGCAGTCGCGCGCGCTGGCCGGCGTCAGCAACGGCACCCTAGTGTGCTGCCTGCCCGGCTCGACCAACGCCTGCCGCACCGGCTGGAACAAGATCCTTAAGGAGCAACTGGACAGCCGTACCGGTCCCTGCAACTTTGTCGCGCACCTCAAGGCCTCGATCGACGAGGTTCCACGCGGCTGCTGCGGGACCCGCTCATGAGCGGCTGTGGTTGCGATACCACCGGCCTGACGCCGGTTGACGAGGCGATCGACGAACTGCTCGCGCGGGTGCCGGCGCCGCCGCCGGTCGAGCATGTATCGCTGTCCGAGGCGCTTGGCCGAGTGCTGGCAGAACCCTTGAATGCGCCTTTTGCAGTGCCCGCCTGGGACAACAGCGCGATGGACGGTTACGCCCTGTGCGCCGCCGACCTGCCGGCCGAAGGTGGCTGGTTGCCGCTGGCAGGGCGTATCGCCGCCGGTGACCCCGCCGACCTGCAACTGCCGGCAGGCCACGCCGTGCGCATCTTCACTGGCGCGCCGTTACCGCCCGGTGCGGACAGCGTGGTGGCGCAGGAAGACTGCGAGATCGAGCCCGACCGCGTGCGCCTCCCGGGAGTGAAGGTCGGCGCCCATGTACGCCACCAGGGTGAGGAATTGCAGGCCGGTGCCCTGGTGCTTGAGGCCGGCAAGCGCCTGCGGCCGCAGGAGCTTGGCCTGCTGGCGAGCTTCGGCGTTGCGCAGGTGTCCGTTTATCGACGTCTGCGTGTGGGCCTGCTGTCCAGCGGCAACGAGCTTCGCGAACCGGGCGAGTCGTTGGCGCCCGGACAGATCTACAACTCTAACCGCTATTGCCTGCTCGGCGTGCTGCGCAGCCTCGGCATGGAGGTACATGACTACGAGATTCTTGCTGACGAGTTGAGTGCCAGTCGCGATGCGCTGGCCCTGGCTGCTTCCGAGTGGGACATGCTGATCACCTCTGGCGGTGTCTCGGTCGGCGAGGAGGATCACCTCAAGCAGGCGATCCGAGAACTGGGTGAGCTGCACCTGTGGCGCCTGGCGATTCAGCCGGGCAAGCCGCTGGCCTTCGGTGAGGTCAATGGCAAGCCGTGGATCGGTCTGCCGGGTAACCCGGCGGCAGCGCTGATTACCTCGCTGGTAGTGGCTCGGCCGTTTCTGCTGCGTGCACAGGGCTGTACCGAGGCACCTCCAACGCCCTTGCGCCTGCCTGCTGGTTTTGACTGGTCGAAGCCGAACAAGCGCCGCCAATACCTGCGCGCGCGGATGGAGTCGGTCGATGGCGAACTACGTGTCTGTCTGCATCCACGACAGGGTTCGGCCATGCTGACCTCTGCATGTTGGGCGGATGGCTTGGCCATCATCGAGCGCAACTGCACCTTGAATAAAGGTGAGACTGTGCAGTACCTGGCGTTTAATGAACTGATTGGCTGACGGTAATCAAGGTCAGAAGTAAAGCGTACGGTTGCTATAGCGTCGCGACTTTCATGATGCGGTTAGATGTGCCGCTGAAATTTTCTAATGCCGATTGTAGTGGTCTACTGATCCCGGACACCGATTTAGGCGAAAATCCTCGCCATCAAGAGGTGTTCGATGAGCAAGCAACGACGTACGTTTTCCGCCGAGTTCAAACGCGAGGCTGCTGCCTTGGTTCTG
>NZ_BDJA01000016.1:0-13906 GCF_003864275.1 Pseudomonas sp. SCT
TGTCGTTTTCAGAAGACGGCTGCACTGAACGTCAGAAGCCGACTGCACTATAGCAGCGGAGGGGTTGGATCCATCAGGCAACGACGGGCTGCTGCCGGCCAATAGCCGACAATGACGACACTGGAAATCCCCGCCTGTGAGCGTCGGCTCAGGGCGGGACAGCGTCATCCAGCTACCTGCGCCACTGACTCAGCCTTGTCCAGCCGGCCGCGCCGCACGAACAGACTGACCAGCCGTTGACGGATCGCCACTTGGAGTTCCGCCATTTGCTCCGGCGTGATGTGAATTTCACCCGCTCGACGAGCGCAACACCGACGCCGCCTACGCCAAGAACCGGCGAATCGACCTCAAACTCACGAACCGCTGAGCGCCGCGTCACCGCGCTGCTGCGCCAGCCAGTCGCGCGGGGCGCAGCCCATGCGCACGCGGAAGGCGCGCGCCAACGCGTTCGGGCTGCCGTAGCCGACGCGGTCGGCCACCACCGCCACCGGACGCCCCTGCTTGAGCAGGGTGCAACTGACGTTCATCCGCCAGTCGGCCAGATAGTCGCCCGGCGTGACGCCCACCGCGTCTTTGAACGCGGCGGCGAAGCGCGCGCGTGACATGCCCGCCTGCGCCGCCAGCGCCTCGAGCGACCACGCGGTCTGCGGCGCATCGTGCATGGCGGTTATGGCGCGCGCGAGTTTCGGGTCGGCCAGTCCCGCCAGCAGTCCGGTGGCTCCAAGCCGCCCGTCCATCAGATAACGCAGCAACTGGATCAGTAGCAACTCGCACAAGCGGTCGATGGCGGCCTGCCGACCGCACTGGTCGCGCTCGGCTTCGGCAAACAGCAGCTCTAGCGTCGGCCCGAGGCCGGGCAAGTCCGCCAGCGGAATCAGCAGCATCGACGGCAAGGCCATGGCCAACGGATTGCCCGTCGAAGCGCCCAGATCGACCTCCGCACACAACAGCTCAGCGGTATCGCCGGGGGCGGCGACAAAACGATGCGACGTCACGCGCGGATAAAACAGCAGGCTCGGCTCGGTAACCAGCAGATCTTCATGCACGGGCGAACGCGCCGTAATCGGGCCGCGCCGCACCAGATGGATATAGCCATGCGGCGCCGCGTAATGATGCTGCCCACAGAAGGCGCCGCTGTGAAAAACGCGCGCCGAAAGCGAGTAGTGCCGGAGCAAGCCGGCCAGTCGATCCGCCATTCCACTCTCCATATAAGACGATAGGTTACGTATTTGATACTTTACGTGCCATATCGTACCAAACAAAGGGCGATCATGCCCACTTGCTCTTGCACCTCACCCACTACGGAGATAGACATGACCCAAATCGCCCCCCTGACCATCGACACCGCTGACGCCGCTACCGCTGCCACACTCAAGGCCGTCAAAGCCAAGCTCGGCATGGTGCCGAACCTGCTCGCCACGCTGGCCCACGCGCCGGCAGCGCTCAACGGCTACCTCGGCCTGTCCGAAACGCTGGGCACCGGCCGCCTGAGTGCCACCCAGCGCGAGATCGTTGCGCTGGCTGCCGGTCAAGCCAATCGCTGCCAGTACTGCCTGAGCGCACACACCCTGATCGGCAAAGGTGCCGGACTGTCGGCAGAGGCCATCGCCGCGGCCCGCACCGGCCAGGCGGCCAACGCACTTGACGATGCAATTGCCGGCTTTGCCCGCGCGCTGGTCGAGCAACGCGGCGTGGTGTCGGCCGACGCCATGGCCAACTACCGCCGCGCGGGGCTCGACGACGGCCTGATACTAGAAGTGATCGCCAACATCGCGCTGAACACGCTCACCAACTACACCAACCACATCGCCGACACCACGGTGGATTTCCCCGTGGTCGCCGTCTGATCTCCATAGGCATATAGGAGAACACGATGAAAATCGCACTCACCGGCGCTCTGCTCGCCAGCGCCCTCGTCCTGCCACTGGCCGTCACGGCCGGCGACTTTTCGCCCTATGTGGACAGCCAGGGCGGCATCAGCCGCCCCACAGACTTCCGCACAAACTTCGTCCACCTGGGCTCATATGCGGTGTTGGACGAAAAATCCGCCTCTCGCGGCCTGCACGATGTGTACACCGAAAAGGCCTCGGCCGAGCACTACCGCAAGACCGGCAAGTTCCCGGACGGCGCCACGCTGGTGAAAGAGATCCGCAAGCTCGAAACCAGCGCCATGACCACCGGCGACCCTGTGGTCTGGGGTTCCGATGCGGCCGTGTGGTTCGTGATGGTCAAGGACGCCAAAGGCCGTTTCGCCAGCAACCCCTTGTGGGGCGACGGCTGGGGCTGGGCGCTGTTCAAGGCCGACGCCCCCGCCAAGAATGTCGCCGTCAGCTACGCAGCCGACTGCATGGGCTGCCATGTGCCGGCGGCCAAGACCGACCGCGTATTCATCCAGGGCTATCCGACACTGACCCAGCACTGACTTGCTGCCGGGTTACGCTTCGCGCAGGATGGCACCTCCGTCCTGCGCGAGCACCCTTTCCGGAAGCGCGCCATGCCGACACTCGACGCCTTTCTGACCGACGTCCGCGCCTGCACGCGCTGCGCACCGCATCTGCCACACGGCGTGCAGCCGGTCTTCCAGTTTCACCCGAGTGCGTCCATCCTCATCGCCGGCCAAGCACCGGGGGCTCGGGTCCATGCCTCAGGCGTGCCCTTCGACGACGCCAGCGGCGCGCGTCTGCGCGCCTGGCTGGGCGTGGACCGCGACACCTTCTACGACCCTACCCGCATCGCCATTCTGCCCATGGGCTTCTGTTATCCGGGCACCGGTAAAAGCGGTGACCTGCCGCCACGCCCGGAGTGCGCCCCCGCCTGGCGCGAAGCCTTCATGCAGCGCTTCGAGCGCCTGTCGCTGATCATCGTGCTGGGCAGCTACGCCATGGACTACCACCTCGGCACTGGCAAGACGCCGCTCACCCGGGTGGTCGAAGCCTGGCGCGAGCACTGGCCGCAAGCGTTCCCCCTGCCTCACCCTAGCCCGCGCAACAATCGCTGGCTGGTGCGCAACCTCTGGTTCCAACAAGACGTGCTGCCCGTGCTGCAAGCACGCGTCCAGGCAGTCCTCACCGCCAACCCCAAGGAAACCCCATGACCGACGACACCGCCGCCATTACCGAGCTGCTGCACAAGTACTACGATGCCCTGGCCTGGGCGAACGGAGACAGGCTCCGGCTTTGGAGCGATGAACGACGGCTTCAGGTGCGGTAGCTGACGCCTGGGACCTCAATCACCGTATGACCGGGTCGAAAGCGGTCCTTTCTCTGACAACATCGCCCTAGCCCGCACTCAACCCCCACAACACATCCAGCACATGTTGCGTAGGCCGCTCGACGTCCCCACCACGGTGGGCAATACCAAGTTGACGCCACAATAAGGGCTGTAATGGCCGCATGACGATCCTGGTATCGGGCAATGGCGTGGAGGCTTCATGCGGCAACAACGTCGCACCATAACCGGCCGCCACTAGGCTTTTGATCGCATCGTTGTAGTTCAGTTGAATACGCGGCGTGGGCTGCCGTCCATCACTGGCGAACCACTCCGAGGTCAAGCGCGAAAGCCGAGTAGTGTTGTCATTCAGAATTAATGGCTGAGCGGCCAGCCAACCGGGGGTAACAACATCCGGGCATTCCCAGCGAGCCGGCAAGAAGGCCATGACCGGGTCCCGCCGCCATGGCTCGATCCGCAACTCCTTCACCGGGGTCTGTGGCAGCGCGACCAGACCGATCTCCAAAGAGCCCTCGGCAAGTTTCTTCAAAGTTTCCTGCGACGTGAGCACCGCGACCTGCACATCGATAGCGGGATGGCGTTGGCCCAACGTCTCCAAAGCTTGCGGCATCAACTGTGCGATGGCCCCTGTGGAGGCACCCAGCCGCACACGCCCGGCCAAGCCCTGCACCTGACGCTCCACGTCCTCAAGCGCCTGCTCCGCATCCGCCAACAGGCGCCGCGCGCGCTCCACCAGCGTTTCTCCAATCGCCGAAGGCTGAATGCGCCCACGTGTGCGCGACAACAGCTTTCCGCCAACCCGCGACTCCAGGTCGGCAATATGCAAACTGACCGTGGGTGGCGCGAGGTGCAGCACACGGGCCGCCTCGGCAAACGAACCCAGGTCGGCAATGGCCACCAACGTGCGCAGACGGTCCAGGCTGATTTCGCGCATGAGTCACTCCTTGTTCAGAAAAGCTGAATTTCATCGTTTAGAAATTCAACTTTTCCTATCTTAGCCCCTCACTGAAGATTGGAACTCCTGATTTCCTATGTCCGAGAGCATTCCATGGCAAGTCCTCTTATATTCATCGACGGCGACCAAGGCACCACCGGGTTGCAAATCCATCAACGTCTACGCGACCGGACCGATCTGCGGCTTATCACGCTCAGCCCCGAACATCGCAAGGATCCGCAACGTCGCGCCGAAATCATCAACGCCTGCGACATCGCGATTCTCTGCTTGCCCGACCAAGCCGCACGCGACGCTGTAGCGAGCATCGAAAACCCCGCCGTTCGGGTGATCGATGCGAGTTCGGCGCACCGCACCCATCCAGACTGGACCTATGGTTTCGCGGAGATGAACTCGCAGCAGGCCCAACGCATCGCCACGGCACGGCGGGTCAGCAATCCCGGTTGCTATCCCACGGGGGCGATAGGGCTGCTGCGCCCATTGCTGGAGGCCGGGTTGCTGCCCAGGGACTATCCGACGAACATTCATGCTGTGTCGGGCTATTCCGGAAAAGGGCGCGTTGGCGTGCAAGAGCATGAGGGAGAGGGCGCATCACAGGCGCCCGCGTTTCAGGTTTATGGTCTGGGGCTGGCACACAAACATATTCCGGAGATTCAGCAGCAAAGCGGTCTGATGGAGCGGCCGATGTTTGTGCCGGCTTATGGGGCTTTTCGGCAGGGGATCGTGCTGACCATACCGTTGCAACTTCGCTTGTTGGCGCCGGGCGTGGATGCGGTGCGGTTGCATGCGTGTCTTATGCAGCACTACGTCGATGCGGACCATGTACAGGTGATGTCGATGCAGGAGGCCAAAGGGTTGACGTGCCTTGATCCTCAGGCGCTTAACGGGACTGATAGTTTGCGATTGGTGGTGTGTGAAAATGATGAGACGGGGCAGGTTTTGTTGGCTGCGGTGTTTGACAATCTTGGGAAGGGAGCCGCTGGAGCGGCGGTGCAGAATCTGGATTTGATGGTTGCAGGAACATGACTCCGACTACCCACTGGCTCTAGAGTCTATGGCTCGAATTTTCGAGCGGTTGTTTCCTCTCTGTTTATGGCCTGGCATCGACGGCATTAAACGAGTCGAAAACAGAATCTACGCGTGTCAGCAGTTTGCAATCCAGTCAGGCTTTGAAGTTAAACGGTCGTCCACGACAGGCAGCAATCGGCCAACAGCGGCCGTTTTAGAGTAGGGAAAATAAATCCCCTTTTCTGCTGTCTACGCTTCGCAGCGCCGGTTACCCGGTCACCACGCAAGACTCGCTTCCGGTCGGTGGCTAACCTTTACCGGGCGGGGGTCATACCCGCTGGGTTTCTTACGCCATTTCGTGACGGCTTGCGCCGTCATTCCCAGGCGACCAAGCTTTGCCTGGCGCACATAAATCAGTCCCCTTTTTCTCTTTGCGCAGCAATGGCGTCGATCCTTCGCGCCTGCAAACCTTTGGTGCAGGCTCCAGCTCGCCCATTGCCCCCAACGACACCGCCGAGGGTCGCGCCCAAAATCGCCGCGTTGAAATCAAACTGGTGCCCCGTAGCGGCGCTGTAGCTCAAGGGTAATGGTGCCTTGGTGCTCTTTTCGTCGGATGCCCAGCTATCTTTTAATGGGTTACGGGCGATTTGCAGTGGGCTCCAAAACCTGGCCTCAGGAGGTGCAAGCTCCCGTGGCACCGGCTTTGGACTGGGCAGACCAATACGCCGGCCCATAAGCCCATAAGGATCCCGGCCTCGGCCGGGTTCTTTATGCCCGCTTCGCGGGCTTGAGCCCAGAAGGGAGCGGCGTGCGCCGGATTCGCATCTGCCAGCCAGTACGCAGCCCGTTTGGAACTCAGTTGATCCGTCTTTTTCAACGGTTTAACAGCCAAATCAATACGTTCACAAGTACACTCGCCACCCTAGGGATGGTGAAGCATCCACGAGCGGTACTAGAATTTTCAGCTTTTCGGTGCCGCCGCACGAATTCAAGGGGCAAGCATGGATTACGAACAACTGCCGAGGGCCGCCTTGGTCCGTATGCTGCAGGAGCATGATGCGGCGCTTGCCGATGCTGGCAAGAATGGCATCGTTATGAGTTACACCGGGCGGGCTGCTCCCTGGCAGATCATCCGCCAGGTCAAGCCGAAGCTGCATCGTATTATCAAGAAAGTATCCTTTGGAGAGGAAACCGCCCAGTCAGAGAATGAGATCTGGAACGGTGAAAACCTTTCTGCGATGGTCACGCTCTATAAATATCGTGGTCAAGTTGATCTTGTAGTAACAGACCCGCCGTACAACACCGGCGAGGACTTCCGCTATAACGACAAGTGGGACAAGGATCCAAACGATCCAGATCTCGGCGATGTAGTTCCTAAAGATGATGGGTCCAAGCACAGCAAATGGTTGCGCTTCATGACACCCAGAATCTGGATGATGCGTGAGATGCTAACCCCAGGCGGGGTTATGGCTATCTGTATTGATCATAGGGAACTATTTAGACTTGGCATGCTCATGGACGAAATCTTCGGCGAAGAGAATCGCATTGGCATAATCAATTGGCAGAAAAGCTATTCACCTCGCAGTGATAATAAGGGGGCGGCGGCGAAAACTGAGTGCAACACCTGACCTTTCCGGTACGGTGCTGTCCCTATGTCTTATTCCGAACTCAGCGTTGAAGAGCGCGCCACCATTCAAATCGGTCATGCCCAAGGTTTCAGCCTGCGCGGGATTGCCTGCTTGATCAACCGATCCCCTTCGACCATCAGCCGGGAGCTGCGCCGCAATCGAGATGCCTGTGGCGGCTACTCGGCCCGCGTGGCCCAGCAGCAGATGCAGGCCCGCCGTCAGGTGTGTCGACCGAAGCAAAAGCTGTTGCCGGGTAGCGAGCGCTTCGAATTGGTGGCGCATATGCTGCGTGAGCGTTTGTCTCCCGAGCAGATTGCCGGCAAGCTGCGCAGCATGAATATTCCCAGCCTCAGAGATGCCTACGTCTGTCGCGAGACGATCTATAACGCGATCTATGCCTTGCCAGTCGGCGAGCTGCGTAAAGAGCTGATCATCTGCCTGCGCCAAAGCAAGACGATGCGCAGGCCGCGCTCTGGCGGCGTGGATCGGCGCGGTCAGATCCCTGAGAGGGTCAGTATTCATGTACGTCCGCCGGAGATCGAAGACCGACTGATGCCAGGGCATTGGGAAGGCGACCTGATCAAGGGCAAGGCCAACGCCTCGTCTGTAGGTACGCTGGTGGAGCGCACCAGTGGCTACCTGATGCTGGTGAAGATGAACGACGCGACGGCGACCTCGGCGATGGAAGGCTTCAGTGCAGCGCTCAATGGCATGCCGCTGGCGATGCGCAAGAGCATGACGGTGCAGGAGCTGGCCGACCAGTTGTTCCCCTACCTGACGATGGTCGAAGGACTGAAGCTCGCGGCGCAGACCTTCAACAAGGACGTGAAGCAGCTTTCCTGCTGCGCTGGGTGAGGAAAAGGAGGTGTTCTATGAACGCCTACACGGTGTCCCGGCTGGCCCTTGATGCCGGGGTGAGCGTGCATATCGTGCGCGACTACCTGCTGCGCGGACTGCTGCGGCCGGTGGCGTGCACCCCAGGCGGCTACGGCCTGTTCGACGAGGCGGCCTTGCAACGGCTGTGCTTCGTGCGGGCGGCCTTCGAAGCGGGCATCGGCCTCGATGCGCTGGCGCGGTTGTGCCGGGCACTCGATACGGCGGACAGCGACCAGGCCGCAGCGCAGCTTGCCGTGCTGCGCCAGTTCGTCGAACGCCGACGCGAAGCGTTGGCCGATCTGGAAGTGCAGTTGGCCACCCTGCCGACCGAGCCGGCACAGCACGCGGAGAGTCTGCTATGAACAGTCCCGAGCGTTTGCCGACCGAAACACCCAAGCCGTTCACCGGCTATCTGTGGGGCGCGTTGGCCGTGCTCACCTGTCCCTGTCATTTGCCGATTCTCGCCGTTGTGCTGGCCGGAACGACAGCCGGCGCATTCATCGGGGAACATTGGGGTATTGCAGCCCTCACGCTGACCGGCTTATTCATTCTGTCCGTGACGCGGCTACTGCGCGCCTTCCGGGGCGGATCATGATGACTTCGCACCCCGCCGGATGGACGGCGACTGAGTTGGCGCAGGCGGCGGCGAGCCGGCAGCTTGAGCTGTATTACCAGCCGCTGGTCGATCTGCGTAATAACCGGATCGTCGGCGCGGAAGCGCTGCTGCGCTGGCGGCATCCGAGCTTGGGACTGCTGCCACCAGGTCAGTTCATACCGCTGGCCGAGTCGTCCGGCCTGATGCCGGCAATTGGCACGTGGGTGCTGTGCGAAGCCTGCCGACAGATGCGCAAGTGGCAAGCATTGGCGTGGCAGCCGTTCCGGCTCGCCGTCAATGTGTCCGCGAGTCAGGTCGGGCCGATGTTCGATGCCGAGATTCAGCGGGTGCTGACCGATGCGGACTTACCCGCCGAATGTCTGGAGATCGAGTTGACTGAATCGGTCGCCTTCGGCAATCCGGCCCTGTTCGCCACCTTCGACGCCTTGCGTGCCCTCGGCGTGCATTTCGCGGCCGACGACTTCGGCACGGGCTATTCCTGCCTGCAACATCTGAAGTGCTGCCCGATCACCACGCTGAAGATCGACCAATCGTTCGTTGCCAGGCTGCCGGACGATACCCGCGACCAATGCATCGTGCGGGCGGTGATCCAGCTCGCGCATGGGCTGGGCATGGAGGTAGTGGCCGAAGGCGTGGAAACACCCGACAGCCTGGCGTGGTTGCGGCAGGCCGGCTGCGACACGGTGCAGGGCTTTCTGTTCGCGAAGCCGATGCCGGCGGCGACCTTCGCCAGCTTCGTCAACCAATGGAGAAACACCACCATGAACGTCAACGAACCGAGCACCGCTTGCTGCGTGTGTTGCAAGGAAATCCCGCTCGATGCCGCCTTCACCCCGGAAGGCGCGGAGTACGTCGAGCACTTCTGCGGGCTGGAGTGCTACCAGCGCTTCCAGGCACGCGCCATTACTGCGACCGAAACCAGCGCCAAGCCGAGCGCTTGCGATTCGCCGCCGTCAGGCGGAGGCTGACTACTTGTCAGGTACGGTTGAGTAGTTTCGTCCCATCTGGGCGCAACTCGCCTTTTGGGGAAATGTGTCGGTACAGGGTCTGTCGCGTGATGCCGAGTTCCTGGCACAGGTCGCCGACCTTGGTTTCGGGCTGGCACATTGCCGCCATCGCCAGGCGCAGCTTGGCGGCCGTCATCTTGAACGGCCGGCCACCTTTCCGACCGCGCGCCCGTGCCGAGGCCAGGCCCGCCACGGTGCGCTCGGCGATCAGTTCGCGCTCGAACTCGGCCAGCGCGGCAAAGATGCCGAAGACCAGCTTGCCGGCGGCCGTCGTGGTGTCGATGGCCGCACCGTGGCCGGTCAGCACCTTCAGTCCGACACCACGGCCGGTCAGGTCGTGGACGGTATTGATCAGGTGGCGCAGGTCACGCCCGAGCCGGTCCAGTTTCCACACCACCAGCGTATCCCCCTCGCGCAGCGCCTTTAGGCAGCTCGCCAAGCCAGGGCGGTCTTCGCGCTTGCCAGACGCCTGATCCTCGTAAAGTTGGGTGGGATCGACGCCAGAAGTGACTAGCGCATCGCGCTGCAAGTCGGTGGCCTGTGAGCCGTCTGCCTTCGATACCCGCATGTAGCCAATCAGCATCTTGCACCTGTCACATATACGTTCGATTATGTGACAGTGTGAACCGGAAAGTTCTGGTCGTCAAAATTTGTCACTTAACCCGTCATTCTGTCTAAGACATGCAAAGGGCTCATCAGGCTCGTAATGTGACAAAAATTCCGTGGGGATGCCTTCCTTCGCGAAGGTAGCGCGCAACTGTTCCAGGGAAGCGGGGTCGCGCCGACCATAGGAAGCCAACGCGAACAGCGAGCGTGCCGTCTCGGGGTCGTGCCGCGCTTCAATGATGGCGTCATCAATGGCCTTGACCGCACGCTGCCAGTGATCGACGGGTTCGGGCTTCAGCGCTTTCGCCGGCAGGCCACTGGTGAACCCGGTTTGGGGCTCGGACCAGAACAGCTTTGCATGCTCGCCTGGCGGGCTAATATCCCTCACCTCAATCAAGCTGATTGCCGTTGCCGCCGCCTCCAGCATCTGCAATCGTACTGCCGGGTTCAGGGTTTCATACGGTCGCCACAGACTTTGCCCAGCACGCAGCGGATGCCCGCAGCCTTCCCATACTTGGCGGAGATACCCCGCGCAGGTTCCGCACGTCGAAAGCGGGGTGTTCAGCTCATCGAGCAGCGTGCGTATTAGCCGAAACCACAATCCAGCGTGGATGCGTCGGCGCGGCAGCTCCACATGGCCGGTCGTCAGTGCCTGCCAGGTACGCCGGTCCATCACTGCAATCGCGTCGCTGGCGGTGCGCGGCGCAGTGTCGGCGTTATCCCAGCCGAGAAACCGCCCAGGCACGCCCCAATAGGATTCCAGCCAGCAACCATGCAGCGGGCAGCTCAGCATCAGGGGCAGCTTCCATGCAAGCAGTACGGCTTGGTTTGCCGGGTCGTTCAGACAGAGCGGACAGGCGCGATGTATCGGCTGGCTGGGCAGCCAGGCACGCCAGTTCGTGATGGATCGCGTCCTACGGCGGAGTTTCGGCAGCAGCACCGAGAGCTGGAACGCATAGGTTTCCAATGCGTCTGGAATCTGATCATCAAGGCTATCCAGTAGCCAAGGCACCCAGCCGGCGAAACTCATGCAACGCAGCCGGTCCAGCTCGATGCCGCTCCGCTGGAAGAGCATCATCAGCAGCGACAGTGGTGGCGCGGTATCCAGGTCATCAACCTGGCCGTGACCAAGATCGTGCTCCAGCAGGTCGGACACCTCCATGTGATAGCAAAGGGCCACGCGGTTGAGCCATGAAGACAAGGCTTCGCCTTCCTTGGGAGCCGGATGCAGCGGCCAGCGTGGCGCTGGCTTCACATCAGTTCCCGCTCGAATTGCCGACGCCGCTCGCTTGGGCCGGTGTAATCGGCCATGCTGAGCGTGCGGTGGTTGATCGCTTCCTCGCCGCTCTCCACGGCGACGAGGGCCGCCGCCATCAGCAAGTGCGCCAGTTCGCCGATGGTGCCCTCGCTGCGTGTGAGCAGGTAGCGGGCCATGTCCAGCGTGGCAATCGACGAGGGTCGCCGCAATGGAAGCGAAGCGGCGAAGCTGGCCAGCAGTGAGCAGCAATCGTCGTTGGCCTCCCACACCGGCAGCATCATGGGCTCGAAGCGGTTTTCCAATTGGTCATCCGAGCGGATGGCCAGGTAGGCGTCGCGCGTGCCGACCCCGACCAATGGGATGCGCAGCTCATTGCCGAGGAAGCGCAGCAGGTTGAGAAATTCCCGCCGGTTGACGCTGTTGCCGGCCAAGACGTTGTGCAGCTCGTCGATCACCAGCATGCGCACGCCGACCTTGCGCAGCAGTGCCAGCGCCAGTTGCTCCATTTCCGGCAGCCGTGGGCGCGGGCGCAATGGTGCCCCCATCGCGGCAAGTAGCGCGACGTAGAAGCGGATCACCGACGGTTCGGACGGCATCTGCACGACCAGCACCGGCATGTGTTCCTGGTCCGCGTCGGAGCTGGCCGGATGCGTGCGCCGGAATTTCTCGATGATCATCGACTTGCCGTTGTTGGTCGGGCCAACCAGCAGCAGGTTGGGCATGCGTTGCTTGTTTGGCCACGCATACAGGGTTTCCAGCCGGTTCAGCGCCTCGACCGCGCGCGGGTAGCCGATCCAGCGGTCGGCGCGAAGGCGCTGGATGCGCTCGTCCGCCGGCAGCCGAGCCAGCCCCTGTGCAGCTGGCAGCAGGTGTGACAAGTCGATGATGGGATATTCGTCCACGGCTACCACTCCTCGATCTGGTCGAACGGTTTGGCCGGAGGCAGGTTGTCTGCCTGCGGATCAGCAACGTCCGTTTTCGGCGGAATCGGCTTGTCCGGCGGAGGCGATGCCTTGAGGTGCTGGCGTCGATCCGCGTCGCGCCGCGCCTTGCGCGTGGCCTTCTGTGCGGTGGTCACGATCTCGCGCATCTGCCCGATCATGCGGAACAGCGCCGACTCATCCACCTGTTCGCGTCCCTGCTGCCGCAATTTCGTCAGCGCCTGCCGTTGTTCCCAGAGGGTGACAGCCGGGTGCGACAAGGTACGGTAGGGGATTTCCAGGTAATGCTGCCCCTCCGGTTCCAGCACCCAGATACGGCTGATGTCACGCGGGTCGCGCCGGATCAGGAAAGCGGGCAAGCGGTCGCGTCGTGCGATCCACGGTTTGAGCGCATCGGCGTAGTAGTGAATGTGGTCGATGACAAAGCCGGTGCGAGTCAGAGTACGGCGAATGATGGGCAGGAAATCGACCAAAAAAGCCAAGGCGCGGGTGACGACAGCCGGTACACCGACACGCGCCACGGCTTCTGACCAGCGCGCCGCCGGCGGCTGAAGCAGGCCGTTGTGCACAGAGCCGTGATAGGTGCCCACCGCCAACGTGAGCCAGCGCTCCAGCTCACGCAATGTCAGGGCGGCCTTGTTTTCGGAATCGTAGTCCCCGCGCTGGTCAGGGTTGGAGAAGGTCGTCCCTGGCAATTCATCGTGGATCATCTGCATCGCCGTACCGATGATCCGTTCCACGATGCCGCCGTAGTGCGGCTGCCCTGGCGGACGATAGTCCAACCGGATGCCGTGCTGCTCGCAGCCACGGCGCAGCGCCTCGCTCTTGAACTCGGCCGCGTTGTCCAAGTAGAGCAGCCTGGGCTTGCCGCTCATCGGCCAATCCATTTCTATATTCAGACCCTCCAGCCAGGGACGCTTGTCGCAGGCGACATGCACAAGGCACAGGCCGACCGAAACAGATGACGGCGCTTCCAGCGTGACGACCATGCCGAGCACGCAGCGGGTAAACACGTCGATGGCGATGGTCAGATACGGACGGCCAATCGGTTGCCGGTCGCGCTCGTCCACCACGATCAGGTCGATGACCGTGTGATCAATCTGCACTTGTTCCAGTGGCGCGGTCACGGCGGGAGGCTCACCACCGACACCTTGCAGGCTGCGGGACGCATCCTGACCTTCCCGGCGGCGAGTGGCCTTGAGCGGGTCGAGGCCGGCGATCCGCAGGGCCAAAGTGTTGCGCGCCGGCACCCGTAGCTTTTGCGCTTTGCAAGCCTGCGCGACCTCGCGGTGGAACGCCGCCAGGCTACGCTTCTGCTTGGTCAGGAAGCGCTTTTGCAGCAACTCGCGGATGATGCGCTCAACTGATTCCGGCAAGCGTCCCTTGCCTTTTCCGCCGCCGGACTGGCCGGGAACCAGGTCCGTCACAAACCCAGCACCTTGCCGGGCACGCCGGATCAGGACATACACCTGCCGCCTGGATAGGCCCAGCGCTTGAGCAGCGGCATCGGCGGCTTCATGCCCAACCACTTCAAGCGCTGCCAGCGGCCCGATGATTTCGGTCCGGTGCCGGGCCTGTGCCCATGCCGCATCGGGCAGGGTGGCCACGCCCTGCTCGGCAATTGGTAATGTGTCTGACGCCATGCTCACACCTCGCTTTGGTGCACACGAGTATTGAGCATAGTCGAGATTGGTGCAGATGACTTCTGATATTGCGTGGTCAGGAGCCGACTGCACACCTGGCGTTACGCCCCGTCAATTGGTGCAGTCGTCTTCTGAAAATGACA
>NZ_BDJA01000017.1:0-11500 GCF_003864275.1 Pseudomonas sp. SCT
CTCCAGCCAAGCTTGTACACTGGAATAACGACTTAACACTTGCTTGTGCAATGGGGTGGTGGTCATGGGCGCCCCCTGAGCGTCAACGGATTCAGCCTAGCTCAAAAGCATTCCACCTAACTTAATAGAGGGTGTAGTTGCTGGAGCGCGCCACCACCCCTTGTTGGCGCATTTGCTCGCGCACTTGGTAGTAGGGGGCACCCATGCCTATGCCCAGCTCCTTGGCCTCGGCTGAGCGGGCAATTACGCAGCCATCGTTATTGGATAACACCACAACTGGCCGGCGCTTTAGCTCCGGCTGACAGATGCGCTCACAGCTGCAGTAAAACGAGTTGCAATCTATAAGCGCGAATACTCTCGGCGGTACGCTCATATCGCCACACGACTTACCACCCAGGTCACGACACCCCAAACCTCGATGATCTCTTCGCCGTCCAGCTGCACGTCCGGGACGATAGGATCGGCTGCCTTCAGCCAGCGGCCCCCCAACAAGTCACGCTGAACAAGGCGCACGCGGTAGTCTCCAGCAAGGTCTACCACCACCAGCCTTTCGTCCAGGTGAGTGGCCGCACGGTTCACGATCAGCCGATCACCACGGAATATGCCGAAGCCGACCAAACTATCGTCCAGGACTTGCACAGCCCAAACGTGGGGCGCCCCCAGGCCGGTGAGAAGGTCGAGGGAAAGCCCTGCCTCCTTTTCGTCTTCGGCGGGTGACTGAAAGCCTGTGATACGCAGACCGTTGGCCACATCGGTGAGAAGACGCTCGCGCAGACGTTCGCACCGGGCCAGTATCGAAAGAGATGACATCGCAAAATCCAGGGAATACTGTATATGCAAACAGTATTCGCGAAGCGTTGAGAGAGGTCAATCAGGGTGGACAAGCGGCTGGATCTACAACGGGTCTCCACCTAGGACAGCGGCACCTATGTCGCCTTCGCAGCCTGCTTCCGCGCTGGGACTCCATTCCAGGCGAGCCTGCTGAGCAACCAGATCAACGATCAGTCTCCGATCTAAACACCCCATCGCTTGCCCAGCGACCGCAAGCATTTCGGTCTCTGTCCAGTTTTGCACCACGTAGTCGAATACCTGCGCTTCGAGATCCTCTCCCTCGGTGTGATGCAAAATCGAGGCATAGGCTTCGATGCAGCGGGAGCTGGCTGTATCACAACGGATCTCTACTGCGTTGATACCTGGGGCTTGGTATCCCTTCGTAGTCTCCCAGCCACCCCAAATCAGCAGGTTCCCGTTTTGATGCTCAACCTTCAGCGGAGGACGTGTGACGGAGTGAGAGGATTCAGCAGTTTTCGGCGCTGCGTACCAGAGCGTGGCGGAAGCAGAGAGCAGAGAGGAAGCGAGGGCAATCGCGATGTATGGGAGATACCGCATCTTCGAACTCCATTCGAGAGGGGAATGCCTTCCTGGCGAGCAGAGTCTAGAACATAAGGCAGCGTCAGCATTGTGAGGTAATAAGCATGTGCGGAGGCGTAGAGGCCCGTGAGGCCGATAAGGTCTGGAAGATCTATTTTCCCAATCCCAAAGCAGCCATTCCGGTGCTGCTTGAGGAGAGCGGCCAGCTCGATTGGATTCATTGGGGCAGGAGGAAGGAAGAGCCAGGAAACGGCCCTCAGGGCGGCTGGGCAAGGCTCAGTACCGTGCAGTCTGGCGGCTGGGAGAAATACAGGCCCCGCCGTGGGTTCGGCATGGTTCAGAGGTTTATGGAGAAGGAAGGTCGGCCGGGAGAGAAGAATCGGACATCGCACTTGGTTCGATGTGCCGGAGGGATACGCGCTAGAGTGCCTGGTCATTGGTGAGGGAGAGCAGCGAAGGGTATATGTTGTGACGACGGCGCCACCTGCAGAATATGAGTGGATCCATGATCGGTGGCCACTGCTGACGGTGCTGAGCGATGCTAGTTTCAGCTGAGTTGTGCTACCTCGTCAGCTATCGTTTGCGCTGCATTGTCTGATAGAAATGCTGGGATCTTAAGGCAGGATTCATGATGGTTAGAGCAGCGCTAGAGATCGAACTCATAAAGTCAGCAACAGATCTATTCGCCGGTGATGAGCAAAGCGCGGCCGAGTGGCTGAACAAACCTGCCAAGGCGCTGAATGGCCGCAAGCC
Organism: Pseudomonas sp. SCT; assembly: GCF_003864275.1. Classification (NCBI taxonomy): domain Bacteria; kingdom Pseudomonadati; phylum Pseudomonadota; class Gammaproteobacteria; order Pseudomonadales; family Pseudomonadaceae; genus Pseudomonas; species Pseudomonas sp. SCT. The sequence goes on from NZ_BDJA01000017.1 coordinate 2,125, forward strand.
CACCGATATGACAGGAAGCGATGCTGAGCTTCGCTTAGCCCTGGATCTGATAGGGCGTCTACAGCATGGCGTTTTTACGTGAGGAGAAGGCTATGCCTTGGCGAGATGCCTCGAACGGGCGTACGGCCCAGCTACTTAGGCTCGCCAGACTGTTCTCGGCCGTTAGCAGCACCGCCCCACATAAGACTGTCGTCGGCCAATAGCGGGCATTGTCAATTTGCACTTAAACAGCCGAAACGTTGGAAAAAATCAATTTCCGGAAGTACAGCTCAATACCTTCATTGCCGCCGTTCAAGACATCGAATAGTTTCTTGTTCTTGGTAATTATGAAAATCAGTTTCCTCATATAGCTTTGTAGGGTTTCCGACTGATCCTCTAAGCCTTTAGAAAACTTTGAAGGCACTGGAGATCCATGAGTGACGGATGATCTAACTGAATAGCAATCTTTGACAAACTGGTATACGGTTTCAGCGTCGCCTCCATTGTTAGCAAATAAAAAAGCGACGCGCTCAGACAGCCTATGACTAAGCTCTACCGTATCTGTGGAAAACAAGCTTTCCAAGGCGGAACAGCAATGAGCTATTTTAACGGCTTCATAAGGCGTGCGGCGGGATGTATCTAAGAAATGATAAAATCTAGCAAATCTAGAGTAGCCTTTGTCGCTTATGCGGCCTCCCATCACGGCTTTATTGGAAAAAATCATTGAGCGAATAGTCTCGCAGGCTACGTTCCATTGCTGAATTTCTTCAGCATTAAAAATAACCTCCGAGTCCGGCCGGCCGCGCGCCGTGAACATCTTCGAGTAAAGCCCGTTATTAGCCCACTGCACGACGTTTTCCCTAGTGTGCTTGCAATAAGCAATTTCACATACTATCGAGTTATCTTTGATCAGCCATGAATCTTGCAGGAGCCAATCTACCCACCCCAGCCATGAAGTTATTACCAGCGTCAGAGGCATTCCATCAAAAAATGAGATAGGTACATCGCCAACGATCAAGTGGCTGGCGCCTGCTAAATGCTCAAACTCAATTCGTCCAGAAATATCACGAAGTTCAGGCGTTAAGTATTTTTTTTTGAGCTCCGCGCCTACGACAACGTCGACACCAGGCATTAAGTTATAGACGCCATCAGGTGCGTCTACCGTCAAATACCGAAACGTCGAAACAAACGAATATCCATCTTTATCTTCGAAGTAATCGATATGCGCCGCCATACCACTCCCACAAAAATATCAGTGTGCATAAAGAGAACTTAAAATTCTGCGTTTACACAGAAAGCCCCAACTTTAGGATACCCGCAGTCGAGCAAAAGGGACGAGTTTTTCATTCCTTAAATGACCGCTTTTAGCCGATAGCTGCATTATGCGGGCAGCGGCTGGCCAAAGGTAGGACACCGCCCAGAGTCATCATTCGACCCCTTCACGCTGCTTCTGAAGCAACGCAGACAGGCGATCTGCTTGTTCTACGATCTGCGCCCTGGTCTCGTAGCCATCCCAGGTAAAGGCCAGCGGCCACGCGTTCCTAAGGCTACAGCAGACCATGTTTTGCGAGTTCATGGATGTTTCCGTGCGCGGCTTCTGGTCAGGCATCCGCAGATGCTTTTCATCCGTACGCTGCAGCTAAGAGATGCTTGGGGGTTAGTAAGCTTAAATGTCAGTACACCAGAGCCGAACGTGTGCTGGGTTTCGACCGGGTTTCCAGAACACCTCCCCTGTGGCGTCGCGGGGAATACGGTAAACAATTTTTGTGCGCAACGTCAGTAATGGGCCGACTGGCTGAATACCAATACCGAAACCCTGTTCGAGCACTGTTTCGGTGTGATCGTATTCGAAGGTTCTGCTGCCCATGGTCAGAATTGCAGATCCAGCAATGGGCACCCGGCCCTCGGTGTCAGTGTTTTTAAAGCGCGTCTGCACAACAAGGTACCGAGAGTCCGGCCAGGCTTCAGGTTCTGCGGCGCGGTTGCGGGCTCCCACGGTATCGCTTACCTCGCAGCTGTCGATGCTGACATCAAAGTGCTCGATACGGGCGCTGTCGGGGCGGGCGAGGACAGTGTTTAGGTAAGACTTTAGGGCTTTGCTCTCCTTTGATCCGGGCTCGTAGATGGCGCGCACCTGGTGGCAAACCAGACTCCCAGCTAGAAGCTTTTTTCCAGCAATCCTGCCCTCAATGTCCTTCGCATAGTCTGTCTCATCTCGTTTGATCCGGTGGGCCAAAATTCGGCGATACTGATCAGCCTCAAGGCGTGACAGCAGTTGCCTAATTTCCGGATCTTCCCGGCCTGTCGGGTTCTTATAAAAGTCAGCAAACGTGCTGTCGCGGCCAGCAGCCATCCGCAAGGCTGAGCTGCGCACAAGGAGTGCGCCTGCCTGGTTCAAGAGCCGCTGTTGCTGGTTGCTGACCAGTCCGATTGGCGGCGCGTGCTGTTCGCAGCGCTCCATTTGATTTTCGGAAGCTGCCGAGAATGAGGTCGCAGAGAGGCAGAGAAGAAAAATTACGCTTATGCGTCCCAGCATGCCGATCTTACCCCCTGTTATTAGAAAACAACGATAACGCATGTTAGAACTCCATTCGATAGGGAATGCCTTCTTGGCGAGCAGGGTCTAGAACATAAGGCGGCGTAAGTCGTGTGAGGTACCAAGCATGTGCGGAGGCGTAGAGGCCCGTGAGGCCGATAAGGTCTGGAAGATCTATTTTCCCAATCCCAAAGCAGCCATTCCGGTGCTGCTTGAGGAGAGCGGCCAGCTCGATTGGATTCATTGGGGCCGGAGAAAGGAGGAGCTAGGAACCGGCCCACAGGGAGGCTGGGCAAGGCTCAGTACCGTGCAGTCTGGCGGCTGGGAGAAGTACATGCCCCGCCGTGGGTTCGGCATGGTTCAGAGGTATATGGAGAAGGAAGGTCGGCCGGGAGAGAAGAATCGGCTGTCGCACTGGTTCGATGTGCCGGAGGGATACGCGCTAGAGTGCCTGGTCATTGGCGAGGGAGAGCAGCGAAGGGTATATGTTGTGACGACGGCGCCACCTGCCGAATATGAGTGGATCCATGATCGATGGCCACTGCTGACGGTGGTAAAAAATGCTAGTTCCAACTGAGCCGAGCTACTTCGTTAGCTATCGTTTGCGCTGCATTTTCTGATGGAAATGCCGGTGTCGTAAGACAGGATTGAAATGGTTAGATCAGCGTCAGAGATCGAGCTCATTAAGGCAGCCACAGATCTGTTTGTCGGTGATGAGCAAAGGACGGCCGAGTGGCTGAACATGCCTGCCAAGGCGCTGAATGGCCGCAGGCCCATCAATATGACAAATAGCGATGCTGAGCTTCGCTTAGCCCTGGATCTAATAGGTCGTCTACAGCATGGTATTTTTACTTGAGGAGAAGGCTAGGCCCTGGCGAGATGCCTCGAAGGGCGAATGCCCAGCTACTTAGGCTAGAGAAGAATGTTACTCAGGTTTCGATTCCAATACCCAGCACCACATTTTGGATATCGTGCATGAAGCGTCGGAGCACAACTACCTTTACGAAAGCTACGTGAAAGAGGAGCTGGAACGCATTCAGTACCAGTATGATTCAAAGTACTGGCCTGCCTTGAGCTATGTGCTTCGGGCAATCGGTAACGATGCGAAATGGCCGAGGCCACTGCCAACGATCCGGCTACCGAAGCCGCGACTGCGAGCCGGAAGCCGGGCCGCTCAGATTTTGTAAAAGCGTTTCTTGCTCGTATCTATGACAACTAGATGCGGGAGTGTGGCTTTATGCATAACAGCTTCGCCCTATCTGATGGCAGCCTGGCGTCACTCGTAAACTGCGGTCTTGACCTGACTGTTGATGAGCTTATTGAAGCTGATTTCATCAAGCGTTTTCGGCAGCGGCAGGCGACTAAGGTCTGAAGTCTAGACTTAAGCTACAGATGCTGGACGTCCCAGCCCTGCCCGCGAAGCTGTGCGCAGTTGGCATCGAATTCTTCCCCCTCGCCAAGCGTCCGCCTGCTTATAGCCAAGCACAAGAGGTGCGTTGGGCGGGTCATGGCCACGTACATCGCAGGCAAGCGCTGGACGATCCTTTTTCGCTGTCTGGTACCACCGTGGCTTTGTTGCCCTACAAGCCAGGGCAACAGGCTTCCGATGAAATGCTCGTGACTGTAGGTTTCGAGCACTAGGGTCGCGGTATGGGTCTGTCCTTTGCTCGAATGAATAGACCCGAGCTTGATGTCCAACACTCCATGGTTTTGAGCGCTACGGAAGGTATTCACTGCAAGCTGTACAGCGCCTTCCTGCGGAGCCTCTCCGTTCTCTGGCACCCAAGCAAGGTAGCCCTGAGCTGTTTCGGGCTGTTCACTTGTACCTGCAAGGACAGATGCCAATGCCCAAAAGCGCTGAGTGAAGGATGCCCAATTCTCGGCACTGATGACATGGGATGTGAACAGCAGATCGACCACCAACTGTTGATAGCAAGCCAAGTCGTTGAGGTTGGCCAGCAGCTGTTGAACTTGAACGTGTTGTCGACTTCCCACTTTGATTTTGGTGTTGGGATTGGAGAGGTTGACCAGATGGAGAAGTCCCTTGGCGATCTCTTCGACGCTGTGGTGAGCAGTATCACTCTTGACGAGGCCGCGCTTGGCTAGGCGAACACGTTCAATCAATGTGGGCGGGCGGTACGCTACTAGACCTGCGCAGCGATCATAACCCTCCCAATAATGCCCGACCGTTTTTGGGTAATGCATCGGGTCAGTGTCGGCGGGGTCGATGTCTTTATGCGTGTAGCCAACGGCAGTGACTGTCGCCTTATCATGTAGACACACGGGAAGCTGTTGGAATGCGAGTCGGGCATAAGCATCCAGTACAGCGCTACAGTCCCCATCAGGAAAAACAAAAATGGTGTGGCGAAGCGGCCCTTGCTCGCCTACGTTACGCCGCCCTGAGAGGCTTCCTGGGACGGCATGAAGCGCAAAGGGATTTGCCAATCTGGCAATTGACTCATCGAAGCGAAAGCTGCTGGATATGTGGACTGCACGGCTTCGATCCGGGAAGTCGCTGCCATTGGTGTGGGCGTCCGACTCAAAAATTGCCTGATTGGAGTCGCCAACTCGTATCACGCATATTCCCGAGTTTTCGCGGGGGAAAACGGCGCGCAGGTACTCGTCCTGCATCGCCGAGGTATCCTGCATCTCGTCGATGAAGACACATGGGAAACGGTGCCTTAACCCCTCAGCTACGCCTGGTCGTGCGTCCAGCTGAGCTCTTCCCAGCACGAAGATCTCGTCGTAACAAAAGTAACCGCGCTTGGCCGTGTCGACGACTGCCCTAGCCATGATTTGGTAGCTTTGAGTATCTGGCCCGCTAGGGAGGTTACCTTTGGCCACCTTGATGCAAGGGTTGGCAAAGTCTGCGGTGGCTAAGCGGAGCAATGAGGTGTCGAAGGTTCTGTGGGCCAAGAAACTTCTCAGGAACCGCTTGCCCTCCACTGATATAGACCTGAGACGCATTCGGTGGGTCAGCTCATCATCGATCGCGGTGAAGCGGTATTGAGCTGAAAGAAGCCAAGGTGTGGCGAGAAAGCGCCTGACAAAACCATGAATCGTGTCGATGTAGTGAGGGTAACTCAGCAGCCTGCGGCCTACCTCGGTGTTTCCCAAGCGCTGCTCTATTTCGTGGCGAGCGACATTGGTGTGAGATAAAACGCAAATCCCACGCGTTCGGCTTTTCCATTTGCGGGCGAGGATTGCGAGCTTGGCTACCACCAGAGTGGTTTTTCCGCTGCCTGGGCAGGCCGACATGTCCAGCGTTTCCTGCGATCGAAGGAATGCTAGGCGCTGCTCGTCCAAGCCCTCCAGCTTCATAAGCCCTGAGACCCACTCGATATCCTCGTCGGTGATTTCGGGCACCAGGTCGCGGAACGCGGTCATGAAGTGTGTCGCGTTTGCTGTTGCGAGGGTTGGTGTTGATTGGGCGTTAATTCCAAGCGAGAGGTCACGTAAGTGATCGCATCAACGAGGTAGCCGGGAAGCCGCTCCTCCAAGCCTTGAGGACTCCCTAGTACCCTTGGAAAGCGCTGCTCCAAGATATCCACGAAATACTGAGCCGTAATCGTTTTCGAGGCTATCTTGCGATGGAACAGAGCATAGATAGTCGAGCATATTTGCTCAGTAGACATGCCCGAGGCTCGAAGCTCTTCATACTCAGTGATGGCGAGATCTATCACTTGGTCGGGTGATTGCCGATCGGCGTGAATTGGATCGTCCTTTGCAGCCAGTCGGGCGGCTACCAGAAGCTCACGTGCCATGCCGCTATAGGCCAGGTCATACTCCAGTGTCCATTGTCCCGCCACGAACGTTTGTACGCTCTGTTCGTCGTTCGCTTTACGCGAATTCCTCCACGCAGCCAAGCGTTCAAGCCGTGTTTCGTCATCAGCGCCGAAGTCGCGGATCGCTCGCCATTTCCGCCGGCCAGCGCCCCATTTGGAATCATCATCATTTTCCACTAAACCCAGAATCTGTGGTGCGCAGTCCGGCATGACGTCCATGTCCGAGATGCAGGCGACAGGAATTTTGAGGACGCCATGCTCTGGGTGCGCACGTTGTAGGATCCGGGCATACCGTCCCAGGCCAACGCCACCGACGTTCACTACCGAGACTCCATGTCGGGTCAAGTCTCGTCCGAGCAGCTTTGCCAGTGCGGGTAATAGGATGGCTTCAGCATCTCCCTCTACGACGAGGATACCCCGAGCGAAAAACAGATTTGCCTTGGTCACGTCCAAGAAACGGGCGAGGAATCGATAGTCCCCCTCATCTAGCTTCGTGTGTTGCTTGCCGAGCGAGTAAGCCTTGCGACCATGCATGAGCACTAGATTGTCCAAGGCAATTTTGGAACTGAGATTGGGGCTATGGGTGGTAAGGATGACTTGGACGGGCCGGGCTTGGTCTTCCTGAGTAAGCTCTCCTGCAGTCGCTCCATCATCGTTGGATGAGAGTGCTGATGGAGGTGCGGAGCCTTCGTTCCAAGGCAGCGAGACTGCTTCTCGCTCCTCGGCCACCATCGGTTGAGTGACTGTGTGCGAGCTTGGTTTGGGCGTCGCTACGGCAGCCAGAAACTCCATCAGGCGTAGTTGTCGCTGTGGATGAAGGTGGGCCTCGGGCTCTTCGATAAGCAATAGCGGCAGTCCGTCGGGCTCCTTGCCAAGCAGTAGTAGCTCACAAGCCATGAACAACAGGTTGTTAGAGCCCAGGCCATAATCTCCGCGAGCCTCACGTGATCCTTGGTCGAGCAGGCTCAGCTCCATGCGTTCTAGGATCTGTCTCAGGCGAGCTGACTCCGAGCTTCCCTCAACGAAATTGATGCGTCCAAGTAACTCATCACCCTCAAGCGAAAGGTGGGTCAGGTAATTGTCGTTGACCGAGTTCTGGGCGGAGCTCACACCTGGATGCATATTCACCAAATGACGCAGATACCCAGCTAATCCGGCGAGGCTCAGCGACTCAGGGTTTGGAATCGGCTGGTTGGCATCGAAGCCACTCCCGTCCTTGATGCTAGGGAAGTTTTTGAGCACTTGTGAGAGACGTGAGCCACGGCCTGGAGACATTTCCCGTGCGGCATCGCGTAGTGCGCGCAGGTAAGCAGCAGCTAGCAGTTGGCGTACGTTGGCATCGATGCTTGGGCCACCGCCGGTATGGCCACTGCGCACAGCAATATCAACCCAACGGCGTGCGAGGACGTCGTCCGACAGTCGTCGTGCTGTCCAGTGAACGTAAACAACCGCTGTATCACCATTGAACGTGACGTACTCCGACAGCGCCCCCTGATCCGCGACCGACAAATCTGCAAACTTGGCCACGACCGTAATCTGACTCGCCTGAGGCCCTTCATCTGGGATATGAAAGTCCTCCGGCTGCAAGCGTATGTACTCTCCGTCACGCGTCTGGAGGACGAATCGTAGAGCATCGATGACCGATGACTTCCCCGCATCGTTCTCTCCTACCAGCGCAGTAACGCCCTTGTTGAATTCGATGAAAAGGCAGTTCGCATCGGCTCCAAACTGGCGAAAATTCTGAACCTTCAGTGCTGACAAATACATCCGTGTGCTCCTGTCATAGAGGCTTGCGGGGCAGTAGGCCGGTGAGCGAATAGTACTGGAAACCGTGATGGCGATTTGCCTGGCGCTGAAACTTCGGTGGACGTATTGATGCTGGCATCAGGGGCAGTATTATCGGAAACGGCATTGCACCATCAAGCAGGCTTGCGAGTACTGGCGTTACGTAGCCCCGTTGCTGAGCAAGCCAACGAACGAGGACGACTATGATGCTCTGGTCGAGGCCTTGGACGAATTGCTGGCCTTGGTGGGCGACGATGAGGATCACCCTTTGGCTGGCCTCGCATCACGTGTCGGGGACATGATTGAAGCCTACGACGAGCTGCGTCGGCCGTTGCCGGAAACAGGCGGGGTAGAAGTGCTGCTTTACCTGATGAGAGAGCATGGCCTGCGTCAGGGAGATCTACCAGATGTCGCTACCCAGTCAGTCATTTCCGAGGGGCTTGCTGGTAAACGCCAATTGAATGTGCGCCACATCCGAGCGCTTTCGGATCGTTTTCGTGTTTCTGCAGACGTCTTTTTGTAAGACCCTAATAGGAAAGGGCCGCTAATGCGACCCTCCCACGTAACCTGACCAGTTATTGCAGCCAGCTTTCGACTTTCTCCGAACCGAACTGCTCTTTCCAAGCCTTCAGCACCTTATGGTTGCCTCCCTTAGTCTCGACAACCTCGCCAGTTTCCGGGTTCTTGTAGCGCTTCAGCGTGCGCTCACGACGTGGGCCTTTAACAGGCGCCTCAACAATTTTTCCAGCCTTTGGATCGAGCACGGCGATCACGTTACGCAAGGAGTAGCCATAGTCAGCCAAGAGATTGCGCAGCTTGGTTTCAAACTCGATTTCTTTTTTCAGTTTTTCGTCGCCTTTGAGAGCTTCCAGGCGCTTTTGCTGCTCAGCGATTTGGGCTTCTAGAGCTTTGTACTCGGCAATGATTGACATGGCGGATCCTGAGTCTCGATTAAGTGGTATAGGGATGAATACATAATAGACGAGACGCGAAGTAACTGCATCTCGTTATTTCTATTCCGGCTTGTCATAAAGGCAACGTCTCCGACAGCCTTGACTGCCTGCTCGCTAGAGCTGATTGACTTGAAAAGGGGTAGAGGTGTGGAGACGCTATTTTTCGGCTGGAGGTGGCCTAAGAACGACAGTCTGCTGCCTGAGGTGGAATTGTAGTGGTCTACTGATCCCGGACACCGATTTAGGCGAAAATCCTCGCCATCAAGAGGTGTTCGATGAGCAAGCAACGACGTACGTTTTCCGCCGAGTTCAAACGCGAGGCTGCTGCCTTGGTTCTG
>NZ_BDJA01000018.1:0-8680 GCF_003864275.1 Pseudomonas sp. SCT
CTCCAGCCAAGCTTGTACACTGGAATAACGACTTAACACTTGCTTGTGCAATGGGGTGGTGGTCATGGGCGCCCCCTGAGCGTCAACGGATTCAGCCTAGCTCAAAAGCATTCCACCTAACTTAATAAAGCGCATAGTTCGAGCTGAACGCAACGCCACCGGCTGCCTCAAAACGTCGGCGCACTTGAAACCACGGCTCGCCCATCTTGATCCCGAGTGCCTTAGCCTCTGGCGTGCGGCTGACCACGCAGCCATCGTTGTTCGACAGCACCACAATGGGCGTACGGATCAGGTCGGGACGAAAGACTCTCTCGCAACTGCAGTAGAACGAGTTGCAGTCAATCAGGGCGAAAATACGTTCAGCCACAATTGCGCCCCTGTCGGCACAGACCGACATACACGCCCCAGATCTGCAGTTCCTCGCCCTCCAGCACATAGCGTGGCGGGTAAGCTGGATTGGCAGAGCGCAGCACCACCTGCTGCTGCTCGATGTCGAAAATCTTAATCAGCGGATCGCCGTTGAGGCAGGCAATGACCACGTCTTCGCGACGCGGTTGCAGCGCTTTGTCGATCAGCACCAGATCACCATCGAGAATGCCAAGTCCGGTCAGGCTATGGCCAGAAACCTGAGCGAGATAAATCTGCGGGCGATGCAGGCGAAATAGCTCGTCGAGCGAGATTCGCTGCTCCAGGTGATCCTGAGCGGGGCTAGGAAACCCAGCCGGGACAGTCGGTAGAAAAAATGGAATGGTCGTCGGGGAGGGCGCAACGGGACCGAGGATCGAAACGCTGTCCACGGGATTCACCTTGAATGCTGGATGGATAAACAGTATTTGTTGGCGGCAGTGTGCAGTCAATCGAAAGTGACGGGAGGGGGTATGTGTGGACGTTTCGTTCAACGACAAAGCTTGTCGGCGTATTTGAATGAGCTGGGCGAAGAACAATTGCCCCTGCCTGGATGGGATGAAACGCCGCTAGGGCGTTACAACGTAGCGCCGAGCACTGCGGTCCATCTGCTGCGTACTTCAACTGGTGGGCTTGTCGCTTCGCCAGTGCGCTGGGGGTGGTCGCCGGCTTGGGCGAAGGGAAAGATGCCGCCGCCCATCAATGCCCGGGTGGAGAAGGTCGCGGAGGGGAAGTTTTTCCGGCAAATCTGGCCGAACCGAGCCCTGGTGGCAGCAGACGGCTGGTACGAGTGGGTGAAAGACGAAACGGACCCAAAGCGAAAGCAGCCGTACTTCATCCAGCCGCGCGAGGGTTCTGCCTGTTTCTTCGCAGCAATCGGAAAATACCCAGCGGACGGAGAACAGTGCGACGGAGATGGCTTTGTGATTATCACTGCAGACTCGAAGGGAGGCATGGTCGATATCCATGACCGACGCCCGATTGTGCTGACACCGGAGCTGGCTCGCGAGTGGATTGATCCCGATACCACCCTGCACCGGGCGGAGCAGCTAATGTTGCATCAAGGACGACCGTCGGACGATTTCGAGTGGTTCAAGGTAGGCAAGGCTGTTGGCAATGTTCGCAACCAGGGGCCTGAGCTGATTGAGCCGGTAAAGTAGGGGCTCGCTCTGAAAAGATGCTGGAGCGGCGTACCTTAAAGACTGCTTTCGGCCAGAAGCGGACTAGTCCGCCCAAATTGAGTGGGCCTAGCATTGATGCGTGGAGGTTTCAGAAAGCTGGGCTTCTTCGGTCCTTGGCTGAGCGAGAAAAATTCCATACTCTCAGCGTAAATAACTAGCCAAGGCGCATAACCCAGCATGGCACTCAACTACCAAATCGAAGTAGCGGTAGCCCCAGAAACAACGACTACGGCGCGCGGACGAATTCTGGAGAAATTCGCTCGGAAATTCTTAGAGACTCAAAATTATCGAGTCCAGGAAGAAGTTCGCTTAACCGCCTCTGAAGTTGATCTTTTAGGTACTGAAGACACTACTGCTGAACGAATATTCGTTGAGTGCAAAGCGCATCGCTCCACTATCTCAAGCGAAGTGCTACATAAACTTCTTGGCAATGTTTACTTCAAGGGATATTCATCTGGCTGGCTGTTGTCAACCTTCGCCCTAGGCAAAGACGCCAAAGGATTTGAAGATGAGTGGAATCAGAAACCACCAGAAGAACGTAGAAAATTAAGAATTTATCCGCCTGAACGACTGATTGAGCGCTTGGTTAAAGCACAAATTATCGTAGATGCTGTGAGCCTGCAAATAGATCGCGACAAATTCAGAGTCGGGAACGATGCATTTCTATTACTTACACAAGATGGAGAATTTTGGGCTGTTCCTGTACTAGACCCTGACAGCGGCATTCGCAGCGCGACGCTTTTATTTCAAGCCGACACCGGCAAGCAGGTGACTCACCAAGCAGCCCTAGATCGTATCGCAAAGACAGACACGACGTTGTCGCTACCTTGGATTGCTGGAGGCATGGAGTCGCAAGCATTTGCAGCCGCAAAACTTCACGCAGACTTAGAAAGTATCGTCAGAGTTCCTGTTGCGGATCATTGGGCGGATTACAGGCCAGCCCGACCGGAAGACTTTGTAGGGCGAGAGAACGTCCAAACAACTGTATTCCACTTCTTAGATTCCGTTCGCAATCAAGCAACGACAACTAGACTTATAGCCCTTAAAGGCCCGTCAGGATGGGGTAAGAGTTCCAGCGTGCTAAAAATTGCTTCCCGCGCTTCTAACGTGAGAAATAAGGGGAGGTATTTCGTCTTTACGGTTGACTCGCGCGCCGCCACAACAAGCCGCTTCCCGGAACTCGCAGTAGTAACTGCTGTAAAAGCAGCTGTCAGCAGCGGATTCATTCGCTCCGATAGATCCTTAGAGTTCGGCGGCCCAACGAGCCTGTTTTCTAATCCTGCGATGCAGGGTTTGGCAGAGGATCTTCAAAGTGAAGAAAAAGTGCTTTGTGTCTTCTTCGATCAGTTTGAAGAACTTCTATATAAAGCCGACTTGGTAGACGTTTTTGCAGAAATGCGCCGTCTGTGCGCAGCTGTAGAAGAGGCTCAAGCGAATCTCGTTATTGGTTTTTCATGGAAGACCGATGGAGTGATACCCACAGAGCATAACGCGTACCACATGTGGCACTCGCTTTCTGATCGACGATTTGAAATTGAGTTATCTCCTTTCACGGAGCGCGAAGTTGGTCTAGCTATAAATCGATTTTCCAAGGAGCTTGGCAATCCTGTTATCCCACAGCTCCGCCGACTGCTTCAGGATCACTGCCAAGGCTTTCCGTGGCTGTTAAAGAAACTGTGCATTCACATCCTTGAACTATCGAAGGGAGGAATTGAGCAGCTGGACATCCTGAACAGATCAATGAATATTCAATCTCTATTTAAGAAAGATCTAGAGAATTTGTCCCCGGCCGAATTGGCATGCATCAAACAGATCGCCCAAGAATCTCCTGCGGAATTCTTTAAGGTTGCACAGAATTTCGGCGATGAAATTGTCTCTAGGTTGATCGATAAACGCCTTGTCATTCGAAGTGGCACCAGGCTGACTATTTATTGGGATATATTCAGAGATTACATACTTACCGAGAAGATTCCCTACATACCTGTAACTTATGTGCCTCAGGCAAATTTCAACCGCTACGCTAATGCTCTAGCATTTATGGTGGACAAGACGGAGCTTACCTATGCGGAGCTTGGTGCGCATATGCATCTCAGCACTGGCGCCACCGATAACTTGGTAAGAGACTTGGCAAATGTTGGGCACGTAGAGGCTTATCGCAAAGAAACAAGGATTGTCCCGTTATTCAACGATGAGCAGCAGGCTATCCAGATTGCCTTCTCCTTCTGGCAAACACACGACATAGTTAGACGCTTGAATGCTATGGTTTCGGAGGAGGGGTCGCTGTCAGAAGACGACTTTGAGCAAATTTATCGTTCAGCAAATAAACGAACAGAGCTCGGAGACAGTACACTTCACAGTTACTCCGTGAGGGTTTTGGGCTGGCTTCGCGGTCTTGGAGTTGTTGCTCAAATCGGAGGAACCTTGGTTCTCCGCGACCTTGCCAAAAGCACCTTCCAATCATTAGAAGAGTTAAGCACGCAGCGTCTCCCCACCTCAGATTTCTTTTTAGGAGAAGCACCACCAAGCAAAGTTATAGATGGCTTCAAAACTTTATGCGGAGCACCCACAACCAGAGCCTCGATGGAGCTGCAGCATGGTCGCAACACTTGCTATGCCCTCATCAAGCTAGGTCTCATGTGGCCAGATGGAGCGTCTCGCTTGAACACGTCTATTTCCGATGCAGAAAAAATCGTCGCGCTCCGAGCACGAGCAACAACCACGATTGGTGCGTCAACTGAAGTACTAAGAAATAAAGGAAGCATGTCCGGCTTGGAGCTCGGCAAAGAGCTCTCTGAACGGTTTGGGGTTCGATGGTCCGAGGGGTCACAAAGGCGCTATGGTACAGCGCTACGACAGTGGGCTGAGTGGGCTGAGGCTGTCAGGAGCGGTGTCGGTATACCGACATAAGCGCTCTATGATCTGGTGCTCGCTGCTGCAGTTATCTCACTAGCCATTCCCCCGCCCAATATTGTGGATAACGCGGGCCAAACGAGGGGACATATTTATTTGCTGCGGACCGGCAGCTGCTGGCCGATTCTGTTGAAAAAGTCGGTTTCTGAGAGAGCTGCTTGGCGCAGTTCAAAAAGCGCTCGACTTCGGCGTTGATACGTAAAAACCAAGACAGCTCCATCTTCTGAGCGAACCAGATTTCAACGTCGCTCACGCTCTTTCATGGACAAAAATCGCGGCGGGACTTTTTCAACAGAATCGGCCGATGGCAGCCGGCCGCAGAGGTTGCTAAGGAAGCTTTCCACATGTGCTGTACACATTCACACCCATAAGCCAGCGTCAGCGAACGAAAAGGCAGCTCTGATTTTGTATAACGATTGACGCTGGACAGCCCTAGAAAAAAAGCTTATTTTCTAAGGGCATACACAGCCTGGGTGAGCTTATCGCCCCGTCGCCATGCGCGATAAATAGGCATCTACGATGCCAGCGATAAGCCCCCTCTTGTGGCGCTTATCGATAATCGGTACGCGAGCTCTAGGGCTGCTACCAGTACGCTACCTTCGGGCTGCGTACATAATCAAATCGGGCCCATATGCCCGCATCAAGGCCAAAGCCGCGGTGTGCACGCTACAGGTGCGCCCACCGAATCGATCCCAGGGATCACTACTCAGCAGCCCACTAAATCAGCCAGCTGAGCACAAATATCGAACTGACAAGCCAGCGCGCGCAGCCGTCATCGGCATTTTTACGCCCTGCGCATTCAAGGCGTTCATGCGGTCAGTCCCAATCTCGCACACAGAGACGGTTCCCCTTGGAGGAGCTGAAGCCTCAGTGCTGCGTGCGTTTCAGCCATGCACTGCACGGACGAAACGCGACGAATCGCCCGTGATGCATACCGAAAATGGGGCCCGCCGGTGAGGTGGCGGGCAGGTCGAGTAGCGACCGATGCCGGACTGCTTCAGCGAAACGCTGATAGTGGGTTGCGATTGCCCCGCCATAGCTCCCAGACCCTTGTCACGGAAAAAGAACCTCTACGCGCCTGCTGCTTGTAAGTGGCGCCTGCCCGCACGGTCGGCGAGAGCCAAAAATTCTCGCGAAAAACTCAACATCTCTCAGGGCGCGGGTCCTCTTTTAATTAACGTTTAACCCGGGGTTTTTATGGCTGCAAGAAATCTAGGTTTGGGTTCAAGAGACATCAGTAAGGTCGGTAAATTTGCGCTTGGAAACGGAGATCTTTCATTTAGCTCTGTAGCAACTGTTGTGGATCGCTGGAAACCTTTCGCTAATTATATGGTTGAAAAAAACATTAAAGATCTTAAATATTTGTGCCGGGAGGATGTGGTTGCTTACGGATTACGGCTTTCTGAGCGTGTTGATAGCGATGAAATCTCTGTGTCGTATGCGCAGAATCTTGTAAGCGCAGTGAACACTGTTTTGCTTATGGCTACTTTTGGGGAATGGCGGGCAGTTAGTCCGACAAAAGATTGTCTGATTCCCAATCGTTCACACATTAGAACTTCACCACCAGATGGTCTGTGTCGCGACGAGTTCTATCGCGCCTTGGGTAAGTTAGGTAACGAGCTGGCTGAGGGTAAAGCAGTGGCTGTTCTTGCAAGAGAGTTTGGCCTCAGAACAAAAGAGGCTGCACTTCTTGATATCAGAAGAGCGCTTGAGGAAGCAAATAGAAGCGGGTATGTAAATATCACACGCGGCACAAAAGGCGGGCGCAAAAGAAAAGTTCCGATTTCCTTAAGTACCCAAACTCAGGCGCTGGAGTTTTGCTTAACAATCCTAGGTTCAAGGAAAGTTTTAATTCCTGTGGATATTAATTGGGAAAAGTTTCGAGGAAATCAAATTCGCCAAACTCGAGAGGCGTTGCAGCAGTATGGGATCAGCCGCCTGCACGAATTGCGTGCAGCTTATGCCTGTGAGCGATACGAGCAACTCTCAGGTGAGCCCGCTCCAGTTTTATGCGGTAAAGACACCCCGTTGGGCCATATGGCTCGCATAAAAATTGCACTTGAATTGGGGCATGGTCGGATTGATGTAACTAGCTCTTATCTAGGAGGTCGCAATGCTGACGCGGGAGCTCAATCATAAAATTCATCTTTATAAATCGCGCGGTGGAAAGACCAGCCGAAAACGAGCCGCCAGACGTATGTTGGAGTTTGTCGAATGGTGCAATTGCGACGCACATCAGACTGGAAAAAAACATGTTCATAAGTTTTTCGAGGCGAAAGAATTTGCCCCATCTACCGCTCGAGATTACTGGTATGCGATTAAAATGCTTTGGGAGTTAATGGATCGTGTGGGTGAGCCGCCTAAGCCAGAACGCATGAAGGCTTATGATTGAGTTATCTAGATCTACTGAGTTATTAAATTTAATATAGGGGTCTATTATGGGCGATGATGTTACTCATTTTCTAAAGTCGGGCGCTAAGCTCCTGCCTATGCGGCCCTTGTATCATCCGTTTGTTTTTCGAGCGAAGATGAGTTCGGGCGAGCTTTTTAAGGAATACAACGTATTCCAAGCTGAGGATGCTCTATTTCTGCTTTATTACTTTTCTAATGATGGCCACCTGAAGTTAAGGGTCTGTTCAAAATGCTCTATTATTAATGGCTCGGATGGTGTTGGATTCTTTGCTCTTGATGAAGAGGCGGGGCGGTACTGGCCGTATCTTGGCTTCAAGGTCTATAGTCTGAAGCGAGTTCCTTTGGTTGATGGTAAGGGGGCGAAATTACCAGAGAACATTAAACGTAAACGCATTAAATATTACACGGATATGATCAGCTGGATGAAAATCACCACAAAAGATAATTGCCATGAAAAAACTGCTATTGCTCTCTCTGGGAAACGGGTGTCCAAAATAAAAAAGAATCTCCCTTTCCGCGAGTCTTTATCGAAAATCTTTTCCTGACAGAATAATCCCAAAAGGCCTTTTCTGCTTTGATTTACCGCGCAGTCAAGGCCTTTTTTGGTTTCCTACTTGAAACGGGATTTGATGCCAGAGTCCATAATAATTAACGATAAAACCGGTTATCGGTAATTATGATCGGCGGCTGAAAAGCTCCCTTCCAGAGAAGGCTCTTCGGACCGCTTCTCTGGCTCTTCAAACCCGCTACACGTTTCCCCGCGTGCAAAATTAGTGTTTTCTCGGGTATGTGGCAAAAGAGGTCTGGCAGTCAACGTTTTGATGCCAGTTTTCTTTTTTAGCCGCCTGGTGACCCGCATGACGAAAACAACTTCATCCATAAGCGCGCTGGTTGGTGCTTGCGCCGAGCGCAGGCTGACGTCCATAGAGTTTCAGCGGCTCGCTGAGCTTCCGACGGCTGCTGAGTGGTTTGCGAATTTGGACAATCCCCGTACCCGGCGTGCATACAGAGCTGATCTCAAGGATTTCTGCAATTTTCTTGGAATGGATGAGGTTGCTCAGTTCCGCGCAGTCACCCGCGCGCACGTGCTCGCTTGGCGCTCGCAGCTGGAGCATCGCGGCCTATCCGGCGCGACTATTCGCCGAAAGCTTGCGGCATTGTCTAGCCTGTTCGATCACCTGCTCGATGCTAACGCTGTGGCTGGTGGCAACCCAGTGCACGGCGTCAAACGACCCAAAATAGAAACCAACGAGGGGAAGACCCCCGCGCTCGGTGATCATCAGGCTAAAGCCCTACTTGATGCTCCGGACCCTCAAACCCTTATTGGTCTGCGGGATCGGGCTGTGTTATCGGTGCTGCTGTATCTGGGGTTGCGTCGTGAGGAGGTCGCCAGGCTGACAGTTCAAGACATACAAGAACGCCGAGGTATCAAGCATCTTCGTGTTCATGGCAAGGGTGGGAAATTACGATATCTGCCCATGCACCCTGTCACCTTGGACCGAATCCATAGCTATTTGGAAGCTAGCAGCCAGCACACTGAACACCCTGATGCACCTCTATTCATTCCATTACGGGGCAAGCGTACCGGTACAGGCCTGAGTGCTGATGGAATTTACGCCTTGGTAGGGCGCTATGCGCGTGTAGCTGTAGTGGTCAACCCATCCCGGACAGTGGGTTAAGTTTTTCTTCGGCCACCGCAGGCGGCAGCCCGTCGTTGAATTGATGCGGTCTGATCCAGTTGTAGCGATGCATCAGGTAATGGCTGATGTCTC
>NZ_BDJA01000019.1:0-7186 GCF_003864275.1 Pseudomonas sp. SCT
GCAGCTTGAGGGACTGCAATCGCTCAGTGACAATCAACCTGCTCGGCTATCCGCTGTGATCAGCTGAGCCCCCGCAGACTCGACTGCCAGAGCCATGGCAGTTACACCACTTCCCGGGACACGATCCCCGGCCTGCGGCCGCCGATATGCTGGCCCTTACGGGCACCGCTCGAATGCAGGCCGCCATGAAAGGCGCCCGCTCTCGCAACAATGCTGCGGCTACGCCGCAAGCCCTCCACCAAAGGCCGAGGGCTTCGCCATTAGTAATACGGACGGACCTGTGCCAAACATCTACCGGCTCTCCTGCTGATCCGCAGCCACCTGTAATACGGTCGGACTTGTGCCATTTTCAGATGGGTCAGGCTTCCCAGCTCGATACCAGGAACGACGGCTCATCCCCAACGCTTCCCAAGGCTTCTGACGGCTCGCAGAATTGGCCTCATAGGTTGCACGATCAACTGCCCCAGCAGCTCGTCTGCGGGCCGTGTGGCGCTCCCTGTCGCGTTCCTTTGCCATGTCCTGGCTGATGAGCGTGCGCAGCGCGCGTTGCTCGTCGTCGGTGATCTGGAACAGGTTGATGAGGGTGTCGTTCCGGGGTGTGTAGAGCGGGGCAAACTGTCGGCCTCCAAACTCGACCTTCTCGCCGGCTTCGTACTGCCTGGCCTTCGCGTAGAGCGTCATCAGCTCCTTGCTGCGGTAGTTCCAGGATGAATCCAGCTCGCGGGCCAGTGCTGCCGCCTCATGGTACATCTGGGCGCTATTCGTGGCCCCAGACAGCAGCAGGAAGTTCAGGCGCCAGAAAAGGTGCTGCATCCGCTCTCCCTCCCTGACGCCTCCCCGCAGCTCTGCCAGCCGCCGCAGGTCCTCCAGCCGATCCCAGGCCAGTTGCCGACCCGAGAATCCGCGAAGGTTGGTGCTTCGGCCTCCCTGGCTCTGGACAAGCTGGAGCTGCCGGCGGTCCAGGCGTTCCTGCCGTTGCTTCTCAATGTCCCAACGGGCCACCGGCAGCAGCATTTCAGCCAGATAATCGAACGAATAGCGCACCGGCTGGCCATCAGGCCCGTTCTCCACATGCGCCACGCGGCAAACCTCGCCGCTCCTGCTGTTCACCGTGTCGACGAGCCTCAACACTCGCGAGGCATCCTTAGCAGCTGGGTCAGCCCCCAGAGCTGCCAGTCGGTCAACGAGGTGTCGCTGGCAAGCGTTCCACCGAGGGAGCGCCTGCCGCGGCAGTGGGCAATCCAAAAACCACTTGGCCTGGATACCGCGCCCACTGAACACTAGCAGGGAGGGAGTTGGAATACCCTCGACCGCGCAGTGATACAACACCGAGGCCGCCAGTTGATCGGGGCTGCGCCCTGCTAGGTCGTCTACTCGATAGGTGTCCAGGTCGGCAAACAGCAGCCCGATCCGCGCGAGATTGACGACACGCCGATTGGGCCGGATGAACTCAGCCTGAGACAGCCAGGTGTCCCGACTGTGATCGAGCATCGAGAGCACAACGGGCATCTGTGACAGCCGGTAGCTATCCTGCCGCTTCCCAGTAGGGGAGCCGACTAGCAGCGAGAAGAAACCGTGCCGATTGATATCGTGATACTGCTCGGCCTCGAACAGTGATAGTTGCTCTACTGCGCTCGCCATGGCTCACCGCAGCAGCGTGCGAGCCAGAATTTGCCCTGCATACCTGCTCCCCCAAATTTCCGTTTCAAAACTCGGGGAGGGCCTGACAAACCAATAGACGACGCCAATTCGAGCGCCTAAAATGGATTACCAGGTCTCGCATCCGGCCAGCTAAACCAGATTCTCCCGAGACCATAGGCAGTGGATGGCGCCAACCATCACACTGCCCGTGAAGCCCCGCGATGCGGGGCTTTTTCGTTTTCGCTTCCCGGCCGCCAACGGGAATCTAAGAGGCTCAAAGAGCCTAACACCCCGAGGCGGATGGCGATTGGCGGGGCGTTATCGTACAGAAATTGACAATACGCCTCTTTTTTACACGCCGCAACTCAACTACGCAGAACCTTGTAAGCCCCATAGTTCCTGAGGCGGACACAAAAAAAGCACGAAAGCACTAATGTGCTTCCGTGCTCATGTGCTTTCGTGCTCCAGGCTTCTAGTCTACGTCCTGCACTTCAGCTGGTTGGCCATCGAGATACAGGGCAACAGCCTCAGCAACTATTGCCTTCATCGAAGTGTCACGTTTGAATGCCGCCTTCTTTAGGCGTCTCCAGTCTCGCGCCGACAGAGTGACGTTGAGCCGCTTGTCATCACCGCTGATCGCTGTTTTGCTGCGCGTCTCTGTACGCGCTGTGCGAGCCTTGAGCACCATCACTTATTCCCCAGCAGCGCCATCGCTTCCCGCGCAATGGCCTGAATCTCTTCCTGCGCAGCCCTAGACTGCGGCTCCTCAAAAACAGTTTTGCCTTCCCCTGCAGTCGACGCGTAGACCACGCGCTGAGTCGTCCCCGCATCGAGCGTCGGCAACCCGTACTCGTGCAGTGCCTCAGCAACCTCCCCGGCCAGCTTGGTGGACTTGATAGCTCGACTCACTACAAAAGCAGCCAGTGGCCGACCGTCCGTTACCTCCTGACGTGTCTTCACTAGATCGACCAGTTCAGCAGCTGCCCAAATGTCATAGGGGCTCGGCTGCACGGGAATCAGCACCAGGTCAGCCGCCCGGATCGCCGCGACCGCCATTTCCGAGGCCTGGGGACAGCCATCAATGATGATGAAACCCTCACCGGCTTTCTTCCCTTCTAGCGAAGCCAGGAGGGTTTTCCGGTCCAGGCCGATCACCTCCATCAGCTCGATACCACCAGCCTCAGCCCAGTCGCGGGCGGACCCTTGCGGGTCAGAATCGACGAGTTGCACCGGATGACCAGCGAGCTGCAGAGCCCGGGCCAGGTTCACGCTGAGGGTTGTTTTGCCACTTCCCCCTTTCTGATTAAGCACCGCTATTTTCCGCATAAATCCCCCCGCGAGTGTTGGGTCTCAGGCAATTAAAGCACAAAAGCACGAATGTGCTTTTGTGCTAATGATACATCCCAGCCAAGGGGATTCTAGGCACAAAAGCACAAACGTGCTTAAGAATGTCAGATCCTATCTTAGGAAATAGCGGAGCAAGCCCTAGAATGGAATGCTCTCATCCCACGGGAACCGCGAAGCTTGCTGCTCTGCTGCCTTAGCCTGTGCCTTGATCTTCGTTTCCAGTGCCTTGATGAAGCGGATCGACGATGCGACATGGTTGAAGATCAGCAGGCTCTCCTCGTAATTCAGAATCGGGTTGTCATGTGCAAGGCTCTTGTTGTTACGCACGTCATTGAAGGCTTCCAGGACTGAGATGCTGGATTTAAGGATGCGCTCGGTCATGGCCGACTCAAGGTGGCCACCCTCTCGAAGCGCCTTCACGTACTCACCGAAGACGCTGTGCAGTGGCTTGTCACGCATGATCGTGATGCCGTGTGGCTCGCACGTCACCCGGATGAACTTGTTGACGAAGGTATGCAGTCGATCCAGTCCGCCCTCGGGCTGGTTCTTCTCAATGGCCTCGCGGACATGCTCCGCCACCACCTCGAAGTCCCGCTCATCTGCGATGGCGGTCAGCGCATCCAGCTCGGCCACCGGCTGATCACTGAGAAGACGCTGGGCAATCTTCCGGCAGTCGTCGATCAGCAGCGGGTTGCTGTCGCCGAAGGACTGCTCATCGGTCGCATACTCGATCAGTCCACCAATCACACGCCCCACGACATGGTTTCCATCCGCATCCCAAAAGGTGCGCATCCGGTTTGCCTTGGAGGTGCCCCGCACCTTATACCGCTCGGAGTCAATCTCCACCCGGTATTCGTCGAAGAAATCCCCGAAGGTGCGGTCGGAAAAGTTCAGGACGTAACCACCACCCATGCCAAGCAGCTTTTCCAGCTTCCGACGTTCACTTCCTGTCAGATCGGACATGTGATCCCTTACGGCTCCTAAGCGGTCTGGCTGATCTCGTTGGCAACCTGTCGGCACGTGGCCTGCATGTCGAGCGTGCCGGATGCAATTGCCTCAAGGCTCTCATCATCGAGCATCTGCACGATGCTGGTAGCCCGGCGCTCAAGCTCCTGGCGGGCAATACGTTGCCAGTCGCTCACGCCCAGGAGAGATGCAAGCGCAGATTCGTTTGCACGCCCGTAACCGCGTAAAACCTCTGTCACTGTCTCGATAGGGGTTGTAGTCATAGTCAGGCCTCCGGCCAAGATTTATCGAAGTACGGGAGAGCTATCAGCTCAACCGTGCTGCCTCTGCAGCGATGTGACCGGCCAAAGCAGCAACGAACGTCTTGAGGCTGGTCATCGACGACAGCTCTGTGAAATCACCAGTATTCACAGCTCCGCGCTCCGCTGTAATGACAGCTGCTGTGGTGTAAAGCTGCTCCTGCACCAGTCTCTGGCACAGCAAGTCGTACCGCTTGAGATAGGACGCGCCCTTGAACTCATCAAACACCGGGAAGTGTGGCGACGAGTCACGAACGGGCCTGCGGGACTCCGGCGCATCTTCGACCATCATCAGCCACCCGACAAAGGGGCGCGGCTGCTTGCCGAATGCTTCTTCCCTGAAGGCCGTCCAAAGATCATGGGCCGTCCCGATGGCTTCCTCAGTACGGTTGTTGAAGTTGTTGCTGAATGATGGGCCGACATGGCTCTTCAGCTCGATAGCGGCGATCAGCTCTCCCTTGTAGATCACCAGGAGATCCCACAACTTCGTCGGGCGGAAGTAACCGGGCAGGGTCAACATCGCCCGGTTCTGGTAAATGTTGGCATCAGCCAGCCCATTGGCTTTGATGATGTCGAGCACCAAGGCCAAGAACCCGTCCATGTTCTTGCCCGCAGTGACGCCCGCCCGCTCGCCCTGGTCGGCCTTACCCGACTCTATCTGCTTCTGCCTTGCGGCTTCGCGGTTTCCCCAAAATGCCTTCACGGCCTCGCGGGCTTTCTGTTCGTAATCGACGAGATCGAGCGCCATTATTCTCCATTGCCTCCAAGGGCAGATCGTTCTTCATGGCTGAGGCCGTAGAGCTTGAACACCGCCTGATTGCAGGCTTGCACGTCTCGCTTGATGGCTGCTTCGGCCAACTCACGGCGCAACGGTTCAGATACATCCGCCCAGCATGGAATGCGGATGCGGCGTAGATACTGCGCTTGAAAGCGCAGGAATCCACCCCGCATTTTCGTTGAGTACGTCGCCACGAACAGGCGGGTAACTGCGGATAGCAAGACAGCCTGCAAGGCCCGCAAATCCCAGTCTTCGGAAGTGACGTAGTAGAGATTGTGGTGGGGGTACAACTCACCGCCTTCAAAGACGATATGCGCCTCGCCTTTAATATCCGGGACCAGAAGCTTCGGCTTCGAGGCCAGCGCAGGAATGATGCGGTCAATCGTGCGATACCAGTTGCTCGGAGACTTCTGCGCACAATGGCGTCCGGCAATCACCTCTCGCCGGGCCTCAAGGTAGCGACGCAGACGCGGGTACTCGTCAAGATCGACGAGCCCGCTGGACTCGGCAAAGGGGTTGATGACCCCCTGACCACGCCATTGCACCTCACCGCTCATAATGTCCTTGGTTGTCACCAGTGGCAGCTTACGGTCTGGCTCAACATCGAGCGCTTCGAAATCCCCGATGAAAGCCTTGTCAGCACCAGTCGCGACACCGATCCCGACCTTGCATCCAACCTCCTCCAGGAGGGGGAAAGCGCCCTCTAGCCGACGAATCAGGGCCATCTGGTCAGATGACTCCAGCAGCCACGGCTCCGCGCCATTGGTCACACAGGCGAGTTCGCGCACTGGGCCAGCGTCCTTCGGCAGCGTCGGGGCACACAGCAAACCTGCCAGTGTGGTCAGCGTCGCCCTGTCGATGGCGGGACGGTGAGCAATGCGCGTTGCCCCCGGCGCCTCACGGCTGATGATCGTAATTGCGGGATACGCAATCACATCGGAGTGAAAGGCCGGTGTATCCACCATATCGACATAAACCTTCAGGTGGAATCGCTCAGCCACGAGGCTGCGCAGCGGCCCACCATAGCGATTCTTCATCCAGCGATCCGCGCAGATGAAGCCCAAGCGGCCGGCATCCGACAAGGCCGACAGGGAGCGCTCGATAAAGGGGATGTAGATGTCGGCTCGGTCATACATTGTCTGGTAGCGATTGCGGTACTCAGCTAGCAGCGGGGCGGGGATCAACTCCTGACGGACGTAGGGCGGATTACCCACCACGAAATCAAACTTCCCCTCCAGCGGTGCCAGCAGGAAATCGCCCTGCGACAGCCAGCAATCAGCCAAGGCCGCTGCGGCATTCGCCGCGACCCCCTCGCGCTTGAGCAGCGCGACAACGGCAGCATAAGTACTGCGGAAGGTGTCATGGTGCAGCTCAACTGCCCGGATCGCATCGGCCAGTTCATCGAGCGCAGACCCGTTCGGCCTTGCTGCCCGCCAGGCACTCAACAGCCGCTCGATGATCGGCAACAGGAAATCGCCGCCCCCGAATGACGGCTCCAAAAGCCGCTTTTCGTGAAGCGCTTGATCCTCCGTGTAGCCAGCCAGGTCAAGGATGAAATCCACCACCTCGGAGCGTGTGAAAATGGCCCCGCGAGCCTCGAGCCCCCCTTCCGAAGCCAAAGCCTCAGTCGCGGCTCTGATCGGGCATACAGCAGCAGTAACAGGCTGATTGGCAACGCTCGACGCAAATGCCATGAATAACGACCTCGCTAAATCATCGGAAGTGCGCCGCGCTCAGGGCGCACCGCACCAACATGCTTGTAAATGGTGGCGCGTGAGACACCGTAGCGTTTTGCCACATCGGCGACCTGAATATCAGGATCACGCAAAAGCGCCTTGATCTCTCGAACCTGCTTGGCATCCAGTGCTGGCTTTCTCCCTCCCTTGCGACCACGAGCACGAGCAGCAGCCAACCCTGCCTGGGTCCGCTCCCGGATCAGGTTGCGCTCGAACTCGGCGAGGGCTGAGAACAGGTGAAACGTCAACTTTCCAGTTGCACTGCCAGTCTCGATACGCTCCGTGATGCTCTTGTCGTTTTCAGAAGACGGCTGCACTGAACGTCAGAAGCCGACTGCACTATAGCAGCGGAGGGGTTGGATCCATCAGGCAACGACGGGCTGCTGCCGGCCAATAGCCGACAATGACGACACTGGAAA
>NZ_BDJA01000020.1:0-6663 GCF_003864275.1 Pseudomonas sp. SCT
CAGAACCAAGGCAGCAGCCTCGCGTTTGAACTCGGCGGAAAACGTACGTCGTTGCTTGCTCATCGAACACCTCTTGATGGCGAGGATTTTCGCCTAAATCGGTGTCCGGGATCAGTAGACCACTACAGCTTGCTCTGATACCCCCGTCAAACCTGCTCTTGATTGGCGCGAGTTTGTGTCAATCAATGGACTTGAGTTTGACGGTCAATTGCCAATTACCGAAATAGCCGCAAGAGGTAGGGGTGACGGGCGATTTGGCAGTGTCAATGTAGGGAACGTAAGGTGATACCAAGCCTTGTTTGGCGAGGAAACCCAGCCTTGCGTCGACAATTTCCCCAATAAGCCGTCTGGTGCAAGACGGGTTGGCCGGACGGTTACGATCAAGTGAGTTATAGGCGGTTATAACCAGATATAGCGGAAGCAGCTAAACCGCCAAAACTTGCTAGACATTGCGAAACCGCCGTCATGGTTTAGGTGCTTTCTCGGAAGGGCATTGCGGACAAATCTCCGGCTAGTGCTTAGCTAGAGAGGTACGGTGTTCGAGGACCCAGCCTAGCCAACGTCCTGATTCTGAACTGCTCGCTTCGCGTCTGGTGATAGCAGCCGATTGGGCACGCTAGCTCCGCTACCTGCGAATCTCTTAACTTTTAAATCTACGTTTCTAGTGTCAGCGCAGCTACCGCAAAGCTTTCAAGCTCGGTGTAATCGCCGCTGGTATTGGCTCTTTCGAGGAAGAATCCCCGGATGCCGGCTGCTTCAGGTCCGTCTCGATCGCATCGCATGGAGTCGCCAACCATCCATGTCGCGCCCGGCTCAGCACCTAGCTGGTTGCATGACCAACGATAAATTGCTGGATCCGGCTTCATTACGCCAAGATCGCAGCTGAACGCATAGGCATCCAAGTCGGGATAACAGCGTAAAACGGCTTCTCGGTATGGATACGCCAAGTTTGAGCAAACGCCAACGCGAACATCCATGCGCTGAAGCAGCTTAACAGCCGGAGGCCCATCGGGATAAGGCTCTATCCCAGCAATCTCCTGCACCAATACCCGCTCTAAAAACGCAAGCTCTTCTGGACTCGCTGGAATTTCGAGGTGCGCTGCGGCTTGAGTCAATGTCATCCGACTCTCCATCAGAACGCTCGCATCATCAGGCCTGGGCCGGCGCCCATTCGCTCTACCAATAGTCAACAATTGCCGGTAAGGATGTCTTCCATCCTGGATCCTCAGCAGGGTCCCGAATGCATCGAAGATAACTGCTTTGACAGGCATGATTTTTCCTTACGAAGAATATGCGGCGAGTGAGCGGTATCTTGAAGCGGTACCGGTGCAGCAGTGCCCTTTAGAAATACCTGCACCTCTCCAATCGAGACCTCACAGGTCTCTAGGCGCGCGGCCTCTAACGGTAGAGGTAACGGCATGATACAGTCAGTAGTTTTCGATGTGTTTGGCACGCTTCTTCAGTTAGGTGGGCGTCGCCATCCCTTCCGCCAACTGATGCAGCACCTGCGGCTGCACGGCAAAACACCAAGGCCGGATGACCCCGAACTCTGATGCCTCGAAATTTGGGCCTGGCTGGAGCCGCCGCTTATTTCAGCGCGCAGTTGAGCCGCTCTGAGTTGGCTAGCCTTGAAAGGACCTTTTCATCGAACTGGTACGTGTTCGCCTTTTCGACCCCCTGGAACGCTAACTCAGCTTAAGGAACCCGGCCTGAACTCGCGCTGTGTTCCAACCTGGCGGCGCCTTATGCGATCCCAGCCAAGCTACTGCTGCCCACGTTCGACGTGTACGAGCTTCGAGATCGAAGCGATAAAGCCGGAGCCTGCTATCTACCATCAAGTCGTAGAGCGGCTTGGCTGCGACGCTTCCGCTATCGCGATGATTGGGGATACGCTGGAGGCCGACGCCTTGGGGCCAATTTCCCAAAGCATGCAAGGCTATCATTTACAGCGGAACGGAATAACTGGGCAGCCTGGATTCGCCTCGCGAACTGATTTTGCTTCTTATGTCGTTCAGCACGCACCCATGCCTAGCTCTGATCTTGTGGCAGATCGGCGCTAGACTACTACGAATCGCTGGTAGCATTGGGTCTTTCACCACCCAGCCGAGTACCTGTGGAGCGTTGATCGTAGCGAAGCAAGCTGCCATCGCCAAAGCGAAAAACGACAGGCATCCATCTGACCGTTCGATGCTGCATAGCGGCCATTCTTAATGGCACAATGGCTTCGTTTCGGCGGGGCCTCACCCGTGGCCCATGCGGCGCCTTCTCATCTTTTTCAAGAATTTCTAAGCGTCCTCGTAGTGCAGCCGCTCGCCCATTCTAAGTCATACTGCACTTCAAGGTGAAAGGCCTCATACAGTCGCCAAGCCTTCTGGCTGGCTTGCTCCAAGGCTTTCTCCACCCCGGCTTTTGTACGGGTTCTATTCACATCAGGCTTGGGTGCGAATTGTTCACGAAGCGCCTCAAGCTCCAAATAAACAGCATAAGCTGCATCGCAACTTTGGGCTGCATGCCCTTCGGCAATTTTGCCGCTCAATCCAGCCATCAACTGTTCTATCTCAGTCGTATCAACGTCAGTCACAAGCTACGCGTCTCTGTTTGGGAAAATGGGAGTGGCTGTCGATCCGGCTGGTCAGGCTTTCAATGCCAGGATTCGACGCGCACCGTTCAGTACGATGAGGCCAACGACGGTACCAATCACCAAATCTGGATAGGGAGAACCTGTCCACGCCACCAGAGCTCCGGCGGCGATAACGCCAATATTCGCGATCACATCGTTGGCCGAAAAAATCCAACTCGCTTTCATGTGTGCACCGCCTTCGCGATGGCCATAGATCATCAACAGACAGCTGGCGTTCGCGACGAGTGCAAATAAGCCAATCCCCATCATCAGCATCGACTCAGGTTCGCTGCCATACATGAAGCGTCTAACCACCTCCACGAGTACCCCCAGAGCCAATACGATCTGGACGATACCCGCCAGGTGCGCAGCGCGAACCTGCAGCTGCGCAGCTCGACCGACCGCAAAGAGAGCCAGGCCATAGACGGCTGCATCAGCAAACATGTCCAGCGAGTCGGCGATCAGGCCCGTCGACTGAGCGATCAAGCCCGCGCCCAACTCGATGACAAACATCGCGGCATTGATACCGAGCAGGATTTTGAGCGTGCCGGCCTCCTTGGAAGCAGTCAGCTCTTCACTGGCGCTATTGGTCGAAGCTGCTTCCTGGCTGGCCGGTTGAGTGCCGAGAAGCGTTGCCCCTAAACCAAGCGACTCCAGCTTGGTCGCGATCTGGTCAACCGGACCGTCATGGAAAGCGCGTACCTGTCTGCTGCTCAGATCAAAGGACAACGAATTGAGCTCAGGCAAGCCATTGAGCGCGAGCCGCATCATTCGCTCTTCTGAAGGGCAATCCATCTTGGGCACAGAAAAACTGCTGACCCAAGTCCCTTCATTCGAAGGCGCGGTTGCCGCTTCAGTGGTTGCCGCCTCAGGGCCACAACCACAGGATTTATCACAAGAACTCATGATTCGCCTCTCCTTTTAGGACTTGATTCTATCGATTAAAAACCATGTAGCAGCTATAGGGTCAAGCGTGGATATACTGGCTTTTTTATCGAGGGGCAGACCATGCGCATCGGCCAACTTGCACAGCAGGCGGGAGTGGACATTCAGACGATTCGTTTTTACGAACGTCAGGGACTGCTTCCACCGCCTAAGCGCGAGGACAATGGCTATCGAACCTATAAAGCAGACCATGCGGACAAACTGCTGTTCATTCGTCGATGCCGCTCTTTTGGCATGTCACTGGAAGAAATTGGTGTTTTGCAGAGCTACCAAGAACAGCCGCAGCAACCCTGCGTTGCGGTCAATGAGCTCCTTGATAGACATATCTCCCAGGTCAGGAACCAGATTGCGTCCTTGCAGGTCTTGGAAAGCCAACTGGTGACGTTGCGGGGCTGCTGCGATAACGGACGACAAAGCCTGGACTGCGGGATACTTTCGGGCCTGCTGGGGGGCGACAAACCTCTTTTATGATTTCGGCTTCAAGTCATTTTTCGCGTCGCCTCAATCCATAGCGCTTGACCCTATAGCGGCTATAGGGTGTTCACTTAGGCCATCTGCTGCGTAAGTGAGATCCAGATGAATACCGCTCTCCGCATTGCCATCGATGAGGCCTTCTACCAAGCGAGGAAAGCACTCAAAGAACAGACGCCAACCGAGGCTTTCTCCTGGCTGGAGCGAGCCCACATATTGAACCAGCGAATGCCTATTCTTCATGCTCAGAGCCATTGGCTGATGCTAAGGGCTGGCTGGCAGTTGCGCGACTTTCGGGAGGTGCTCAGCCAAGTACCGCGAATCATAGCGGCCCTGCTGTTCTCGAAGATCTGGGTGCCGCTCGGAAACAGCGGACGCGCCAGGGTCAGTGCTTTTGCGCCGATGCCCATCTCACCGGAGCTGCAGAGACTTCTTCAAGGAGAAACGCGATGAGCTCGTCTCCTAGAAGGTTACTTTTTGTTGCTCCCTGGTTCTGGTGGATGCTATCGCTGACCATTGCCTCGGCCGACCAAGCGTTGAAGAGCGCAATCACGGGTTCGCTCCCGGTCGGCACCGTGACTCCTCTCACCCCGTTTTTCAATCTGGTTCATTTCTGGAATACCGGTGCAGCGTTCAGCTTCCTGGCTGACGCGGGCGGTTGGCAGCGTTACTTCTTCATCGTTATAGCTCTGGTCGTTTCGATGGTGCTGGCTCTGGTATTGCGTAAAACCAGAGCCAACAGCGAAGCCTTAGGCTATAGCCTTATCTTGGGCGGGGCAGTTGGGAATCTGATTGATCGCGCATTTCGAGGCCATGTAATCGACTACTTGGATTTTTACTGGCAGTCCTGGCATTGGCCTGCGTTTAACCTGGCTGATATCGGCATCGTCGGTGGTGCCGCCATGTTGATCCTGAGCAGTTTGCTGAGCCCAAATGCGGAAGCTGGCCGAGTCAAAGAATGAAAGGCTCGCCCTCAACGGATACGGTGCGCTGGACAGGCAAGGCCTGGGTAGGGCCCGGCATCGGCATCTTTCATGGCCGTGCCGGCCCCCAGGAGTGGCACCACCATCAGGCGCATCAGATTTCAGTGGGCCTCGACTCACCTGTATCGGTTGAAACCCCGTTGGGCATTCAAACAGGGGCAGCCATCTTCATAGCCGCGGGCCTGAAACACCGACTTAGTGCTGGACGAGTTCTGTCGATCTATCTGGATGCACTATCCGATGAAGCCCCAACTATGCGTATGCGGGGTACCGAAGAAGCGAGAGTGATTGTGATCGCCCCGACGGACGTATTGGCGATTATCGACGTGCTGCGCGAGACAGGACACACCGCACTCCAGGTTAGGGCGGGGGTGCGCCAGGCACTGCGGCTACCCGATCCACCGATTCCAGATCCTCGCTTGACAAAGGTGATTGAAGCGCTGCATAGAGGCCAAATGAGGCGCGAAGAAATGGCCGCGTTGGTGCATTTATCCCCTACACGGTTTTCCCATTGGTTCGTGGAACAGACAGGCTTGCCGCTGCGCAGCTATGCGAAATGGTTACGTCTCACACAAGCCCTACAGCACCTAGCCAAAGGGGGTCTACTCACTGAAGCGGCCCATGAGGCGGGCTTTTCTGACTCGGCACATTTCTCCCGGACATTCCGGGCACTGCTGGGCATCGATCCTTCCTCCGCCCTGGCTGAAGTCGATCTTCAGGGGTCGTAGCTCTTTCGTTCAAGCCGAAAGCGGACCTTCCCACATACAGTCATGGCTCCCTACTCAGGAGCTGAGCGATGTCTATTCCCTTGCGATTCGCCATACGGTGGCTGAGCTATCCACTTGTGTTTGGCGGCTGTGCCTCCTTCATGATTTGGGCGCTGTATGCAGGTATACCGTATTGGCCCACCACACCCATAGTCGCCGCGGCGGGGCTGCTACTCATTGCTGGCTTGGAGCGCATCCAGCCTTTTCGGCGAGCCTGGCTGGAAGATCATCAGGACACCCTGACGGATCTGCTGCACATGCTGGTGAACCTGTCTGTCATTCAATTTACTGCAGAATTTCTGGCTAAGTTAGGCGATGCGGTACCGGCTTCGGTTCGGCTCTTTCCGATCGAGAGCCCATTGTGGCTGCAATTGCTACTAGTCGCCGCCGTGCTCGACTTGAGCCTGTATGTGATGCACCGCATCAGCCACCGGGTGCATTGGCTGTGGCGCTTTCACATGATCCATCACAGCGCTGAGCGGCTCTACTGGATGAACGGAGAACGTCGACATCCTCTGCATGCGGCGTTGATGGCCGGGCCGGGGCTGGTGGTTTTGCTCATATCTGGAGCTCCGTCTGCCGTAGTCGCAACGTGGTTTGGGATCCTAACCGTCCATCTGGCCTTTCAGCATTCGAACCTGGACTACAGCGTGGGTTGGCTGCGGCATGTGCTAGGGGTTGCTGAGGTCCATCGTTGGCACCATAAGCGCGACTTCGAAGACGCTCAGGTCAACTTCGGTGAGTTTTCAATGTAGTGGTCAACCCATCCCGGACAGTGGGTTAAGTTTTTCTTCGGCCACCGCAGGCGGCAGCCCGTCGTTGAATTGATGCGGTCTGATCCAGTTGTAGCGATGCATCAGGTAATGGCTGATGTCTC
>NZ_BDJA01000021.1:0-6291 GCF_003864275.1 Pseudomonas sp. SCT
CAGGCCGGGCTCTTGAATCGGTTACATAATCAGGTGCTTGATCTTGAGGCCCGAGTGGGGGTCCCCCGCTTGCGGGGGTCGAGGGCTGGCATGTTGTCCACGGGCGTAGCCGGTGGGCAACTGCCCCAGGTAACAGCAATGGTTTGTTTAGGGCTCTGCTGCTTCGCTCCTGGGGTGGGATGTAGGGCTATCCGTGGTCTTCAGCCTGTGGAGAGCTTCACGCAGCAGGTCGAGCCGTTCCAGCCTCGACTCTTGGTCAGTCCATTCGTACTCGCGCAGAGAGTTTTCCAGTTGATGAATCTCGTCCCTGATCTGTTCAGCGGTCAGAAATAACTCCTCGTCACACCAGACCCGATCGCCGGGGTTTAGGTGGCCTGCCTCGTAATTTTGGGCGTATTCCTCGATGTCGGCAGCGGTCAGTTGCCAGATGTCGTTGCTCATGATTTTTCCTTTTGGAAATTGGCTTTCCCATAATGACGAGTGCGCGCGACAGTGTATGTCGCATGCCTGAAACCGTTTGTCAGGGATTACAGATGTGCATAATAATAAGAATAATAATATGACTATTATTATTCTTATGGTAGACTGCGAACACACATCCAGAAAGGAGTCGCTGCAATGTCCATCGCCATCCCCGCAGACGTGCGCGAGCGCGTCATTCAGGCCGCCCAGGAGCTGTACGAGCAGAACGGGCGCGAGACGATGCCCACCGTTGACGCCGTGCGCCGTCTGGCTCGCGTCGATATGAACTCAGCCAGTGCAGTAATGCGCGAATGGCGCCGCTCGCAGACCGCCCAGGCCGCGCCGGTTGCCGTCACCGTCCCCGAGGTTGTGACCCAGGCGCACAGCGCTGCGCTTGCTTCGCTCTGGCAGACCGCCCAGGAGCTTGCCAACGAATCCCTGCGGGCTGCACAGGCCGCATGGGAAACCGAGCGAGCCGAGGCCGACCACGACCGCCAGGAGCTGGCCGACGCCTACGAGCGGCAGGCCGCCGAGCTTGAGGAAGTGCGCGCCGCCGCCGCCCGTTCCGCCGAGTTGCACCAGGAACAGCAGGACGCCCGCGCCCAGGAGCTGGCCGCCCTGCGCGCCGAGCTGGCCATCGCCACCACCCGCGCCGAGCGTGCCGAAGCCCGCGCCCAGGAGATCGAGCAGCGCGCCGCCGACCTGCGCGCCGAACTCGACCATGCCCACCAGGAGCAGGAGCGCAGCCGCGCCGAGCTGGCCGCA
Source organism: Pseudomonas sp. SCT (assembly GCF_003864275.1). Lineage (NCBI taxonomy): Bacteria > Pseudomonadati > Pseudomonadota > Gammaproteobacteria > Pseudomonadales > Pseudomonadaceae > Pseudomonas > Pseudomonas sp. SCT. The sequence goes on from NZ_BDJA01000021.1 coordinate 1,228, forward strand.
GCGAATGCCCGCGCCGAGCGTGCCGAGGCCGCTACCCAGGCCGCCGAGCAGCGCGCCGCCGCACTGGCTGCAGAGCTGGCCGCCGCCCAGGCCCGCAGCGATGAACGCGCCCAGGAAGCCGAGCAGCGCATGACCACCCAGCGCATCGAGGCCGACGCCGCCCAGGGCGAACTACGCACCGCCCTGTCCAACGCCCAGGCCAGCGCCGCAGAAGCCCGCGAGCGCGCCGCCCTGCTGGCTGGCAAGCTGGAGTCGAGCGAGGCGCACAGCGCCGCCCTGCTGGCCCGGCTGGATACCGTCGTACAGACGAAGAAGGAGCCGAAGGCGTGACGTGGCGGTAAGCTCGTGCTTACGTGCTTACGTGCTTACGTGCTCAAATCCCGGTGTTGGGATTTGAGCCTCACGCCGAGAGATGGGTCATTGTGCGGCTGATCGCTTTTGCGGTCTCATCGTTCCCAATCGACCAGGACGCCATCAACGATTCGTAGCGATTGGCCCTGGCCTGGGCGTGCTGCTCGCGCACCTGTGCTTTCTGAGCCAGGTGCGTCGCTAGCTCACGCTCCTGTTCGCTAACGCGGACGGCTTCTTGCAGGGCCTCCAGCTCCATTGAGTGCTCACGCTGCAGCTGCTTGACCGCCTGTGCCTGCTTTTGTTGCAGCTCCGCGAGTTGTGCGCGATGTTCCTGCTCCAACTCCGCTGACCAGCGCGAGCTGCTGGCACGTGCCTGCTCGGCCTGCTCACGCGCTTGCTCGGACTGTCTGAGCCGCAGTCGCAAACTTACGATGTACCAGACGAGACCAACGGTTACAAACAGCAGCGCAGTAACTAGCAATTCTGTAGTGCTCATCTGAGATAGACCTCCGTGATCTCTGCCCTGAAATGCCCCATCTCCTGCGAAACAACACGGAGTGCTTCTTGCCGCGTCAGTTTCTGTTGCAGCGTACTGAGCCGTTCTTGAGCATAAACGTGCCGCAGCCCATGCGCGCCGTTCGACCAGCCGAGCGCAGTTTTCGATGCTGAGCTGAAGCTCTCGCTCCAGGCCTGTCCGCCGCCGATGTTGTAAACCTGCTGGTAGTGGACTCCGCGATCTGTAACTTGGCGCGGCTCCTGTAGTCGGGTGGCTTCAAGTCGACGGGCTAACTGAAGCGGAATCCGAACCTCGCGAGTCAGGCCGCCTTTGCCGTGCACTGTGTATCCGATAGTGTTCTCGCGGATACCTGAAAACTTCAGCTCGTGGGCGGGACGCTGATCGGGCGCACGGTGATGTATGCGGCGCAGCGTTAGCAGCTCATGAGCCCGGAGGCCTGCTGCTGCAGCAATCTCGGTTGCCAGTGCGTTGTGAGCTGCCTGCCGTGCAGCGATCAGCTCTATTTGCTGGCGTGTGTATAGCCGTGATTGCTCAGCGAGCCTGCGTCCAAGGTTGTTCGGTTGACCCGGTTTCGCTCGGGCGGTACGTGGCCGCTCCTGGGCACTGCTTTTGATGACCTCGAGCGTTTGTCCCTCGGCCAGTTGGCCAGTGACTTGCCGCATCATCATCTGTATGGCTTGCCGGTCCATGTCCAGGGTCTTTTGGCCAACCTGAGCGGCGCGCTGCCGTAGGTAATCCAGGGCGCGTTCAGGTGTCAGTTCTCGCAGGCTGCCGAGCCGGTTCTGCTGTACCCACTGAGTAACCAACTTGAGCCGCAGCTCATAGTTTCTGACCGTTCCGACTGATCGAATGGCTCCGCCCTGCATGCGTTTCATCACGCTTGCAGCCTGCGTCGCAGGCTTCGCAAATTTAGCCATCACTGTTGTCCTGGACGCGGTTGCGATGCAGCCAGCGATTGATAGTGGACCGCTCGACTCTGAGCTGTTTTTTCTCAGCTAGCCAGGTCTGTAGCTGTGTTCCGCTGCAGCCCTCGCGGTCCAGCTGCAGCAGCTCATATTTGTACTCATCGAGTACTGAGCGGCGCTGGTTGTAGGTGCGAGGTTTGCGCCGGGCTGCTGACTGGGCCTTGAGCTGCGCAGCAATAGCCTGGGCGTCGAAATCGTTCATGTGCATGCTCACCTGTAAGAACCTCTGACTGCACATTGTGCGGTTCAGCGACACACCACGCGAGCGTGGGTCTCCGTGCCTATTCGCCCCCCTTTGCTGTAACGCAGGCGGGGACTGTTCACGCCTGTTTTTTACGAGTTGTGCTCTCGTCGTGCCGTTTTTATGGTCCGGCTTGCTCGACCAATTTCCCCATTTTTGAGCGGCTGGGATGCCGGCCTCGCTGACACGAATGACGTGGTTCGGCGAGGCGCTGTGCCGCGAATGACGCGGGGCCACAGCCTCTAGCCACCTCTCCAATCTGCTGCGAAGGACGCGACAGATTGGACCGGGCGGCGCGGTTTCAGCAGGGTCAGGCTACGCAAGTGCAGGGGGATTTTCAATGGCTTGATTGTTGCGTGCTATTTGTTGCGTGAAATTGGCAGAGAGTCTAAAGTGCCCGCTATGTGCTGGGTCAGTATGACCCTGACATAGCGGGCACACAGGTACGCACTGACGCAACAGAGAGCAATGCGCGCGACTTCGGTGGTGACACAGCGGGTCGGTCGTTAGGCTGATCCAGGAGCCATACAACAAACGGAGGAATGGCAGATGGAGCGGCAAAAAATCGCAGGAATTTTGGATCGGCTGCAGGCGCGGCTGCCAACAATCACGCGACGGGTCGGCTGGGTTGGGATCGGGCTGGGTCCCGTACTCGGGATGCTACATATATTCGCGATGCTGCTGATGCCCGGTGTGTACGGGCGTCGTGCACTGTCGCAGTACGATGCGGTCGAGCGGACAGGCGATTGGCTTGCAGCTCCACTGGCGCAGTATCTGATACTGATCGGATTCGCACTGTGTCTGCTGTGGCTCGGTTTGTGGGTGCTGCGGTTGATGTTGGCTGTGCGCGCGCGCCTCGGAAGTCGCTCTATATGAGTGCAGCAGCCACACCGGAGGGATACGCGGGCTTCGGCTGGGTATTTCAGTTGTGGGAAGATGCGGGTATGTCGCTGCTCGCAGCCACCGAGCCCGTTTTCTCTGCAATTAATATGAGTAGCACCGCGCTGGTCTCGACGGTAGCCGCGTTGTGGTTGTTCGTCGTCCTGCTGCGGCTCGCAGATGGCGGGCTGGTACGTGGTCTGGTTGGCGGCCTCGTAATTTTTTGGGTTGTGCTCTACGGCATGCGCCCCGCAGCAGTCACTCTGCCAAGTGGGACGACGATTCAGATGCTCGAGGTCCAGGCAACCCCGCTACAGGCTGCGATGGCGATCCACCGCATTTATCGCAACTTCCTGGATGCTGTGCTCACAGAGCACACCATTGCCGGCACAATCGTGCCGGCCCAGTCGGCCGTCGATGATATAGCGTCACGTGGAGCGCAGCCGTTCGAGGGCAGCGATCTGGCTCGGCTGATACGTGATTACAACGCCAGCTGTGCTCCGAGTCGCGCTGAGCTTGCTGGTCCTGAGCATGCCGCGAAAATTGAGGCGCTACATGCGGTTGGACTGCTTGGCGGCGGTGGGCTCGGAATCCCTGATGAGGAGCTAGGCATCCTGGCGCAGGCTAGATCGGCTGCTAGCGGGCTGGGGACCTTCGTCATCGGCTCTGCAGAGGAAAATGGTGGCTGGCTTAATTATCTGTTCGGCGGGGGGGCAGCTCGAACAGGTATTACCCGCGCGTTCGATATCGGTGCGATCCGGTCGCGGCGCGCAGCCGGGCTTGCAGCGCTAGAGAATGCTGGCCCGTTCATGGGTGGCCGTTATGCACTACCGAGCCAAGCGCACTGGCAGTCGCTGTTCGCCGGGAAGGGGGATGCAACGCCATCCTATTTGCCGATCAGCTCCGTCCCGGGGCAGCAGCCCGTGGTCGTTGGGGCTGGCGATCAGTCGATGATGTTCACACCCAGCAGCTGCGTGGAGGCGTACAAAATCGCTCAGCTTGGCGCAGAGCAGGCATATCGTGCGTTCCGCGAGGAGGGTGGGACGATTGCTGGTGGCCAGCGGGTTAGTGCAGAGGTTGGGGCTGTAAGCACTGCAACTGCATGGCAGCGGTTCGTGGCTCGCTCATTGCAAAAGACCACGGGTCTTTCGGCTGAGGGGGCAGAGGTCGGGGCTGGGATGCTGGCCAGCGTACAGATGCTCAAGGACCTGGGCGGCTGGCTGGATCTGCAAACGCTGCTGCCCGGCTACGTTCTCCTGTCGGCCTGGTTGTTCTGGCTGGTGCTTGTGATGGCACCGATCTTTCTTTTGATGTCGCCGTTGCGCGGCGCGGAGATGCTCATCAGCTATGCATCGCTCCTCCTTTTCCCGGTGCTGGCGATGATCGCTGCTCACGCCGTTATAGTCGCGGTCTCGCTCGTCATGGCCTCCGTTGCAATCGGGCAGGCTGCGGCAGCAAGTGGTTGGGCTGGTGCCGGTGCGGATTTCGACGCTCTGCGTGGGTTCATGGGCGCACTGGCTGCAATGGTGCTCGCGATCACGACCTGGATTTCATCGAGTATCAGCCGCGTGTCGCTGGGTGGGCTGGCCGGGAGTCTGACCGGGGCGATGGCCACGGCGACCGGGGTCGGTGGTTTCGTCGCCAAAGCGGCTGGGACCGTCATGGCCGTCAGCCGCCTTGGCGCAGCAGGCGGCGCCGCTGGGAAAGCAGGGGGGCGTGGCGGTCGCCCTGGTGGTGGAGGTCCGAGCAGTGTGATTCAGCCGCGTCCTGCCTCTCCGAGCCCTGTGCCCTCCTCGGCAGCCTCCTCGATGAGCGCACCGCAGAGAAGCCGCCCAGGCCCCTCATCGGTTTCCCGCGCAAACTGGCCCAGCTCAAAACCCAATGCCGGGAGTCAGGATGGCGGCAGAAAATCGCCGTTAATCCCGCCGCGCCAGGACAGTTAGCTAGCCGTTTCAGGGCAGGGGGCGCGCCACGCGAGCGCGCTGGTGCTGCGGATGATGCCCAAGGGGCACCCCGCAGCACAGGCCCACTTTCCCCAGCGAGGCCCAGGGATACCCCTGGGCCTTGCTGCTTTAGCACCAGGGCAATTCTGGGCGGCCACCTCGATTCTC
>NZ_BDJA01000022.1:0-5829 GCF_003864275.1 Pseudomonas sp. SCT
TTTCCAGAGCCCAAAAGCAAACCCCCGACCCGCTTTCGCGGATCGGGGGTTTGGGAAAGGAGCTTGACGATGACCTACTCTCACATGGGGAAACCCCACACTACCATCGGCGATGCGTCGTTTCACTACTGAGTTCGGGATGGGATCAGGTGGTTCCAACGCTCTATGGTCGTCAAGCAATTCAGTTGCTGCCTCGGGGTTTAGCCGCTGCAGCCAATTGGGTATGTGATCAAGGTATTGCGTGTTCGTGCAGATTTTCGGTTTTACTGTCGACTTACCGTCTAACAGCCAAATTGTTTGGGTGTTATATGGTCAAGCCTCACGGGCAATTAGTATTGGTTAGCTCAACGCCTCACAGCGCTTACACACCCAACCTATCAACGTCGTAGTCTTCGACGGCCCTTCAGGGAGCTCAAGGCTCCAGTGAGATCTCATCTTGAGGCAAGTTTCCCGCTTAGATGCTTTCAGCGGTTATCTCTTCCGAACGTAGCTACCCGGCAATGCCACTGGCGTGACAACCGGAACACCAGAGGTTCGTCCACTCCGGTCCTCTCGTACTAGGAGCAGCCCCTCTCAAATCTCAAACGTCCACGGCAGATAGGGACCGAACTGTCTCACGACGTTCTAAACCCAGCTCGCGTACCACTTTAAATGGCGAACAGCCATACCCTTGGGACCGGCTTCAGCCCCAGGATGTGATGAGCCGACATCGAGGTGCCAAACACCGCCGTCGATATGAACTCTTGGGCGGTATCAGCCTGTTATCCCCGGAGTACCTTTTATCCGTTGAGCGATGGCCCTTCCATACAGAACCACCGGATCACTAAGACCTACTTTCGTACCTGCTCGACGTGTCTGTCTCGCAGTCAAGCGCGCTTTTGCCTTTATACTCTACGACCGATTTCCGACCGGTCTGAGCGCACCTTCGTACTCCTCCGTTACTCTTTAGGAGGAGACCGCCCCAGTCAAACTACCCACCATACACTGTCCTCGATCCGGATAACGGACCAGAGTTAGAACCTCAAAGTTGCCAGGGTGGTATTTCAAGGATGGCTCCACGCGAACTGGCGTCCACGCTTCAAAGCCTCCCACCTATCCTACACAAGCAAATTCAAAGTCCAGTGCAAAGCTATAGTAAAGGTTCACGGGGTCTTTCCGTCTAGCCGCGGATACACTGCATCTTCACAGCGATTTCAATTTCACTGAGTCTCGGGTGGAGACAGCGCCGCCATCGTTACGCCATTCGTGCAGGTCGGAACTTACCCGACAAGGAATTTCGCTACCTTAGGACCGTTATAGTTACGGCCGCCGTTTACCGGGGCTTCGATCAAGAGCTTCGCTTGCGCTAACCCCATCAATTAACCTTCCGGCACCGGGCAGGCGTCACACCCTATACGTCCACTTTCGTGTTTGCAGAGTGCTGTGTTTTTAATAAACAGTCGCAGCGGCCTGGTATCTTCGACCGGCATGGGCTTACGTAGTAAATACTTCACCCTCACCGGCGCACCTTCTCCCGAAGTTACGGTGCCATTTTGCCTAGTTCCTTCACCCGAGTTCTCTCAAGCGCCTTGGTATTCTCTACCCAACCACCTGTGTCGGTTTGGGGTACGGTTCCTAGTTACCTGAAGCTTAGAGGCTTTTCCTGGAAGCATGGCATCAACCACTTCGCTTTCTAAAAGAAAGCTCGTCATCAGCTCTCGGCATTAAGATCCCGGATTTACCTAAGATCTCTGCCTACCACCTTAAACAAGGACAACCAACGCCTTGCTGGCCTAGCCTTCTCCGTCCCCCCATCGCAGTAACTAGAAGTACGGGAATATTAACCCGTTTCCCATCGACTACGCTCTTCAGCCTCGCCTTAGGGACCGACTCACCCTGCGTCGATTAACGTTGCGCAGGAACCCTTGGTCTTTCGGCGTGCGAGTTTTTCACTCGCATTGTCGTTACTCATGTCAGCATTCGCACTTCTGATACCTCCAGCCAGCTTCTCAACTGACCTTCACAGGCTTACAGAACGCTCCTCTACCGCTCAACTTACGTTGAACCCGTAGCTTCGGTACCTGGTTTGAGCCCCGTTACATCTTCCGCGCAGGCCGACTCGACTAGTGAGCTATTACGCTTTCTTTAAAGGGTGGCTGCTTCTAAGCCAACCTCCTAGCTGTCTAAGCCTTCCCACATCGTTTCCCACTTAACCAGGATTTTGGGACCTTAGCTGACGGTCTGGGTTGTTTCCCTTTTCACGACGGACGTTAGCACCCGCCGTGTGTCTCCCGTGCTGACACTTGCTGGTATTCGGAGTTTGCATCGGTTTGGTAAGTCGGGATGACCCCCTAGCCGAAACAGTGCTCTACCCCCAGCAGTGATACACGAGGCGCTACCTAAATAGCTTTCGAGGAGAACCAGCTATCTCCGAGCTTGATTAGCCTTTCACTCCGATCCACAGGTCATCCGCTAACTTTTCAACGGTAGTCGGTTCGGTCCTCCAGTCAGTGTTACCTAACCTTCAACCTGCCCATGGATAGATCGCCCGGTTTCGGGTCTATTCCCAGCGACTAGACGCCCTATTAAGACTCGCTTTCGCTACGCCTCCCCTATTCGGTTAAGCTCGCCACTGAAAATAAGTCGCTGACCCATTATACAAAAGGTACGCAGTCACCTAACAAAGTAGGCTCCCACTGCTTGTACGCATACGGTTTCAGGTTCTATTTCACTCCCCTCTCCGGGGTTCTTTTCGCCTTTCCCTCACGGTACTGGTTCACTATCGGTCAGTCAGTAGTATTTAGCCTTGGAGGATGGTCCCCCCATATTCAGACAAAGTTTCTCGTGCTCCGTCCTACTCGATTTCACTTCTAAGATCTTTTCGCGTACAGGGCTATCACCCACTATGGCCGCACTTTCCAGAGCGTTCCGCTAAAATCAAAGAAGCTTAAGGGCTAATCCCCGTTCGCTCGCCACTACTAAGGGAATCTCGGTTGATTTCTTTTCCTCAGGGTACTTAGATGTTTCAGTTCCCCTGGTTCGCTTCACACACCTATGTATTCAGTGTGTGATAACCATCTTATGATGGCTGGGTTCCCCCATTCAGACATCTCCGGATCAAAGTCTGTTTGCCGACTCCCCGAAGCTTTTCGCAGGCTACCACGTCTTTCATCGCCTCTGACTGCCAAGGCATCCACCGTATGCGCTTCTTCACTTGACCATATAACCCCAAGCAATCTGGTTACTGTCTATAACGTGAAGACGACATTCGCCGAAAATTTGCATAGAGAACACGCAAATTTTACCTTGACTTGAATAACCACCAGTGAGAGTGATTACTCAAATCTACTTCTATCACATACCCAAATTTTTAAAGAACAGTTCTGGCGCAAAGACCAGAAATCAATACCCTCACCCATCAGCAGATGCGCAAGCAGCACTCATTTCTGAGCTTTCAGCGATTATCGAGTTAATGGTGGAGCCAAGGAGGATCGAACTCCTGACCTCCTGCGTGCAAAGCAGGCGCTCTCCCAGCTGAGCTATGGCCCCATCTACAGATCGGCCACATCCCATGACAATTGGTGGGTCTGGGCAGATTCGAACTGCCGACCTCACCCTTATCAGGGGTGCGCTCTAACCAACTGAGCTACAGACCCAATCGTCTCTCTCGGGTCGAAACCCAATCGCTTTTCGCTAGTGAATCAAGCAATTCGTGTGGGAGCTTATGAAGAAGCTGAAGTCTTCGATTAAGGAGGTGATCCAGCCGCAGGTTCCCCTACGGCTACCTTGTTACGACTTCACCCCAGTCATGAATCACTCCGTGGTAACCGTCCCCCCGAAGGTTAGACTAGCTACTTCTGGAGCAACCCACTCCCATGGTGTGACGGGCGGTGTGTACAAGGCCCGGGAACGTATTCACCGTGACATTCTGATTCACGATTACTAGCGATTCCGACTTCACGCAGTCGAGTTGCAGACTGCGATCCGGACTACGATCGGTTTTATGGGATTAGCTCCACCTCGCGGCTTGGCAACCCTTTGTACCGACCATTGTAGCACGTGTGTAGCCCAGGCCGTAAGGGCCATGATGACTTGACGTCATCCCCACCTTCCTCCGGTTTGTCACCGGCAGTCTCCTTAGAGTGCCCACCTTAACGTGCTGGTAACTAAGGACAAGGGTTGCGCTCGTTACGGGACTTAACCCAACATCTCACGACACGAGCTGACGACAGCCATGCAGCACCTGTGTCAGAGTTCCCGAAGGCACCAATCCATCTCTGGAAAGTTCTCTGCATGTCAAGGCCTGGTAAGGTTCTTCGCGTTGCTTCGAATTAAACCACATGCTCCACCGCTTGTGCGGGCCCCCGTCAATTCATTTGAGTTTTAACCTTGCGGCCGTACTCCCCAGGCGGTCGACTTAATGCGTTAGCTGCGCCACTAAGATCTCAAGGATCCCAACGGCTAGTCGACATCGTTTACGGCGTGGACTACCAGGGTATCTAATCCTGTTTGCTCCCCACGCTTTCGCACCTCAGTGTCAGTATTAGCCCAGGTGGTCGCCTTCGCCACTGGTGTTCCTTCCTATATCTACGCATTTCACCGCTACACAGGAAATTCCACCACCCTCTGCCATACTCTAGCTCGCCAGTTTTGGATGCAGTTCCCAGGTTGAGCCCGGGGCTTTCACATCCAACTTAACGAACCACCTACGCGCGCTTTACGCCCAGTAATTCCGATTAACGCTTGCACCCTTCGTATTACCGCGGCTGCTGGCACGAAGTTAGCCGGTGCTTATTCTGTCGGTAACGTCAAAACAGCAAGGTATTAACTTACTGCCCTTCCTCCCAACTTAAAGTGCTTTACAATCCGAAGACCTTCTTCACACACGCGGCATGGCTGGATCAGGCTTTCGCCCATTGTCCAATATTCCCCACTGCTGCCTCCCGTAGGAGTCTGGACCGTGTCTCAGTTCCAGTGTGACTGATCATCCTCTCAGACCAGTTACGGATCGTCGCCTTGGTGAGCCTTTACCTCACCAACTAGCTAATCCGACCTAGGCTCATCTGATAGCGCAAGGCCCGAAGGTCCCCTGCTTTCTCCCGTAGGACGTATGCGGTATTAGCGTTCCTTTCGAAACGTTGTCCCCCACTACCAGGCAGATTCCTAGGCATTACTCACCCGTCCGCCGCTGAATCATGGAGCAAGCTCCACTCATCCGCTCGACTTGCATGTGTTAGGCCTGCCGCCAGCGTTCAATCTGAGCCATGATCAAACTCTTCAGTTCAATACTGCTTGGGTTTTGAGAAAACCCTAAACTTGGCTCAGCAATCGCAAATCTCTTTACAAGTAAAGAGTAACTCTCGAATAAACGAGTGTTGCTTTGTGATGCTGATAATCTATCTGACCATCAGTCTTACATTCACAAGCACCCACACGAATTGCTTGATTCAGTTGTTAAAGAGCGTTTCGATCAAGTCTTTCGTCTCAACCGAGGCCGCGCATTCTACAGCAGCCTTGTTACCTGTCAAGCTGTTTTTGAAGAATTTTTCGTTTCTTCTCAACCGCTTGCGCTTTCGATCAACTCTCATCTCTCGTCAGCGGGAGGCGAATCATACAGCGTTCAAAACCGCTGTCAACCACCTCTTTCAACCGCCTCCGATCAACCTGACCGAAGCCACCAACAGGACTCAACCGCCACCCTGTCAGCCCGGCGCATTCTACTCGAATCCGCCATCCGTGCAACCCTTTTATTTCGCTAACCTTTTGATTTACAAGAGGTTTTGCTTAAGGACTGCGCCGGAAGTGGTGCGCATTATAGGAGCCTGAAAACTAACGTCAACCGTTTATTTC
>NZ_BDJA01000023.1:0-5083 GCF_003864275.1 Pseudomonas sp. SCT
TTTGCGGGTCTGCTTGCGCTTGCCGGCGTACTCGGCGTCGGAGAAAGTCATCTGCTTCATCGGGCTACTCGGCGGGTAGGATCGGGGTATTTTGCCAAATCAGGAAGTCTTCTTCAGAGTGTCCCTAGGGAGACACTGCATAAATAGCCAGCCGCCCCCACCCTTGGCACACTGAGCCCCCTCAACCAGCCCCCTCCATGAGCTTTGTTACGCGCGTGCAGAAGACCTTCTCCGAACTCGAATATACCGGCAAGAAAAAGCAGACTCGCCGAGATCGCTTCCTGGCTGACCTTGAACAGCTGGTGCCCTGGGCACAAGTGGAGGCGCAAGTGGCGCCGTTCTATAGCGACACCACAGGCAAGCGTGGACGCCCTGCGATTGGGTTGTCGCGCATGCTGCGCATGTATGTCGTGCAGCAGTGTTTCGGTCTCTCCGATGAAGGTACCGAAGATGCCGTCTACGACAGCCAGGCCATTCGTGGTTTCATCGGCATCGACCTGGGCCGTGAGTCGGCACCGGATGCCACTACCTTGTTGCGATTTCGCCGCTTGCTGGAAACCCATCAGCTAACGCGGGTGCTGTTTGAAACGATTAACCAGCATCTGGCCAGCCGGGGTCTGCTGCTCAAGGAAGGCACTATCGTCGACGCTACCCTGATCGCCGCGCCGCCCTCGGTCAAGAACCGAGAAGGTAAGCGTGATCCTGAGATGCATCAGGCCAAGAAAGGCAATCAATGGCACTTCGGGATGAAGGCCCACGTTGGTGTCGACGCCACATCGGGACTCGTGCACAGCGTGGTAGGGACTGCCGCCAACGTGGCGGATGTCACCCAGGTCGATCAGTTGCTGCACGGCGCCGAAACCTATGTTTCGGGTGACGCTGGATACACTGGTGCGGCCAAGCGACCGGAGCATGCTGAACGGGACGTTGTCTGGTCGATTGCAGCACGGCCAAGCAGTTACAAACATCACGGCAAAGACAGCGTGCTGTACCGAGTCAAGCGCAAAGTCGAATACGCCAAGGCGCAGCTGCGTGCCAAGGTCGAGCATCCCTTCCAGGTGATCAAGGTGCGCTTCAATCATCGTAAGGTTCGCTACCGTGGACTGGAAAAGAATACGGCGCAGTTGTTCAGTCTGTTTGGGTTGGCCAATCTGGTACTGGCCAAGCGGTATTTGCAACGGACGGCGGGATAAGTCCGTCCGAAAGGCGGGGCTGGCCCGCTAATCAGCAAAATCAGGGTAGAAATCGGCCCAAGAAACGCAGAATAAGGCCGGTAGGTTGAAAAAACCGGGTTGAAAAAGGGGGACGGTGAGAATTGGCTAATTGTTCAGCGTCTCCTTAATGTCATCTCTTCGCGATGCCTGAAGCCGATGCGATAATCGTTACCGATAGCTGACGTTTGCCAATAACTCAAAGGACGGGGTCTATATGGAGAAGAGATATGAGCACTCAAAAAATCTGCTGTTTAAGTATGCAAGCAGCCAATGGCGGGGTCAGACCGGACGTTCCGGCCAGGAAGGGTGGGAAGGGGCTGGGAATAGCTGAGTGATGGATCAAATTCCCTCTTTACTCATCGCCGGCCAGCTCTTAATGGCGATAGTGGCAGGTTTGCTGCTCAACCTGACGCCCTGCGTTTTGCCTGCAATTCCCATTAAGGTCCGGACCATCTTACGAGAGGCGGGCAGCCAACGATCGCACCGCGTGCTGGCGGCATTGGCGTTCACCGCAGGAACACTCGCGTTTTTCCTGACGTTGGGCGGACTGACCGCACTTCTGCAGTGGAGCTGGGGCACTTTGTTTCAGTCTGCGGTGTTCGTTGGAGTCCTTGTTGCCTTGATGGTCGGGTTTGCGGTGGTCACCTGGCTGGATTTGCCCATCCCGATCCCGGCGTTCGCCGCCTCGGTCCATGGCCGGCGCTACTTTGAAGCATTCGTATCAGGGTTATTGAGTGCGGTTTTGGCCGCACCCTGCGCCGGTCCTTTCCTGGGCGGAGTCCTAGCCTTTGCCGTTACCCAGCCGACGCCGGTAAGTATGGGGATATTCGGCAGTATCGGGCTGGGGTTGTCGCTGCCCTACGCAGCATTGATGCTCAAACCCGATTGGCTGAGCCGGTTGCCCAAGGCGGGGCCCTGGACCCTGGTCATTAGAGAAGTGCTCGCGTTGGTCTTGCTGGCCGCAGCCGTCTTTTTCAGCGCGAGCCTGGTGCCCAAAGCGGTTTATCCCTGGCTATGGTGGTCTTGGCTGGCACTGGTGCTGGCCTGGGGTGCCCGCCGTTTCGTCCAGGGTAATGGTACCGTGCGTGTGATCACCACAACGGCGGCAGGCCTTGCCCTTGCGATGACTGTGGAATTCGCATCCCCGCTGGGCAACAGCGAAGACGAACTCGTCTGGCAACCCTACTCCGCAAAACTACTGACGGAGACAAAAGCCCAGGGCACACCCTATTTGCTGGAGTTCACCGCCGACTGGTGCATCAACTGCAAGATACTTGAGCGCACGGTCTACCAGGAGGCCGCTGTGGCCGAAGCCGTGCGGCGCACCAAGATGGTGCCCATACAAGTTGACGTGACAGCGAGCAACCCAGAAAAAGATGCGCTATTAACTGCGACCGGCGGGCAGGCCTTACCCTTCGCAGTGGTTGTTGACCGTGACGACACCGTTATCGCCCGTTTCACGGGGCTTTTTGACACCGACAGCTTGGTCGAAGCTATCAATCGCACCGGAAACCCACAACCTTAGATACTGGAGACCAATTATGGTGATTCGACACAAAGGATTGCTGGCTGGAGTAGTGGTTTTTCTGATCGCGATCGCTGCGTTCATGTTTATCGACACCAACGGAAACAACCTCGACGCTGCCCAGACTGAACGTGCCGGTCTTGAAGCCCCGGTTCCGGCCCGAACAGGGTTGGCAAATTCAGCTGATAAGGTCCGCCTCACTCTTTCGAACGGCGACGCAGCAATGGCGGGAAAGACGGGTGATTTCGTTTTAACACTGAACATTGAACCGGGCTGGCACGTGAATGCAAACCCGGCCTCCATGGAATTCCTGATTCCCACCGTCGTCAGTTCTTCAGTCAACGGCCAGGCGCTTGAAATCCCGACGCAGTACCCGCGCGGCCGGCTCAGCGACATTGTGCTGGGTGACACCGCCCTTGAGGTGTATGACGACGGTGCAAGTATTCGGCTGCGGCCCGACGAAAAACAGACCGCCGTGCTGGAAAAGGTAGGCAGGCTCGAAATGATTGTACGGGTGCAAGCCTGCAGTGACGAGGGCGTTTGCCTGGCGCCGACTGACCTGCCTGTTGCGCTGAATCTGGACGATACCAGCCGACAATAAGTCATAACGCCCTTCGGAAGTGACGCAACTGGGGGAGTGACTGTGAACAGTTTATTCTGAGTATCCCGATTGCCGAGGTTGCTCTGTGCAGCTTAACGCCATGCCCCACCATTCATATCTGGGGATGGGCGAGACTCGCTTCGTTAAACGGCAAACTTATGTTGTAATTTGCACATTCCGCATGACGAAGTGGCTTCGGGGCAGTGCCGGCAATCGGTCCCAGGTGATTGATAGATCCTGTTCGGGAACCTCATATTGGAGCGAGCGAGCCAGGAAGCGAACAGCAACGCTCATCAATGCGACGGCGACGCCTTCACCTGGACAGCGATGGTTAACATGCGGGTCGCCTGGTCCTTGTGGGATGAAGCAGTATGGCGACGGAGAGTTGGATCGAAAGCGCTCAGGCTTGAAACGATCTGCCTCCTCCCAGAGCTGGGAATCGTGATTGGTTCCGTATAAGTCCAGCAGGACTAAGGTGCCCCTGCCAAAGGCAAATCCTTCCCATAGAAAATCTTCTTTCACGCGAGCGCTGATCGCTGGGAAGAAGGGGTAGAAACGCCGCACTTCCTGCACAAAGCAACCTATATCTCTTTCATCTCCCGACTGCAGGTTTCTCAGACAACCCGGATGTTTGTGCAGCGCTAGCGCTGCAAAGGTTATGAATACCGAGACGGCTACCGTCGGCCGTAGCAAATTCAGCAGTTCCACTGATGCGGTATGTAGGTCCAACGGCTGTCCCTGCTGATCCTTGTAATGGGCGATGCGCTCAAGAGGCGATTGCTCTGGTGTAGGGAGAGCAGCACGAGTGGGTTCAATGAGCTCTGCCGCCCACTGTTCCAATCGGCGACGCGCCCGTCGTGCCTGCCAGTGCTGGAGACCGATCGCGCCGGCGTGCTCATAAAGTGCTGCAAGATCTTGAGTCCATTGCTGAACATCTCTTTCAGCGAGTGGAGTACCGGCCCATTCGCACACGGTGCGGCACAAAATTTCGCGAGCAATATCGTAGAGGACGATTGACTCACCGGGACGCCAAGTTCGCGCATACTCCCTCCAACGAACCTCGCTCAACTCTGCTAGTTCCTGCACGTTCGCGGGTGTGAGCACTCCCATGAAGAGGGCCTTTCGGTGACGATGCGCATCACCGTCCAAACCTTGGACACCGTCTTGTCCGAATAAGGTTTTTTGCAGTCGCTTGGGCGCAGCGTTCTGGCGAACGAATCGGTCAGGGTCGCAAATCAAGCGAGCAGCTTCGGCACCTGTTAGGCACAGAGTTTTCTGTAATATCAAGCGAGTTTGAAACACAGGCGATTGATGAAACTTACTGCGCGTGGAGATAAATCGGTAGGGATCTCGCAAAAAGGCCCAAGTACTGTCCAATCCGGTGTCACGCGGTATGTTTGGCATTGCTGACTCCACCCGTTCTAGCTACGTGTTGCGGATTTCATCCTGCTCTGAAGAATTGTGACCGGCCGGGTAAGCAGATGTTGGATGAACAGGATCAATAAATTGCCCGAAATAATTTCTGGGGTAGTCCTTTTCATGCAATCCAACCTCAGCCTCGCCCAGCTTCCCGGCGCTGTCGTAGAAGGTTCCAAACATCTGATCCCACACAGTTGTGTAGTGGTCTACTGATCCCGGACACCGATTTAGGCGAAAATCCTCGCCATCAAGAGGTGTTCGATGAGCAAGCAACGACGTACGTTTTCCGCCGAGTTCAAACGCGAGGCTGCTGCCTTGGTTCTG
>NZ_BDJA01000024.1:0-4845 GCF_003864275.1 Pseudomonas sp. SCT
TTTATGTGTAATAGAAAGTCAATAAGAACCGGGCCATGCTCGCCCTTGGAGCTTCTCATACCCAACCGGTATGGCTGTAGCTTCTGAGGAGATCGCCGTCGCTCACCGGATCATCCGGTCATCCTGTTAGTAACCGGTCAAAGCTGATCTGTTACATCGAAGGCGGACACCTGTCCATCGACAACACCCCTGCCGAGCGGTGAACCGCCCTCCCATGTACATATGACCAAAACGTCGCCGTTATCCTACCGTTCTGTCATGCCTACCCACGACGGAGTATTGACGGTCTCCGTCCTATAACATAGCTTTTCCGAAAGGCGCTCAAGTACATATCGTCATGTGCATACGAGCCTCGTGTCGTTAAAAGAAATGGTTGGTGCCGCATGAAAGTGCTCTTCATGATGCCGTTCGGCGTGTCGAGCTTCTCCGCCCCCATCAAGATCAAGGCTTCGTCTTGGTGTTAGTGCCAGATGCACGTCACCTTGCGGTGCAGGAATGGAGTGTGAACATGAAAGCAGAAACGGAATCGCGGATTTTTTCGGTGGACGAATATGTCCGTCCGTCTAACGGCGAACCGATCCGTTCAGTTGTTCTGGAGACCAACGATTCTGTCGTTGTAGTTTGGCACGCCTACCCTAGGCAGGAAATAGCTGCCCATGTCCATCCTCACGGCCAAGATACTTGGACGGTTATCTCAGGTGAGGCCAAGTATTATCAAGGCAACGGCGTAGAAATTCATCTTAAAGCTGGAGATATTGCCATTGCAAAACCTGGGCAAGTACATGGTGCCGTGAACTCTGGTCCAGGACCTTTCATATTTGTCTCCGTGGTTGCGCCGGGCAGTGCAGGTTTTGCGTTATCTGAGAAATAGGCGAAAGGCCTGAGAGGAACCTGATGAATACACGAGTATTTACGTTCGCTGGTGGAGAAACGGGGGTTTGGCGCGTTGTTGCGATGAATGCCGTGGCAGGAGCCCCTCTCCCTGGAATCCCACGGCTCAACGTAGCCGCTGGCTCTGTTTCGCCGCAGCCTCCGGGCACCAAATGGCTCCTTCGCGGGATAACGAGTAACGAGCGCTATGTCGTGCGTGAAGAGAAGGATCGTCTCGTGGCGAAGCAGCCAAGCTTGGGTCGAGCAGAGGCTACCTGCGCCGCCCTGATCCCTATCCGGAAAAACCCCTCATGGTGGGGACTGTCTCAAGACGAACGCCGGAAGATTTTTGAGGAACAGTCCCGTCACATTCACATCGGGCTCCAATATCTCCCTGCTGTGGCCCGCCGCCTCCACCATTGTCGGGACCTGGGCGAGAACGAACCCTTCGACTTCTTGACTTGGTTCGAATATTCCCCGTCTGATGAGACGGCCTTTAACAGGCTTCTGGCCGAACTCCGAGCCTCGGTGGAGTGGCAGTATGTCGACAGAGAAATCGACATCCGGCTAGTGCATGAGCCGGCCTAGCATCAGGTTTAACTTCGATCTACGTGCGGCACACTCCTGCGACACCCGCAGCCCAGCAAAACCCCGAAAAATCTAGTGTGTCGCATAACTTAGGAGTAACGCGACAGGTATGTCTAGCGAGCCACTAGTCGCTTAAGAACTTTTCTACTTATAGCCTCCTCTTTCTCTCATCGATCTCCTCGGCATCCTGCCGTCTAGAGCCGGCACATTGTCCAGCTTTCGAATGAGGCTCTCCAGCTTTTCCAAGTCGCCCTCGGCAATGGCTCGCTCGTCGGGAGTTAAAGGCACGGCCTCCAAGTACCGTCCGATAGACGATTTGCTTTCCAATGCTTGGGCCCTTGCGCTGGCTTTCGGCAAGTTGAAGTCACACCCCGCACAGGCCATGCGATGTGGGCAGCTGCTCCAGAAGGGATTTGAACAATACGAGTCGCCCAAGTCATAGAAGGTGTAGGGGGCATCTGAATGGCGAACAATTACGTCATGATCGATCAAAACGGAGACCATATGGGCCATTTGATCGGCTTTAACGAAGGATGCTGCCAGCTTGGTAGGCCGAATTCGAATGTAATGCAAAGTCGAATTCGGCGAGCTATGTCCCGACCACTGCATTAGCTCGATCAGCGACATGCCCTGAGGGACGCTGGCGAGCGCCGTCACTGCGGAGGCACGTCCCCGGTGGCTGGTGATTCGCCCGCGACTGTCCTCCAGTGGCACACCCGCCTTGGCGCATAGCATTGGAATGATGGTGCCATTAATGACACTGGAGCCTATGCGCTTGCCTCGAAACTGAAATAGGTAGCTAACTTTTTCCCCGGTTCGCTCATCCAGCAAAGCGGCCTGGTTAGCAGGCCTGTCCTCCAGCCAGGCGTCAATGCGCTCCTTCACGACCACCGCTACAGGTTTGACGAAAGCTTTGAACGTCTTGCTGGCAGGAATATCGAGATAGCATAAAGTTTTTGCTGGAACGATGGTCCCATCCTCGTGTACCACATCATTGGTCTGAGGATGCGCGCATCTTTTATCCAAGCGCATGATTTCATTGCTGCGCAAACCAGCGTGCGTCCACACTACAGCAATGGCTTGAACCATCGACAGCGGATAGTGAATCTCCGAAAGCAGATCACTACGCTCAAGATTTAGACTCGCCCAAATCAGCTTGAGCCAGGTCGAGTCATCAATTACCCGCGGGTTGATACCCGAGTTGAATGTCACGGATCGCGGGGTGGCGAGGTGATGCCGGGGGCTGAACTTCAAACGACCCCATCCCCAGAGTTCAAAGTCTGTAAAAAATCGTCGCAAGGCATGTAGAAAGCCGCGCTTCGAGTTGGCAGCGATAGGCTGACCAAGCCCCTTTAGCTGTGTTCCCTTCGCTGACTCCAAAGCCCACTCACCGACCGTCATCCGGTCGACGGCAGCAATAAATGCAGCGCAAGTGGACATGCTCCAATCGGTAGGCGCCGCCATTCCTGATTGCTCGCGCGCTAGCCAGACACCGGTCCTCAAGATAAAACTGTAATTGCTTTCACGTGTGCGTGGACGCAAGGTGGAAGTGTCTCGCCATCGACGGCACCACATTGCCCAAGTCGGATCGATGCCTTCGATGCTTTTCGCCCGCCAACAGGTATAGCCTCGCATGCGTAAAGGTTTCGCCAAAATCCCCATGGCAGCGAGGCCGTGAGATACCTTTCCGACCGATCTCGCGACACCTTCGCTTCGATGCTGTTGGCCCTTCAGTAGCAGTTCCTCGGTGAATGTCTCCAACCGCGGATCGCCGTTTTCCAGCATCAAGGCACCCAGCACGTTGGAAAGGAACTGCTCAAGATGGCGAGCAGCGTA
The DNA here is from genome assembly GCF_003864275.1 of Pseudomonas sp. SCT. NCBI lineage: Bacteria > Pseudomonadati > Pseudomonadota > Gammaproteobacteria > Pseudomonadales > Pseudomonadaceae > Pseudomonas > Pseudomonas sp. SCT. The sequence goes on from NZ_BDJA01000024.1 coordinate 3,295, forward strand.
GCCCAGCGATCTCAACGCTTGGCTCAAGCGAACGTGCTCATGTCTGAACACGGCATGGCCGAAGATAAAAGAAGCATATATCGCCGGCTGCCGGAATTTGGCGATACGCTGCGGGGTTCGAAAATCGCCGAGATGGTAAGCAACGGAAGCGAGATATGGTCGTGATCCTGCTCGATTACTGAGCAAGGTCAACCACTGCGACTCAGACCAACACCAGTAGGGTTTACCGGTTTTGCTGACATTCCAGAGAATGACTGCCACTGATGAAATGGCTAATCGCTGAGAAACGCCGCTGTGCGCCGCTATATCAGCTAGCGGCCTCATGAGCTCAGGTATCTCTGATTGGAGGTAGCCCCAGTCTGAACGGTGAGAGCGATTCGAAAGTATGCTCAGCTCGATTTTCGATAGATCGCTCTGACGTACGTACTTGCTCGCGTCGAACGGAACATAAGGGGTGACTGAGGGGGTGCTCATAGCAATGCCTCAGACCCAAAGAGTTCACAGAACATCCGAGCATCGAGACTGCCGACGGAGTGCGCCATCTTTGCGGTTAAATCCGCGCCAGATAGGTGCAGGTAAATCAAAGTGGTTTTGGGGTCTCGATGTCCAGCATACGTGGTCAGTTCATGGAGCTTCCAGCCCGCACGGGCCAGATGGGTAAGCCGAAGGTGGCGAAAGGTATGAGTGCTCAGGTGCGATAGTTTCGCTTCCTTGGCCCACCCTTCAACCGTTTTACTCCACGCCCAACGGGACAGTGGCGAGCCTCGATTACGATCTGATGCTGATCGAAACAACGAACCTCGCATCCAGCCAGCGCCGCGAAGAGCATGTAGATGCTCTATCAAGACAGGTGCAATGTCTGGGCTGTAGCACACGACGCGGCTGCGTTTGCCTTTGGTCGTTTCCGCTCGCACCGAGATCAGTCGGTGTGCAACGTCTAAATCCTCAATACGCAAGGCCACCAACTCGGCACGGCGAAGAGCCCCGAAATACGCCAACGACAGCATTAGTCGATCACGGATAGACGACCTGGCCGCAATACTGAGAAAGTGTCGCCACTGCTCATCGGTGGGAATGTCTGGCAACTTAATCAGCCGTGGGAGCAAGCCCCTGACAAACCCTCCATGTCCAGGCACTTGGGCCAGCCGACCATGCTGTCCGCGGGGCACGGGGTTGTGCTCGCAAAGACCCTGAAAAACGAGGTGGTCGTACCACAACCGGATAGCAGTAAGCCGCTGGTGCAAGGTTGAATTCGCCACCGCGCTCTTTGCGCCAGGTAGCAGCTCACGGATGTAGAGCGTGACTTGTTCGAATGTCGCGGATTCGGGTTTCAGCCCACTCCCTTCGCAATGCAATAAGTAATGCGCAAGGGCACGGCCATAGGCGTCAAGGGTGGCCGGCGCACGCCCCAGATTACCCAAGAGCTCCAGCCAAGCTTGTACACTGGAATAACGACTTAACACTTGCTTGTGCAATGGGGTGGTGGTCATGGGCGCCCCCTGAGCGTCAACGGATTCAGCCTAGCTCAAAAGCATTCCACCTAACTTAATA
>NZ_BDJA01000025.1:0-4366 GCF_003864275.1 Pseudomonas sp. SCT
TTTCGCATAATGAGAATGGCTTTATGTTGAGCGTCGTCTGGAAACTGCCTCCGGCTCCAGGCGGCGCGTAACATAGGGCCGATTATGCGATGCGCTATCGACCTCGAAACCCGCCTGATCAAAACCGCCGAGCTGTATGCGCCGGGCCGAAAGGGCTCCGACGCAATAACGTGGATCCTCGACGACTACCCGCGACTTGTCGCCGAGATCCGCGAACTGAGAAAGCGCGTCGCCCAGCTTGACGACGAAGGTGCCCAGCTCGATGCCGTCCTGCACGAGTTGCGGCAGATCGCTGAGCGAATCAACCTGCTTTGACCTGTCCTGCTGGCCTCGACCTCGCCGCTCGCGGCGATTAGTCGCCTGCACTGCCTCCTGTCGTTCTGCATAGCGCCTGCGACGATACCCCCGAAGGGGCCGCAACCATCGACCCACAAAAAAGCCCCCAGCGGCCTATACGGCCCTCAGGAGGCTTCTCGCGATCTTCGTCCCACTGTCCCACGACCAACTCAACCCGCGCCCCGATCTGCCCAAATGGACCGCTCCGGGCGTCTCTCTGCCGCTCTCCCAAGACCGTCAGCACCGCCTCTGGTCAGGTCACGACGTTGCTCGGTTTCAGCAGCGCTTTTCAGCTGGTCGGCGGTGGGGGTGCTGTAACACCCCCAATTTACCCCGGAATCCCATGGTCACCGCGAGCTATTCCAGCTCAAGAACGACCTCTCCTTTGCTGTTCACTTGAACGCAATTCACTGATTTATCAAGGATTATGTGCGCTAGCTCGCTGTCCTTGAGCGGCATTCGCCCCTGCTTTACAAGTAACTTGTTGATTTCTATGCACTTTTGCCGCAACGCCTCTTGCTCGGCGTTCGACAGTCGCAAGGTCGCAGGCATTGTCAATTTATCCATAATTAAATGATTCCCCGAAGTCTACGTGCATGCATGTGATTTGTGTTGACGCATGCAAGTTCCTCCGTATACATTGCTCGCCAATGTGATTTGCATGCATGCGTGCAGACGGAGTTGAAATGCATCAAGACGGATCAAGCGCGATGTTCATCGACTACCTATCGGTAGAGCAGGTGTATCCGTTCGATCTGCCGAAAGTCGCTGATATCACCATCGAGCGCTATTGCGCCCAAACTGGTGAACGCCTCAGCGTCACTCAGCCCGGCTGGAAGCATGAAGGCTCTTACACAACGTCCATCAACATCCGTGTCGATGGTCGCAAGCTGATTGTCCAGGGCAACCCGAGCGCTGTTGATCGCCTCGACAACCTGTTTGGCTTCCGCACCGTCGATCAGTGCGTCGCGGTTTACAACCGCATCCTTGCTGAGTACGGCTTGCCTGCTCTTACGCGCTGCACTCGGCTCGATTTCATGCAGGCTGAGTCCTCCCGCGTCGTCAGTCGCAAGATCACGGGCAAGTCATCCGCCGTTGAGCAGGCCGAAAGGGAAGGGGACGCGGGCGCTTGGATCAAGACTGTTGAGAAGGCGCACAAGCACACCACCATCGGCGACGGCATGCGCATCACGCGTATCGACCTCACCACGAACCGCGCAGTAGGGAAGGGCAACGAACTTCAGTATGTGTCCTCCCTGAGCACCCAGCGGGCCGGATACAAGGTCGGCAAGCTCTATGAAGACGGTTGCACCGTCGATTGGCAGGCCCGCGACCAGTATCGGAAGGCCTACATCAAGGCCAAAGCGATTCTCAAGTTCCTGCTCCCTAAGGCCCGCAAAAACTTCGGTGACGATTCGCCAGAGGTCCAGTACCTGCGCGATCTGATTGCCTACTGCGAAGAGCACGGTGTCGTCCGCATGGAGCAAGAGCTAAAGCGTGAATACCTGCTGCGAGAAGGCCTCGCGTGGTGGGGGATGTTCGACGAGGCCCGCTTCCAGACCATACATGACGCATTTCTGAAGATAGACGACCGACTGAAGGTAACGGCTATGGACTTTGAAACCATCGCGGATCACCTCGTTTCCGAGAAGATCGTGACCAGCACCAAGGCGGCATACACGACCGCCCAATACGCAATGCTCTGGATGACAGGCAAAGCCAAGTTCGACTTCAACAAGTCGTCTGTCCAGACCCACCGCGCCCGCCTGCGCCGTATCGGCATCGACATTGCCAACCCGTGCGATGCACTCAAAGTCCGCCCAATCGTTCACACCGCCAGCCGCGAAGTCATCCCGGTTGACGTGCTCCCGATGCCGACCTGGTACCGCCGTCCGAATCATTTGCAGGTGGCTGCATGATTACCGCCGTAGCCTGCGTGCCGGCTCATGGCATGACCTTCGACCTCTCTCCGATGCCACCAGCTGAGCAAGAGCGCATTCGCCTTCTGTGTGCCATCAAGAAAGCTTCGGATCATTACGAACTGGCCTTTGCTAGTGCCGAACTCGACGGCTTTGCCCGTGGCCTCTACGTCTCCGGTGCGATCAGTCATGCCGCCCTGACCATCTACTCGGCTCAGCACCTTCACGTTTACGGCATTGCCTTCGACCGGATTGACAGGAGCTTCCAATGCGAACTGTGAGCTTCCAGGGCGGCCAGCTCAGCCGCTCCCAGCGCGAACGCCTTGAGCAGTACCGCCGCACTCACGCGACCGTTAACACGTCCGTCCTGCAACAGCAGGTCGCTGAAACCTTCGCTGCTCTCGATCAGCGCAAAGACCAGGGCACCAAGCCCGAACGCCAGTGGTTCCTCGAATTCGAGGCCAAAGGCACCCCCTGTGTAGCCGAGCTGTTCGGCTTCTGACTCTGGAGAACACCATGCACATCATCAAAGGCACCGTCCTCGGCGTAGTAGACAAAGGCGAACCGGACAAGCGCTGGGCCATTGTTGCGCTTCAAACCTCCGCCAAGGATCGCGACGGCTTCGACGTCACCACCACTGTCAAGGCGCGCGTGTTTGGTGACTCGATCAAGAACGGCCTGCACAACCCCTACCGGCAACAGGTCGGCGTCGAGGTCTTCATGCCGGTCACCTGCGAGGTGAACGACCGCTACCACAACATCGATTACCTGCTGGCTGGCACTCCGCTGCGCCTGCAAGAGGTTCGCCCTCAGCCTGCGCCGAACCCAGCTGCAACGGCTCAGCAGAAGGCAGCAGGTGCTAACTAATGCATACATACGTCTGTACTGAACTTGTTAACGGCATCTGCCAAACATGGGTTGTGCAGTCGTCAATAATTCCGCCTCTCGGTGTAACTGATGGGCTGAAACTAGGCTGGGCCGTTGTTGCGTGTTACGGCGCTTCCTGGGGCTGTGGCTTATTAACGCGCTTTCTCTTATCCCACGAAAGGAATTGAATTATGGAAGGCTCCATGATCCCCGCTGAAGTTCTCACCGCTATTGATGCCCTCAAGGGTGATGTCCAGACCATCGGCGGCGCTATGTTCGTCGTTGTTCTGGTTGTTGTTGCGTTCGCGTACTTCCGCCGCTCCGCTCGTTAATTCGAGCCTCGGCAACTAGGGGGCTTAGCGGCCCCCTTTTTTATTGGAGCTAATAATGGACGTTTCAAGCTGGGAGTATTCAGGATGGCTAGTTGTTTTCGTTATGGTTTCATCGTTCTGGCTGCTGTTCTATACAGCGTCGAAGTGAGTGCATCTCGCACCATTATTGTCACTCCTTCCGATATACAAAAGACATATACCCCTGGTTCACCGGGCTTCGCGTTTAGCGATTCCCGTAACTGGGAAGCCCCTGTGTCAACCCAGTCGGGCGTTAAAGCGACCGTCCCAGTAACCTATAAACGCTCGTTCACCTTCTCCAAGTGGGCTGCAGGCGCAAAGCAACTTCTGAAGGTTAATCCCGGCAAGGCTGTCGCGACTGCCGGGCTTGGCGGCGTTCTTGCTGCTGTCGATTGGGTGATGACTGACGGTACGTTGACTAAGCCCACTACAACGACTGCTACTAGCTGTTATACAGCCTACTACCCCGGTGGTATTTCAGTTCCATGCAGCTACGGAAGCGCCACTGAAGCATGTAAGGCGCTTTATACCGCTGCAAATTATCAATGGTGGTTCCAGGCTGGCGGCACCTCAGGCGGCGCCTGCTACTCCTATGACCAAGCTGGCAATTATCGAACCTCCGGAGTTTGGAAAAAGTACGATACCCCCCCTCAGCCAGGAGGGCGGGTCCCTGTTACAGATACTGATATAGATTCACTTCTTGGTGGTATACAAGACACATCAGTTGCCTCGGATTCCGCACCCTCAATACTTGATAGTGTCCCCGGTAGTTTTGACTATCCAGACAGTGAAACCTTTTCCGGTCCTGCATCTGTAGATCTTCCTGGCAGTACGACCACTAACACCGACCCCTCCACCGGTAGCACGACTGTTACAGAAATTCTGCCCTCTATA
>NZ_BDJA01000026.1:0-1882 GCF_003864275.1 Pseudomonas sp. SCT
ATTATGCGAAACGCCCAATCAGAACGGGAGCTGCTGCCGCAGCATGTCGAGCCAGTGAAGATCGGCGACGACCATGCCGATGACGATGCCCAGGACGAGCACAACAAAATGGCTAAAGAACCCCCGGCGCCGCGGTTGCTGCCTCGGCAAATGGATTCGCGCCGAGGAGCGATTGTTGCGACTCTCCTGAAACCATTCCCTGTCTTGAAGACCCACGGCTTGAACCTCCTACGTTGATTGATCGGGGCAGCATGTTCGATGCCACGGACAGGCATTGTGCATGAGCCATCGCGTAGAGCGCACCGGAAGCGTCGAAACACTGGCAGCGAGTCGCGTTGTAGATACAACCGGCGACAGGCTTGGCCGTCTCGGTTTCTGACCAGTCATAAAGGGTTGTCGTAGCTGGCAGCGCTTTCTTCTGGCCCGTGGTGGCCGCTGCGCGTACACCACTGGGCTCAGAAGGCGCTGCCATTGCAGAGGTAACAGGTTGATGGCTGTCAGCACCTGAGCCGGTCAGGAGGCTGCTTTCGTTCGTTGAGGCGTTCCAGATAACAAGGCCAGCAACAGCAACGATGAAGAACAAGAGCGCAGCGAGCTTCTTGGGCATCTTGAACTTGTGCGTGTGGATCGTGGCCGACTGGTAATACTTGAAATGCTCCTTCGGGAACTTCCAAGGGACGCTATCCGCTCTACCCTGCTCGCCTCGATCATTTGGAGAATCAACGGTGTGCTGCCAGGTGTATTTCGTGACGATCTTGGCGCCAAAGGCGCGATAGAGGTGGATGTGCTCGCCGGCCAGCTTGCGGATGTGGTGATGCAGGAAGCTGGGCGACTGACTGACGAAAACGAGATCGTGACCAGTGTGGCGGTGAACTTCCATCTGGCGTAGGCGCTCGTCCTTGACCTCGCCACGGTGAGCGGTCGAGGGGTAAAGGTGAGGCTGCTGAGCTTCGTCGTAAACAACGAGAGAACCTTCGGGCGTGTCACGCCAGTCGTCCGGGGCTGGGTGGCACTGGGGAATTTTAAGGCCGGCGATGTTGGAATAAACGGGCCTGCCCTCCTCGACTGCCTTGAGGATCAAACCGATGCAATAAAGGGTCTTGCCGCTACCAGGGACGGCGGTAATTAGAGTGATCATGCTCGTGATCCAAAGAAGGTTTGAATGGCCTGAATAGAGGCGCGAGTTATAAAGGCGCTGCAAACAATTGAGAGCGCTTCGGGAATACCGGCAATACTGAGGACCTGACTTACTTGAGCAGGTAGGCCGCCAAATGCGAGCTGAACTTGGTCGACCAACCGCTCAACAAGGGAAAGAAGCCCATAGTAGGTGAATACGCCAATACCAAGAGCTACGAATATCTTGGCAATAACGCTAGAGATGATGTAGACGCCGATTGTTACCAATATGGCGGGCATTAGTCAGACCTCCCGATGCCTAGGCTGATATAGATGGCAGCGATAAGCGCAGCGATTACAACTAGAGGCTTGATCATGCCCGCCCAGGTGCACGCAGGCTGCCAGCTGAATTCGAATGAACCACGACTAGTTTCAATGATGGTAGGAGCCGGGCATGTTGCGTTACCGGAAATGGTAACGGAATCGGAAAAGTCCTCATCATCAATGAGGTCAGAAAGGTCGGGGGCTTCTTCTGTGAACGGCTGTTTTACCCAGTCAATAAACCGGCAGACAGTAGGCATAAAGTCACAGTCGGTCGGGACCTGAATTTCAACTTTGGGATTTATCTTAACGTCAGTGTTAGTCGCAGGTGGAGTCGAAACCGTAGTAGATGTACTGGTCTTAGTGCCGTCTTTATATGTATTGGTTACGGTCTTATCGGTAGAGGTAACACTGTTGGGTTTAGTGCCGTAATCAAACTGTATAG
>NZ_BDJA01000027.1:0-1383 GCF_003864275.1 Pseudomonas sp. SCT
GGATCGTGTCCCGGGAAGTGGTGTAACTGCCATGGCTCTGGCAGTCGAGTCTGCGGGGGCTCAGCTGATCACAGCGGATAGCCGAGCAGGTTGATTGTCACTGAGCGATTGCAGTCCCTCAAGCTGCATGTAGCGGCGTTGCAGGCTCCATTCGTCGTTCTGCTCCAGCAGCATCGCCCCGACCAGGCGGACGATGGCGGCGTCGTTGGGGAAGATGCCTACCACGTCGGTGCGCCGCTTGATCTCGGCGTTCAGCCGCTCCAGCGGGTTGGTGCTGTGGATCTGCTGCCGGTGCGCCTTGGGGAAGCCCATGTGAGCCAGCACCTCGTCTTCACAGCCATCCATCAGCCGAGCAATCTTCGGGAAGCGCTCGCGCAGCTGATCCGCCACGACGCGCCATTGCCGCCGGGCCTCGTCCTCGCAATCCTGGGCGAATACCGTGCGCAGCAGCGCGGCCACCATGGTTCGCTGGCCCTTGCCGACATGCGCCAGGGCGTTGCGCATGAAATGCACCCGGCAGCGTTGCCAGGTCGCCTTCAGCACTTTGGCCACGGCCGCCTTGAGCCCTTCGTGGGCATCGGAGATGACCAGCTTCACCCCGCGCAGGCCACGGCGCATCAGGCTGCGCAGGAAGTCGGTCCAGAACGGCTCGGCCTCCGAGGGCCCGACCCGCATGCCCAACACCTCGCGCACGCCATCGGTATTCACCGCCACGGCGATTATGACCGCTACCGAGACGATGCGTCCGGCCTCGCGCACCTTGACGTAGGTGGCGTCGATCCACAGGTAGGGCCAGTCGCCCTCGATGGGGCGGTCGAGGAAGGCATGGACGCGCTCGTCGATCTCGCCTGCCAGGCGCGACACCTGACTCTTGGAGATGCCGCTCATGCCCATGGCCTGCACCAGCTCATCGACCGAGCGGGTCGAGACGCCCTGCACATAGGCCTCCTGGATCACCGCCGCCAGCGCCTTCTCGGCTGTGCGCCGGGGTTCCAGGAAAGGCGGGAAATAGCTGCCCTGACGCAGCTTGGGAATGCGCAGTTCGACGTCGCCGGCCCGGGTCTGCCACAGGCGATCCCGGTAGCCATTGCGGCTGTTGCTGCGCTCCTCGCTCTTGATGCCGTAGCCGGCACCGCAGCGCGTCTCCACATCGAGCTCCATCAGGCGCTGGGCGACGAACTGGATCATGTGCCGGAGCAGGTCGGCATCCGGGCCTTTCTCGGCCAGCTCATCCAGTGCGATAGTGTGCTTGGTCATCGTGGTTTCTCCGGTGATGGTTTGGTTGGCAAGCTCAACCTAGCCGGAAACCACGGTGGCCGTCCTCTCTCACGCCTGACGGCGTTTCTGGCGGCGCTCAGTTACACCACTTGGTGGGACACGATC
>NZ_BDJA01000028.1:0-1235 GCF_003864275.1 Pseudomonas sp. SCT
TGTAGTGGTCAACCCATCCCGGACAGTGGGTTAAGTTTTTCTTCGGCCACCGCAGGCGGCAGCCCGTCGTTGAATTGATGCGGTCTGATCCAGTTGTAGCGATGCATCAGGTAATGGCTGATGTCTCGCTGAGCCTCCAAGGCTGTCAGATATCCAGTTGCTGGGATCCATTCCGACTTCAGGCTGCGGAACAGGCGCTCCATCGGCGAGTTGTCCCAGCAATTTCCTCGGCGGCTCATGCTCTGCTGCATCCGGTAGCGCCATAGCCGTTGCCGGAAGAGGCGGCTGGCGTACTGGCTGCCCTGATCCGAATGGAATAGCACCTGTTGTGGCTGGCCGCGTTGTTCGTAAGCCATGTCGAGAGCCTTAATCACTAGCTCAGCATCCGGCTTCGTGGAAAACGCCCAGCCAATCGTCCGTCGTGTGTACAGATCCAGCACTGCGGCCAGGTAATGCCAGCGACCTTGTGCCCAGACGTAGGTAATGTCGCCGCACCACACCTGGTTCGGGCGCTGGACTGCGAACTTGCGGTTTAACCGATTCGGGATATCCGGGCGCTCAACTGTGGCCTGCTTGTAAGCGTGCGAGCCCGGCTGCTTGCTGACGAGGCCCAGCTCACGCATCAACCGACGCACACGGAAACGGCCAATCGTCACGCCGTCCACGCGCAACATGCCCAGGATGCTTCGGCTGCCAGCCGAGCCTCGACTTTGGCTAAACAACTCGTTGACCCGGCTACGTAGCGCAACGCGACGAGCATCGACACGGCGACGTCGAAGGCGATGGGCGTAGTAGCACGACCGCGCCACATCGAAAGCTGAACAGACCACTTCTACCGGCTCCTGCTCACTCAACTGGTCTATCAGCGCGTACGATCGAGTTCGTCCGACATCAAGAGAGCGGTAGCCTTTTTTAATATCGCTTTCTCCCGTTCCAGCCGGTTGATCCGGGCTTCTAGCTCCTGAATCTTCTGCTGCTCGGGTGTCAGCGCCTTGCTCTTCGGCGTGACGCCCTGACGCTCGTCCTGAAGCTGTTTCACCCAGCGGCGCAATGCCGAATCCACGATGCCCAGCGAACGGCAGGCCTCGATATGGCTATAGCCTTGATCCAGAACCAAGGCAGCAGCCTCGCGTTTGAACTCGGCGGAAAACGTACGTCGTTGCTTGCTCATCGAACACCTCTTGATGGCGAGGATTTTCGCCTAAATCGGTGTCCGGGATCAGTAGACCACTACA
>NZ_BDJA01000029.1:0-1193 GCF_003864275.1 Pseudomonas sp. SCT
GGATGGTCTGAAGTAGTCGAGTTTTTCTGACTGACTTCAGGCACTGCTGATTTTAAAGCGGGATAATGATCAAAAAACGATCAAGTCGCCGGCTCAATTCGATGCTTGAGCCGCTGCGAGCACCTCGCAGCGGCTATGCCTCGCATTACAGGCGCACCTCTCCTGCAGAGGTCAGTAAATGTCGGCGAGCCATCCACAGATTCGATAGCGCAAACAGCGTAACCATCTGCGACATATTCTTCGCCAGGCCTCGGAAGCGCACCTTGGTGTAGCCAAACTGACGCTTGATCACCCGGAACGGGTGCTCGACCTTGGCGCGCACCTGGGCTTTGGCCTTCTCGATCTTGCGCTTGGCTTTGTACAGCGCGCTGCGCTTATCCAGCTTCTTGTAAGTGCTGCGGCGGGCCGCGATCTGCCAGATGACTTCGCGGCCTTCATGTTCGGGACGCTTCTCGACGCCGGTGTAACCGGCGTCTGCGCCGACCATGTTCTCCTCGCCGTGCAGCAGCTTATCGACCTGGGTGACATCCGCGACATTGGCTGCCGTGACCACCACGCTGTGCACCAAACCCGATTCATCGTCGACACCTATGTGTGCCTTGGCCCCGAAGTAATACTGGTTGCCCTTCTTGGTCTGATGCATCTCTGGGTCGCGTTTGCCGTCCTTGTTCTTGGTCGAGCTCGGTGCATTGATCAATGTGGCATCGACAATGGTGCCTTGGCGCAGCGACAGGCCACGGTCACCCAGGTAGCCATTGATAACTGCCAGGATGCCAGCAGCCAGTTCGTGTTTCTCCAGCAGGCGACGGAAGTTGAGGATGGTGGTTTCGTCGGGGATACGCTCCAGGCTCAGCCCCGCGAACTGCCGCAGGATGGTGGTCTCGTACAGTGCCTCTTCCATCGCCGGATCGCTGTAGCCAAACCAGTTCTGCATCAAATGAACCCGCAGCATCGCCATCAGCGGATAGGCCGGACGTCCGCCTTCACCCTTGGGGTAGTGGGGCTCGATCAAGGCAACCAAACCCTTCCATGGCACTACCCGATCCATTTCGATCAAGAACAACTCTTTGCGGGTCTGCTTGCGCTTGCCGGCGTACTCGGCGTCGGAGAAAGTCATCTGCTTCATCGGGCTACTCGGCGGGTAGGATCGGGGTATTTTGCCAAATCAGGAAGTCTTCTTCAGAGTGTCCCTA
>NZ_BDJA01000030.1:0-1193 GCF_003864275.1 Pseudomonas sp. SCT
TAGGGATGGTCTGAAGTAGCCATGTATTTCCCCGGCATACCACCTAGCGCAACTTTTAAACTCGCCAAATGATCAAAAAACAATCAATTCGACGAGTATTTCTTACGTTTTCGCCACCCGGACCCCACTCCGGTGGCCATTTCCCGCATTACAGGCGCACCTCTCCTGCATTCGTCAGTAAATGTCGGCGCGCCATCCACAGGTTCGACAGAGCGAACAGTGTCACCAGTTGCGCCGTGTTTTTGGCCAAGCCGCGAAAGCGCACCTTGGTGTAACCGAACTGGCGCTTGATTACCCGGAACGGATGCTCGACCTTGGCGCGCACCTGAGCCTTGGCCTTTTCAATCTTGCGCTTGGCTTTGTACAGCACGCTGCGCTTATCGAGTTTTTTGTAGGTGCTGCGGCGTGCCGCCACCTGCCAGATAACTTCACGTCCTTCATGCTCGGGCCGCTTTTCGACACCGGTGTAGCCTGTATCGGCGCAGACCACGTTTTCGTCGCCATGCAGCAATTTGTCCACCTGGGTGACATCCGCCACATTGGCCGCCGTGCCCACTACGCTGTGCACCAGACCCGATTCGTCATCGGCGCCGATGTGGGCCTTCATGCCAAAATAATACTGGTTTCCCTTCTTGGTCTGGTGCATTTCCGGGTCGCGCTTGCCGTCCTTGTTCTTGGTCGAACTGGGCGCATTGATCAGCGTTGCATCGACGATGGTGCCCTGGCGCAGCGACAGGCCGCGGTCGCCCAGATAGCCATTGATGACAGCGAGGATGCCGGCCGCCAGCTCGTGTTTCTCCAGCAAGCGGCGGAAGTTGAGAATGGTGGTTTCGTCGGGGATGCGCTCCAGGTTCAGCCCGGCAAACTGGCGCAGGATCGTGGTTTCGTACAGCGCTTCCTCCATCGCTGGATCGCTGTAGCCGAACCAGTTCTGCAGCAGATGCACACGCAGCATCGCCATCAACGGGTAGGCCGGACGGCCACCTTCACCCTTCGGATAATGTGGCTCGATCAAAGCAATCAAGCCCTTCCACGGCACCACCCGATCCATCTCGATCAGGAACAACTCCTTGCGGGTTTGCTTGCGCTTGCCAGCGTACTCGGCGTCGGCGAAGGTCATCTGCTTCATCGGGAAACTCGGTGGGTGGGGTCGCGGTATTTTGCCAAATCAGAAAGTCTTTTTCAGAGTTTCC
>NZ_BDJA01000031.1:0-1166 GCF_003864275.1 Pseudomonas sp. SCT
GCAGCTTGAGGGACTGCAATCGCTCAGTGACAATCAACCTGCTCGGCTATCCGCTGTGATCAGCTGAGCCCCCGCAGACTCGACTGCCAGAGCCATGGCAGTTACACCACTTCCCGGGACACGATCCGATTCTCTGCTGTGCCCCTGAGGCGTCCCAGTCGTACCGCTGGCGTGCCCCACGGATTCTCCGCCGCACCCCTGAGCCTTCCCAGCGATTCCCAGCCGCACCCCTGAGGCGGCCCAGCGATTCCCCACCGCACCCCTGAGGTGTCCCAGTAATTCCCCACCGCACCCCTGAGGTGTCCCAGCGATTCCCCACCGCACCCCTGAGGTGTCCCAGCGATTCCCCACCGCACCCCTGAGGCGTCCCGACGATTCCTCGCCGCACCCCTGAGGTGTCCCAGCAATTCCCCCCGATTCCCCAGGTCAGGAACCCGCAAAATTGCAGGCAGTTGCCATGACACGCCGGGCGTCAGGGATATTGTGAGTTCAGTTCGATGATGAGCGGAGGTGGACCATGCGACATGCCCTGATGCCTGGACTGGCGTTGCTGGCCGGAATCGCGGCGCAATGGCTAGAGATTCCAATTCCCGAGGTCTGGATCTGGGGATTGCTCGCGATCAGCGTTGTCCTGTGGGGCTGGGCAAATTGGAGGGAGCGTCATGAGCGCTGAGATGAGCATGCAGGAACTTGTTGAGCTGGCCGCTGGCAAGCGCTGGTGGGTCTGGACGATTGGTGTTTGTCCTCGAACGGGCGGCCCGATTCTGTGTGCCACGCCCCTGCTGCTGGGCGTCACTGAGTCCCTGTTTGAGCTGCCGCTTCTGTTGCAGTTGGACGAGCATCGAGCGCATCTGTTCGTCAGTGAACTGAATCGGCTCGCGGGGTGGGATGAGCACATCACGTCTCTGCATGAGAAGCGGCTCGCCGCGCAGCGTGCATCGTTGCCGGCCCCGACCGTCAGTTACACGGGTGTTGCATGACCTCTGCCCTGGTGTTCAGAAAACGGTGGTTTGTCAGACATCCCAGGAAGGGCCCAAGCTGTCATTTTCAGAAGACGACTGCACCAATTGACGGGGCGTAACGCCAGGTGTGCAGTCGGCTCCTGACCACGCAATATCAGAAGTCATCTGCACCAATCTCGACTATGCTCAATACTCGTGTGCACC
>NZ_BDJA01000032.1:0-403 GCF_003864275.1 Pseudomonas sp. SCT
TTTGCGGGTCTGCTTGCGCTTGCCGGCGTACTCGGCGTCGGAGAAAGTCATCTGCTTCATCGGGCTACTCGGCGGGTAGGATCGGGGTATTTTGCCAAATCAGGAAGTCTTCTTCAGAGTGTCCCTAAGCTCTGACCGGTCCAAGGTGAGCCCGATGTCGAGAGGATTTCTGCTTTGGTACGCCTGCGTAATGATTCACAAACCGCACGTTAACGCTGCTTCCGGGCTTAATGCGTCGAATGTGGGTGTCAAACATTGGCGTTGTTAGAGCTGGCTTGTAGTGGTCAACCCATCCCGGACAGTGGGTTAAGTTTTTCTTCGGCCACCGCAGGCGGCAGCCCGTCGTTGAATTGATGCGGTCTGATCCAGTTGTAGCGATGCATCAGGTAATGGCTGATGTCTC
>NZ_BDJA01000033.1:0-252 GCF_003864275.1 Pseudomonas sp. SCT
CGTCGGTGATTTCGTCGCCACCACCGCTGACCTGCGCGGCTGCCGGTTCGCTGTCTGACGACTGAACGGCTGCGAGCATCTGCTCGAACTCGGCATCGACGGCTTCGATCTGAGGCTTGGCAACAGTAACCGCCGCAGCCCGGCCTACATGCGCGAAACGCTCAAATCCTTTATTGCCCATCACGACGACGAGATTCGCGATGGCATCCCCGCCGCGCCGCCTGGCAAGCCGCAGGAGGAATGACCGTGAAT
>NZ_BDJA01000034.1:0-249 GCF_003864275.1 Pseudomonas sp. SCT
TAGTTTTGACTATCCAGACAGTGAAACCTTTTCCGGTCCTGCATCTGTAGATCTTCCTGGCAGTACGACCACTAACACCGACCCCTCCACCGGTAGCACGACTGTTACAGAAATTCTGCCCTCTATACAGTTTGATTACGGCACTAAACCCAACAGTGTTACCTCTACCGATAAGACCGTAACCAATACATATAAAGACGGCACTAAGACCAGTACATCTACTACGGTTTCGACTCCACCTGCGACTAA
>NZ_BDJA01000035.1:0-243 GCF_003864275.1 Pseudomonas sp. SCT
CCGGGGGTTCTTTAGCCATTTTGTTGTGCTCGTCCTGGGCATCGTCATCGGCATGGTCGTCGCCGATCTTCACTGGCTCGACATGCTGCGGCAGCAGCTCCCGTTCTGATTGGGCGTTTCGCATAATGAGAATGGCTTTATGTTGAGCGTCGTCTGGAAACTGCCTCCGGCTCCAGGCGGCGCGTAACATAGGGCCGATTATGCGATGCGCTATCGACCTCGAAACCCGCCTGATCAAAACCG